>NZ_JARVRZ010000004.1:0-597505 GCF_030209505.1 Plantibacter sp. LMC-P-059a | reverse complement strand
GAATAGGTGAACACGATGCAAGTTTGAAACTGACAGAACAAATCATTACTGACTTACTTTGTTTTGTTTAAATGTTTTCCAAAGGAATCTCCCGCAACATCAACCAACCGAAAAGGAAGGCATCAATTGCACGAGGTTTTTGGCATTTGACATTGTGCACGCTGTTGAGTTCTCAAGGATCGGATGCTCCTGCCTTTGGCCATCATGACCGCCCTGCAGGGCAACTTCTCTATCTTACATCTTCCCGGCTTGTTGTCAACTCGGCGTTTCAGCCGCTCTGCGAACAGAGTCATGCTGAGCACGAGTGACACCAGGAGGAGGTCATCCAACCGAGACTTGAAACGATAACATCGAAATGTTCTCGCTTTTGGCTGGGGATTGTCCCCGCTTGAGGCCGAGAAGCTCTTCCGCTTCCCGCACCTTTGGGGTGACGAGTGATTACTCTACGTGTGTCTCGGGATCGTGGCAAATTCCGCTTGCATCCCGGGCGTGTCTCCCGGAAAGACGCGGTTTTCGCCTGCCGGGGCGAAACGGCCACGTCGACCGGTCATTGCGCGATGCCCGTACCCGCGCACCAGGACAGGTCGAATCCGGGCTGCGTACCGACGACCTTCCCCGTGCGGGCCTCGACGACCTCGATCTGCGGACCGTTCGGCATCGGCGCGTTCGCGTACCCGTCGAAGCCGGCATCGGCGAAGTCGGGGACCACGACGACCGCGACGTACTCCGCGTTCGGGCTCGCGCACAGCGACCAGATCACCGCACCCGGCTCCGGCGTGTAGAGCACAGCCGTCGCCCCGTCCTTGATCGCCAACACCCGTTGCTGCGTGGTCCCCGCCGCACGGTCGTAGTCCGCATAGATGCGGGCGGACAAGGATTCCGTGAGGGCGACGAGCTGACCGGGGATCTCGGTGGGCGCCACCGAGGGGAGCACGAACGGCTCGCTCTTCCCCGTCGCGAGGTCGAGCACCACCACGCCGTCGATCTGTTCGATGACGACCTTGGTGGTTCCCGGGATGTAGCTCGAGATCAGGGCGGCTCGACCGAGGAGCACCGGAGCGGTGGTCGCCGCCGGATCCAGCAACTCCAGCGAGTTGTCCACGGTCCTCACGAGCATCGACGACGTGCGCGGCACGAACGACCACTCGGCCGCCTCGACCGCGGCTCCGTCGATCCCGCCCACCCGTTCCGGACCCGTCGGCTTCCCCGAACGCAGTTCGAACGAGTACAGCGTCAGGTTGTCGCCGCCGTCCCGACCGAACGACTGCTCCGTGAAGAGGAACCCGACGCGACTCTGCGCGGGAGCGGTCTGCAACGAGGTGATCATGCCCCCCATGGGGAGCTTCACCTCCTGGGTGGCGCCGTCCCTCGTGTCCACCACGACGATGCGACCCAGCCCGCCGGAGTCCTGCTCCACGACAATGAGCGAATCCCCGATCGTCGCGAACTCCTGGATCTTCGCCGCGCGGTAGACCGTCTGTCGCTCCCCGCCGTCGAGCGCGAGTCGCATGATCCGGTCCTCGGGCTTCTTCGCTGCCGAACCACCCTGTTTCGCCTCACCCCGCACGAGGGAGTAGCCCTCGACCGGCGGCGTCGAGAACGACGTCGTCAGCTTCGCCGACGGCCCACCGCCCGGAGCGGTCACGCCGTCGACGGTGATCCGGTAGTCCGTCCCGTAGGCGAGGGGCTCCGGGAAGACCAGGGTGATCCCGCCGTCACCCGTACTGACGTCGAAGTCCGCCGCCGGCTCGACGCTGACCCGGTCCGCTCCGAGATCGGCGATCGGCTGGTTCACCGCCATGACGACGCGCTGACCGCGCGACTCGACGAGACCGGTCGGGTCCACCACCGTGCGCACCAGCTTCGGCCCCTGCGTGAGACCGACGACGGCTGCACTGCCACCGATGACGACGAGCGCCACGAGCACGATCGCGACCAGTCGGCCGAAGCCGCTCCGGTCTCCGTCGGACCGCGTCGACCGGCCGCGCCCGGCGGAACGTCGATCAGTAGTCATACGGGTCCGCCGGCTCAGCGACCTTGTCGACCTTCGCCGTGCCGACCACGAGCGGGTGGGTGGCGTCGCCAGCGGTCAGGGTCCCCGAGACCTCGACCCAGTCGCCGGCCTTCAGCTCCTGCGACCACCCGTCGAGCTCCACCGGGACACCCACCGGCTGCGCGTCGACGGCGCAACAGTTCACGACGAACCGCGAGACGTAGAAGACGCCCGCCGCATCGGGATCGGCGATCACGAAGCCGACGCCGGTGAACGCCCGCCCCTCGAGGTCGGCGGGCCGGGTGGTCTGGCGCAACAGCGTCGCCCAGTCCTTGATGCCGAAGGTGCTGAAGTCCGGGTTCGAGGTGAGGACCGTCTGCGCATCCTGTCCCTGCACCTCGCCGGCGAGCGTGCCGGAGTTCACGGAGCGCTGATCCGCCGTCGCGACCGACAGCGTGGAGGGCGGGAGCACGACCATCGAACCCACCACGGCGAGGCTGCCCACCACCGAAGCGAGCTGCAGCACCGTGCGACCACGGCGCTTCGGGACAGCCTCCGTGTCGACGTGGACGAGGACGCTCACGATGCCGAGCGCCACGGCGATCAGCGCCATGATGACCGTGAACACGAAGTAGCGCGGGTGGATGTAGAGACCGAGGCGATCGGTCATGGCGAGCCACAGGATGCAGACCGCTGCGGTGACGAGGAGCAGGACGCCCCACCAGCGCTGCCGCAGCCGCTCGAGCAGCGAGACCTTCCGCGGGTCCGCTCCCGCCGAGTCCAGGATCTGCGCGTGGTCGTGGGTCGAGGTCTGATCAGGCAAGGGCGTTCACTCCGAATCCGAGGGCCGCCGAGAACAGCAGGGCGACCGCGGTGATGATCACGAGGGTCCTGGTCGTGTAGGTCGTGCGCATGAGCGCGAGCATCTTGACGTCGACGACAGGGCCGAGGACGAGGAAGGCGACGATGGAACCGGGCATGAACGTCGATCCGAAGGACAGCACGAAGAAGGCGTCGACGTTCGAGCAGATCGACACGATGACGGCCAACGTCATCATGGCGAGCACCGACCACACCGGGTTCGCACCGAGCGTGACCAGCACCTCCCTCGGCACGAGCACCTGGACGGCACCCGCGACCGCGGAACCGATCAGGAGCGCCGGCATGATCGCGCGCGCTTCGGCGACGAACTGCTGCAGGCTGCGCTCGATGCGTGTGTGCTCGTGTCCGTGCTGCTCCGTCACCTCGCAGCTGGCCTGGAAGGTCGGGGTGAGCAGCGAGCTCGGGTCCGGGTGCTTGCTGAACAGCCAGCCGATGAGGTTCGCGAGGAGGAAGCCGCCGACGAGACGGGCAACGAGGATGCCGCCGTCCCAACCGAAGGCCTGATGCGTCGTCACGATGACGATCGGGTTGAGGATCGGCGCGGCGAGCAGGAACGTGATCGACTCCGGCACCGTGAACCCGCGCACGATGAGCCCTCGGGCGAGCGGGACGTTGCCGCATTCGCACACCGGGAGGAACATGCCGAGGAGCGAGATGCAGGCACGGCGGAGGATCGGCTGCGACGGGAGCCACCGCTCGAGCCAGCCGTCCGGCAACCAGATCTGCACGAGGATCGACAGGACGATGCCGAGGACGACGAACGGCAGGGACTCCACGACGACGCTGAGCGTCAGGGTGACGAAGTCGCGAACGGCCGTCGGTGGGGTGAGGGCTTCGCCGAGCGGCATGAGCGCGCGGAGCACGAACAGCCCCACGACCACCGCGAGTGCCGCGCCGATGAGGAGCGGGGTGCGGAGGTTCCGCGGATCGCGGCCCTCCGTGCGACCCCAGTGCTCCGCACCGTCGTCGTCGGGTGCGGTCCAGTCGTCGTCGACCCCGAGGGTGCCGGTCGTCCTGCTCACTGCGGCCTCACGCGCGCTGGGCCGCCGCCGAGCAGTTCTCGCAGAGGCCGAAGACGTCGACGACGTGCTTGGCCTCGGTGAACCCGTGCTGTGATGCGACCGAACGCGCCCACGCCTCGACCTCGTCGGCCTCGATCTCGATCGTGAGACCGCAATTGCGACAGATGAGGTGATGGTGGTGGGTGCCCGGCGTGCAGGCGCGGTAGAGGTTCTCGCCTTCCGGCGACTGCAGCGAGTCGGCCTCGCCTTCGACCGCGAGGTCGGACAGGGCGCGGTAGACGGTGGCGAGCCCGATCGGGGAGCCGGTGTCGCGGAGTTCGGCGTGCAGCCCCTGGGCGCTCACGAATCCGTCGTTGCCACCGAGGGCCTCGCGGACAGCTTCACGCTGCCAGGTGTTGCGCTTCGCCACGGGTGCTCCTGCCTGTCGCTTCAAGGGTACCCGGGAACCACTTGGAGGACGCTCCGAAGGCGGGCGCTGCGTTCCAGGCGCGCCGTTCACCTTCACGGCGCGACCTCGACGCGGTCACCGATCGGGCCGGCCTCGCTCCGAGCCCCGCCGCGACGGGACACCCTGGCCCGGCTCCGTGAACTGCGGGAACCGAGGATGCGGCAGACGAGGTAGATCAGGAAGGAGATCGTCGTGATGTACGGGCTGATGGGCAGCGACCCGCCGATGGCGAGCAGGATGCCGCCGACGGCCGACACGAAGCCGAAGAGCATGCTCAACAGCGGCACGAGCAACGGCGACGAGGAGACCCTGAGCGCGGCGGCGGCGGGCGTCACGAGCAGCGCGAGCACGAGCAGCGCTCCGATGATCTGCACCGACACCGCGACCGTGAGCCCGAGCAGGACCATGAAGGCGAGCGACACGAACCGGCTCGGCACCCCGCGCGCCGCGGCGACGTCCGGGTCGAGGCTGTCGAAGCTCAACGGCCGCCAGAGCACGAGGAGCGCGACCAGGACGACGATGCTGATGACGATGAGCAGTCCCAGCTGCGGGTCGTCGACGGACACGATCTGCCCGGTCAGGAGCCCGAACTTGTTCGCACTGCGGCCGGGATAGAGCGCGAGGAAGAGGATCCCCAGCCCGAGGCCGAAGGGCATGAGCACGCCGATGATCGAGTTGCGGTCGCGAGCCTTCGCGCCGAGCAGCCCGATGAGGATCGCCGCGACCAGCGAGCCCGCGAGCGAACCGATGACGACGTTCGCGCCGAACAGCAGCGCCCCGGCGGCACCGGCGAACGACAGCTCGCTGATGCCGTGCACCGCGAACGCCATGTCGCGCTGCATGACGAACACACCGATCAGCCCACCGACGATGCCGAGCACCGCGCCCGCGATGATCGAGTTCTGCACGAGCTCGAGCAGCGCGCCGTAGTCCTGGAAGTTGAAGAGCCGTCCCCAGAGGTCGTCGGCGTTCATGCGCCCACCCCCACGGCGCCGGTGCGCGGATCCTCATCGTGATGGTGATGGTGCGTCTCGCTGTCGGGGATGCCGACGACGACGACGCGTCCGTGACTGCGCAGCACGTCGACCGGTGTGCCGTAGAGCTCGGAGAGCACGTCGCTCCGCAGGACCTCGTCCGGCGTCCCCTCCCGGAAGCTGCCGCCGGCGAGGTACAGGATGCGGTCCACCATGTGGAGCACCGGGTTGACGTCGTGCGTCACGAAGACCACCGCGGTGTCGTGCTCCCGGCGGCGGCGGTCGATGAGCTCGCTGACGCCCCGCTGGTGCTGGAGGTCGAGGCTGAGGAGCGGCTCGTCGCAGAGCAACAGGATCGGGTCGTCCGCGAGCGCCTGGGCGACGCGGAGCCGCTGCTGCTCGCCGCCGGACAGCGTGCCGACCGGTCCGTCGGCGTACGAGCTCGCCCCGACCGACGCGATGAGTTCGTCGACCCGGCGCCTCGTCGCGGCGGAGCGGATGGGCAGTCCGAAGCGGTGGCCGTCGACGCCGAGCGCGACGAGGTCGCGGCCACGCATCGGTGTGCCCGCTGGGATGAGCTTCTGCTGCGGGATGTACCCGATGCGGCGGTCCCCGCGGTGCACCGGTCCGCCGGCGACGCGGATGGTCCCTCGGTCCAGCTGCTGCTGCCCGAGGATGGTCCGCAGCAGACTCGTCTTGCCAGAGCCGTTCGGGCCGAGCACCGCGAGGAACTCACCCGGACGCACGGAGAGGTCGAGACCGTTCCAGAGGGTGCGTCCGCCGAAACCGAGCTCGGCCCCGGCGAGCGCGAGGACGTCGACGGGGCCGGATGAATCCGTGGATCCGCTCGTCATCGACCCAGGGCGTCCGCCACGGCGTCGACGTTCTCGGTCATCCACGAGAGGTAGTCCTTGCCGTCCGGGAGGGTCTCGGTGAATGACAGCACCGGCACGCCTGCGTTCTCCGCGGCGGTCTTGACCTGTTCGGTCTCCGCGCCGCTCGTCTGCTCATTGTAGGCAAGTAGGGCGACGGTTCCGCTGCTGAAGAGGTCGAGCGTCTCCTTGAGGACGGTCGGGGAGACGTCCGTACCCTCCTCGATGGCCTCGCTGAAGGCTTCCGGGGTCTGGTTCTTCAGACCGGCGGCCTCGAGCAGGTAGAGCGGGACGGGCTCGGTGATGGCGACGCCCTCGCCGGCGTGCGCTGTCTTGATGGCCGCCTGTGCGGTCTCGATCGTGGCGAGCGAGTCGGTGAAGGACTTCGCGTTGGCCGTGTAGGTGTCGGCGTTGGCGCTGTCGAGCTCGCCGAGCTCCTTCGCCAGCTCGTCCGCGAGCTTCGCCATCGTGGGCAGGCTGTACCAGACGTGCTCGTTGAAGCCCTCGATGTGGTCGTGGCCGTCCTCGTCGGCGTGGGCCTCGTCGGTGTGCGCCGCTTCCGTGTGCTCGTCGTCGGCGTGGTCGTCGTCAGGGGCGAGGCCCGACAGGTCGACGACGTTCACGACCTCGACGGAGGTGTTCTTCGCGGCGTCGAGGAGGGTGTCGACGAAGGGGTCGTAGCCACCACCGTTCTCGATGACGACGTCCGCGTTCTTGATGGAGAGTTGGTCCTGCGTGCTCGCCTCGTAGGAGTGCGGGTCCTGGGCGGCCGAGGTGATCAGTGACGTGACCTCGACGTCCTTCCCGCCGATCTTCGAGGCGATGTCGCCGTAGACGTTGGTGGAGGCGACGATGCTGATCTTGCCGTCGTCGGTGGAGCTCGCGGCGGGACTGCCGGAGCAGCCCGCGAGGACGAGGGCGGCTGCCGGGAGGACGGCGAGAGCCGGGAGCAGGGTGCGAGCGCGCATTGATGAACCTTCTCGATCGGGGTGAGAGCCCCAACGCTACGCCTATTGATACTGATTCTCAAAATCGCCGGTCTGCCGTCTCAGGAACCCCGCAGGTCCACGGCCTCGAGGACTCAGTCGAGCAGCAGCGCCGGCTCCTCGATGATCGAGGCCACGTCCGCCAGGAAGCGGCTCGCGACGTCGCCGTCGACGACCCGGTGGTCGAAGGACGCACCGAGCGTCGTGACGAAGCGACTGCGCACCTCACCGTCGACGACCCACGGCTTCTGCTTGATCGTGCCGAGCGCCACGATGCCCACCTCGCCCGGGTTGAGGATCGGGGTTCCCGTGTCCATGCCGAAGACACCGATGTTGGTGACCGTGATCGTGCCGTTCTGCTGATCGGCCGGCGGCGTCTTCCCATCGCGGGCCGTCAGCGTCAGGGTCTCGAGAGCCCGTGCGAGCTCGAGCAGACTCATCGCCTGCGCTTCCTTGACGTTCGGCACGATGAGCCCGCGAGGGGTCGCGGCAGCCACACCGAGGTTGACGTAGTGGCGGACGATGATCTCCTGGTCCGTCCACTCGCTGTTGACTGTCGGGTTGCGCCGCACCGCCCAGATCATCGCCTTCGCCATGATGAGGAGCGGCGAGACCTTGACGCCCGCGAAGTCCGTCGAGTTCTTGAGGCGCTTGACGAACTCCATCGTGCGGGTCGCATCGACGTCGACGAAGAGGGAGACGTGCGGCGCGGTGAACGCACTGCGGGTCATGGCGGTCGCGATCGCTTTGCGGACGCCCTTGACGGGGATCCGCTCCTCGCGCTCGTCCGCCCACTCCGGCGTCTCGATGTTGCGGAAGACGCTCGCCTGGCTGGCCTCGCGGATGACGTCGTCGCGGGTGATCTCGCCCGCGAGTCCGGTGCCCTCGATCGTCGTGAGGTCGACCTCGAGGTCCTTGGCGAGCTTCCGGATCGGCGGCTTCGCGATGACGGGCAGCGCCGAGGCTGCCGGGATGCTCGTCGGAGGCTGGCGGCGCACGGGCGGCGTCGGGGTGACGGCAGGGCTCGCCGGCTCGATCACCGGGGTCGCGCCGCGTCCACGACGACGGCTGGACGTCGCGCCGGCGCTGCCGTACCCGACGAGCACGGCACCCGGGCGCGGTTCCTCGGCCGGGGACACGCTCGCAGCGGTGTCTGCGGCCAAGGTGGCGGCCTCCGACTCGGTCGCTCCGGCGGGTGCGGGGGCGGTCGACTCGGCGGGTGCCGCGGCTCCACCCGAGCTCACGCTGATGATCGGCGTCCCGACGTCGACGGTCTGCCCCTCGTCGACCAGCAGCGCGCCGACGGTGCCGGCGAACGGGGACGGGAGTTCGACGAGCGACTTCGCGGTCTCGATCTCGACCAGCACCTGGTTCACCGACACGGTGTCGCCGGGCGCGACCTTCCAAGCGACGATCTCGGCCTCGGTCAGGCCCTCGCCGACGTCCGGCAGTTCGAACTGGAGATCACTCATCGTGGTTCCTCGTCTTCCTTCGATGTTCAGTAGGCCAACGAGCGGTCGACCGCCTCGAGGATGCGGTCGGCATCCGGGAGGTAGACGCCTTCGAGCTTCGCCGGCGGGAACGGGGTGTCGAACCCGGACACCCGCAGGACGGGTGCCTCGAGCGAATAGAACGCGCGCTCGGTGACCGTCGCCGCGATCTCCGAGCCGACGCTCGTGAAGCCGGGCGCCTCCTGCACGTAGACCAGACGGCCGGTGCGGCGGACGGACTCGACGAGCGGGTCGTAGTCGACGGGTGACAGCGATCGCATGTCGACGACCTCGACGCTCGTCCCCTCGGCTGCGGCGAGCTCGGCGGCCTGGAGCATGACACTCACGATGGCACCGTGGCCGGCGAGCGTGACCTCGGTGCCGGTGCGGACGACGCGGCTGCCGTGCAGCGGGGCGGCCGAGCCGTCGAGGTCGACCTCGCCCTTGGGCCAGTAGCGGCTCTTCGGCTCGAGGAAGACGACGGGGTCGTTCGACGCGATCGCCTCCTGGATCATCCAGTACGCGTCGTTCGGCGTCGACGGGCTCACGACCCGGAGGCCGGCCGTGTGGGCGAAGTAGGCTTCCGGGCTCTCCTGGTGGTGTTCCACCGCTCCAATGTGCCCGCCGTACGGGATCCGGATGACGACGGGCATCTGCAGCTTGCCCTCGTGACGGTTGGTCAGCTTCGCGAGCTGCGTCGTGATCTGGTTGAAGGCCGGGAACACGAAGCCGTCGAACTGGATCTCGCACACGGGCCGGTAGCCGCGCATCGCCAGACCGATCGCCGTCCCGACGATGCCGGACTCCGCGAGCGGGGTGTCGAGCACGCGGTCGCCGCCGAACTCGGCGTGCAGCCCCTCGGTGACGCGGAAGACACCGCCGAGCGGGCCGATGTCTTCGCCCATGAGCAGGACCTTGTCGTTCTCGGTCATCGCCTTGCGGAGACCGGCGTTCAGCGCCTTCGCCATCGGCATGGTGGTGATCGTCATGCGTTGCCCCCTTCGAGCGAGGCCTCGTAGCGTTCGAGCCAAGCCTGCTGCTCGGCCATCAGCGGGTGCGGTTCGGAGTAGACGCCGTCGAAGATGAGTCCGCGACCCGGTGCTTCGAGGGCCAGGGTCCTGACACGGGTGTCCTCGGCGAGGGCAGCGGCCTCCTCGTCGACCTCGGCGAAGAACGCGTCGGACGCGCCGAGCCCTCGCAGGTACGTCTTGAACCGGATGATCGGGTCGCGGGCGATCCACGACTGCAGCTCGTCATCCGTGCGGTACTTGGTCGGGTCGTCGCTCGTGGTGTGCGCACCGATGCGGTAGGTCATCGCCTCGATGAGGCTCGGACCACGGCCGGCGCGGGCGTCGTCGAGGTGCTTCGCCGCCGCAGCATAGCTCGCCAGGACGTCGTTGCCGTCGATGCGGACGCTGTCCAGGCCGAAGCCCGCCGCACGCTGGTACAGCGGTTCGCGCGCCTGACGCGAGACGGGGACGGAGATGGCCCACTGGTTGTTCTGGAGGAAGAACACCTGCGGGGTCTGGTAGCTGGCGGCGTAGATGTACGCCTCGTTCGCGTCACCCTCCGAGCTCGAGCCGTCGCCGAAGTAGACGAGGACCGCGGCGTCACGCTCGGGGTCGCCGGTGCCGACGACCTTGTCGAAGGTCATGCCCATGGCGTATCCGGTGGCGTGCAGCGTCTGCGCGGCGAGCACCAGGGTGTACAGGTGCATGTTGCCGTTCGACGGGTCTGCCGGGTCCCAGCCACCGTGGGTGTTGCCGCGCATGAGCCGGACGATGTCGATCGGGTCGACACCGCGGATCATCGCGACGACGTGCTCCCGGTAGGAGGGGAAGATGTGGTCCTGCGCGCGCGCCGCCCGAGCGGAACCGACCTGCGCGGCCTCCTGGCCGTGGGACGGCGGCCACAGCGCCATCTGTCCCTGACGCTGCAGGTTCGTCGCCTCGATGTCGAAGGCGCGGACGTTCGCCATGTCGCGGTAGAACTGCTGCAGATCGGTCTCGGTGAGGCGATCGACGAACGGTTGGTATCGCTCCGCGTGCTCGTTCGGCGCGAAGGTGCCGGCGGCGTCGATGAACTGGACGCTGGGCACGGTGGGGTCGTCTCCGGAACGGCTCATCGTGAGCGCACTCCCTCTCGTGTCGGGTGGTCGGCCGGCAGTGCGGCGAGGATCTCGGCGGTCGCGGCGAGGAGCGGCTCGATCGACTCCGCCTCGCCGATGGAGATGCGGACGCCGTCGCCGGGGAAGGCGCGTCCCACGATGCCGTGGGCGAGGAAGACCTCGTTCGCCGCCGCAGCGTGCGAACCGAGGCCGAACCAGACGAAGTTGCCCTGGGCCTCGGGGATGAACCAGCCCTGCTCGCGCAACGCCTCGGCGAGCGCGTCGCGTCGCTCGGTGATGACGGCGACGCGCGCACGGATGTCGTCGGCGTTCGCGAGTCCGGCGATGGCCGCCTGCTGTGCGGGGGCCGTGCTCGAGAGCGGGATGGCTGCGTTGCGGGCGCCGTCGAGGACGAGCTCGTGACCGATCGCCCAGCCGACACGCAGGCCGGCGAGTCCGTAGGCCTTGGAGAAAGTGCGGAGCACGACGAGGTTCGGGTGGGCGTCGAGGAGCGGGATCCCGTTGACCGCGTCGTCGTCGGTGACGAACTCGCGGTAGGCCTCGTCGAGGAGGACGAGGACGTCGGAGGGGATCGCGCGGAGGAACGTCTCGAATGCCTCACGTCCGACGACGGTGCCCGTCGGGTTGTTCGGGGTGCAGACGATGACGACGCGGGTGCGCTCGGTGACGGCGTCGGCGATCGCGTCCAGGTCGTGGGAGCCGTCGGCCCGGTTCGGGACGGGGACGGAGGTGGCGCCGGCGACGGTGACGAGACCCGGGTAGGCCTCGAAGGACCGCCAGGCGAAGACGACCTCGTCGCCCGGACCCGCGGTCGCGGTGATGAACTGGCTGAGCAGCGCGACCGAACCGGCGCCGATGTGGATGCGTTCGGGTGTCACGCCGTTGGCTTCGGCGAGCGCCGTGCGCAGCGCCAAGGCCGCACCGTCGGGGTAGCGGTGGGCGTGTGCCGCGGTGTCGGTGATCGCCGTGAGGACGGCGTCGAGCGGCGGGAACGGGACCTCGTTGCTGGAGAGCTTGAACGCGTCGGGCGCTGCGGGCTTGCCCTGTCGGTAGGGCGGCAGATCGGCGATCTCGGGGCGGAGACGGACCGGGCTCCGGCCCGGCTGAGCGGCCGGCTGGGCGGTGGTAGGCGGGTTCTCACTCACCCGACGAGTCTAGGGCGCGACGGATACCCGCGGCGGAATGCAGTGCGCTTGCCCAGACCGGCCCTGTCGTGGACGTTCCGGGAGTGGGAGGATGGCCCCCATGGGACGTTTTCTGCTGAACCTGCTCGCCAACGCCTTCGCCATCTGGGTCACGACCTTGCTGGTCTCGGGCGTGCACATGACCCCCTACGCACCGGGCGGCACGCTCGAGATCGTCCTCACCTATGCGCTGGTCGCGCTGATCTTCGCGATCGTCAACACGATCATCGGCTCGGTCATCAAGGTGCTCGCGTTCCCCCTGTACATCCTCACGCTCGGGTTGATCGGCCTGCTCATCAACGGGCTCCTCCTCCTCATCACCGCGGGCATCAGCGGCTGGTTCGGGTTCGGCCTGAGCGTCGACGGGTTCTGGTGGGGCGTCCTCGGCGCGATCGTCATCTCGATCGTGAACTGGCTGCTCGGCATCGTCATCCGCCCGAAGAAGCGCGACTGACGGGCGCGGACGCCACGGTCACGGCAGGACCTTGTCGGCCCGGTACTGGTGGGCTTCCCCGGTGCCCGTGAGCCCGGCGAGCGGATCGATCGCCGGTGTGAGCCGTTCCTCGGAGGACTGATCGATGAGGCGTGCCGTCTCGCGGTAGCGATCGAGGTTGTGCGCAGGGAGCGGGTCGTCGCCGGGAGGCGGCGTGCCTCCGTCGTACAGGGACCGCTGAACGACGGTACCTCCGTTGAGCGAGTCGCGTCGTTCGCCGGAGAGCGCCGGAATGACGTCCTCGGTGTGTTCGACATGGGTGCGTGCGAGGTCGTCATCGAACTCGAACGATTCGACGGGTGACCCGAACGTGACGAGGGTGGAGTCGAAGAGGCCGCTGGCGGCGATCCCGGACGCCACGATGCCCCCTTGGGAGTAGCCGACGTGGAGCACGGAGGCGCCCTCGGGGATACCTGCGAGCCGCATGGCCTGCAGCGTCGCCTCCAGGCTCTCGGCATCCGTGTGGGCGACGGCGGTCACATTGCTGCGATTGTCCCAGGGCTCCGTCGACGACTCGGGGAAGCCGGCCTCGATCGTCCCGCCTGTCCAGACGATCCATTGGTCGGCTCCTGAAGCGTCCTGGTAGCGCTCGATGCGGATCTGGGGAGAATCGGCACCGCCGTGGGGCATGCGCTCGACCAGTTCCTCGTAGGTGGTCGGAGGGGCGGGGCGCTGCTCCGACCCCTTGGTCTTCACCTCGACCGCCTGGACCGGGGCAGGCGTGAACACACCGGCGTACTGGGCGACGCTGGCCGCAACCGATGCGGCGAACGCGACACCGGTGATCCCCTGCTCGCGCAAGCGATTGGCGTCGAGCATGACCGGGAGGCCGAACAACCCGATGAGGAACTCGTCGGACCCCGAGACCATGCCGCGCACGAGGGCGACGAACGCAGGTGACGAGACCAGCTCGCGCATCGACCGAGCCGAGGCCTCGTCGATGTCCTCCACGGCCTCCGACGAGAAGAGCCCGACGATCGCACGGAACGCTGTCCTGATGAGCGCGACCTCCCCGACGGCGGTCAGGATCGCGAGCGGGATCAGCGGCGAGGCGCCCATGGCCCACCCGGCGACGCCCCCGGCGAAGGTGAACAGCGCTTGGACCTGCCGCTCGATCTGTCCGTAGTTCTCCGCTGTGAGGATCAGGTTCCCTCCCAACCGCGTCGCGTCCTCACTCGCATGGCGGAGGTGAGCGGCCGCCCTCGCCGCCGCCTCACTCCCCGCCCTGGCGTCGGCTTGGGGGACGACGGATGGGCCGAGCGGCACGCGGGAGAAGTCATCGGTCGACACGGACTCGGCGCGGTCCGCCCAGCTCGCGCACGAATCGCCGAGTTCCAGGAGCAGGGCGGCGAAGCGGAGGTGCTCCTCCGTGTCCACCGCCACGACGCCGCCGCCGCGAATGGTGATGTCGTCGCTCATGCCCCACCTCCGTCGACCATGGACGAGGCCGCCCCCCGGGCACTTCTCAGCCCCTCATCGAGTGCAGAGGCCGACTCACGGAGCACGGTGGTGAGTTCGTCCGCCGACCAGGAGAACTGCGTGGCCGCCGATCCGACCCACTCCTGGCCAGCGCGCGCCTGCACGAACCGGAAGAGCTCCGTGTTCAGTTCGAACAGCACGTCCTCGAGACATCGGGCTCGCCCTTCAAGGACCGCGGTCGCGTCCTCCGCCCCGCGATCGACACTGCACATGGTCTCCGTGACGTCTCCCATCAGGAACCTCCTCTCCGCCCGGACGGCTGCCGGTGTTGTCGTCGACTCTGCCGAACCGATCGAGCGGCCATGCCGGTGCGACCTCGCGTTGTGGAGCGGCCGTGCCGGCGGCGAGGTGTGGAGGAGTCTGACGGGAACAGTTCGACGGCCCGGGCGCGGTCGGCCAGAATAGACGCATGAACACCCTCGGGGAGGCCGACCCCGGTACCACCCCGTTCCGCGTGTGCTTCGTCTGCGCGGGCAACATCTGTCGATCCCCGATGGCGGAGAGCGTGTTCACCGACCTCGTCGCGGCCGCCGGTCTGGAACAGCTCGTCGAGGTCTCCTCCGCGGGCACCGGCGACTGGCACGTCGGCGAGCATGCCGACCACCGGACCGTCGCCGCCCTCCGAGCCCACGGCCACGACGCCACCGCGCACCGCGCCAAGCAGTTCGACCCCGACCGCTTCCACAGCTACGACCTCGTCGTCGCCCTCGATCGCAGCCACGAGCGCATCCTCCGCGCCTGGGCGAGCGACGACGCCGACCGCTCGAAGGTGCATCTGCTGCTGAGCTTCGACAACACCGCCGGAACCCGCGACGTCCCAGACCCCTACTACTCGGACGAGCAGATGTTCGAAACCGTCCTCGGCATGATCGACCACGCCTGCCGATCCCTCTTCCACCAGCTCGAACCAGCACTGACCCAGGGAGCCACCCCATGACCGAATTCCCCGCCCAGCCGCTCAGCCCGCTCGACGGCCGCTACCGCCCCGCCGTCACGGCGCTCGGCGAATACCTCTCGGAGGCCGGCCTCAACCGCGCACGCGTGCAGGTCGAGGTCGAGTGGCTCATCTACCTCACCGAGCACTCCATGTTCGGGTCCTCCCCGCTCTCGCCCGTCGAGGTCGAGCGGCTCCGGGCCCTCTACCTGGACTTCGGGCAGGCCGACATCGACTGGCTGGCCGAGAAGGAAGCCGTCACGCGCCACGACGTGAAGGCCGTCGAGTACCTCGTGCGCCACCGTCTGTCCGAGCTGGGACTCGACCGCATCGCGGAACTCACCCACATCGCCTGCACGAGCGAGGACATCAACAACCTCTCCTACGCGCTCACCGTGTCGCAGGCCGTCCAGTCCATCTGGCTGCCGAAGCTCCGGCTCGTGCTCGACGCCCTGCGCACCAAGGCCGTCGACTTCCGCGCCGTCCCCATGCTCGCCCGCACGCACGGCCAGCCCGCGACCCCGACGACGATGGGTCGCGAACTCGCCGTCACCGTCTACCGACTCGAGCGCATCGCCCGGCAGATCGAGGCGAACGAGTACCTCGGCAAGTTCTCCGGCGCCACCGGCACCTTCGCCGCGCACGTGATCGCCGACCCCGAAGCCGACTGGCCCACCATCTCCCGGGAGTTCGTCGAGGGCCTCGGCCTCGACTGGAACCCGCTGACGACGCAGATCGAGTCCCACGACTGGCAGGCGGAGCTCTACGGCAAGATCTCCCACGCGAACCGGGTGCTCCACAACCTCGCGACCGACATCTGGACCTACATCTCCATCGGTTACTTCCGCCAGATCCCCGTCGCCGGAGCCACCGGCTCGTCGACCATGCCCCACAAGGTGAACCCGATCCGCTTCGAGAACGCCGAGGCGAACCTCGAGCTGTCGAGCGCGATCCTGGACTCCCTCGCCGCGACCCTCGTCACCTCCCGCCTGCAGCGCGACCTCACCGACTCGAGCGCCCAGCGCAACATCGGCGTCGGCTTCGGCCACTCGCTGCTGGCGCTCGACAACATCCTCGGCGGGCTCGGCCAGATCGACCTCGCGGAAGACGTGCTCGCGAACGACCTCGACCACAACTGGGAGGTGCTCGCCGAAGCGATCCAGACGGTCATCCGCGCCGAGGTGACCGCCGGCCGCTCGAACATCGAGGACCCGTACGCGCTGCTCAAGGAGCTGACCCGCGGGAAGCGGCTCGGCCAGGCGGAACTCGTCGAGTTCGTCGGCCGACTCGACATCGGCGACGCCGCCAAGCAGCGCCTGCTGGAGCTCACCCCGGCGACGTACCTCGGGCTGTCCGACGACCTCGTGGACTACCTGCCGTAGGACACGCGGACGGGCTCGGCACCGGGAGACCGGGCGCCGAGCCTGCTACGGGGCGGCCCTTCGACAGGCTCAGGGACCGAGAAGTCTCAGGGACCGGGGCGTGCCCTTCGACAAGCCCAGGGACCGGAGTCGGTTCGGGGAGCGGGGCCCTTCGACAGGCTCAGGGACCGAGGGGCCGGATCGGGGAACACGGGGCGGCCCCTCGACAAGCTCAGGGACCGGAGGGGCGACTCAGGGACCGGGACCGGGACCGGGCGCCGGCGGGTCAGTGGCCGGAGGGCCGCGGCGGACGCTTGTCGTCGCCGTCCTGCTCGTCGAGGTCGAGCTTCTCCTGGAAGTCGGGCTTCACGGCCAGCGCCAGCATCGCCAGCACGACGAGCGAGGCGATGAACGCGATGCCGAGCCCGATCAGCGACAGGACGATCTCGCGGGTGGACATCAGGACGACGACACCGGTGAAGACGCCCATCACGCCTGAGAGCACGAGGAGTTCGATGGGACGCAGGACGTCGTCTCGGTTGGGCTTGCTCATGATGCGGCTCCAACCGTGCCGTTGGTGTCGTCGGAGGCCGGAGCGGCAGCGGGGCGGTTGCCCGCCCACCGCAGCGACAGCCCGCCGATGACGAGGTAGACGCCGATGATGGCGGCGTAAGCCCCGACGAGGCCGACGACGACGATGTCCGCACGGAGGACACCCTCGACACCTCCCGGGGCGGCGAAACGCTGCTCGAGGCCAGGCGGAACGAGGAGCGTCGCGAGGGCCAGCAGCACCGTGAAGGCACCGACAGCCGTCCAGTCCTTCGCCGCAGCGAGGCGTCCGCGCCAACGGATGCCGCTGTACAGCTCGAGGAACCCGGTCAGCGCGGCCCACAGGGTGACGACGTAGAGGAAGATGCTCAGGCCACCGCCACTGACCATGAGCGCGAACACGCCCGTGACGACGCCGATCACGCCCTGACCGAGGAAGAACGCACGGGTGACGGTGTCGGAGAAGTTCGGGAAGGCGAACACCGCGACGATCGCGCCGGAGAGCAGCGCGAAGACGCCGAAGACGATCAGCCCGAACTGCGAGGAGTGCCCCTGCGTGAACGTGACGACCCCTGCCGTGGCGAGCGCGACCACCGCGCGCAGGATCGGGACCATCCAGTACCGATCGTGCTTGGCGCCGTCGAACGGAATGCTGGGCACGGTGAACGTCTCATCTCTTGCAGGAAGTCCCCTCCAGCTTACGCGGTCCTGCGTGTGGTGCCGACCGGGGTCAGGGTCGCCTGGGTGGGACCGGCAGACCCGCCGCGAGTTCCGCGAAGACCGCTGCGGCGTCGTGCCGGTCACGCGTCAGGAGCGCCGCCTGACCTGACCAGAACCCTTGGAGGTCTGCGAGACCACGCTCGGACGCGACGGTGCGGAACCGGCCCGTCAGCCAGTTCTGGATCGGGAACGGAGCGATGGCCCCCGACGCTTCGATCTCGCGCAGCACCCGGTTCGGGATGCCCCGGCCGAGCCGACCGCTCATCGCTCGCGTCAGCACCGTGCCGTCAGCCGGTGTCGAGACGATGGCCGCACGATGCTGGTCGGTTGCGGCGGAGACACCCGTGCGGAGGAAGGCGGTGCCGACCTGGACGCCGGACGCACCGAGCGCGTGCGCGGCGGCGACACCGCGCCGGTCGGCGATACCACCGGCCGCGATCACCGGGACGTCGAGGGCGTCGACGAGCTGCGGGATGAGGGCGACGAGGCCGACGAGCGAGTCCTCGGCCGGGCGCAGGAACGAGACACGGTGTCCGCCGGCTTCCATCCCGGTACCGACGACGACATCGACGCCACCCTCCTGCAGGGCGAGTCCTTCGGCGACCGTGGTCGCCGTGCCGACGACGGCGATCCCTCGCTCGTGTGCGGCCTCCACCACCCGACGGGGCGGGACCCCGAAGACGAAGCTGACCACGGCCGGTCGCGCCTCCAGGACCGCCTCGATCTGCTCGTCGAACGGCGGGGTGTACCGCGGTGGGCGCACGGGTTCGTCCAGGGAGAGCTCGTCGAACACGGGGTGGAGGGCTGCGACGGCGGCCTGGAAGGCGGCGTCGGAGCCCTCGGCATCCACCTCGTCCCCCGTCGGCAGCCACAGGTTCAGGGCGAAGGGGGCGTCGGTCCGCCGGCGGAGCGCGGCTGCCGTCTGCTCGATGCGCTCGCCGTCGTAGCCGTAGAGCCCGAAGGAGCCGAGACCGCCCAGCTCACCGACCGTCGCGGTGAGCTCGACGGAGGACAGACCGCCGAAGGCACCGAGCACGATCGGGACGTCGACAGGGAGGGGGAACACGCCCCCAGTATGTCGCCCGCCTCTTGTGGGCGAAACCCGATTGCAACACGATGGACATCAAACAGATCACTTTGAGCTGTTTACTGGACACATTCGCCCGCCCCACCCGAGGAGTACCACCGCCATGACCCTGACCGTCGCCGGACTGCAGCACCACGGCGTCCTCGGAGACGTCGAGGCGAACCTCGACCTCATCGCCGACGCCGCGCGACGCGCGTCGGAACGTGGTGCGGACCTCCTCGTCACCCCGGAGATGTTCGTCACCGGCTACAACCTCGGCGACCGCCTGGCCCCGCTCGCCACGCCCGAGCTGGTCGACCGGGTCGCGTCCATCGCCGTGGAGGTCGGCATCGCGATCCTCGCCGGTCTGCCGGAACCCGTCCCGGGCGGTGTCGCGAACGCGCTCGTCCTCATCGACGCCGACGGCACGGAGCTGCTCCGGTATCGGAAGACGCACCTCTTCGGCGACCTCGACCGGCACCTCTTCGTCGCCGGCGACACCCTGCCGCCGATCGTCGAGCTGCACGGCGTCCGCATCGCCGTGCTCATCTGTTACGACGTCGAGTTCCCCGAGACCGTCCGCGCGGCGGCCCTCGACGGCGCCGACGTCGTGATCGTCCCGACCGCCCAGATGGAGCCGTACGCGCACATCGCCGAGCGCCTCATCCCGGTGCGCGCCTGGGAGAACCAGACCCCCCTCGTCTACGTCAACCGCGTCGGGTCCGAAGGCGACCTCACCTACGTCGGCCGCAGCAGCATCGTCGGCCCGGACGGCGTCGTCCTCGACGCCCTCGACGCGGACTCCACCGGCCTCATGATCGCCACGATCGATCCGGAGGCCACCAGACGCGCCAGGCAGGAGAACCCCTACCTCGCCGATCGCCGCGCCGAGCTGTACTGAACGACCCCGTCCGCTCCCCCTCCCGAGTCCCCCGACTCCCCCGGAAAGTGACCTCATGACCGTCAACCCCATCGCCGAGCCGCGCCAGCGCCTCGACGGCCAGCTCGGCACCGGTTCCATCGTCTTCATGGTGATCGCCGCCGCCGCACCCCTCACCGTCATCGGCGGCAACGTCCCCATCGCGATCGGCACCGGGAACGGCGCCGGGGCCCCGATCGGCTTCGCGCTCGCCGCCGTCATCCTCCTCGTCTTCTCCGTCGGCTTCGTGACCATGACGCCGTTCGTCCGCGAGGCCGGCGCGTTCTTCTCCTACGTCACGGCCGGGCTCGGCTCTCGACTCGGCCTCGGCTCCGCGTTCACGGCGCTCGTCGCCTATACGGCGATCCAGGTCGGCGTCTACGGCTACATGGGTTGGGCGCTCGACGACCTCGTCACCTTCTTCGGCGGCCCGAGCCTGCCCTGGTGGCTCTACTCCTTCGCGACGATGGCGATCGTCGCGGTGCTCGGCTACCGCCACATCGACCTGAGCGCCAAGGTGCTCGGCATCGCCCTGACCCTCGAGATCCTCGTCGTCGTCGTGCTCGACGTCGTCATCTTCGCGACCGGCGGCGCGGACGGCATCGCCGTGGAGACCTTCGACCCGGCCAACATCTTCACCGGCGGGATCGGGGTCGCCGTCCTCTTCGCGCTGACGGGCTTCATCGGCTTCGAGGCCACCGCCGTCTTCCGGGACGAGGCACGCACCCCGGAGCGCACCATCCCACGGGCCACCTACCTGGCCGTGATCATCATCGGCGTCTTCTACGCGATCTCGTGCTGGGCGCTCGTGACGGGCATCGGCGCGGGGAACGCCGTCGCCGTCGCCCAGCAGACGCTCGCCGGCGAAGGCAACCTCCTGCTCGACACGACGACCACCTACCTCGGGCCGATCATGCGCGACGTCGTCCAGGTCCTGCTCATCACGAGCCTGTTCGCGTGCGTCCTCTCGTTCCACAACGTCATCGCGCGCTACCAGTTCACCCTCGCGCAGAAGTCGGTGCTGCCCGCCCGTCTCGGCCGGCGCCACCCGGCACACCACTCACCCTCGACCTCCTCGATCGTGCAGACGGTGACGGCGGCCATCGTCCTCGCCGCCCTCGCGCTCGCCGGCCTCGACCCGCTCGTCGGGGTCTTCGGCTCCATGGCGGGGGTGGCGACCGTCGGGATGGTGCTGCTGATGCTGACGACCTCGATCGCCGTCCTCGTCTTCTTCGCGCGCCGACCCGAGCTCGTCGCCGGCCGCGCCTGGGGTGCACGGGTGTTCCCGATCCTCGCGGTGGTGGGTCTCGCCTTCGCGCTGTGGCTCGTCCTGTCGAACTTCACCCTCGTCACGGGCGGAAGCGTCGCCGTGAGCGTCGTCCTCGCCCTCATCCCCGTGGTGGCGATGCTGGTCGGTATCGTGATGGGGAAGCGGTTCCCCTTGGACGCCGAGCCGGACGGCGCGACGACGGCGGCGGCGAGCGCCGAGCAGCCGACCGCGAGCTGACGCACCGCCGCTGCGCCGGCATGACACGAGACGAGGGCGACATGGATCTGGGTTCACCCTCGCTCGGAGCGATCCGGCGCACGACCGCCGTGGACACCGTCCGCGCGCGCATCTCGCTGGCGCTCGAACTCGGGATGCTGGTGCCCGGTCAGCGGCTTCCGGCTCCCGAGGAGGCGGCTCGGGCGTTCGGCGTCAGCGAGATGTCGGTGCGGCGCGCGTACCGGGCGTTGAGCGAGGAGGGCGTCGTCGTCCGGCGGCAGGGCAACACGGGTGGAACGTTCATCGCGGATGCGCCGACGGTGGGCACCGTGCCCGAGATCGCCGCGTACCGCGAGGACGCCGTCCACGTGCATGCGCTCATCGACCAGCGGGCGACGCTCGAGGCCGGGCTGGCGGCGCTTGCCGCGGCCGAGTCGGAGGTGGCGTCGATACGTCGGCTCGACGAACTCGTGGCGGCCATGCGGACCGAGCCCGACTGGAGTCGGTTCCGCGAGGCTGACGCGGCCTTCCATGCCGAGCTGGCCGCGTCGGCAGGGGTACCGGGCGCGGCGGAGCTCCACGACCGGGTGTCCCGCGAGCTGTACTCCTACTTCATCCCCTACCGGATCGAGTACCTCCGCGCGTCGAACGAGGAGCACGCCCTGCTCGTCGACGCCCTCCGCCGTGGCGACGTGGCCGCCGCGAGCCGCCTCGCCTCCGAGCACGTCGCCGAGCTCCACCGATCGATGTACGTCGGCCTCGGGGACCGCACCGACAGCGATCGGTGAGGGGGTCTCGGTTCCGCTCAAATATCCGACATGCGTTGTACTAAGGCATAGTGGTGACGGGTTCACACCCGCCGCGAAGGAGCTGAGCATGATCGACAAGACCTCCATACAGGACTTCCCGCCGATGACGGCCTCGCTGCTGGCGGACAACTCCGGCGTGTTCCGAGTGGGCACCGCCGAGCGGTACCTTTCGGCCACCGACGCCGGAACGGCCCGCCGCCAGCTCGTCGAGCTGATGCAGGCCGAGGCCAGGACCTCCGGTCGGCCGATCCGGGTGACGGTGACCGATCCCACGAGCGTCACCGTGCTGCTGGTCGGCGTCGACGGCGAACTGCAGGAGGAACCGCAGTCGGTGGCACCGGCTCGGGGCGGCACACCCGCCGCACCCGCACCGCCCATGGCGAGTCGCCGGGTGACGCTGATCCAGGCTCCGCCCGGGGCGCCCGCCCAGCCCGGATCGGCGACGACGCCGCCACCCGCGCCGGCGCGCGTCCCCGCGCAGACGACGCCGGCGCAGCCCGTCCCGCCCCAGCGTCCGGCCGTGCAGCAACCGACGTTCGACGCCCCGCCGTTCCAGCCGATCCCGAGCCAGCCCAGCGCGTCACAGCCCAGCGCGCCGCAGCCGATGTCCGCGCAGCGCTCCGTCCCCACGCAGCAGGCCGCGCCGACCTCGCCCACCCAGCGCCAGCCGGCCCCCGGACAGCAGGCGCCGCAGCACCAGCCGCCCGTCGCCCCGCAACAGCCCACGGGCGGGCAGACGCCAGCGCCCGCCGCCCGTCGGGACCTGCGTGACGCGCCGTCCTTCCTCGCCCCGCCGACCATCGGTCCGGCCCAGCACGGGCTCGCCGGCCTGCTCAACAAGCTCGGGTTCTCCATGCCGCCGTCCGCAAACGAGCGGGCCGAACGCGACGACGTCAACGCCGTGTCGCGCCACTTCCCGAGGCGGCGCACCATCTCCGTCGCGAACCAGAAGGGCGGGGCCAACAAGACGCCCACCGTCGTCAACCTGTCGTCGGTGTTCGCCCGCTACGGCGGCGGCGGTGTCGCCGCCTGGGACAACAACGAGACCATGGGCACGCTCGGCTGGCGGACCGAGCACGGCGGACACGACTCGACCGTGCTCGACCTCCTTGCCGCAGCCGGTGACCTCCTCTCCCCCGGTGCGGAGCGCGCCGACCTGTCCCGCTTCGTGCACCACCAGCCCGGTGACAAGTACGAGGTCCTCCGCTCCGCGGCCGACGGCGAACACGTCGTGACCGCCGACGAGGTCGACCTCGTCCACCGCGTCCTGGCCAAGTACTACCGCTTGATCGTGATGGACTCGGGCAACTCCGCCGGCGCCCCCAACTGGCGGCGCATGGTGGAACTCACCGACCAGCTCGTCATCCCGACCACGACCGTCGAGGACAAGAAGGAGGGCGCACGGCTCACCCTCACCGCCGTGAGCCGGGTGAGCGAGCGGGGTGCGGAACTCGCGCGCAACGCCGTCGTCATCGTCTCCGAAGCCGAAGCGAAGGACACCTCCATCGCCAACGCGTACGCCGAGGACTTCCGTCCCTACGTCCGCGACGTCGTCGTCGTCCCGTTCGATCCCGCCCTGAAGAACGGGGTCATCCGCCACGACGCCCTCCGGTCGAACACCCAGCGCGCCTGGCTCGCCGCGGCCGCCGCAGTGTCCCGCGGACTCTGACCGGCCGCCTGGACCCCGTGCAGGAGCGGACGACGTGATCACCCGGGCAGTGGCCCTCGGCCGATACCTCACCACTCGACGAGGTCTGGTCCGGCCGGAGGACGCCGGCCTGCCCGCTGAGGACGGTAGACGGGTGAGCGGCCTCCGGCGCATCGAGGTGGCCGCACTCGCGGACGTCAGCGCCGACTACTACCTCCGCCTCGAGCAGGGCCGGGACCAGCGCCCGTCGGAGGCGGTGCTCGCGGGCATCGGGCGCGCCCTCCAGCTGGACGAGCACGCCATGGACTACCTCTTCCGGCTCGCCTACGACGTCGACCTCTTCCCGGCCGAGCACCTGCCGTCGGAGTCGCACCCGCCCGCGTCCGCCGGGCGGCCGGTGCCCGACACGACCCTCCTCGACCACTGGTCCGACACGGGTGCCTACATCACCGACGGCAACCGGGACATCGTCGCGTCCAACGCCCTCGCCCGGCAGGTGGGCGGCGGCCTCCTCGACGTCGGGCAGAACGACGTGCTCGGGTACTTCGACGACCGGATCCGCGCCGTCGCGCCGGAGTGGGAGGCATACGCCCCGAACGTGGTCGCAGCGCTCCGCTACACCAGCGATCCGAGCAGCCCGCGACTGCAGGAGATCGTCGACGAACTGACGCGCCGCAGTCCCCTGTTCACCCGTCTCTGGGCGCGGCACGACGCCCGGCCGCTCGCGGGCGCTCCCCTCCGGGCCTCGATCGACGACTTCGGCACCGTCGAACTGCAGTACCAGCACCTCGTCGTCCCCGACTGGCCCGGTCATCAGCTGACGACGATCTTCGCCGAGCCGGGGACGCCGGGTTCCGCGGTGCTCGCCTACCTCGCCGTCCGAGCCGAATGAGCGCCGCCGACAGGCGCGGATCCACCCGCCGGACACGCGTCGACGCTCGACCGAACCGTGTCCTCCGGGGGCTGGCCGACGGTGACGCCAAGGCCTACCGTTGACCCATGATCGCGAACGAGGGCGTCCGAGCACGCCGGGACCGGGTCAGGGACTTCATCGCCTCCTGGCGCGAGGTGCCCGTCGTGCTCTGCGACCGGACCCTCGACGTCATCGAGGCCAACCCGGCTGCCTCACGCCTGTCGCCGGCGTTCCAAGCCGGCGTCAACCTGGCCCGCTTCGCCTTCCTCTCTCCAGACCGCGTGGCCGAGGACGCCGTCTGGAACCGGATGTCCGCGACGACGGCGGTACTCCTCAAGCGCTCGGTCGACGAACACGACACCGATCGGGCGTCGGCACGGATCGTCGGCGAGCTCTCGGCGATGTCGCGTGACTTCGCCCGGACCTGGGCCGCGTCGGAGGAAGCGGTGGAGACCTCCGGGCCCATCCACTTCCCGACACCGGTCGGCGACATCCGGATGGTCTACAACGTGCTGAGCGCCCCGGGCCCGGAGGGCGACCTCCTGATGGTGTTCGTCCCGTCCGGACCGGCCGCGCGAGCGGCGTTGCGGCGACTCTCTGCGGACGTCATCGAAGACGACGCGGTCTCGCCGGGCGATCCGGTGTCGGCCCCCTGAACAGCCTCTCCGGCGGCCAGGTAGGCGATCGCCGCCGCGGCCGCTGAGCCGCGCTCACCGAAGAACACCGTGAGGAATTGATCGGTCTGCGGGACCTCGAAGGTCTGCGACCGGAAGTCGATCCAGCCGAGCGGCTCGATGAACGTGCGGGTGTGCTTCGACGTCTGCGGTTTGACGAGGTGCTCGGCCCAGATGGTCCGGAACACCGGATGCCTTGCCGACAACATGCCGACGATCTCCTGCAGGCGCGGATCCTCCGGTCGCCCGTAGTAGCGCAGCGGCGCGGTGAGGTCTCGGAGCGTCCCCTCCCACTCCCGGTGGATGCGGTCGTACTCCGGTGCTTCGGGCGGGGTGCCCGCCCGGAAGTCGGCGTACTGCTCGAACGCGGACACGAGCAGGTTGACCCCAGGGTCGAGCATGCCGGCCGGGACCCACGCCCGGGCGAGCGGGTTCGCCGCGAGGACGTACTGGTTGCGGTCGCTCACGTACGCGGGCGTGGCCGACCAGTGCGTGAGCAACCGGGCGACCCGTTCGTCGACCTCGAACGCGCGCTCGTCGACCGCGCGGATGAACGGCCTCGGGCTGACGAGGCGGAGCAGGTACCGCCGGCCGTTGTCGTCGAGCAGCAACGCCCTGGCGAGGCCCAGCAGCACCTGTTCGGACGGCCGCCGCACACGTCCCTGCTCGATCCGCAGGTAGTACTCGGGACTGATGCTCGCGAGGTGGGCGACCTCCTCGCGGCGCAACCCAGGCACCCGACGACTGGCTCCACCACGGATCCCGACCTGTTCGGGCTGCACGACCTCGCGGCGAGCGCGGAGGAACTCGCCGAGCGCATTCGAGAACCGAGTTGAGGGCATCGCCACGTCCGTCTGAGAGAGCGAATGGAGTCGAAGCCCATCATCGCCGATCCCGGGCCGACCGATGCATCCGTTCCCGGTCCGTTCTGGGCTGTTTCTGGACATGTCGAAGCGTCCTCGGCCGTGTCGCGATCGTGGCCCTGCGCGTCCCACCCGGGTTCCGCGGTCCGTCACTATCGTGGTCGCATGGCTGGGCACGAACCGTCCGAACAGCTCCCGCGGGACCTGGTGGACCTCGTCGACGCCTGGTCGGCGGTTCCGGCGTTCATCCACGACCGGCACTTCACCGTGCTCCATGCGAACCGGCTCGCGCGGTCGCTGTCGGTGGCGTTCCGTCCGGGGGCCAACCTGCTGCGATCGACCTTCCTCAGACCGGAGGTCCTCCGCGCCAGCCCCGAACCCGAGCTCGTCACCGACCACGTCGTCGGCGCATTGCGCAACTCGCTCGGCACGCACGAGTGGGACGACGTCTTCGAGCGCCTCGTGGACGAGCTGCGCGCCGGCAACCGCGGGTTCGCGCGGGCCTGGATCGACCTCGATGCCGGGGCCGAACCGGGTGCTGCGGAGACCTTCACCTTCACGCTCGCCGAGGTGGGTCCGCTCGAACTGCGGTACCTGCAACTCCAGGTCCCCGAGCACTTCGGTCTGAGCCTGGTGATCTGGCGGGCCTGCGACGAGGACTCCGAAGCCCTGCTGGCGCGCCTCGCCGAGCGGGTGTCGGACGAGCCCCGACCGGACGAGGACTGATCCGTCCGGGACCCGTGTCGGACGAGGTTCCGACGTCCGCAGGAAGCCGCCACCACCGCCTGCTGGTCTGCTGGAGGGCATCGGCCCCGCACCGCGGCAGCAGGAGGAGGAGGATCACCATGGACTCGACGGACGCCACCGTCCCCCACCACGACGCCCCACGGTTGGGCAACCCGGACCTTCCGGCGGAGGGCGAGGAGAACACCCTCCTCCATCCGCAGAGCACGCGGATGACAGGACCGCAGAACCCGGCCATCGCGAGTCAGTTCCCGAATCAGATCGACGCTCCCGGCACCGACATCAGCACGCAGGCGTTCTTCTGGTCGTCCTTCAACATCTCGCCCCGTCGCGTCCAGGACGGCGGCTGGGCGCGCGAGGTGACGAAGCAGGACTTCGCGATCTCCGACGAGATCGCCGGCGTCAACATGTACCTCGAGGCCGGCGGCATCCGCGAGCTGCACTGGCACCAGACGGCGGAGTGGGCCGTCATGACCCGGGGGAAGTGCCGGGTGACCACGCTGAGCCGATCCGGGCTGCCGAGCGTGGAGGACGTCGAGGAGGGCGACCTCTGGTTCTTCCCTGCGGGCACGCCGCACTCCCTGCAGGGCCTCGGACCCGACGGCGCCGAGTTCGTGCTCGCCTTCGACGACGGTGAGCAGTCGGAGTCGAACACCCTGCTCCTCACGGACTGGTTCGCGCACACGCCCCCGGACGTCCTGGCCAAGAACTTCGGCGTCGCGCAGGAGACCTTCACGGACATCCCGCTGCACAACCTGTGGATCTTCCCCGGTGACGAGCCGGGCCCGCTCGCGAAGGACCAGGAGGACGCCGGCGTGGAGTGGGGCGCCTCCGAACCGATCATCTTCCGCCTCTCCCGGTCGAAGCCGCTCCACCGCAACAGCGGCGGCAGCATCCAGATCGCCGACAGCACCAACTTCCCGCTGTCGCAGTCCGTCGCCGCCGCGCTCGTCACCGTCGAGCCCGGCTCGATGCGGGAGCTGCACTGGCACCCGAACGCCGACGAGTGGCAGTACTACCTGCGCGGATCCGCCCGCATGACCGTCTTCAACACCGGCCCGCACGCGAACACGACCGACTTCCGCCCGGGCGACATCGGCGTCGTGAAGAAGAACCTCGGGCACTACGTCGAGAACACCGGCGACGACGTCCTCCAGTTCCTCGAGGTGTTCCGCACCGACCGGTACGAGGAGGTCTCGCTCGCGAACTGGTTGGCGCACGTCCCACCGTCGCTCGTCGCGGCGCACCTCAACATCGACGAGGCGACCCTCGCGACCTTCCCGAGGGAGGCACAGGGCATCACGCCACTCCGGCCCTGATCCGCAGGGTGGTTCTCGGCGGGCCACGCTCGCCGGGGCCCACCGCCCTAGCTTGAGCGGGACAGCACTCGTATCCATCCGCGCGGAGGGGCACCGATGAACGGCGAACGCAGCACGAGCGACACCATGGGCAACGCCTGGTCCGTCCCCGACGACCGGGCCTTCGTCCTCGGCGACCTGCTCTGCGACCACCGCGACCGTCGGCGGCGCGCCCTGCACACCGCTCGGACCCGACGCTGGCTCGACGCGTACGGCGACGTCGTCGTGCGCTCCGTCCTGCTCTCCACGACGAGCGTCCAACAGCGCGACGAGTTCGCGCGCGCCCTCCGGCACGGCGGCCGGGACCACACGATCGTGCTCGAGCAGCTCGGCGAGTTCGTCCTGGTGACCTCGGAACGCCGGGCACCCGGGACCGTCGCCGACTGGATCGGCTCCGTCGTCCCGACCGGGGTCCGGGTGTCCGCGATCGGATCCGCCTCCCTCCACGCCGACGAGGACGATCTGCTGCGCGCGGTCGACGAGGCACGCACGGCGGCCGACATCGTGGGGCAGGTCGGCCAGGCGGTCGGTTCGAGCCGCGCCGAGGAGCTCGGCGGTTGGCGGTTGCTGCACGCGATCGAGGCGGACCCCTCGCTCATCTCCGCGGTGTCTCCGGCCGCGGACGAGTTGCGGCACGCCGACCCCGTCCGCCTGGAGACCATCGAGACCTACCTCGACGCCGGCTGCAACGTCGTCGCCGCCTGCGAGCGCCTGCACATCCACCGCACGACGCTCTACTACCGCCTGGACACGATGCCGGAGGTCGTGCGGGAGGCACTCGCCGACGGCTGGAAACGGAGCACGCTGCACCTGACGCTGAAGCTGCTGCGCCTGTGGGACGACCGGACGCCGGCGTCGGGTCGCCCGTCGGCCCGGTCCGGGACCCGGCGAGCACGGGACACCCGACGGGCGATCGCCCCGGTCCGGCAGCTGCATCCGCGCACCGCCGGTGCCGAAGAGGTGCCGGGATGACGAGTTCCTCACGCCGGGTCCCGATCGAGCCGCAGGCCGTCGACGCACCGCTCAGCGGGACGGCCGTGTTCCTCGTGCTGACCGTGAGCGACGCGGAGGGCGCCATGGACACCGTCCGCAGCACCCTGGCGAGCGTCGCGGACGTGCTCAAGAACGTCGCCTTCCGAGACCTCGACGCCGCCCTGTCGTGCACCGTCGGGATCGGGGCGCGGGTCTGGGGCGAACTCACCCGAGGTCCACTGCCCAGCGAACTCCACGTCTTCCCGACGGTCGTCGGCGACCGGCACACTGCGCCGTCGACGCCCGGCGACGTGCTGCTCCACATCCGAGCCGCGCGACGGGACCTCTGCTTCGAGTTCGAGCGGCAGCTCCTCGACCTGCTCGGCGACGCCGTCGAGGTCGTTGACGAGACCGTCGGATTCCGCTCCTTCGACGTGCGGGACCTGCTCGGGTTCGTCGACGGCACCGCGAACCCCGTCGGCCAGGCCCTCCCCGACGCGACCCTCGTCGGCGACGAGGATCCCGCGTTCGCTGGAGGCAGTTACGTCGTCGTGCAGAAGTACACGCACCCCTTGGACCGGTGGCGGGCACTCACGACCGAGCAGCAAGAGGCGATCATCGGTCGCACGAAGGCCGAGAACATCGAGCTCGACGACGCCGAGAGCGGCCAGAAGTCGCACAAGACCCTGTCGACGATCGTGGTCGACGGCGCCGAACACGACATCCTCCGGGACAACATGCCGTTCGGCAGCCCGGCCCACGGCGAGTTCGGCACGTACTTCATCGGGTACACCCGGCGACTCTGGGTGATCGAACGGATGCTGCAGCGGATGTTCATCGGTGATCCTCCCGGCCTGCACGACCGGCTCCTCGACTTCTCGACCGCGGAGACCGGTTCGGTGTTCTTCGCGCCGAGCGCCGCGTTCCTCGAGGCGATGGACGACGATCCGGACCCCGCAGGGCCCGACGCCCCGACCACCGCGCCCACGCCCGCCGCCACACCCGTGACGCCGGCATCCCCCGCCGACGGCTCCCTCGGCCTCGGGTCGCTCCGCTCAGCCGACGAAAGGACGACGTCATGAACCACCTCTTCCGCCACCTCGCCCCGATCACCGCGGAGACCTGGCAGATGCTCGACGACGAGGCGCGCACGAGACTGACCCCGGTCCTCGGTGGTCGGCGCGTCGTCGACTTCGCCGGGCCGCTCGGCTGGGAGCACTCGAGCACCGACGTCGGGCGCGTCGGTGCGGTCGTCGACGCACCGCTCGACGGGGTGATCGCCCGCCGACGCACCGTCCTCCCGCTGACCGAGGTGCGCGCGGACTTCGTCCTCTCCCGAGGTGAGCTGGACAGCGCCGCCAGGGGAGCACTCGACGTGGACCTCTCGCCGCTCGACGACGCGGTCACGAGCCTCTCGACCGTCGAGAACACGGCGATCCTCGCGGAGTGGCCTGCGGCGGGGTACACGGGGGTCTCGGCCGCCTCCCCGCACCAGCCGTTGCCACGCGAGGACGATCCCACCCGCTTCGCCCAGGTGGTGGCCGCGGCCGTGGAGACGCTCGCCCGCGCCGGGATCGGCGGCCCCTACGCGCTGGCCGTGGACACGCCCGGCTGGGTGTCCGTCGCGGGTGGGAACGACGCCGGTGGCGCACGACTCTCCTCCCACCTGGAGTCGATCCTCGGCGGCGGGATCGTGTGGACGCCGGGCATCGAGGGCGCCGTCGTCATCAGCCGTCGTGGTGGCGACTTCCTCTTCGAGTCCGGTCAGGACATCGCCCTCGGGTATGCGGCGCACACCGCGGACTCGGTCAGTCTCTACCTCGAGGAGTCGTTCAGCTTCCGGGTCGTGACGCCGGAGGCGGCCATCGCGATCCGCTAGCGCGGCGAGCGCTGGAGCGGCGAACCGAGGTCGGCTGCTGCGCCGGCCTGGGGCACCTGGGACGGGAGGGACGTCTCGACCGCTCCGGCCCCGGTCGTCCGGAACCGACGCTGGTACTCCGAGGGGGTCGTGTTGTACCGCGCGGCGAACGCGCGACGGAAGGCGATCGGGCTGGCGTACCCGGCGGCGGCGGCCACCTCGCCCACCGTGTCGCCGGCCTCCAGCATGCCGAGCGCGACGTCGAGCCGGAGCGACCCGACGTATTGGATCGGCGTCATGCCGAGCTCGTCCCGGATGACCCGGTTGAGGTGGCGGACACCGACGTTCGCGTGCGCGGCGATGTCGGCGAGCGAGCCCGCCCGGGTGGGGTCGCCGTGGATGTAGTCGGCGACGGCCTTCGCGATCGAGGTGCGCGCCGGCTTCGCCCGGACGGAGGCGGAGAACTGCGACTGTCCGCCGGAGCGCCGCATGTAGACGAGCAGCAGCTGGGCGATGGACCGGGCGACGTCCGCGCCGTGGTCCTCCTCCACGATGGCGAGCGCGAGATCGATCCCGGCGGCGACTCCGGCGGAGGAGTAGGTGTCGCCGTCGCGGACGAAGATCGAGTCCGGTCGCACGTCGATCGACGGGTAGGCGGCCGCCAGGGCGCCGGTGAACTTCCAGTGGGTCGTCGCCGACTTGCCGTCGAGGAGCCCCGTGACCGCGAGGGCGAACGCGCCGCTGCAGATCGACGCCACCCGGTCGGCGCGCGACGCGAGGAGCCGGACCGCGTCCTGCACCTCGTCCGGTCGGTACACCTGCGGAGCCGATTCACTCCCGGGGACGATCACGAGGTCGAGCGGACCGCTGTCCGCCGCGGCGGCATCGACACCGACGCGCAAGCCCATCGATGTGACGACGTCGCGCCCGTCGTGGGAGAAGAACCGGACGTCGTAGCCGTCGACACGTTGGTTGGCCTCGGTGAACACCTCCGCCGGGCCGACGAAGTCGAGCGTCTTCACCTGGTCGAACAGGAAGACCCCGACCCGGCGCCGCCGTGGAGGCGTACCGAGCCCATCCCGTGGTCGGGTCACCGGCTGGGGCGGGCTCATCCCCTCATCCTGCCCGACGATCCGCGGCACGACCACCACCGGTTTCGACGTCTGTCGAAGACCTCGGCGACACCCGTCCGACGACGGCTCTCCGATCGCGGCGTACGCTCGGACCGGCAGGTCCGCGACCCGGGCTTCCGACCACCGTCACGACGCCCAAGGAGCTCTCCCATGCGACTCGAACGCGCAGGATCCATCCCCCTCGATCTGACGGGCCGCACCGCCCTCGTGACCGGTTCGACGAGCGGCATCGGCTACGCGATCGCGGCACGACTCGTGGAGGCCGGTGCGGACGTCATCATCAACGGGCGCGACGCCGACCGGCTCGAAGCGGCCGTCCTGTCACTCGACGAGGAGTCGGTCGAGTCGGTCCGGGGGATCACCGCCGATGCGAGCACCGCCGAGGGTGCGGAGCAGCTGGTCGCCGAGGCCGGCCACGTCGACATCCTCGTCAACAACCTCGGGATCTTCGAAGCGGTGCCGCCCCTCGGCATCACCGACGAGCAGTGGCGGTCGATGCTCGAGGTCAACGTGCTGGCTGCCGCACGCCTCACCCGGCTCCTGCTCCCCGGCATGTCCGCCCGCGGGTGGGGTCGCGTGATCAACATCGCCAGCGACTCGGCCGTGGTCATCCCCGAGGAGATGATCCACTACGGCGTGTCCAAGACCGCGCTCCTCGCTGTGAGCCGCGGCTTCGCGAAGGCGGCGGCCGGCACCGGGGTGACGGTCAACTCGGTGATCGCGGGCCCGACGCACACACCCGGCGTCGAGACGTTCGTGCGGCAGCTCGTCGGCGACGAACTCGACTGGGACGCAGCCCAGCGTGAGTTCATGCGGCTGCACCGTCCGCAGTCGCTCATCGGACGGCTCCTCGAACCGATCGAGATCGCCAACCTCGTCGTCTACCTGTCGTCGCCCCTCGCGTCCGGCACCACCGGCGGCGCCCTCCGCGTCGACGGCGGCTACGTCGACTCGATCCTCCCCTGACGACGGCGACGACCGAGAGCCGGGCGACCCGATGACGACCTCCTCCGTCCCGAACAGATCCCGCGTGTCCCACGGCGCCGGATTCTGGATCGTCGCGACCACCTTCCTGCTCGTGATGGCGTACTCGACCGTCCCGACACCGCTGTACGCGCTGTATCAGGCGAAGGACGGCTTCCCCGTCTCGACCATCACGGTCATCTTCGCCGCGTACGCCGTGGGGGTCGTGTTCAGCCTGTTCTTCGTCGGCCACATCAGCGACTGGGTCGGACGACGGCGCATGCTGCTCATCGCGATCCTCATCTCCGCCCTCTCGGCCGTCCTGTTCCTCCTGTGGAACAGCGTCGAGGGGCTGATCGTCGCCCGCGTGGTCAACGGCGTCAGCATCGGCGTCCTCACCGCGACCGCGACCGCGCACCTCGGCGAGCTGCGCGCGGTTGCCAAGCCGGACGAGAACGCGGTGGTCGCCGCGTCCGTCGCCGGGGCCAGCAACCTCGGCGGCCTGGCGCTCGGTCCGCTCATCGGTGGTCTCTTCGCGGAGTTCCTCCCGAATCCGCTGGTCCTCCCCCACGCGGTGTTCCTGGTCGCGCTCATCGTCGCCGGGATCGTGATCGCCGCGGTGCCGGAGACCGTCGAGCAGAGCGAATCGAAGCGACGGTATCGACCGCAGCGGCTCGCGGTACCGGCGTCCTCCCGGGGAGCCTTCGTCGCGGCCGGCTTCGGGGCCTTCGCCGGCTTCGCGCTGCTCGGCCTGTTCACCTCGCTCGCGCCCACCATCCTCATCGGCACCTTCGACGAACCGGACCACCTCCTCGCCGGGGCGACGACGTTCTCCGTGTTCGGGGCGGCGGCCATCGGACAAGTGCTCCTCGCCCGACTGCCGCTGCAGCGCCAGCTCCTCATCGCGACCATCAGCTGCGGCATCGGTCTCGCCGCCGTCGCCGCCGGCGCGGTGCTCCCGCAGCTTGGCGTCTTCATCGTCGGCGGGATCATCGCCGGGCTCGGCGTCGGCGTCCTCTTCAAGTCGGCCATCGCCACGGCCGCGTCCCTCGCTGACCCGGCCCGCCGTGGGGAGACCCTGTCGCTCGTCTTCCTCATCGCCTACTGCGGGCTCGCGCTCCCGGTGCTCGCCATCGGGTTCGCCCTGACCTTCGCGCCCGAGATCGAGGTGCTCCTCATCTTCGTCTCGCTCGTGCTGGTGACGACGGTGCTCGCCGGTGTCGCGATGACGCGGCGGGCGGCCCGGCGGGCCTGACGAGGCCGACTGCCGCGGAGCGGGCGGTGTCGGAGGGGTATCGATAGACGAGGGCGACCAACATCGCCCCTTCGCCGACGACCTATGTGACCCGCTTGATGGAGTTGGCACGGACGTCACCGGCTGCAAACACACCGAGCGGGTTTTTCTCGAGGTGCAAGGGCCGACGTGCGATCGGCTGCCATGATCCGTAGCGACGGCTCGGATATGCTGCTCCCATGGGCGGCTCATCGGTGCAGTGCGGGCAAGACCCCCTACCCGGAGATGGGATGAGCTAGTACGAGCTCGAACGGGTACTGGGATGTGCTCGAATAGACGGGTCCCACAGGTCAAGACATGCAGGCTGGCAAGTTTAGACGGAGCCGACCCTGGTGTAGTCTGGCGTCATGAAGAAACGACAAGACAATCCAGGGGCGGCGGTGAAGAAGCCACTACAGGCCGAACGGCCAGCTCCGACGACAGAGCGGCCTGCCCTGCCGGCGCGCGAGGAATTCCTCCAAGCGATGCTCGACGGAACCACCCGCAGCTACGTTCCAATCCGCACCCGGTTCGTCCAGTCGAAGACAGAAGGCGAGGACGGCACACTTGCCGGCCCACTTGCGAGGATCGTACGGTCGCGGACCGCGAGCTATCTCGACGCATTCCTGTTGATCCACGCGCTCGCCTCGAGTAGCGACCCGTACGACGCGACCTACCCGGCGCAGACCTGGGTCCGAGCGCTCGGTCTTGACATCAACGTGGGTGCCGGCGACGAACAGGGTTCCATCGAGATCGCAAAGTCGACATGGTCAAAGATCGTCCGGCGGTTGGTGGAATTGCACCTCGTCGATCGCAAGCGCAAGGACAACATGATGTCCTACATCCTCCTCGATGAGTCCGGAGATGGCAGCGCCTACACACGGCCGAAGACGGAGTCACACGGCACGTGGTTCCAGCTTCCGCTGTCGTACTGGCGAGACGATCACTACCTGACCATGTCGTTGCCGGCGAAGGCGATGCTGCTCATCTGTCTGTCCCTTGATCACACGTTCAAGCTGCCGGCGGAACGCGTACCGCAGTGGTACGGGATCTCAGCGTCGACGGCGAAGCGCGGGCTCAGCGAACTCGTCAAGGCGAAGATCCTGACGTACGAATCGGACTGGGTCGTCGACCCGAAGTCGGCGATCGGTCTGCGGGAGCAACGCATGTACTCGCTCATGGGGGAGTGGTCGTTGAAGTCGAGGAAGAAGCACTCGAAACGTCCGCCGAAGTTCACCAGCGCGGCTGCGAAGACCAAGAATACGGCCACTGCCACGGCGTCCAACGACAGTGGGACACCATGATCGCGCGACCTCTGGCGAGAGGCGTCACGTCTCATCGCCAGCCACAAGCTGAGGGAAGGTGCACGCCGAGTGCCAACCCTTGTGGCAAGAAAAAAGCCCAGAACCGTTCCAGCGGTTCCGAGCTCATTCTTGCTTCCCAGACGGGAGAGCACGGGATGCGACAGATCCCAGACACTTCACCTGGAACTGTACGCGGTCGAAATCGCCTGTGCAAGCCCGCCAGGGCCCACGGTGAGGTCGACCGCTCCCGGCTCAACCGTCCTTCGTATCCGTCGGCATTGACGAAGGCTGGTGAGGCACATGACCTGCAATTGCGCATGTCACAGCCCCTCCCGGAAGCGCCTCGACTGGGTGAAGTGGGTGGGTCCGATCTACACGATCGGCAAGCTCGTCTTGGACCTGATCAAGCCGCTCTGGGGCGGGTAGCAGCACAGGGAACTAGCTAGCCGGAAGGCCCAGCTGGCCACTGTCTGAGGCGGCGGCACGACCGCCGCCGCCTCAGGCGTCCCCCTCCGGGAAAGGCCTAGCAACTGTCAGAATTTGGGCCCGGCGGGCTCACGTGCGCGAGGGGGGATTGCTAACCGATAGTGAGGGGCACATGCACCAGCTGAGGGACGTTGCTGTCAATTCGAGCAACAGAGAGTTCGATCGTGAGTTCAGTGCGCCCAAGGAGGGCGGTGTAGACCTGGACAGGTTCGGCGGTTCCCCAATCGCTCACCTCCAGGTACATGGCGCTGTAGGAGTATCCCGTCGTCAAGATCAGCTTTTCCCGATCCAGGGATACCGGATGTCGTTGATGACCACGGAAGACGTCGCCCCCGCCATCCGGGTCTTCGCTTACCACCGATACTGTCGCGCTGGTGGCGGATATTCCCATCAGGCTCAAGTCGACGCGCACGACGTCGTTATCACGTTCGCCCACCATCGCAGCCACGTAGCCCGCGGGGGTTGGCTGCGGTCTGCGCCCGAGTGCAACGGCGAGCACCTCATTTGCTGTGCCGATCGTTGGAATCACTCGAGAGTCTCGACCATCCTGATTTGAGCCGAACGCACCGAGGAGGTTTTTGAGGAAGTCCGAGTTCCCAGGACGCCAGGTCTTCTCGACAATGCCGATCGTCCGCGCGGGATCCGCGAGCAACCAGTCACGTATCAATGCGTTGATGTGGGGGTCTGCGAAGGAGTATCCGACAACGACCAAATGCGAAGCGCAGCGCAGCGCATTCTCAGCAGCTCGCAGCAACGCGAGCATCGGGCCGTCCGCCGAGAGCTTCTCGCGTTCACCGACAACAATCCAGGGCCGCCTGGGGCGGCCGTAGTCGTCGAGGTCTGCGGCGCCAAGCGTGTCAGACAACGTCACGACGATCGCGGGAGCTCCCATCGGATAGGTCGTCGAATCGAGTTCCCAATCAAGCGATCCGTGAAGTTTGTAGAGGTTCAGTCGGCCATCCACTTGATCGAAGATGAGCTCGACGCCCGGTGTCCACCGTTCGATGCCGCGATCAATCGGCGTATTCGTACTCGCCGCGAGCTCCTCGATTGTCGGGTCATAGTTGAGCGTTATGACGTCGAGGCCACCAGCCTGATCCTGAGCGAGTTGCGCGAGAGGGGTCAGGTACTCGACCGTTTGCACGGCGCTGAGGATGTCCCTCAGCTTGAACAAGATCTGTTCTTCTGCAGTGCGGAAGGGCTGGCTCCCAGGTGTTTGAGTGGCTGCTCGCGCTAGTTGAGAGATGGCGCTCGTCACAGAGGAGGCCGAGGGGCCCCGCGTAGCACGGTCGGGCGATAGCGCACGAATTACGTCTCTGCCCAGGTAGTCGGGTATGCGCGGGGAGCCGACCCCGAGTGCGCCCGGCTTCCAGGAGGCGACGAACGGTGCGGCTTCATGCGTCTTAGCTGCCTGAAGGAGACGTAGAGCGGATATCAGGCGCTCGATGTTCACGGCGTCGAGCGGGTTGTTACCGTCGTCAGCCGCGTACCCGACCATGGATCCATAGACGAAGTTCAGCGCCCGCACCCAGTCCGCCCCGGCGCTTTGACCTTGATTTGCGGCCTGAACAACGCGTTCGGCTAGGGAGACGGTGAGCGGGAGCCCTGCGTCTGCGGATGCGCCCGCGCCGAGAAGCACTGCCACACGTCCGGTCATGGTCACCATCCTTGCGCGGGGAGGTAGGAGAAGACGCATCTCGTCGCGCTCGGCGTGTCCACTCGTGGGAAAACGAGGCAGGCTTCTGTGTGAAGAGCGCTGAGCGCCATGTGCAGCTTGCCGCTCCGATCCGCGGGCAGCGTCGCTAGGCGGCGTGATTACTGAGTGACAACCAGGTTCGGTTCTGGAATTGGAACGGCATGCCAGTGCGCTAGGAGAACCCCGCGTCCCTCGCGGACCCGGCCCGCCGCGGCGAGACCCTGTCGCTCGTCTTCCTCATCGCCTACTGCGGGCTCGCGCTCCCGGTGCTCGCCATCGGGTTCGCCCTGACCTTCGCGCCCGAGATCGAGGTGCTGCTCATCTTCGTCTCGCTCGTGCTGGTGACGACGGTGCTCGCCGGTGTCGCGATGACGCGTCGGGCGGCCCGGCGGGCCTGACGAGGCGGAGCGGCCACCGGGGTCCCGGCCTCGCGTCTACCCCCGCCTACCCGTACGTCTCGGCCAGATAGCGGTGGGTGAGCGAGACCGCCATGGCGCCCTCGCCGACCGCTGAGGCCACGCGTTTGATCGAGTTGGCACGGACGTCGCCCGCGGCGAACACTCCGGGTTGGTTCGTCTCCAGGTGCATCGGCTGACGCGCGAGCGGCCATCGGGTGAGGTGGTCCGGCAGGAGGTCTCCGCCCGTCAGCAGGAAGCCCCGGCTGTCGAGCGCGACCGCCGAATCCTCCGCCCAGGCGGTGTTGGGCCGGCCGCCGATGCAGATGAACAGGCGCGCGGCCGGCACCTCGGTGGTCGTCCCCGCGGACGCGATGGTGAGCGCGCGGAGACGGTCGTCTCCGTGGAGCGCCGTGACCCTGGTGTCGACGAGGATCTCGATGTTCGGAGCCGCGAGCAGGCGACGGAGGAGGTAGGTCGACATGGTCGAGGACAGCGACGGACCACGGACGAGGACCGTGACCAGCTCGGCATTGGCCGCGAGGTTCATCGCCGCCTGCCCGGCTGAGTTCGCTCCCCCGACGATGTAGACGTGCTCGCCGACGCAGGACGACGCCTCGCTTGTGCCGGCGCCGTAGAACACGCCGGACCCCTCGAGCTCGTCCTCGAGTGGCAGGCCCAGCCGACGCCACTGCACCCCGGTGGCGCAGATGACCGCCCGCGCGGACAGCCGGGAGCCGTCCGCCAACTCCGCCTGCATGTGGTGGTCGCCGAAACTGCGGCTCAGGCTGTGCCGCATGACGAGGAGTTCGGCGCCGAACGCGATCGCCTGTCGTCGCGCCTGTTCGGCGAGCGCCGCCCCGGAGATGCCGTGCGCGAAGCCGAGGTAGTTCTCGATGAGGCTGCTCGAACCGGCCTGACCACCGACGGCGTCGCGTTCGACGACGGCGACGTCGAGGCCCTCGGACGCCGCATAGACGGCTGCGGAGAGCCCAGCCGGGCCGGCACCGTAGACCAGGACGTCGTACTCGCTGCGCTTCGGGCGCTTGATCCACCCGAAGTGCTCCGCGATCTGCGCCGGGGTCGGATCGGCGAGCCGGGTGCCGTCCGGGAAGACGACGACCGGGAGGCGGGTCTCCGTCAACCCGGCGCCGAGCTGGTCGCGGCAGTCCTCCTCGGTCTCGATGAGGACCGTCTCGAACGGGACGCCGCTGCGCGTGAGGTAGTCGCGGATCGCGAACGCCTCGCGCCCGAACGACCGCTCGAACACGAGCAACGGCGCCGTCGCCACCTCACCCACAGCGGTCATGAACCGAGCAGACGTTCCCAGTCGGCCGGCACCCGCTCACGTGGACCGGGGACCGTCTGCGATCGTGGGTGGCTGAGCGGGGGCGCGAGCGTGGGACCGGCGAACGACTCCTCCGTGCCGTAGTCGTAGAACCAGTCCTCGCCCGGTTCGTAGCTGCGGATCACCCGGTGGCCGGTCGCGGTCGCGTGCTTCGTGGCGTGCTTGTTCAAGGAGTCGTCGCAGCACCCGATGTGGCCGCAGAACGTGCAGCGGCGCAAGTGCAGCCACCAGCTGTCGGTCGCCTCGCACTCGACGCAGCCGGGGCCGGACGGCGCGACATCCGGCTTGATGAACTGCTCGACATCGTCCATGGTGGATCCCTTCCTCGCCTCGTCGTCCGACGACGTGGACCCACCGTACGTCGGCCGGGATGGACTGGCCTTCGACGGGCGTCGGAAGTCCGCAGGAGGGCCGGATCGGCGGTGCGTCAGCGTCAGCGCCGGGCGCGCTCGACGATGGCGGCGAGGGCGTCGAGATAGGACTCGAAGGCGACCCTGCCCTCCGCGGTGAGGGCGATGCGGCGACCGCGCCGGTCGGTGTCACTCTTCCCGACCTCGACCACCCCGGCATCGGCGAGCGCCGAGAGGTGCTTCGAGAGCGCCGACTTACTGACGCCGGTGATGCGCAGGAGCGAGGCGAAGTCGGCGTATTCGGCGGGAGCGAGCGCGGACAGCAGGGCGAGGCGTGCGGGCTCGTGGAAGAGCGGGTTCAGCGCAGGACGGCTGATGGCGGCGTCTTCGGCTCGGTGCTCGTCAGACATCGCGCGACCCCGACCGCCCGCCCAGCGTCGCGGAGCCGTTCGCTAGCCGCACCAGCGCGGGCAGGCAGGCGGCGAACACGACCACGGCTGCGACGACGGCCGACACCGTGTTGGGTACGGGGACGCCTGCGGAGCGGGCGATCCATTGGGTCACGACGTAGACCACGGCGACGGCCACGCCACTCGCGGTGAGCAGCAGGACGCCCCTCCGGTCAGACCAGTCGAGGCGGAGTCGCACCGGCCGCGCAAGGGACAGGGCGACGAAGCCGATGGCGACGAGTCCGAGCAGCCAGACCATGTCGAGGTCGACGACGACCCCGAGCGCGATGATGAGCACCGCAGTGAGGATCGCGGTGGTGAGTGCTCCCTCGCGGGCGGAGCGGCGTGAGGCGTCTCGCGCCTGGTTCAAGCGGTCCTGTGCGTCTTCATGATCCATGATCGACCTCCAGTCGTTGCGTCTGGAGAAACTATCACAGTGTTTCCCCAAAGGAAACAACCGACGCCGAGGTCGCTGCATCACCGGCCACGCGGTCGCGGCCGGTGCGGGTCAGAGCGACGGGAGCTTCGCGAGCGCCTCGTCGGCCTTGGCCTCACTGATGCCCAAGTCGTCGACGAGCAGTCGCCGCGCAGGCCCGGAGTCACCCCGGCGCAGGGCTTGGTACGCCGAGTCCGCGTCCGGTCCGAGCGCCGGCGTCGGCGCCTTCGTCACGCCGAGCTGGTCGGCGAGTTCCTGGGCGGTCGTGACGCCGTACGCCTTACTGATGGCGGCGGGCAGGCGGTAGCCCCCGAGTGCTCCGAGGTCCATGGGGTTCCTTTCGATGAGCCGGATCCCAGGAGCGTATGCGCGCGCACGAAGGCCGTCCGCACTCTTGCCCTCGGCCGACCATGGTGATACCTGCAGCCGGCTGCCGCTAGAGGTCGAGCGACAGCCGCCGACCGAGCGCCTCGATCGCCGCTTCGTCGCGCTGATAGTGCGACCACTGGCCGATGCGGGTGCACGTCACCAGGCCGGCGCGCTGCAGGGTCGCCATGAACTGCGAAGCGGTCGACTGGGAGACCTCCGCCCGCGCCTGGATGTGCTTCAGGCAGACGCCCACCTCGCTCGCCGGCCGATCCTGTGGCGGGAACGATTCGGGGTCCTTCAGCCACCCGAGGATCGCGAGGCGCGTCGGATGCCCGAGCGCCTTGAACACCGCCACCAGATCAGGCTCATCTGCGTTCACCATGGCCCAAGTCTATCGCTATATCGCGATTCACCGATGTTGTGTGAGACTGTGCATCGGTAAATCACGATCTAACGATGGAGAAGACATGACGCAACACACAGCACTCGTCGTCGGCGCCCGCGGCGTCATCGGCGGGAACCTCATCGCCCACCTCGAGACGCTCGGGTGGGACGTCATCGGTCTGTCGCGCCGCGGCGGAACGGACCGAGGTGCCGTCCGCCACATCGCCGTCGACCTGCTCGACCGCGACGTGACCATGCAGGCCCTGCACGGCCTGACCGAGGTGACCCACGTCTTCTACGCCGCCTACCAGGACCGCCCGAGCTGGGCCGAACTCGTCGCCCCGAACCTCGCCATGCTCACGAACGTCGTCGACGCCGTCGAACCCGTCGCGACGCACCTCGAGCACATCAGCCTCATGCAGGGTTACAAGGTCTACGGCGCGCACCTCGGACCCTTCGCGACACCGGCGAAGGAGTCCGACCCGCCGCACATGCCGCCCGAATTCAACGTCGACCAGCAGCAGTTCCTCGAACGCCGACGCGACGGGGCGAGCTGGTCCTGGTCGGCACTGCGCCCCTCGGTCGTCGCCGGGATCGGCCTGGGCAACCCCATGAACCTCGCCATGGTCATCGCCGTCTACGCGTCGATGAGCAAGGAACTCGGCATCCCGTTGCGCTTCCCCGGCCGACCCGGCGCCTACACGAGCCTCATCGAGATGACCGACGCGGACCTCCTCGCGAAGGCGACGGTGTGGGCGGCGACCACCGATGACGCCCGCGACCAGGCGTTCAACATCACGAACGGCGACCTGTTCCGGTGGTCGTCGATGTGGCCGAAGATCGCCGCGTTCTTCGACCTCGAGGTCGCGCCACCGTTGGAGATGCAGCTCGCCGAGGTCATGGCCGACAAGGAGGCCCTGTGGAACGCGATGGTCGACCGGCACGGGCTCGTCGCCACGCCCTATCGGGACGTCTCCTCATGGACGTTCGGCGACTTCGTGTTCGCGTGGGACTACGACGTCATCGCAGACACCTCGAAGTCCCGGCGAGCCGGGTTCCACGAGTACGTCGACACCGAGGCGATGTTCCTCGGCATCTTCCAGGAGCTGCGCGACCAGCGACTCATCCCTTAGCGGCGGACCCGTGACCGCTCGCCCGGCGGCCACGCTGACGCTGGCTCCGCAACAGCCCCAGCGCCATGGGCATGGCGATACCGAGGAAGCAGATCAGGGCGAGCACCGGTGTCGTCATGCGGGCATCCTGGCCGACCGAGCTGGGAACCAGCGGTCAGGATGCGAACGCGGAGAGCGCGGCCTTCGCGACCGCCGCGACGAGCGCGTCGTCATAGTCGGCGTCGGGGTCCAGGGTGGTGGTGAAGATCGACAGGATGATCGGCTCCCGACCCGGCGGACGGATGATCGCGACATCGTTTCGGATGCCACCCGCGCCACCCGACTTGTCGGCCACCGGCCAGTCGGCGGGCGCGCCGGCTCGGATCAGGGTGTCGCCGGTCGCGTTCCCGCTCATCCAGGTGAGGAGCGTCTCCTGGTCGGCGGACTCCAGCACGGAACCGTCGATGAGGCGGGAGAGGTCGTCGGCGAACGCGGCGGGCGTGCTGGTGTCCTCGGTGCTGCCGGGCTCGATCACGTTGAGCGTCGGCTCCGCGTTGACCACCGCGATCACCTTGTCACCGAGGTCGGCGAGCGCCGCGTCCAGTCCGCTCGGCCCGCCTATCCGGGCGAGGACGAGGTTGAGCGCCGTGTTGTCGCTCTGGCGGACCGCGGCTTCGGCGAGTTGCGACAGGGTGAGGCCGGTGTCGATGTGCTCGCTCGTCACCGGTGAGTAGCCGGCCGCCTCGACGTCCTCCGCCGACCAGGTGACGAGCTCCTCCCGCGCCGCGGCGGGCACCTCCTGGAAAAAGACGGCTGCGGCGAGCGCCTTGATCGTCGAGGCGTATCCGAAGCGCTCATCGGCCCGGTAGGACAAGCGGGCCCCGGACCCGGTGTCGATCGCGCTGACCCCGACGCGCGCGCCGAACTCGGCCTCCAGCACTTGGAACTCCGCCGAGCGGTCGGGTGCGGGGATGGGCGGTGACGACGGAGAGGTGGAGGCCACGACGCTCGGGGAAGGCGAAGAGGAGGGGGCGGTTGCGGCACACCCCACGAGGCCGAGCAACAAACCACCGGTGAGAGCGATGGCGACGGTGCTGCCGATGCTCCGGGTCATCGACGAACACCGGCGGTCGGGCCATGTTCCAGCTCGAACGAACGCTGCCGGCGGCGCGCACGCATCACCCGCCTGATGCCGAAGCACGCCCAGACGACCCAGAGCACCGCCATCGCCCAGCTCACGGTCATGCCGGTGACGGCGAACCAGACGCATCCGACGGCGAACAGCAGACCGGCGGCGAACAGCACCCAGCCGGTGAGGCGCTCGCGTTCGAAGGCGAGTCGTTGCTGCACGAGCGATTCCATGTGGAGGACGCTATCGCGAGATCGGGTGCGACCACTCACGAACCGATGAGATGCGGTCACCTCGCTCGGCCGCTGGTCACTCCTGCCCGGTGATCTGCTGGTCGAGCCGCTCGAGGTCTTTCGAGACGAGCTCGATGTCGCGGGCGAACTCGTCGTCGTCGAGCTCGATCTGGCGGACCGTGAAGACGACCTCCGCGCCCTCCGGGTGCGACAGGACCCGCACGGGGTTCGTGACCACCGTGCCCGTGGGCAGGGTGACGTCGTGATCGAGCACACCGAACCGGTTGTGCTCGACGAACCGGACCTCCACGCGGCCCATCGGCGATTCGACGAACAGGGAGTCCCCCTCGCGCACCACCGCGGCCTGCGCGAGCCCGGCGGCCCAGCGCGGCAGGTTGTCGACGTCCGACGCGTACTCGTAGACGGCTTCCGGCGAGGCGGCGATGACCCGACTGACGTGGTGGCTTCTCATCGTGGCATCATGCCAGCCCTGACGGCCGCACGGCCACCGCGTCAGCCGACAGCGCGGAGGCCGACCAGGCCCGCGGCGATGACCCGACGCGCTGCGAGAAGGCGCGCGAGAACGCCGGCGCACTGGCGTACCCGAGGCGCGAGGCGGTGCGGCCGACCGGCTCCCCGGCACGGAGCATGCCCTGCGCGAGCGTCACGCGCCAGCTGGTGAGGTACTCGGCGGGAGGCATCCCGACCAGCGCGGCGAACCGAGCCGCGAACGTGCTTCTCGACAGCCGTGCCTCCTCCGCCATCGACGTCAACGTCCACGGCTCACCCGGCGCCTCGTGGATGGCGACGAGCGTGCGTGCCAGCGCGGGATCCGCCAGCCCGGTGAGGAGGCCCGCCGGCAACCCGACCTCGTCCGTGTGGTCGAGCATCCAGCGGAACAGTTGCATGAGGACCACCTCGAACAGCCGGTCGACGATGACCCGCTGCCCGCAGGCACCGGCGTCGACCTCGGTGAAGAGGAGATCGAGGGCGGGCCGGAGCGTTGTCACTGCGTCGAGCGGGATCACGACGACCGGCGGCAACGCGAGGAGGAGCGGATGTGTGGCACCGCCCTCGACGTCGATGGTGGCGCAGGCGAATTCGGAGTCCTCGGTCGGCGCGTTGTGGAAGGCGTGTTCCAGCGGCCTCGGGTAGAACAGCAGGCTCGGGCGATCGACCTCGACGGTCTCCATCCGGCCGTCGGCGTGCTGATGCGTGACGGTCATCTCGCCGTCGCGGAGCACGTGCAGGAAGCCGCGCCCGGGGCTCGCCGCGAACGTGGTGACGCCGCACAGCGGGCCCGCGTGGAAGAGGCTCGCCCGGATCCGGAACTGTTCGAGCATCGACGACAGGCGGTCCACGGGGTACATACCGCCAGCATCTCAGACGATCTGCACCGAAGTCCAGACGTATTGCAACGAATCGTCCGGTGTCGGCGCGCAGGATGGGATCACCCCCGGAGACACCGGGCCAGTCAGAAGAGGAACCCAGCCATGTCACTCATCCCCCTCGTCGATCCCGAGACCGCGACCGGAACCACCAAGGAGCAGCTCGACCAGATCCGCGCCGCCTTCGGCACCGTTCCGGCAATGTTCAAGACCGTCGCGAACTCGCCCGCTGCCCTGACGAGCATGTGGTCGGCCTTCGGCGCGTTCGGCGCGAGCAGCTCGCTCGGCGCAGCCCTCGGCGAGCAGATCGCCGTCGCCGTCGCCAACCGCAACTCCTGCGAGTACTGCCTCGCCGCGCACTCCGCGCTCGGCCGGAAGGCCGGTGTCAGCCGTGACGCCATGGCGGCTGCGCAGACCGGGCAGTCCCACGACCCGAAGACCGCCGCCATCCTCGCCTTCGCGCTGCGGCTCGTCGAGCTCCGGGGTCAGGTCCCGTCCTCCGACGTCGAAGCGCTGCGCTCGCACGGCGTCACCGACGAACAGATCGTCGAGATCGTGGGCCAGGTCGCCCTGAACCTGTTCACGAACTACCTCAACGTCGCGCTCGAGGTGCCGGTCGACTTCCCGACCGTGGCGCTTCGCCCTGCAGCCTGAGCGGGGTGGTCCCGATGACCGAATCCTGGCTCCCCACCCTGCTGGCCGCCACACCGGAGGATGGCTATGCGCTCGCCATCAAGCTGTCGAGAACCGGCGTCAAGATGACCCAGCCTGACGCGGACGTCCGCGCACGTCTGCGGGTCGCCTATGCGGAGAACGCCGACAGCCTGATGGGCGCCTCCCAGGTGATCGCGATCAACTTCCAGACCGTCGCCGCAGCGAACGGCTACTGGCGCTGACCGCCGAACCGCCGCACCACGATCCCGCCCGCGGATGACGTCCACGAGGCGGGATCGTCCTGCGGACGGACGCCTCGGGCGGCAGCGGTTCGTAGCGTGGAAGCATGCCCCGAACCACCCGTCACCACCCTCCCCTGCAGCAGCCGATCACCGGGCGGAGACGACGACGGGGCCGCATCGTCGGCGTCGTCGCGGCGTCGCTCCTCGCGGTGATCGTGGGTGGCGCGATCGTCGCCGCACCGCTCCTGCGGTCGTTCGGGATCTACCTCGTCCCGCCGTCGCCGCAGACCTACGCGGAGGTCGCGCTCGACGGCATGCGCCAGGGCATCGAGGCGACGCCGAAGCGGTACGCGGAGGTCCGGGCGCGAGTGCTCTCCGAGGTCGCCGACGCCGACGTGTACACCGACACCTATGGGCCGCTCGCCGCAGCGGCATCCGAACTGGGCGGCCCCCACACGACGTTCGCCGATCCCGCTGCGGCCGCGGAGCAGTTCGGGCCATCCTCCGGGAACGAAGCGGACAACGAGCTCCCGACCGTGACCAGCACCGACGGCGTGACGACCATCCGCCTGCCGACCCTGATCGGCGGCGGGACGGGGCCGGACTCCTTCGGCCAGCGGTACATCGACACGGTGACGACCGCCATCGCAGACGCGGCGCCCAGCACGACCGACTGGGTCGTCGACCTCCGCGACAACCACGGCGGCAACGTCTGGCCGATGCTCGCGGCCGTCGCACCGCTGTTGGACGACGGCACGGTCGAGACGTTCGAAGCCGTCGACCGATCCACCGTGGTATCGGTGGACGGCGGCACGGTCTCCTCGGATGGTGCGCAGCAGGCCGCGGCGACGAGTCCGCAGCAGAAGGTGGACGGCCCCATCGCCGTGCTGATCGACGGGATGACCGGCAGCTCCGCCGAAGCGGTCGCGATCGCGTTCATCGGCCAAGCGGACGTGCACGTGTTCGGGCAGCCGAGTTACGGCTTCAGCACCGCCAACCAGCCGCTCCGCCTCTACGACGGAGCGGTGGTGAACCTGACCGTCGCCGTCGACGCCGATCGCACCGGCAAACGGTACGGGGTCCCGATCCAGCCGGACACCGTCGTCGACGACACGCAGCTGCAGGCCGCGGTCACGGACTGGCTCGCGACGTTCCGCTGAGCGGCGACCGCCCGATCAGCGGAAGTCGCCCACTTTGCCGCTCAACGGGCGTGGACGGACGCTCGACTCAGCGACGCACACACGGACCGGATGCGGACAGCACGATGACCGGCCCCCACTCGGGCGTTGTCGCGAACTCGCCAAGACGCATGTAGTAGCCGTTCTCGGAGAAGAACGAGACGGCGGTGGTGGCGTCCGAGGAGTTGTCGGCTGCGACCTTCTTCTCGACCCTCCACGCCGCTCGGTCGGCATACATCGCGGCAGCTTCGTCCAACCAGGCGTTCCGGTCGAAATCCTCCGCGACGCTCACCGTGACGATGCCGTTGAACTCGACGGCACCGCCGTTACATGCGACGTCGACCTCGTCCTCGCTCACCGTCGACGCTCCGTCCGGCAACGTCGCTTCGAACTCCTGACGCAGGGAGACCGCCGCCGCCTTGGCGGACTCGTAGCTGGGCCCTCGTTGGAACGCTCCACACCCCGCGAGGGCACCGACGATGCAGATGGCGAGGAGAGTGCTGACGGCGCGGCGCATGGGGACCTTCCTACCACGAAGGTCTGGTCCGGTGGACTCGCGAGGAACGTCCTCCGGCCCCCGCCCCCGGATCCTGACCTGCGGCGTTCCGAGCTGTCGGGCGCCTGGCCTCAGCGGAAGTCGCCCACCTGCCGCTCGACGGGCACGGTGCGCTCGCTGACCACATCGCCGGTGTGCGCGGTCGTGACGGTCTCGATGAGAACGATCTCGACCTCCTCCTCGGCGATCGGATTGTGCTGCACGCCTCGCGGCACCACGTGGAACTGCCCCGGGGTCAGCACCACCTCCTGGTCGTCGGGGAGCTGGATCCGGAGGGTGCCTGAGACCACGAGGAACATCTCGTCTTCGTTCGCGTGGTCGTGCCAGACCAATTGGCCGAGCAGCTTGGCGACCTTCACGTACTGATCGTTGACCCGCCCGACCACCCGTGGGGTCCAGTGGGCCTCGACCTGTCGGAGTTCGGCCGCGATGTCGATGCCGTTCAGAGCTGTCATACGACCATCGTCCCGGACCGGGTGCACGGGGTGCCGCACGACACCTCCAACGTTCCGGACACCGGTTTGGAGGACGCGCGGCCGGCGCATGCCTCGGCGCACCAACCGCTCGGCACACCTGGGGCGACCGACTGCTCGACTCCCCCGGCCCGGGGAACACCCGCGTAGGCTGCGCGCATGGGGTACCGGGACTGGGATGAGACCGCTGCGGTCGACCGCGTCAGCGACTGGCTCCTGAAGAACTGGGCGGTGCGGGTCGTCCTGGTGTCCGCCGTCGCACTGCTGGCGTTCGGCGTCGACGTCGCGTCCTCTCCCGCCGCCCTCCGCACGTGGATCATCATCGCGGTCCTGGTCGCGGCCTCGACGATCGCGCTCGTGCAGTTCGTCCGCGCTCGTCGACGTCGCCGGACGCACCCTCGGCCCGACCGAGCCGAGTAGGCGCGCCTGGGCCCCGCGAGCAACCGCCGATCGGTTCGCACCGGGAGCGGTCGGCTCCAGCCCGGCACGTGCACACCGACCGTGTCCTGGGCGGTGCCGTTCCACGTCACGTCGAGGCCGGCCACGTCTTTCGTCGATCGAGACGAAACCGGGGTACAGCTCCCGCTACCCCTGGAGCGCGGCGAGGATCGGCAGATACGCGAGGAAGACCGCACCACCGGCACCGAACCCTGCGATGACCTGCGCCGTCGTGTGCGCCCCCTCGCGGACGCGGGCCCAGCCGACGACGAGCGGCACGAGGAGCAGAGCCGCGGCGAGCGCCACGGGCAAGGACCCGAACTGCAGGATGGCGACGAAGGCCGCGATGGCCGAGTGGATCGACAACTTCCACACCAGGTTCACCGCCGTGACGACGAGCAAGCCGATGATCGCGGCGATGCCGACGGCCAGCAACCCGGCGTCTGCGCCGAGCCAGACGAGCAGTGACACGCCCAGCAGCACGGACACGAGCACGCACGCGAGGATCGGTCCCCGCTGCCGTCGCTCGGAGACGAACCGCCCGCTGACCCGCCCGGAGCGCGCCAAGAGGATGAGCGCCGCGTAGGGCAGGACCGCGATCAGCAGCGACGCGAGCAGGGCCGTCCAGACGCCGTGCGGCGCGGTGCCGACACCGGCCTGGACCAGTGCGAACGTCAGGAGCGGCGCGGGCCCGAAGACCTCCGAGACCACCTGGGCGACACGGAGGCTGCCGGTGGAGCGGGGAGCAGGGCGCATCCCTCGACGGTAGTGCCCGTTGGTGGTGGCCGCGTCATGTCGTCGGGCGTCGACCCGGTCGAACGGCCGACTATCCTCGGGAAGGTCAGGGCAGACGCGACGCCAACTCTGGACGGCAGCGCGGAATGGCGTCCCATCCATCGGCGTTCGAGCCGACGATCGAACGGAGCACGGCGATGACCTCACACGGGTTCGCGGGTCAACGAGTCGCACTGGTGACCGGTGCGTCGAGAGGGCTTGGTGCGGGGATCGCCCGTCGGCTGGGTGCTGACGGGTATTTCGTCGCCGTGAACTACCGATCAGGTGCCGAACAGGCGGCTGACGTCGTCGAATCGATCCGGCAGGCCGGTGGTGCAGCCGAGGCGTTCAGCGCGGACGTGACGGACGAGGAGTCGGTGGCCTCGCTCGTCGAGCGCATCACTGAGGCAGCCGCGCCCATCTCCGTGCTCGTCGCCAATGCCACCGGCCCCCAACCGTCGGTGCCGATCGACCGGCTCGGCTGGGACGACCACGTCGCCCAGTTGGCGTTCTTCGTGAAGAGTCCGACGCTGCTCGTGCGGGCCATCGCCCCGCACATGCGGGAGCAGCGGTTCGGCCGGATCATCCAGATCGGCTCGGACATGTTCGAGCGAGCGCTCCCCGAGATGTCCGCCTACGTCGCGGCGAAGGGTGCCCAGCTCGGGTTGACCAGGTCGTGGGCGCGCGAGCTCGGGCCGAACGGCATCACCGTGAACCTGGTCGCCCCCGGGTGGATCCCCGTCGAGCGTCACGCTGATGCGTCAGCGGACGACATCGCCGCGTACCTGGCCGAGGTGCCGATGGGGCGCATGGGCACGATCGACGACATCGCCGACACCGTCGCGTTCCTCGCCTCCGACCGGACCGGGTTCATCACGGGCCAGCGCATCACCGTCAACGGCGGCCACACCATCGACTGACGCGAGCACGCGACTCGCCGCGCAGCAAGCGTCGCCAGCGCGGGTCACATCCCAGGGGCGAGCCCACCGCGAAGCATCCGACGGAGGACCGCACGCTCCGCCACTGTCCAGAGCGCGCTCGTCGCCAGATAGACCGCGGCAGCGAACGGGACGATCGCCGCGAACCCGACGGAGACGAAGGGGAGCCAACGCACGATCACCGCGAGCGCACCAGCCTGAGCCGACGGGTTCGATTCCTCCGTGCCCGCTGGAGCGGCGTTCCACGCTAGCGTCGCGCGACGACTCAATTCGATCGCGCACCCGAGCAGCAGCAGAACGACGAGGAACGGCCAGATGGCGGTGACCGTGGTGCCGATCAGGTGGAACAGATTCGCGCCCAAGGGGACGCCGCCGACGACTGCGGAGAGGAGCTGGTTGGCGTGACCCGCGACCTCCTGATGTACGAACAATGCATAGACCGCAGACAGCACCGGGGCTTGGGCGAGTAGCGGCAGACATCCGGCGACGGGCGATGTCCTGTGGGCCTGGTAGAACTCGATGAGCGCGCGGTTCAGCGCTTCCGGCCTGCCGGCGTATCGGCGGCGGAGGGCAGCGAGCTCAGGGGCGAGCCGTCGTCTGGTCCGCTCAGCGCGCACCTGGGAGATGCCGACGGGGAGCAGGATCAGCCGGACGAGCGCGGTCAAGACGACGATGGCGAGCAGCGGTGCCCAGGAGCCCGTGACGGGTTCGAGCAGGGTGCCGATCGTTTCGACGAGCCCTGCCAGGCCATCGAGAACGGCGGAGAACAAGGGGATGGTGGAGAGGTCCATTGGTGGTCCTTCGATCGAGAACGGAAGAGGATCGTTCGACCGCCTCGGACCATCGGTGACGCGTTACAGCGCGCGGAACCGGGCCATCCTGGCGGTCACGATCGCCCGTCCGGGCGCTCGAGGGCGGGCATGACCCGGCGCATTCGGGTTGCCGTACGTGACCAGCACGCGAAGGTTCTCGACCTCGTGAAGGGACTCAGGGCCGAGACTCGAACGCGACATCCCGCGTGCGCCGAGGATGGCGGCGACGAGGACCACGGCGGCAGTCGCCGCTCCGATCAGACCGACCACGATCAGGGCCGGGATCACCACGCTCCCGCCGCTTCCCGAGCCGAGCAACGCGAACGTCCGCGCCACCAGCTCGAGCAGATCGATCATGGCTCGACGCTAGCACCGGTGACGGCCTGGATCGAGAGCGCCGTCGCCAGCGGGGGCCCGCGGCTAGGGTGGCCGGATGAAGAACACGGCTGGGGCACCCTGGGTGCGGCTCGGGCTCCTCAGCATCGTGGCGCTGACACTCGGATTGAGTACGTCCATGCCGCTGCCGCTGAAGCTCGTCGGAGTCGCGCTCCTCGCCCTCAACCTGGCGATCACCCTCCTCAAGTGGCGCGCCGCCCGCCGACGTCGAGCAGAGCAGCACGCGACGCAGGACGACATCGAACGCTCATAGTCGGCACTGCGCGCGAGCCCGCCGCCACGGCCGAGTCCTGAGCTCGGAGCGTGAGCAGACCATCCGGGTTCCCCTCCTCGACGTATGGATCCCCCGACGAATGGGATCCGGCGGGTTCGCGAGGCAGAGACCGGCCATCATGACCCTCGCGGCCATCCGTCGCAGCATCCCGGACCCGTTCGTTCCCGACCGTTGGCCGGGACACACGAGCCATAGCACCACAGACGTGATCGTCACCGACGTCTGCCCCTCGCGATCACGACCGAGGGCGACGGCGCGCAGTGAGGATGAATGCGATCAGTCCGCACACGAACTGCACCGCAGCGAGCACCAGCTGGAACACGTCGCCGGCCTCACCGGACCAGTCGACGAGGTGTAGCACGAGCTGCGCGAGCCCGGCGACCGTCAGCAGTGCTGCCGCAGCGAGCAGGAGGGTGGAACGTCTCCTACTCATGGGCGGCGGCGGCATGGACGTCAGCCTAGGTCGTCCCGGCCGGTCGTCGCCAGCGGTTCCCTCCCGTCATGCGCAGCTCCGTGTGCGGGGCACACTGCGCGCGCGACTCGCCAGCGGAGGCCTGCGGCTAGGGTGGCCGGATGAAGAACGCGGCTGCGGCACCCTGGGTCCGGCTCGGGTTCCTCGGTGTTCTCGCGTTGATCTTCGGCTTGAACCCGTCCATGCCGCTCCCGTTGAAGCTCGCCGCCCTCTCGCTCCTCGCCCTCAACCTGGCGATGACCCTCCTCAGGTGGCGCGACGACCGCCGGCGTCGAGCGGCGCAGCGACCGGTGCACGAGGACGGCGAACCCTCATAGTTCGCGGGCCACGCTCGAGTCCTGAGCTCGGAGCGTGAGGAGACCGTCGGGGTTCCGCTCATCGACGCATGGATCCCGTGAGGACCGGCATCCGGCGGGTCGGTGAGGCGTAGACCGGTCGTCATGACCCTCACGACCATCCTGCCCTCGCTCCGCCGCAGCATCCCGGACCCGTTCGTCCCTGACCGTTGGCCGGCACACACCAGCCTCAGCACCACGGACGTGATCGTCGCCGACGTCTCGATGCTGCACCTGGTCGCACGGCAGGGAACGCCGTGCGTCCACACGGCGGCAGCGGTGATCCCCTGCACCGGCGGGTGTCCGTCCTCCAGCGAGCAGACCTCCGTGATCGTCGCCAGCGTCGTCGCGGTGGCCTTCGGTGAAGACGGCCATCACCTCACCCTCGACGCCCGCCTGTCGGAAACCGACGCGTGCTGGTCGGAACTCCGCTTGATCGGCCGGGCGTCCACGACGCACTCCGTCGCCTTCCGCGTCGAGAACGAATCCGCCATCGATCCGGCGGGCGACGAGCCGTGCGTGCAGCTCCCGCGAGACCTCGTGGCTGGAGACCTGCTCGCCGTACCGTGTCGAGGTGGGGTCGCTCAGGCGGTCGGCTCGGTGTCCGGCTTCATCCAGAACGGTGAGTAGTGGTAGCCGTCCGGGTCGTCGAACTGGCGCTGGTACATGAACGGGTAGTCGTCGGTGTCGCCGACCCGTCCGCCCGCGGCGCCAGCACGCTCGACGAGTTCGTCGACCGCTTCCCGGCTGCCGAGGTCGAACGAGACCGTGACCTTCGACGGCGTGTCCGGTCCGCCGATGAGGTCCTCGGTGCCACCGACCCCGGCGTACATCTCGCGGCTGCCGAGCATGACGAACTGCTCGGGAGCGATCTCGAAGCAGGACACCTGCTCGGAGGACATCGCCGCGTTGCGCGTCCAGCCGAGGGCGTCGTAGAAGGCGGTCGCGCGTTCGACGCTCTCGACCGGGCAGGTGATGAAGAGGCTCATGCGGTCAAGCTACGCCCGGCACGAATCAGCCACAAGGACGATCTCCGGGCTGCGGTCGGCGCGATGCGCGACCGTCCGATGGCGACGCCGCGATGGTCGAGTCCATCGCCGCTGACCGGGCATGCTCTAGGCGAGTCCGGCCGCGTCGCCTTCTGCACCGTCGCCCGCTTGGGCGTGCACGATCCGCACCCGGGTGACCGAGAAGGCTGCTCGTTCGAACGCGTTCCGCATCGGCACGTTCGCGGCGTCGGTCGTGCCGACGATCCGGTCCTGCCCGTCGTCGTGGTGCACGTGGACCATCTCCGCCAGGAGGTCGTGGACGTACCCGTGTCCACGATGGTCGGGCAGCACGCCGAGATAGCTGATGCTCGCGTCGTAGGCGGTCCTGGTCGGGATGATGAACCCGACGGTCGTGCCGTCGAGGAGTTCGGCGACCCGCCACGCCTCGCGCTTCCCGGGCAGGGAGCGGTAGAACGCGAGGTCGTCGTCGGCGAGCGCCTGCACGCCTTCGCTGGCGACCATGTCGAGGGTGTGCGCGTCGAGCGTCCCGGTCGCGACCTGGGCGAACAGCTCGTGGAACCGCTCGTCCGGGGCTTCGACGAAGCGCAGGCGGGTCGAGCGCGGGGGTCTGGGATCGGTGCTCGACCTCGCGAAGCTGATGCGTTCGGTGGTGCGAGAAAGCCCTCCCCCGTGAGCCGCGGCCTCCCGCCAGCGGACGGCGGCGACCGCTCCGGGGTCATCCGCCCACCCCGGAGCGACGTCGACGTTGAACTCCAGTGCCGGGCCGGCGCCGAACGCGTCGACGCCGGCGCGGATGAGGGCCGCTCCGACCACCTCAGGGGCCGACAGCTCGGGGTCGGCAGCGAGGAGGTCGAGGGTGGCAGGTCTCGACGCGTCGGACTGTCCCCACCAGAGCGCGTGACCGACGATCCGCCCGTCCCGCTCGGCGACCCAGGTCCATTCCGGCCGATAGTTCCGGGCATCGACCTCGCCGCCGAAGCGCTCGAAGGCCACCGTCGTCACCGGGCCACTCATCGCCCAGTCGGGCAGGTGGCGCAGCTCAGGCTCGGTGGCTGGTCGGATCAGGACGTCTGCTCGGGTGTCGGTCATCCCTCCCACCTTGGCGAGGAGCGCTTGGTCTGTCCAGGGCGGATCTGGTGCGTCCAGACGCCGGCACCGCCGTCCGGCAGGGTGCCGCTCAGCGCGGTTCGGTCTTCGTCAGGTCCTGGGCGAGCATCACCAGGATGCCGCTCGGGCCACGCAGGTAGGTGAGTTTGTAGACGTCCTGGTAGTTCGCCACACCACGAAGCGGGTAGCACCCGTGTCGAGCCGCCGTGGCGAGGGCGACGTCGATGTCGTCGACCGAGAAGGCGACGCGGTGCATGCCGATCTCGTTGGGAGCTGTCGGTTCCGTCTCGATCGCATCCGGGTGCAGGTACTCGAACAGCTCGATCTGCCCATGACCATCCGGCGTCTTGAGGACGGCGATCTTGGCGTGGTTGCCGTCGAGACCGACCGCGGTGTCCGCCCAGTCGCCACTGATGGTGTCCCGCCCCGCGACCTCGAGCCCGAGATCGACGAAGAAGGAGATGGCCTCCTCGATGTCACGGACGGCGATCCCGACGTTCTCCAGCTTGATTGCCATGACCCGCATGCTACTCACCGATCGAGCGTTCACACCCTCCGGGAACGAACCTCGGCACCGACCGACATGCGGCCGACGCGGACGTCACTCGGAGGTGCGACGCTCCCGCACGGCGTCGAAGGTGCGCTGCAGGGCCGCCGTGGACGCCTCGTAGTCGACCTGGGCGACGCCGATGAAGAGGCAGTCGACGACCATGAGCTGCGCGATCCGACTTCCGAGCGCCCCCGACCGGAACGCGGTCTCCCGGGCGGCCGTCTGGAGGACGATGTCCGCGCCGCTCGCCAGCGCCGACTCCGCATGGTTCGTGATCGCGATCGTGGTCGCTCCTGAGCGGGCGGCGAGACGCAGGAAATCGACGGTGTCGGCGGTCGCGCCGGAGTGCGAGATGGCGACGGCGACCGACTGCTCGTCGAGGATCGCGGCAGCCGTCCAGGCCGCGTGCGAGTCGGGCCATTCGAGCGCGACGCGGCCGATGCGGGAGAGCTTGCGCTGGAGGTCGACGGCGACGATCGAGCTCGCTCCGACGCCGAAGATGTCGACCCGGCGAGCGCCGGCGACCGCTGCCGCTGCTCGCGTGAGCGCCTCGGTGTCGAGGGCCTGGGCGGTGTCGGCGATCGAGAGGGATTCGTTCGCGGCGACCTTCGCGACGATGTCGTCGAGGCTGTCGCCGGCGACGATGTCGGGCGATTGGGCGTTCGTGCCGGCCAGGGCGAGTCGCTCGCGGAGGTTCTCCTCGGTCAGGTCGTGCCGGAAGTCCTTGAAGCGGTCGTAACCGATCTTCCGCGTGAACCGCACGACCGTCGTCGTCGAGGTGGACGCCTCCTCCGCGATCTCCGCGACCGACCGCGTTGCGAACGCGCCCGGGTCGGCCAGGAGCGACTCCGCGATGCGGCGCTCCGAGGGGCGGAGTTCCTCGAGACGAGCGCGCACCTCGGTGGACACCGCCCGCGCTCTGCGCCCGTCGACTCCCATGCGTGCTCCCCTCGTCGGTCATCACTGTACCGTCGGCACCGCCCGACGACGGGTATGGAAAGTACCATCCCTCGCCCAAGCGTGTATCTTTGTGCCAAAGCTCCGAGCACGATCCAGGAACCAAGGGAGGTCCCGTGACCAGCTCCACACCGCCCATCACGATCAGCAGCGCCGCCCGGCGTCGCGCCATCGTGGCCGGCAGCGTCGGCAACTTCATCGAGTGGTACGAGTTCGGGATCTACGGGTTCCTCGCCACGATCCTCGCGGCCCAGTTCTTCAGCGACGGCGAGCAGACGGGTATCGAGTCGCTCATCGCGACGTACGCGTCCTTCGCCATCGCCTTCTTCTTCCGCCCGGTGGGTGCGGCCCTGTTCGGCCGGATCGGCGACCGGATCGGTCGGAAGCCGACGCTCATCCTCGTCCTCGTGCTGATGTCCGGAGCGACCGCCCTCATCGGCATCCTCCCGACGTACGCGTCGATCGGTGTCGCGGCGCCGATCCTGCTCACCCTCGTACGGATCCTCCAGGGGCTCTCCGCGGGTGGCGAGTTCGGCGGCGCCGTCTCGGTCATGACCGAGTTCGCCCCGCCAGGCAAGCGCGGACTCTATGGCGCCTGGCAGTCGTTCACCGTCGCGCTCGGCCTCCTCGGCGGCGCGGGAACCGTCGCGCTGCTGTCGGCCGTGCTGTCCGAAGCGGATCTGGCGGCGTGGGGCTGGCGGATCGCCTTCCTCCTCGCGATCCCGCTCGGCGCGGTCGCCCTGTTCCTCCGCCTCAAGCTGGAGGAGACGCCGGAGTTCCAGCAGATCACCGCCTCGGGTGCCGACGGCTCCGACACCGCCAAGGCCGCCGCCCAGCCAGTCGTCCGTGCCGGCGCTGCGGCGACCGCGAAGGCGATCCTCCTCGGCATCGGCCGCCTGATGGGGTGGTCCGCCGCGGGGTACACCTTCCTTGTCGTCATGCCCTCCTACCTGCAGAGCAGCCTCAACGCGTCGTTCCAGGAGGCCCTGATCTCGACCGTGCTCGCGAACGCCGGCTTCGCCGCGACGATCCTCCCGGCCGGATGGCTGTCGGACAAGATAGGACGCCGCTGGGTGATGCTCACCGGCACCGGCCTCATCGTCATCCTCGCGTTGCCCCTGCTCAACGTGCTCCAGAACCCGGACCTCGGAGTCGGCATCCACGGGCTCGCGGTGTTCGTCGCGGGAGCCGTCGTCGGCATGATCGCGGGCCCCGGCCCGGCCATGCTCGCCGAGATGTTCCCCACCTCCGTCCGCTACACCGGCCTCGGGTTGTCGTACTCGATCTCGAACGCCGTGTTCTCGGGCAGCGCCGGACTCATCATCACCTCGTTGATCGCCTCAACCGGCGACCTCGACGTGCCCGCGTACTACGTGATGGCGACGTGCGTGGTGAGCGCGATCGCGATCGGCACCCTCCGAGGCAACGCGCACCGGACGGAGCTGCGCAAGTGACCCGGCCCATGCGCGTCATCGGCCTCATGTCGGGCACGTCTCACGATGCGATCGATGCGGCCGCCGCCGAGATCAGCATCGACGGCGACACCCTCGTGGTCCGTCCGCTCGGCCTCATCACAGCCGGGTACGAGCCGGAGCTGAGGGCCATGATCACCGCAGCCCTCCCGCCCGCGGCCACGAGCGTCGAGGACGTCTGTCGCCTGGACACCCGGATCGGGCAGGCGTTCGCGGACCTCGCGGTCCGCGCCGTCGCCGAGTTGTGCGATGGGGAGGCAGATCTGATCGTCTCGCACGGTCAGACGCTGTTCCACTGGGTCGAGGACGGCCGGGTGGAGGGCACCCTCCAGCTCGGTCAGCCTGCGTGGATCGCCGAACGCACCGGCGTGACCGTCGTCGCCGACCTCCGTTCGCGCGACGTCGCGGCCGGCGGCCAGGGCGCCCCACTCGTGAGCATGATCGACGCCCTCTGGCTCGCGGGCGAGACCGCCGCAGCCGTCAACCTCGGCGGCATCGCCAACGCGACGATCCTGCGCCCGGGAACGGACCCGATCGCGTTCGACAGTGGACCCGCGAACGCACTCATCGACGCGGTCGTCGCCGAGCACACAGGTGGCGCACGGCAGTACGACGCCGATGGTGAACTCGCCGCGCGCGGCACCGTTCACGAGGAGACCCTCGAGCTGCTGCTCCGCGAGCCGTACTACGGGCGTCCCGCACCGAAGTCGACGGGCAAGGAACTCTTCCACCTCGCGTACCTGCGGCAGCAGCTCGCCGGCCGACCGGCGCTGCCTGTGGAGGACCTGGTCGCGACCCTGACCGAGCTGACCGCCCGGACCGTCGCCGACGCGGTCCGCGGGGTCGAACGCGTCATCCTCGCCGGCGGCGGGGTCCGCAACCCGCAGCTCGTCGCACGCATCCGTGCTGCGCTCCCCGAGGCCGAAGTCGTCATCAGCGACGACGCCGGGCTCCCGTCCGACGCGAAGGAGGCGCTCGCCTTCGCCGTCCTCGGCTTCCTGACGGTGAACGGACAGGCGGGCTCCCTGCCCTCCGCCACCGGCGCCTCCCACGGCAGCGTGCTCGGCGCGATCGTCCCCGGACGCGTCCTCCCGGCACGGACCCTCGACGGGCCGCCGCAGGGGCTACGGTTCGAAGCATGACGGCCGATGGAGCACCGCACCACCGCGACGGCCTCACACCGTCCGACCCAGAACGGAGGGCCCATCGTGCCTGAAGCCTCGAGTACCCTGGCCGCGCTCTCCACGGAGGGACGCAACCCGCGCACGATCGACCTCGACACCCTCGACACGCTTCGGCTGCTCGAGGTCATCAACGACGAGGACCGGCTCGTCGCGGACGCGGTCCGCGCGGAACTGCCGGACATCGCCCGTGCCGTGGAACGCATCACGGGAGCGCGACGGAACGGCGGACGCCTCATCTACCTGGGTGCCGGGACGAGCGGTCGGATCGGCCTGCTGGACGCGGTCGAGTGCCCGCCGACGTTCGGGACCGACCCTTCCGAGGTGATCGGGCTCATCGCCGGCGGTGAGCACGCGTTCGTGGTCGCCGTCGAAGGTGCTGAGGACGACCTCGAACTCGGTGCCGCGGAGCTCCGCGCAGCCGAGCTCCGACCCACCGACGTGGTCGTCGGGCTCGCGGCCAGTGGTCGCACCCCCTACGTCATCGGCGGCCTGCGCTACGCCCGCCAGCTCGGCGCAGCCACCATTGCGGTGTCCTGCAACAAGGGATCGCGGATCGGTGCCGAGGCGGAGATCGCCATCGAGGTGATGACCGGCCCCGAAGCACTGACCGGGTCGACCCGACTCAAGGCGGGGACCGCACAGAAGCTCGTGTGCAACATGCTCTCCACCGCGAGCATGGTGCGCTCGGGCAAGGTCTACTCCAATCTCATGGTGGACGTGCGGCCCACGAACGAGAAGCTCGTCGACCGTGCGCAGCGGATCGTCGTCGACGCCACCGGAGCCGATCGCGCCGTCGCGGACGCCGCCCTGGAGCAGGCCGGGTCACATGCCAAGACGGCCGTCGTCATGCTCCTCGCCGACGTCGACGCCGCTACGGCGACACGCTTGCTCGAAGCGAACGACGGCGACGTCCGTGCGTCCGTGTCCGCTGCTGCGAGCGCCTGAACAGGAACGAGAGGACCACCGTGGAGATCATCATCCTTCCCGACGCCGCCGAGGTCGGTCGGGTCGCCGGCGCGAAGATCGCGTCGATCGTGGCCGGGCGGCCTGAGCCGGTCATCGGCCTGGCGACCGGTTCCAGCCCACAGGGCATCTACGCGGAGCTGGCGCGTCGCGTCGCAGCAGGCTCGCTGTCGTTCGCCGGTGCCCGCGGGTTCGCGCTCGACGAGTACGTCGGCATCCCGGCGGAGCACCCCGAGTCGTACGCCAACGTGATCGCCCGCGAGGTGGTCGGTCCGCTCGGATTCGACCCGTCGCGCGTCCGCGTCCCCGATGGCCGCGCAGCCGACCTCGAGGCCGCCGCGCAGGAGTACGACCGTGCCATCGCCGAGGCCGGCGGTATCGACGTGCAGATCCTCGGCATCGGCGCGAACGGGCACATCGGGTTCAACGAACCCACCTCGTCGTTCGCCTCGCGCACGCGGATCAAGACCCTCGCGCCGAAGACCCGCGAGGACAACGCCCGGTTCTTCGACTCGCTCGACCAGGTGCCCACCCACTGCATGACCCAGGGGCTCGGCACCATCCTCGAGGCCCGCGAACTCGTGCTGGTCGCGCAGGGTGTCGGGAAGGCGGAGGCCATCGCGGCCTCGGTCGAAGGTCCGCTGAGTTCTTTCGTTCCCGGGTCCGCGCTGCAACTGCACGAGCACGCGACCGTCATCGTCGACGAGGCCGCGGCGTCGCGACTCAAGCTGGCGGACTACTATCGCTACACCTACGACAATCTGCCGGAGTGGCAACGCTTCGAATGATGGTCGGGCGATGGCCGACGACGCTCCATCCAGCTGAGGCGTCGCGTTCCCGCACCCGCATCCCCGCACGCCGCTGACGCCCGATCTCGAGAAGGAAGCCTCGTGGCCCACCCGACCACCGTCCCATCCCCCGCCACCCAGGCCATCGGCGAGGCTGTCGGTGATCCGGCCCGCATCCGGACCCGCGCGATCGACCGGGCCGCCTACGCCGGTGACGCGTCGCACTACCTGCTCACCCCGGAGGCCGTCGTCATCGCGGAGAGCGCGGCCGAGGTCGCCGCGATCCTGCGGGCGGCGAGCCGTTCCGCCGCTCCGGTCACGTTCCGGTCTGGCGGCACCAGCCTCTCCGGCCAGGCGTCGGGCTCCGGTTTCGTCATCGACACGAGGCAGCGGTTCAAGTCCATCGAGGTCCTCGACGGCGGCAAGCGCGTCCGGGTACAGCCCGGGGCGACGGTCGCTCAGGTGAACGCCCGGCTGACGCGACTCGGCTACCGTCTCGGCCCCGACCCGGCGAGTGAGGTGGCGTGCACGATCGGTGGCGTCATCGCGAACAACTCGAGCGGCATGGCCTGCGGGATCGACGAGAACACGTACCGCACGCTCGAGTCGATGGTGTTCGTGCTCCCGTCCGGCACGACGATCGACACCGCCGATCCCGCGGCAGACCGTCAGCTGCACGACGCCGAGCCGGAGCTCGCCGAGGGCATCGAGCGGCTGCAGCGGCGGGTGCGGTCCGACCCGGCGTCGGTCGCGTCCATCGAACGGCAGTTCTCGCTGAAGAACACCATGGGCTACGGGATCAACGCCTTCCTCGACTTCGACTCCCCCGTCGACGTCCTCCAGCACCTCCTCATCGGCTCGGAGGGCACGCTCGCGTTCGTCGCCGAGGCGACCTTCCGCACCGTTCCCGTCCTCCCGCTGGTGTCCACGGCGTTGGCCGTGTTCCCCTCCCTCGACGCGGCGACGCGCGCACTGCCGGAGCTGGTGGCGTCCGGCGCGGCGACGCTCGAACTCATGGACGCGACCTCGCTGACGGTCGGGCAGCGGCTTCCGGGCAGCCCGGCGGAGATCCAGGGGTTCACGCCGCAGGATCACGCGGCCCTCCTCGTCGAGTACCGCTCCGGCAACGCCGTGGAACTCAGGGACCGCGCGACCGCGGGCGGCACCTTCCTGAACGGCCTCGACGTGCACGCGCCGGTGGCGTTCAGCAGCGACGCGTCGCAGCGTGCGCGGGCGTGGGGGCTCCGCAAGGGGCTCTACGCCTCGGTCGCCGGCGCCCGCCCCTCGGGCACGACGGCGCTGCTCGAGGACATCGTCGTCCCCACGGCGGCACTCGCCGACACCTGTGCCAGCCTGCAGGAGCTGTTCGAGCAGCACGCCTATCGCGACTCGGTCATCTTCGGCCACGCGAAGGACGGCAACATCCACTTCATGCTCACCGACCGCTTCGAGGGCGATGCCGCGCTCGGTCGGTTCGTCGCGTTCACGGAGCAGATGGTCGACCTCGTCCTCGACGCGGGCGGCAACCTGAAGGCGGAGCACGGCACGGGGCGCGCCATGGCTCCGTACGTCCGTCGGCAGTACGGCGACGAGCTGTACGGCGTGATGCTCGAGCTCAAGCGACTCGTGGATCCGGCCGGCGTGATGAACCCCGGCGTGCTCATCGACGAGGACCCCGAGGCGCACCTCCGCGGGATCAAGCTGCAGCCGACGGTCGAGGAGGAGGTCGACCGCTGCGTGGAGTGCGGGTATTGCGAGCCCGTCTGCCCGAGTCGCGACCTGACGCTCACACCGCGGCAGCGCATCGTCGTGCGCCGCGCCGAGGAGTCCGCCCGGGCCCGCGGCGACATCGCTCTCGCCGAGGAGTTGGCGGACGACTACGACTACGCCGGCGTGCAGACCTGCGCGGTCGACGGCATGTGTCAGACCGCGTGCCCGGTGCAGATCAACACCGGCGCCCTGGTCAAGCGGCTGCGGCGCGAGGATGCGGCACCGGTCCCCGCCGCGGGGTGGAAGGCGGCGGCTGTCGGCTGGGGGCCCGCCACGAGGATCGGTTCGGTCGCGCTCTCGGGCGCCAAGCTGTTGCCGGCTCCCGTGGTCGGCGCGGTGACGGACGTCGCCAGGGCCGTGCTCGGCGCGGACACCGTGCCGAAGTACTCCGGCGACCTCCCTGGCGGCGGACGTTCGCGGAAGGCGCTCGGTCGCACCGTCGGTGCGGCGGACGGCCCGACGGTCGGCATCTACGTGCCGGCGTGCGTCAACAGCATGTTCGGTGCGGCGGATGGAGGCGACGGTGTCATGGGCGCCTTCACGCGACTCTTGGAGCGTGCGGGCCTGCAGATGATCGTGCCCGATGGTGTCGAGTCGATCTGCTGTGGGACGCCGTGGTCGTCGAAGGGCTTCGCGTCCGGGGCTGCCGTGAACGAGCAGCGCACGGTCGAGCGCGTCCGTGCGGCCGTCGCCGACAGTGGTCTGGTGGTCGTGAGCGACGCGTCGAGCTGCACGGAGGGCTTCGCGAAGCTGCTCAGCGAGAGTGGTGTCGTGGTGGAGGACGCGGTGGCGTTCGCGGCCCGCGAGATCCTGCCTCGGGTCGAGGTCGACGCCCGGATCGAGCAGTTGGTCCTGCACCCGACCTGCTCCTCGCGGCAGATGGGGCTCGACCCCGATCTCGTGCTGATCGGCGAGGCCGTCGCCGAGCGCGTCCACGTGCCAGACGACTGGGGCTGCTGCGCGTTCGCGGGCGACCGCGGAATGCTGCACCCGGAGCTCACCGCCTCTGCGACGAAGGCTGAGGCCGCTGAGGTCGCTGCCATCGCTGCTGATGCGCACGCTTCGTGCAACCGAACCTGCGAACTCGGCATGACCCGAGCGACCGGCGAGGACTACCGCCACGTGCTCGAGCTGCTCGACGCCGCGTCCGCCGGCTCTGCGGGTGGAGCTGGAGCACACCTGCGATGACGCGCTGAGTCACGGGTCGGCCACGTGCTTGTCGCCAACTCACCTGATAGTGTCACTTATACGTGTTAAGTGACACTACGTTGCGCGATAGAGACAGGTTTACGTGAACGGTTGGCCGAAGCATGAACTCCGCACGGTCGCGTGGCAAGCCACCGGCAGGCGCGGCAACCGTGACGACCGCATGCTCACGGAGATCACGGTGTCGTTGCCGCCGCACATCGCCAGGCTTACCGTTCCCCAGACGCCGCCGCGCGAGCTCCTCCGCGCCCGATACGAAACCGAGGAACTCGAGCGCGTCGCCGGCAATGCGCTGCAGCCGCTAGCCGGCTTCTTGATTCGAATGGAATCCGTAGCGTCCTCGCGCATCGAACAGGTTGAAGCCAGCACCACCGCGTTCGCGCGCGCCCTCGGCGGCCTGAAGGAGAATTCCTCTGCGGTGTCGATGGTTTCTGCCGGCAGTGCCATCACCGCACTGATCAGCGCATCCGAAACGACCATCGACCTCGACGACGTGCTCCATGCGCACGAGTTACTCATGCAGGACGACCCCGAAGAACGTCGCTACGCGGGCCGAGTGCGCGATGTCCAGAACTGGATCGGCGGATCACACTTCTCACCGCGCAATGCACTTTACGTGCCTCCGCCCCCGGAACTCGTGGCGGACTATCTCGCCGATCTTCTCGCTTTCGCGAACCGAGAGGACATCGATCCGATCACCCAGGCTGCTCTCGTGCACGCGCAGTTCGAGAGCATCCATCCATTCACGGACGGCAACGGTCGAATCGGCCGAGCCCTCATCGGTGCGGTGCTTCGCAGGCGTGGCGTGACTCCGGGAACCGTGCTGCCGATCGCGTCGGCACTCGCGGCCGACACCGACCACTACTTCCAACTCCTCACCGCTTACCGGGCGGGGGACGCCGAGGCGATCATCACCGATGTGGCTCTCAGCGTGGAAGTCGCGGCCCGGGAGGCTCGCGGAACCGCGAGGTCGTTCGCTCGCTACGCCGAGTCCTGGCGCCAGGAGACCGGCGTACGCGCCGGGAGCACCGCCGATCTCCTCCTCGACGTACTGGTGGCCATGCCGGTCTTCAATGCCGAGCAGCTCGCCGAACGTTCGGGGCTGGCGGATCGGGCGGTGTACCGGGCCATCGAACAACTCGAAGCGTCTCGGGTCATCGCCGAGGTCACGAACCGCAAGCGCGACCGCGTGTTCGCCGTCACTGACGTGCTCGACGAGTTCGAAGACCTCGACGAGCGGATCCGGTCGCGGATCACTCGACTGCGCACAGCCCCTTGAACAGGCCGACCGATGGAGCAGCGGTCAATCGGTGGGGCTACAGCGCGGGCGGGCGCTCGCCGAATCAGTCGGCGAGGATGACGTCAGCGCCGCGTACGGCGGGTGTTCAATAGGTAACCGGGACCGAGGCGGACGTTCGCCTGGCCCACCATGCGAGGCACAAGCCGCCTGAAGCCCTCGACTTGTGGAATCGTAAGCTCGGCTCAATCTTCCGAACTGCCAGCGATAGGTCAGAGCCGGGCGAGCAACTCAGCCTTCTTCGATGTGAATTCGGCATCGGTAAGGATGCCTGCATCTCTCAAAGAACCGAGTTTATGAAGCTGCTCGGTTATGTCGCCTTGAACCGCAGGGGTCGAGACCTCGGTCACGGCCTGCGGCTGTCCGGGAAAACGATCCTTGACCAAGCCCGATACCAGGTCGAAGGTCTTGTCCGCGATGGTTGGCTGCGCTTCATCCAACTCCGGCCGCGAAACGATATTCGGCTCGGCATCGGCAATGCGATGATCCGAAAGAACCAGATCGAGGTGCGTGAAGAGCGCCTCCGGCAGCTTCAAGAGCGACTGCTTGCCATCTTTCCAGACGACGCGTACGTGATGGTCGGGCTTCTTCGAGTCAAATGCCGCTCCCACGGCAGCTGATGCCGCCCTGCCGAACCGACCAGGAAGGGCAACTCCAGCCGCAGCCTTACCCATCGCGGTGAAGGCCCCGTCCTTCACTTCCACCGGAATCTCCTGCCAAGACTCGATCGTCTCAGACGTGAGTTTGCGCCCTTTGATACCGGTTTGGATCACGAGATCGCTTCCAAAGGTCGCGGTCGTAACGCCTGCGTCAAGGTAAGCGCCGCCGATAACGCGGCCAAAAGAACTCATAGGGTGACTCTACTCGTTTGAATCCGGGCCATTCGGGCCACTCGAAGTGTCATAGTCCAAACTTGTGACGGAGCCGGAGTCCTCGCATGGAGCACGAAGGTTGTCCGCCGGCAGGACGAGAGATAGCGGCTGTCAAGTCTCTGATCATCCCGTCGAGTCACTGGGATGACGACACCGGATAGGTGATGCGCGACAATACCGGCATGGATGGCACGGAGAAGCGTCGACGTTCGGTCTCGTGGTGGGTGCTGCTCGCGGTCGGGTTGGCGTCCGTCGTGGCGATGGGAGTGCTCGCGTTCCTGCCGTCGACCGTGCACGAGCGGGTCGACGGCGACGATGATCCCGGATACACGACCGTGTGCTCATCCGTAGTCGTCGCCGGCTGGCCCCGCGATCTGAGTGCGGGCGAGGACCGGATGGTCGCCCGCGGGATCCTCTCGACGGACACCTCGGAGCCGCCCTACGACGTCTGCGCGAACCGCCGCACCCTCTCGGCCGCGGGGATGGCCGTGCTCGCCGTGCCCGCCAGCGCGCTCCTCGTGCTCGCCGGGGGCTCCGTTCGCCCGGCCCGCCGGTCCCGCGAAGTCCGCGAGGCCGAACCGCGCTAGGCCGAGATCGGTCGGTCGATCCCCCTGCTCATCGCACGACCGCGACGCGCATGTCGATCCCGGTTGCGGAACGGTGTTCGGACATACGCGTCACGGCCGATCGCGAGCTGGCGCCGACGAGAGCCGGGTCAGTGGCCGGGGCCTCCGTAGGCGGCGTCGGCGACGGCCCCGCAGGAGGCCTCCCACGTGCTCTGCTCCGACTCGGGGTAGCTGGAGTCGTAACCGGACGAGTCGAGTCGCCACTGGTGGGCTTCCTCAGGAGACAGCCCGTCGGGCATCCCGGTCGCCTGCTGACCCTCGGGGTACGGGCCGACCTGCAACGTGAGGTCGACGTCGCCGACGAACTGGTGTCCGCGGTCGGCCATGCACGAGCGCATCGCGTCGATCCAGCCCTGGTACTGGGTCGCGAACGCCAGCGCCGTCGCACGCTCCTCCTCGCTCGGGACATAGGTGGCCTCGGCTGCGGCGACCGCGGCGTCGCGCACCTCCCGGCAGGGCTCTGCGGCGGTCTGCCACGCGGCCTGATCGGCCTCGCTGAGTGCCGGCGGCATCCCGTCGAAGGTGGTCTGGTCGAACCCGAACCCGGCGTCGGCCATGCAGGACGCCATCGCGACCTGGCCCGCCTCGCGGAACCGCAGCCACAGGTCCTGCAGGTAGAACTCGTCGATGTGCGTGGACGTGGCCGGCGGGGTCGGCGTGGGGGTCGCGGTCGGCGTTGCGGTAGGCGATGCCGACGGCGTCTCTGTGGAGGTCGCGGCCGATGCCGCTCGGATCTCCGAGGCGTTCGCGACCGCCTGCGCTGCCACGCCGCCCAGTCCGCCGGCGACCACCAGTCCGGACGCGAGCAGCACCAGGATCTTCTTGCGAGTCATCATCTCTCCAACCTCAGCAGAACGTGTTTATAGGAAGATAGCTTCCGCAAACCGTTCTCGCAACCCTCCCAAGCGGAGGAGACGCCCGTCGCCCAACGTCGATCGACGGCGTGAGCTCCGGGCCCACGAGGAGGCGACACGCGCCGAGGCTGCACCCCGCGCAGGCGAACCGCGGGTATTGAGCGTCAGCCGGCCAGGCTCCCCCGGGGCCGCGAGGTGGCGGCACTCGGCCGACGTTCGATGTCACGGAAGGCGTCCGCCGCGGCGCGGAGGGCATCGGCCCGAGCGGCGTCGTCGAGGTGCGCCGGTCCGTAGGTGATGACGGGCGCGAGGGCGTCGTACCCGACGAACTCGAACACGCCGCGGTGGATGTGGAACAGGAACTCGTCGATGCCGCCGAAGGCGCCGTCCGGGGCGAAGGCCGCCGCTGGGCCGCCGGTGGTAACGAGTGCCACCGCCCGTCGTCCCGCGAGCCGCGCGGTCTCGAAGAGACCGGCATCGCCACCGGCGACGCCACCCATCACGAAGACACGGTCCAGCCAGCCTTTGAGGATGGCCGGCATCGAGAACCACCACAGCGGGAAGGACAGCACGAGGAGGTCGGCCGCCAGGACGCGGTCGAGGTCGGAGCGCACGTCGTCGGACAGGGTGCCGTCGCGGACGGCGCTCCACTGCTCGCGTTGCGGCTTGAACGGGCCGTCGAACGACGGGAACTCGTGGCGATCCAGGACGGGCTGCCAACCCTGCGCGTAGAGGTCGAGGAGGTCGACCTGGAGGCCCTGCGCCTCGAGGACCTGGCGGACCCCGCGAGCCTGAGCGGTACTGAAGGAGGTGGGTTCTGGATGCGCGTGCACGATCAGCACGGTCGAGATGGGAGTCGTCGTCACCCGTCCATCATATCTACAAACCTCGATACGTAAATATGACTACGAGGAACCGATGGCGTCTCCCACGCGTCGCATGCGGTCTTCGTCGAGTCGGTAGTGCGTCCACTTGCCCACGCGGGTGGGGTGGACGAGGCCGGCGCGCTCCAGGGTTCCCATGTAGGAGGAGATCGTCGACTGCGCGAGGCCGCTCTTCGCCTGGATGTGGCTGACGCAGGCGCCGACCTCGGCGCGGTCCGCGATGGGCTCGTAGTCCGCGAAGGCGGTCTCCGGGTCGCGGAGCCACTGGACGATCTCGAGCCGCACGGGGTTGGCCAACGCCTTGAGCGCGTCGATCAGCGCATCCGGTTCGATCGCTCCCGAATCCTGCACCCTGGCCACCTCTTCCATCGACGTACCACTCTATGTCGACTCGTCGCGTTCATGCGCCGGTCAGGCGGGGCTCGCCAGGGCGAAGGCGCGCCACATCTGCTCGGGCCGGGCGATCAGGCAGGCCATCCCCAGGACCGCGCCGCCGACGTCGTCGTGTTGCGAGTCGCCGATCATCAGGCACTCCGTCGGGTCGACGCCGAGTGCGTCGGCGGCGAGCTGGAAGATCCGCGGGTCGGGCTTCACGTATCCGACCTCGTAGGACAGGATGACCGCGTCCAGTAAGGAGTCGATCCCCCACCGCTGCAGCGCGGGGCGGATGTCCAGCGCGATGTTGGAGACGATCGCCAGACGCACGCCGGCGCCTGACGCTCGGGCGATGAAGTCGAAGGCCCCGTCGTTCAACACCCACTGGTTCGGCATGACCTCGTACAGCGCTTCGGCGAAGTCGGTCGACACGGCTCCATCGTGCTGAGCGCTGTGACGAAGGCGTGCCGGTGGGCGACGGTAGCAACTTTTGCTTCGAACAGGTCCGGGGCATTCCACGCGTCCAGGGCTCGAGTGGCCTCATCTAGTCGCACCAGACAGCGAAACAACAATGAAGGAGTTCCATACCAGGTGCCGAGGATCGCAGTGCTAGTCCCCGTCAGCCGTTGACGCAGAAGTAGATGCTAACGGCCCGTAACTGTCATGGAGCAGCACATTGTTGGTTGCAAACTTCGTGACGATGACAATGGTGTCCGCCTGGCTAAGAGCGGCGTCGGTGGCAAAATCGACCCGCTTCAAGGGCGACGATAATCGGGGCGTTTCAGCCGACGCGTGCAGCCTCGCCGAACCTACTATGACCAACGTTCAGTCTGCCTGCCACGGACGCAGCAGACGGATGCACGCAAATGTCCGCGCTATTGCGACCCAACAACACCGATACCACACCGAACTTGAGCCGACCTTCAGGCTTGGTCACAGATCCCGCTACGTGTAGCCACACTTTCGTGCTCTGAAACCCCGAGCCTCACGTCCATACGGACTATCCGTAAAACATCGGTTCGTCGAGTGGTTTATAGGAAGCCACGCGCTTGAACCCTTGATAAAACTCCATTCCCGGTTCGGAAAGCCGTGCCGCTAGAACCGGAACAAGGCGGCGGAACCAATCGCCGAACCGATGTGCTCCGGACAGTGTGTCGCAGAGTTCTGCCACAAGGTGCAACCGTGCGAATGCGGCAATGCTCCACGCCGCCGAATCTCGCTCAAGCTCTTCGGGTTGCAAGTACCCCAGCCTGACGCCCGCGATGAGCGCCATCGCGACATGATCTGGCGGCATCCTGGTCTGGAGCGTCTCCTCGATAACTACCCAGGCCCTAGTCTTCACCTCCTCATCACCTGAGACCTGATGGCTCCAGGCCTTCCACCACAGGTAGGCCGGCTCGACCCCGGGCAACAGTCGTTCCGCCGCGCTGTGCGCCGGAACACGATCGCCCTCACCCACAGCATGGAGTGCGCACGCGGCGCTCCCGAGGCGGGTCCAATGCTCAAAGGGGTCGGGTACCAGCAGCGTAGCTACATCACCGGTCATTCGGTCTACGAGACCATCGAGCGCATATCTGTGAGTTTCCGCCTCAAGGCCCGCTTCTCTGACGAGCCAGCCGGTCGCATCTGAACTCATCCGAGAGAAAGCTAGGCGAGCGCTCGTTCCGAGGCTCGATAGCCAACCCTCCAACCTCTGGTGCACGTGTGTTGACTTGGTGACCTCAAGCACATGAAGTAGCCTCGGCAGTTGGTCCAGGTCCGGGAGCCACATATTACTTAGCCTGCGCACCAAGCGGTCGCCCGAAACCACCTGGCTCAAACTGGTTCCCCAGGCGCTGTCCCACATGAATGATAGACGGAGTAGATTGGCGACAATTTGAGGGCTGGCGATGAATCCGATGGTGTTCTGCCATCGTTCCTGCACGACACGACGGAGAACGGTACCAGTATCCGATCTCCGGCTGAGCACGGTCTCGCCCAATGCGTCCCCGTTGACAATGCGAACCCGCGCAAGTTGGAGACCGGTAGAGGCCTGCAATGCCGTGCTCTGCTCGTATTGGAATGTCTCCATAAAAGAGGCCCACGCACCTGTAGAGAGCCGAACTGCCGTCACGCCATCGTATTTCTGCTCAACGGGGCCACGGATTCCTTCCAGGAGGTCTGCCACCACGGCTGGATTTATCCTGTTGATGGCTACCACGAGATCGGTGAAGGTAGTCAACTCTCTCGTGGACTGCCTAAGTAGCTGACCAAGGAAGCTCCTTTGGCCCCTAACGTCTTCCACGATCCGCTCGGTCGTTGCGGTCGCAGACCAGGCCAACGAGTTTGAGGTCCCCCGATCCATCGTCTCTGGGCCCTGCGGCGAATCGTCCACCGTGAGTAGCTCCAGGACCTGCTCCGCGATCCTCTCGTCGAAGCGGTGCAGATGGAGGAGAATCGTTGCAACGTGGCCCGGACGGCCACGCAAGCCGCGGACCAGTCGATCCCAGTAGTGGGCGGTCGCAGGAGCATAGTCTCCATCCTGGGTCGCCCGCAGCAAGCTGATCACAGTATCCAATGGAGTTGGATCTCCGCCAGCGCGCAATGTCGCAGTCAGTTGCGTGTAAAACACGAGGGCCTCTGCGCCTCGCGCGCGCCAACTGGCTTCGATTCTCCCTGACCTCCGAGCTTCAATTCGACCGCGGAACACCATAGGAAAATCCGGGTGAGCTGAACGCGCAAGCCGATGCACATCTGAGAGCGTTTCAGGGAGAACGTGTGACGAGAGCGCTATGTCCACAAAACGCTCCACCGAAACAGAGTGACTAATACGTCGAAGCGCCTCCAGCCCATAGTCGGGATCTAGTGACATCGATACGCCAAGGCGGGCAGCAAAACGCTGGCGCCACGGGTCGCGCTGGTTGATGTGCTCGATCACAAGCCCGAGAGCACGCTCGGTCGTGTCATTCCTATAGCTTGCTTTCGCCAGCCAAAGGCCAGACAGCAGATAGCTCACAACAGACGGCCTGTTCTCGTATTCGAGCGCCTTCTGCATGAACTCGATTCCCAGATACTCCGCCAACGCGAAGGCGAATCCAGGTCCTGTAGCAAACTCTTCGTCAATGCGGTGGCAAGCGGGGAGCAACTGACCTGCGCCTTTGATGTCCACTGCACGGCTGATGCGCGCGGCTAGTGCCTCCGCGAGGGCGTCGCGGGGAACCGCATCCCCACTTGCTTCTGAAAAAAGGAGTTCCCTCGCAAGATGGGCGTGCACATTCGCAACGACTCGGAGCAGCTCGGCGGCGTCACCAGCTGGGCCGGAAATGAGGCGGGAACGCAGGATGTCTCGAAGCTCGAGCCCCGAAACCCCTGAGACTCCGCGTAGAGCCTTGACGAGCTTGTTGGCGAATCCCCGGTTCGTATTGGCAAGATGACCAAGCCCCGAACTGATCGTCCCAGGTGTGGCATTGCCCATCCCGTTCAGCACGGCTAGCCCGTGCAATTCTATGAGAGGCATCCAATCGGTTGCCCCTCCCCGTCGTCGAACCGACAGTGCCAACCAGGCCATTAGAGCGGAAAATCCCACCGGCGGGTGCGCCGTGATCTCAAGAAATGCGGGGAGGTCCGCCAGGCGATCTGCAGTCGCGTTGGTCGCCGATTCATAACGACGTCCGCACCGATCCATAGCGTCCTCCAGCACCAGTAACGCCCGTAGGTCTGATCCACGATCAGTCTCGATACCAAGTAGGAACTTCGGCATTAACCGGAGTACGAGCTCGTAAACTTCGAAGCTCCCCAGGAACGACGCAGATAGAGCTAAAGACACACGATCGCTAAAGTAGGCATTGCTCTCAAGACTGCGTTCCAGCCCGTGATCGTTTTTCAACCAGTGCACTAGTCGAGGCGTCAGATCGGATCCCGGCCAGGCAACTTGCAGGCGATCAATCATCAGTACGAGGCGAGCTAGCGCTCCCGCGGGGACTCTCCTGCTATCAAGGCTGTCAACCGCCAACGTGAGTAGCAGCGTCAGACTCACCTCGCCAATATGGGTTCGCACGGCCCGAACAACACTGACTATTGTGGAAACATCCCGTAACCGCAACCACTCCTGCAATCGGACGAGCGATACCGCACGACTCATCACTTCACCAAGGGCTGCGGGTGAGTACGCTGACGCACTCAGTAGTAGTCGAACCACTACTTGGTCATGTGAGTGCGACTTCGGGCACCCGAAATATCGCTCAAGGGTCAACTCGAGCGCCTCAGCGATGCCCTCCTCTCTCGCCGCCTCGTCTGCTTCAAGCCGCCTCCGATCGGAAGAACTCAGTGAAGCCCGGATGCTGCCGTCGATAATGACGGCTCCCGCCGCTAGGAGCGAATCCCTTTCCTGATCAGTTAGGCACTCGTCCCAGACCCCCTCCTCGATGAGGCCGAGCTGAACCACCCAACGGACGTTGGCCGCGTGAGGCGTAGTGGTATAAACATGTCCGCGCAGGAGTGGCTCAAGCGCAACGAGATCTCCACCTCCGGTCATGTCCCAGACCGAGTCAGGGGTGGCCGCGTCGGGAAGCGCCAGGGTACCTGATGAATGCCGAACCATTCGTTCGGCAAGATCGAATACCTGTTCCCTCGTGACAATGGCGTTCAGCGTTGCTACATTCCCAGAATCCCACGGCCTCCGCCCGTTATCACCGTACCGAGCAATGGCCAGCAAAGACACCTCACACTCAGAAGCCGCGGTAGCCAGTATGCTGCCCAGATCAACACTGTCGACCGGGCGAAGATCCTCCACAACAACGAGGCATGGGCGTCGACGGCCATGCAAATGAATGTCCCGGGCAGCGGCGATAATGTCAGAGAGTTCCGCGTCTTCTGCGATACTTCGCGAGTCCGGGCGTAATACTATTACGTCCCACATTGCTCGGCTGTGCAGCCAACCTGCCAACTGCTGAGCGATCACAGTCTTGCCGGTGTGCGCCTTCCCCCCGAGGATCCGCGCTGAGGCGGGCGAGTCTGCAAACGACTTCGTTAGGTAACTGACGGCCGACGTCGTGATCAAACCCTCCCGCCTTGGCTGGAACCACCCATCCTTCGCAAACGACTCTTGCGCCCTGGCGACACCTGCAACCGTCCATCCATGAACCGCGAGCGCTCTTCCGCGACGCCGCCTAGCAATTAGAGTCTCAAAATTCGGCCAAACTAACCGCGCCAGCGCCACTAGGGAGGCATCTTCCGCGCGGATATCAGAATACTGCCATGCTCCTGCCTGAACGGTAATCGGAGTCCATCCGGCATCCTCGATTATCGTCGCTAGCTCTGCATCGTCGCCGGCAGAAGCATAGTCCACACCGTTCCAAGTACCTATAGCGACGAGACGTCGAGAACTCGCCGAAGGCAGCTGCCAGACTGTCGCCAAATATCGAAGGACGAGGTTTACATGAACCGTTGCTGCGTGTGGGCGTGAGGGCCGCCGCACTCCGCCGAGTGGCAACCAGTCGAAGACGGGAGCCTCTCCCATGAGTTCATCGTGAATCGCGTCAACAGCGGCTTTTGCCGATGCTTCCTCCTTCGTCAGTGTGCCAGCCCTATCCTCAAGCAACATCGTAAGGACACCCCAACCGCGAACTGGTTCCAGCACGACGGGAACCCCATCAGCCGGCCCAAATCGGTCGGAAACTTCGTTGGTAGCAGCCGTCGTCCACCGATAGAGCTCGTCCTCTAGTCCGGCATCTGCGATCCACTCCGCAATCTGGGTATCTCGCCCACTCGCCGCGTCTAGTAGCGCCGCCGCGCCGACGAGAACATCGCGGCTCAGATCGCGCGGTGGTACTGCGGTTTCAGACGGAGAGACACTTAGGCTTACCAATTCCCCAAACAGCCCTAGCGCCTCACCTTCTGATCCGGTCGCCATCGCAACTGAAATAGCATGGAGTATTGTGTCAGGCGTTGCATTGCCACCGTACATCAGATGCCCTCCTCTGTTCTAGATCCCGCATACTTGATGCGCAAAGTACCGTGATCGGTAGAAATACCGCACTCACTTTGGCCCAAAAGTGCGATCGACGAGACGTCGAGTGGAAACTCGAATGACCACTGAAGTCTCGGCGCCTCCGAAACTTCGAAAACCTTTATGCTGCGATCTGCCATTGCAACCGCCACGTGAACACGATCGCCGGCTTCGAGGGCGCTGAAGTGCGTGGCTCCCCCACCGCTAACGATCGGAATGGCGCGCTGATGCTTGGCACGTTCCCAGGCCCAGACCGAACCATCTTCGGTCGACGCGAACAACCACTCGCCAGCGGCGTCCATTGCCAGAAATGTTCGATGGCCCTGCGGAATAGCACGATGAAAATCGTGCCCGTTGCGGCGCCATATAAGACCTGTCGAAGTGACTACTGCAACCTCGGCCGGGTTGAATGCCACGGCGCCAACCACCGCGGGGTATGGGAGCACTTCCGCTTTTTCGGCGCCGTCAACAGCTACACAAACCACATGGGATGCACTCGAGGCCGTCAGTACCCCATTTCGCACAAACAAAGCATGGACCACACCTGGCATCTTGAACATATTTGTCGGTACTGCTAACCCGCCAAATCCGAAAGACGCGTACGAAACAATCCCATCATGTGTTGACATCCACGCTCGGCTCCCACCTTCAGTGCAGAACGAGAGGATACCGTGACCGGAGATCGCTATTGGCAACCATGCGCTGGATACTGACCCTCCCAAGCTGGCAGCCGGCCCTTCTGAACCAACGGCAAGATTCCCGTCCGCCGCAAAGACCTGGCAATTGGGCGGAGCATCCGTCCACTCTGCCGATATACTAATGCCCGCTTGTTCGCGAGACAGCTCAGCCAGGGCGGCGAGGTTGAAGCCTCCCCCAAGGAGAGCGAGGGCCGACAGAAGATCGCCCTCGCCATTAGCTCGAATAATCGTCTGCAGTGCCCGTGCAACCGAGCTCGAGTCGAGGGCCAGCGACTGGATCAGCGAGACCCGGTCTAAGCTGGCCATGATTGAGGGTATTTTCGTCAGTTCGCCCAGCCGTCGTGCCCGGCGAAGGTGCTCGGCGAGATGCGCGTAGGCGTAAGACGCGATACGGGAATCGCGGTCCACTGGCGGCAGGCGCAACTCACGCAACAGCCGGCTCGCGAAAGTTGAATGCATCCTCTCCGCTCTTGAACTAAATGCGGCGACTATCGCCGTCGCCTGCAACCGCCAGGAAGACACAGGGACGCCCTCCGGTCCCGTGGATCGAACTGTCTCAAGGTGACTACCAATTGACTCGATGAGTCGTTGCCGGAGGAAGGGCTTTCGCACGAGCGCTGGAACTTCCGCGACATCCGCCCAAAGTGCGGCAGACGGCATACCGTCGCCCTCGGCAACGGCGAGCGCTAGCAGCGCCTCGCGCACTCGTCCTTGGAAGTCACCCGGGTGGAGTCCGTCCACTTCGAGCCTGTCGAGCACTCCTCGCACCAATACGTCAGCGAGCGCGTTCGCGACTCCCGTTCCCGCCCTTGAAACAGCTGGAAGCTCCATCTCCCCGATACTCGCGAGCATATAAACCGTAAGAAAAGAATTCCCTGCAGCATCAACGAGACTGTGGATGAAGTCACCGTCGTCGGACAAATTCGCGCCGGAGAGCACTTTGCGAGCGAGCTCGACCTGCGCGTGCCTCGACTCAGCCAAATAGCGATCGTCTGTAAGATTGATCCGATCGCCGCGAACGCCACCCCGCACAGATGGCGCAATCACAATCCGCGCACCCCCCACGTCTACTAGTGTGCGGACGAAAGAGTCCATCAGCGGCGAACCGCCCACCTCGTCAAGTACGATGCGCAACGACCGGCCTGCGATGGAACGTGCGAATGCGGGGACATCTTCCGCAGGAGGGGTGTCGATCCCGAGCTGATCGCGGAGCCGTTCCTGGATCTGCCGGGGATGTTTGCCGCGGCAGTCAATGTAGATCGCGCTATCGATTCCCCTTGCGCGCTGATCAGTCCGCGCTATCCAGCGCAGCATTGTCGACTTGCCAGTGCCGCCGGAACCCATGAGCGCGGTCGCTCCGCCTGTCCCGGCATCGAGGGACTCAAAGATGTCACGCTGCAGCAGTGGACGATCGATGTAGGCCCAGTTGGGGTCGGCCTCCTCTGCCTGCTTCCAAGGGACCTGTTCATTCCAGGCAGGATTCGGTAGCGCTATGTACTCGCCGGGCTCAATTGAACCGTCAATGAATGGCTTCAAGTCGACTAATCTAGGGTTGCTTTCACCAATGGCCCTCATGAGCTGGGCGGGGTGAATTGTCAAAGATTCTTTGTTCGGCCGGGTCAGCGTGTTTAGTGCGGTAGCGAGCGCTTTGCTAAATACGCCTTCATAGGCAGTCCCACCCGGTAGGGCTGAGGGAATAAGCACCAATCTGCGGTTGCGGCTTGCATTAATCCAGAACTCGTGTACGGTCCGCGCGATAGCCGCGCCATCCCCCGAGTTGCACGCGTCGAGAAATACCACTATTTCTTCAATCGCAACCGCCGCGCGATCAACGCAATCCAGTAAGCCCGTAAGGGAGATGTCGGAGCCATGTGCGCTAAGTATCCGAACGTCGGCACCGGTGAACTCACCATGACCGGCCAGATAGACGACAAGTGCTGTCGTCTCTTCGTGCGAGATGCCTCGTAACGCGTCTTCGAGAGCGTTACGTGTCTGTTCTCCTGTCGCGTCATCAATACGGATGGTTTCTAAACCGAGCTTTTTGAAAGCGACAGCCACTTCCAGACCCATGAAATTAGTCAAAGAGAGTCGTTGCGCGCCAGGAGGCCCGCCCGAAGTTGCAACGATGGCTATCCTTCTCGTCCCATCACTCTGCAAGTGCACCTCTCACCTTCTTGACGACTTCGTCAATTGCCAGATATGAGGATCGAGAATGTGCCGTTAACGAGGAATTGGCGAAAAGTCCGCTGCCGGGAAGAGATACATCTTGAACTCCGTGGTAGTACTCGCTCAGGATTGGAACAGCAGGCACCCAGTCGTCCGCGACTGACACATTTAGCCAGGATGCGACCGGCGGCGCGGGCAATCGATCCCCAACGGAGGCAAACCGACCCTGAAGGCTCGAGCGTATGGGCGACAGGCCAAGTGGAGATCCCAGCGTCACGAACACAGGTTGCCGCTCGATCCGATTCCCTAGTAGCGCTTCGTACGCAACCACACTGCCTAGCGAATGAGCGACTACAACACGGGTGTCTTCGGTGATCGCATCAGCCACTCTTCGTAGAGAGCACTCTCGAATTGCGTCTTTCGACAGATACCGGCTAACTGATCGAACCATGGCGACGACCGCGTTCTGGAGTGGAAAAGAGCTCGGCGACCGCATGAAGCTGTCGAGGAACGAGCGAGAAACTCCCATACCACCACTGCGTCCCGCGCGAGAGAGGAAAAGTGTCAACAGCTCAAGCTGTAAAGCGTCGTATTCGTCGAGACCATCGTGCAGGTTCGTGGTAGACAGATCACTCGAGGTTCCCATCGCCCCCACCTCATGGTGACAATCTTCGTAGTAAGGCGCATCAACGGTCGCGTCCGCGTCCATCAGGCCGTTCAAGATCATGTCCGCTCGCGTAACTGCGAGTAGGCCCTCTGGCGAAATCTTGCCCTGTCCGATTCCGTGGACAAATACGACTCGACTCAACGGTGCCCTCTCGACCTGCATCAGTGCGATCAATATAGCGCTTGAGCCGGTTCCGGTATAGCTCCGAGGCTAGGCCCCCCGAGGGGTCATCTCTCCCGGTGTTCCGCTTCTTACCGGGCCTGTCCATCCGCGCTCCGCATGTTTGTGCGGTCGCGATCGAAGTGAACCGCTCGCCCCGATGAGTTGCCTACAGCTTCGACGACCCTAATTGGTGCCAGCATGAATATCGGCCCCTTCTCGAGTAGCCACATCCCGGCGCGTTGAGCATCGGATCGATTCTTGCAGACGCAAGCCGCGCCGATATCGCTCAACCCTCGCCCTCCACGGGGCGAACGAACATACGCTGGACCAGAAGGGCGCGTCGACTCCGGCCTGCACGTGAAGCACCCCATTGAATAGACTCTTCGGCTGCAATCGTGCTGATCGATGGCCGAATTTTCTCGTAACTCTGTGGGCCCGTACCGTTTCTCTAGCGGCGAGGAGGCTCGAGCCTCTCTCGCGCTACTCACACCGCAGCGGCTACCGCCGCGCTCGTCGCAGGCGAGACTCGCCGCTCCTCGCCGAGTCGCGTCTTCTGGACAACATGTCTGCCGCTATCGCGAGCCACATCTACCGCACGCCCGCCAGCGACAATTACCCACCACCATTAGGCAGAGTTACACGCAAGGACCCTCGGTCTCCCGGCTTAGATGCTATCCAATACGTCGCCCAGCGACGGAATGAAACGTCAAGTGATCAGGCGATTTCATCCCATTGGGCGTCCACTACTGCCCCGGTGCCATGTCCGCGAAGCGCGAGAAGTGGCCGTGGAAGCCGACGGTGATGGTGCGGGTGGGGCCGTTACGGTGCTTGGCGATGATGAGGTCGGCCTCGCCGGCACGCGGGCTGTCCTTCTCGTACGCGGACTCGCGGTGCAGGAGCACCACCATGTCGGCGTCCTGCTCGATCGAGCCCGACTCACGGAGGTCGGACAGCGCCGGCATCTTGTCGGCACGCTGCTCCGCACCACGGTTCAGCTGCGATAGCGCGATGACGGGGACCTGGAGCTCCTTCGCCATCAGCTTCAGCGCACGGGAGAACTCCGAGACCTCCTGCTGACGGCTCTCGACACGCTTACCGGACGTGAGCAGCTGCAGGTAGTCGATGACGACCATCTTCAGACCCACACGCTGCTTGAGCCGACGGCACTTCGCCCGGATCTCCACCAGCGTCATGTTCGGGCTGTCGTCGATGTAGAGCGGCGCGTCGTTGATGCGACCACGCACCTGCGCGATCTTCGTCCAGTCTTGCGAGTCGACGGTTCCCTTGCGCATGAGCTGCAGCGGCACCGACGCCTCCGCACTCATGAGACGCATCGCGATCTCGCTACGACCCATTTCCAGCGAGAAGAAGATCGACGGCTGGTTGTAGTGGACGGACGCCGCACGGGCGAAGTCGAGCGCGAGCGTCGACTTACCGATAGCGGGGCGGGCCGCGACGATGATGAGCTGACCCGGGTGCAGACCGTTCGTCAGTTCGTCGAGCTCGCGGAAGCCCGTCGGCACGCCGGTCATCGAGCCGTCGGTGTGCTTCGCCGCCTCGATCTCGTCGATGGCCGCACTCACCGCGTCGGTCAGCGGGACGTAGTCCTCGACCTCCTGGTTGCCGGAGACGGCGTAGATCTCCGCCTGAGCGGAGTTCACGAGCTCGACGGCCTCACCCTCGGCCGCGTAGCCCATCTGCACGATGCGGGTGCCGGCCTCGACCAGGCGACGCAACAGCGCGCGCTCAGCGACGATGCGGGCGTAGTACCCGGCGTTCGCCGCGGTCGGCACGAGGCTCGTGAGCGTGTGCAGGTAGTCGGCCCCACCAGCACGCGACAGCTCACCCGTCTTGACGAGCTCGTCGGTGACCGTGATGACGTCCGTCGGCTCACCGTGCGAGTACAGCGTCAGCAGCGCGTCGTAGATGACCTCGTGCTTGGGGATGTAGAAGTCCACACCGCGGAGCGTCTCGACCACGTCGGCGACGGCGTCCTTCGACAGCAGCATGCCGCCGAGCGCGCTCTGCTCGGCCAGCAGGTCGTGCGGAGGGACCCGCTCGTTGCTGCGCGGCTCGTCGTACGAACCGCCGCCTTCTGAGCGGTTGAGGTGAGCGATCGACAAGTGGACATCCCTTCTCGATGTGGACTCGGGTGCAGCGGGCGGTGACGATTCAGGTGTATCAGGGGCGGAGGACATTCGGGCCGCCGCGCGGCGCCCGCGAGCCATGGACGAGGGCTTCGAGGCCTGCTCGCCCGGCTGTTCCGAGACGCCGATGACTCACGATAGGGCCACTCGTCTCCACAACCAACTCTGCCTGTGGATAACTCTGTGGAGAGATCGGGGGAAACGCCGCGTGTCGTGTGCACAAGCTGTGGGAAACCCTGTGGACAGAGAAGTATTCTTGTCAGGCAAAGAGGCTTTGACCAGGCGTTTCCTATTCCACAGGCTGTGTGTGGAAAGTTCTCTCGATCCTGTGTCGAACGTTGGGGAGAACGGGGGTCACCTGTGTACAACTTGCTTGACGCAGAGGCCGAAAACGGTGTAGCGATCGGCCTCGAGACGGCCGCTCCGACCCCGTTCAGGGCACAGAAAAGCGCGATGGTGGCAGACCTCTCGGTCCACCGCCATCGCGCTTCACGCGACGTGCATGAGGTGCCCCGACCCGAGGGTCGGGACGCCGCACGGCGGTACTACTTGGCCGCGACCACCTGAAGGGTGATCGTGGCGACGATCTCGTCGCGGAGGCTGATGGTGGCCTCGTGCTCGCCGACGTACTTGATCGGGGTGTGGATCTCGATCTTGCGCTTGTCGACCTCGCCCAGCCCGGCTTCCGCCACGGCCTTCGCGATGTCGGCAGGCTTCACGGAACCGAACAGACGGCCTTCGCCACCCGTCTTGACCGTGAGCTTGACCTTGGTGGCCTGGAGGCGAGCCTTCAGGTCCTGGGCCTCTTCGATCGTGGCGTGCTCGCGCGCAGCGCGGGCCGACTTGATCTGCTCGACCTGCTTCTCGCCACCTCGCGTCCACGGGGTCGCGAAACCCTGGGGCACGAGGAAGTTGCGAGCGTAGCCGTTCTTGACGTCGATGACGTCACCAGCGGAGCCGAGGCCGGAGACCTCGTGCGTCAGAATCACTTTGGACATGTGCGGCGCCTCCTAGCGGCCAGAGCCGGCGTAGGGCAGGAGCGCCATCTCGCGCGCGTTCTTGACCGCGCGTGCGATGAGTCGCTGCTCCTGAACGTTGACACCGGTGATACGACGAGCACGGATCTTTCCCCGCTCGGAGATGAACTTGCGAAGCGTGGCGACATCCTTGTAATCGATGACACCAACGCGGATCGCCTTCGCGGGAGCGACGTTCTTGCCGCCCTTAGCACCGCGGGCAGGCTTGCGGCGGTCGCCGCTCGACTTTCCAGCCATGGTTGTTCCTTTGCGTGTAATGGAGTGATCGGCTGAGCCGGCAGAACCGGACCGATCGAATCTGTTTAGAAGGGGGTCTCGTCGCTGTAGCTACCCGGAGTGTTCCAGGCATCTGCACCGCCGTTGCCGCCGGAAGCTGCGGGTGCGCTCTGAGCCCAGGGCTCGTTCTGCTGCACCTGCGGAGCTCCGCCGCCGCGCTGTCCACCGCCGCCGCCACCCGAGGGTGCACGGCTGATGGTTGCAGTCGCGTACCGGAGCGAAGGGCCGATCTCGTCGACTTCGAGTTCCATCGAAGTCCGCTTCTCGCCTTCCTTCGTCTCGTAGGAACGCTGCTTGAGACGCCCGGTCGCGATGACACGGCTTCCCTTGGTGAGCGATCCGGCCACGTGCTCGGCGAATTCACGCCAGACGCTCGCGCGCAGGAACAGCGCTTCGCCGTCCTTCCATTCGTTCGCCGCACGATCGAAGTTGCGCGGCGTGGAAGCGATGGTGAAGTTGGCGACAGCCAGGCCGTTCTGCGTGAAACGCAGTTCCGGATCGCTGGTCAGGTTGCCCACCACGGTGATGACGGTCTCGCCGGCCATGAGCCCTAGGCTTCCTTGGTCTCAGCCGCAGCCGGAGCCGCGTCTGCCTTGGGAGCCGCGGCGACAGCGGCAGCGGGCTTGGCGGCAGCCTTGCGGGCGGCCTTCTCTTCGCTGCGCTTCGTCTCGGTGGCGACCTGAGCGATGGCCTCTTCGGCACGCAGCACCTTGGTGCGCATGACGGCCTCGGAGAGCTTCAGCTGACGGTCGAGCTCCTGCGTGGCAGTGCTCGATGCAGTGAAGTCCACGACGGCGTAGATGCCTTCGGTCTTCTTGTTGATCTCGTAAGCGAGACGACGACGGCCCCAGATGTCGACCTTGTCGATGGTTCCACCATCGTTGCGGATGACGTTGAGGAACTTGTCGAGGCTCGGTGCAACCGTGCGCTCGTCAATCTCGGGGTCGAGGATGACCATGAGTTCGTACTGATGCGTCACTAACCCACCTCCTTCGGACTCGAACGGCCACAGACTTTCTGTGGCAGGAGGGTGTAAGCATCGTTGCTACCGGCCGAGAACAGAGCGGACGCGCCCGGGCAACCTTCATAGTGTACCGGACGGGGCCTCCCACCGCCACCGCGGGCCTGTCGCGCGGGCCGTGCACGTGGGATGCTGGTCCGGATGAGCACGCCAGCCAGCCGATCCCGAGCCGACCGACTCGTCGGCCTCGACCTCGCCCGCTTCCTCGCCCTCATCGGCATGATGGCGACGCACGTCTGGGCGTACGACATCTCGACCGGCGGCGACACCCCGATCACACAGCTGCTGTCGGGCAAGGCTGCCGCCCTGTTCGCCGTCCTCGCCGGCATCGGCATCGTGCTCACCAGCCGCCGCGACCTCGCCGCTGGCTCCCCCACCGCCGCGCGGCTCAACCTCTTCGGGCGCGGCTTCACCCTCCTCGTCCTCGGCCTCACCCTCGGTGTCATTCCCGGTGGCATCTACGTGATCATCGCCTACTACGGCGTCACCTTCTGGTTGGCGATCCCGGCCGTGACCTGGCGGCCACGCACTCTGCTCATCGTCGCCGGGATCTGGGCGATCGTCTGGCCGATCTGTTCCCAGGCGCTCCGCATGCCGCTGGACGCGGTGAACTCGCCGGAGATCGGGAGCGCGTCCTGGTTCGACGTCGCGAGCGGAGGGTTCGCCCGCGGGCTCCTCGTCACCGGCGTGTACCCGGCGCTCACGTGGATCGTGTACGTCCTCGTCGGGATGGCGATCGGTCGGATGCTCATGGATGCACGAGCCGGTGGGACGCTCCGCCGCTTCGCCCTGCTGCTCGCCGCAATCGGGCTCGGGGTCGCGATCGCCGCGGACCGGATCGCCGCCCTCCTCCTCGGCCCGCTCGGTGGCGTCCAGGGCATCGCCCGCGGCATGACCGGCGGCCTCGAGCCCGACCCGACGACGATCACCGCCGTCGAGGACGCCCTCACGGAGGGGATGTACGGCACGAGCCCGACGGACTCGTTCTGGTGGCTCGTCGCCCGCTCACCGCACTCCGGCACCACGCTCGATCTCGTCTTCACGATCGGCATCGCCGCGGTCGTCATCGGCCTGTGCCTGGCGCTCGGCACCGTGTTGAACCGCGGCTGGTCGCGCGTGCTCATGCCGGCGACCGGGGCCGGCGCAGCGCCGCTGACCGTCTACTCGGCGCACGTCTTCATGGCATCGGTCGGCGCGCTCATCGCGGCGATCATCGGGTCGTACCAGGACACCGCCTGGCTGATCTCGAGCCCCCAGCTCTGGGTCCTCCACGTTGCCGGTGCCCTGCTCCTCGGCTGGATCATCGCACTGACCCGTCGCCGCGGCCCGCTGGAGACGCTCGTGCACGCGTCGGGGCGCGCGCTCACCGTCCTCGCGAACCGCAGCACTCCGCTGCCCGCAACGCCCCCGCCGGCCCCGCGTCCGGCGGAACACCCCGACCTCCGATGAGCAGGTCGGTGACGCGAAGCACTGCGCTGGACACCCGGCCACTCACCGAACCGATCGACCGGCACGCACTCCGCGAGTACCGCAGACGGCTCCCCGGTGACGTCCGTCCGCCGCTCATCTCGGTGGTCTGGCCGGCCGTGGTGCTCTTCGTGCTGCCGGTCGGCTTCCTGTCCACCTGGTGGTTCGTCCTCGAGGACGGCTCGATCCCGGCCGAGCCCTGGGACGCCTCGGCCCTGATCCTCCTGCCGTACCTCGCCCTGCCCGTCGGGATGGTGTTCCTCCTGGTCCGCACAATCCGGCGGCGGAGCGGGGTCCGGCAATTCCGGCTCGACCGCTTCGCGCGGGCGAACGGGTTGAGCTACCGGCCGACCGCCGTTCCGGTCGCGTTGCCTGGCATGATCTTCACGATGGGCGGGACGAGCGTGGTCCGCGACCTGCTCTGGCGCGACGGGCGGTCACCGCTGTCGATCGGGAACCAGCGCACGATCATCGGGTCGGGACGGAACCGCAAGGAGCACCGCTGGGGTTACGTCGCGCTCCGCTTGCCGGTGCCGCTCCCCCACATCGTGCTCGACGCCGTCGGCAACAACTCCCTCCGGCACCCTCGGCTCCCCGTCACCTTCTCGAAGGACCAACGTCTGTCGCTCGAGGGGGACTTCGATCGCCACTTCGAGCTGTACTGCCCGCGCGGGTATGAGACCGACGCCCTATACCTGTTCACGCCCGACATCATGGCCCGGTTCATCGACACCGTGGCCGAGCTCGACGTGGAGATCGTCGACGACCACCTCTTCCTCTACGCGCCGAAGGACCTCGCGACCCTCGATCCCGAGGTGTGGACCTGGCTCATGTCCATCGTCGACATCCTGACCGAGCGCATCGCGCAGTGGGAGCGGTGGCGGGATCGACGGCTGGACCCGAGCGACACGGTGACGATGATGGGCTCGTTCCCGCTCCTCCACCCGCCTCGTGGGGTGGCCGGTCAGGGGCGGCGTCTGTCCCGTCGGACGGGATGGTGGTGGGTCATCGGACTCGTCCTCGCTGTCTACGGGTGGTACCTCATCATCAGCGACGCGATCCGGGCGATCACCGGCGGCTGAGCTCGGCCGGGCTCACCCTCGCCGATCACTTGGCGTCGGCGTAGGAGGTGACGACGGCCGTGGTGACCGGGAACTCGACGGGTGCCGCCCCGAAGATGAGGCGACCGGCCTCGGCCGCGGCTTCGCGCACGAGGGCGACCACGCGCTCGGTCTGCCCCTCCGGACAGTGGACGACGATCTCGTCGTGAAGGAAGAACACGAGGTGCGCCGATCCGATGAGCGCGGCATTCTTGCCCCCGACCTCCGCGGCGAGCGCCTGCAGCCGCGTGCGGAGGCCGGCCATCCAACACAACGCCCACTCGGCGGCGGTGCCCTGCACGACGAAGTTGCGGGTGAAGCGCCCCCAGCTGCGTGCCTCCATGCGGGCGCGCTGGGTCGCTGCGGCGTTGGCGCCCTCCATCGAGGCGGCCGACTGGATCTCACGCCAGGTCTCACCGGGAAGCGGTGAGGTGCGGCCGAGCCGGGTGCTCACCCGTTCGCCGCGTTCACCGGCCCTCGCGGCCGTCTCGACGAACTCGATCGCCCGCGGGAACGCCCTCGTCAGCCGGGGCAGGAGGCGACCGCTCTCTCCCGTCGTCGCGCCGTACATGGCTCCGAGCATGGCGATCTTGGCGTGCGGCCTGGTGTCGACCGCGCCGACGTCGACCATGCCCTGATACAGGTCGACCCCGCGGCCGGCGTCGGCCATCGCGCGGTCACCGGACATCGCGGTCAGGATCCGCGGTTCGAGCTGCGCGGCATCGGCGACGACGAACCGCCAGCCCTCGTCCGCGAGGACCGCACCCCGGACCTGGTGCGGGAGCTGCAGGGCTCCCCCGCCATCCGAGGCCCACCGGCCGGTGACGACCCCACCGGGCACGTAGGTGGGGCGGAACCGGCCGTCCTTCACCCAGGTCTCGACCCAGGTCCAGCCGTTCGCCGTGAGGAGGCGCGACAGCTTCTTGTAGCGGAGCAGCGGCTCGATGACGGGGTGCTCGATCTCCTGCAGCTCCCACTGGCGGGTGGAGGTGGCCTGGATGCCGGCGCGTTGGAGGGCCTTGAGGAGTTCGCCGGGCGACTCGGGGCTGAGCTCCTGCACCCCGAGGGCGGCCTTCACCTCTTCGAGGACCTCGACCAGCTTGGCCGGACGGACACCAGGCGGCACCTTCGGGCCGAGTGCCTCGGCGAGGATGCGGTCGTGGGCCTCGGCGTTCCACGGCAGACCGGCGAAGGTCATCTCGGACGCGATCAGCGCGCCGGCGGACTCGGCGGCCAGCAGGAGTCCGAGCTGCGAACGCCCCTGCGGCGTCGCCCCGTCGACCGCGGCGCGCTGCAAGGCGAACTCGGCGACAGCGTCGCGCTCGCCACCCGGGAGGTCGAGGTCGAAGAGCGTACCGACCGCCTCCGCGCGCTGGGCGACCCGCGGGTCGAGGACCTCGTCCCAGGGGCCGGGCGGTGCCGTGGCGAGGGCTGAGTCGGCGGTGAACGCGGCATTGCGGAGGATGTTGTGGCAGAGCCGGAGGTCGACGCAGCGCGAGACGCGGACACCCGCGGCGAGGAGCGCCGGGTACCAGAGCGAGGTGTCGTCCCAGACCCAGCGCGGCGGGTTCGGGGTGGCCTCGAGGCGGCGGACGAGCGCGGGGAGTTCGGCGCGCGCGATGGTGGTCTCGGGCGTGGGAGCTGCCTCGCCGGGCGACGCCGGGCGGTCCTCGAGGTGCACGACGCGCACGCGGGCGCCGTCGAGCTGCTGGAGGACGATGTGCACCACCCCAGTCTGCCGTCACCCGCCGACCACGACCGACGCGGGAGGGCGGGACATCCCCCCTATGGGGGTCGGCGGGCCGGTGCCAGACTGCGACCATGCTGATTTCGACGATGAACGATGTCCCCGGCCGACAGGTCACCGAGGTGCTGGGCGAGGTGACCGGTCTCACGGTCCGCGCGCGCAACGCCGGCGTGCAGATCGGCGCCAACTTCAAGGCGCTCCTGGGCGGCGAGCTGTCCGGGCTCACCAAGCAGCTCGCGGAGAGCCGCGAGGAGGCGAAGCAGCGCCTCATCGAAGCGGCCACCGCCCTCGGCGCAGACGCCGTGCTCGCGATGCGCTTCGACGCGGCCGAGGTGGGCCAGAACTACCAGGAGGTCGTCGCCTACGGCACCGCCGTCAAGCTCGGCTGAGCCGGCGGTTTCTCAGCCGTCTGTCCCTGAGCCCGCCCGGCTCCTGAGCCGCCCCGGTCCCTGAGCTTGTCGAAGGGCGCACTTCGACAAGCTCAGTGACCGATCGGGTGGAGGTCAGTGACCGGGGTGGGGCACTTCGACAAGCTCAGTGACCGGGGTGGGGCCCTTCGACAAGCTCAGGGACCGGGGCGGGCGAGGGTCAGGCACGGAGGCGGCGGAGCTCCTCGCGACGGACGGCCTGCTCGGCCGGATCCGGCACGGGCAACGACGCGAGCAGCCGGCGCGTGTAGACGTCACTCGGCGCGCCGAGCACCGCCGAGCCGGGCCCCTCCTCCACGATGTCGCCGCGGTACAGCACGACGATGCGGTCGGCGAGGATGTCGACCACCGCGAGGTCGTGGCTGATGAACAACGATGCGAACCCGAACTCGCGCTGCAACTCGGCGAAGAGCTCCAGCACGCGCGCCTGGACAGACACGTCGAGCGCCGAGGTCGGCTCGTCCGCGACGAGCAGGGCCGGCTCGAGCGCGAGCGCACGGGCGAGGGACGCACGCTGACGCTGGCCACCGGAGAGTTCGTGCGGGAAGCGATCCCCGAACGCCTTCGGCAACTGCACGGCCTCGAGGAGTTCGTCCACCCGACGTCGGGCCGCTCGCGCATCGCCGAATCGACCGTGGACGACGAGCGGTTCGGCGACGCACTCCGCGATCGTGAGCAGCGGGTTGAAGCTCGTGGCCGGGTCCTGGAACACGAACCCGATCTCCCGGCGCTTCGGCGCGAACTCGCGCTCCTTCACCCGGTTCATCTCCACACCCAGCACCGACAGCGAGCCGCCGGTGACCTTCGTGAGCCCGGCGATCGCGCGACCGATGGTGGTCTTGCCCGAACCGGACTCCCCCACGAGGCCGAGGACCTCACCGGCGTGGATCGTGAAGTCCACGCCCTTCACCGCGCGGAAGCCGGCACGACCGAAGCGCCCGGGGTACTCGATCTCGAGTCCCTTCGCGACGACCACCGGCTCACCGAGCTGCAGCTGCTTGCCGCGCTCGACCTCCGCCGGCGCTGAGCTCTTGCCGCGGCCGACGTGCGGCACCGAGGACAGCAGCTTCTTCGTGTACTCGGCCTTCGGCGAGGAGAACAGCTCCTGCACGGGAGCCTCCTCGACGATGTCGCCCTGGTACATGACCACGACGCGGTCGGCGAGGTCGGCCACGACGCCCATGTTGTGCGTGATGAGGACGATGGCCGTCCCGAACTCGTCGCGGCACCGACGCAGCAGGTCGAGGATCTCCGCCTGCACGGTGACGTCGAGGGCCGTCGTCGGCTCGTCGGCGACGATGAGGCCCGGGTCGAGCACGAGCGCCATCGCGATGACGATGCGCTGCTTCTGCCCACCGGAGAACTGGTGCGGGAAGTAGTCGACCCGCTCCTCGGGCTCCGGGATGCCGACGCGGCGCAGGATGTCGATCGCCTTCGCCCGCGCCTCGGCCTTCGTGTACGTCCCGTGCGCGCGGAGACCTTCGGCGATCTGCCACCCCACCTTGTAGACGGGGTTGAGGGCCGTCGACGGCTCCTGGAACACCATCGCCGCATCACTGCCGCGGATCGACCGCAACTGCTCGGCAGATGCCGTGACGACGTCCTGCTCCGTCGAGCCGTCGCGCGAACGCAGCACGACCGCGCCGGACGCGGTCGCCGTCTCGGGGAGGAGACCGAGGATGGTCTTCGCCGTGACCGTCTTGCCCGACCCGGACTCGCCCACGATCGCGACGATCTCGCGCGGTGCGACCGACAGGGAGATGTCGTTGATCGCCTTCACCGCGCCGGCGTCGGTCGAGAACGAGACCCCGAGGTCGCGGATGCTGACGATGTCCTTGGTGCCGAGGTCGCGTGGACCGGTGGTCGGCTTCGACAGGCTCATGAGCGCTCGTCCTCTCGTCGGTTCTCCAGATCGCTGTCGGCCGCAGCGTCGCTCACGGCGCCCAGCGACTCGGCGTCCATCATCCCGGCGCCACCCGGGCTGTCGGGCGTGCCACCGGTGGTGGTGATGCTCGACGTGGCCGCGACGGACCCGCTCGACGCACCGACCCGACGACGGCTGCGCAGACGCGGGTCGGAGAGGTCGTTGAGGCTCTCACCGACGAGCGTGATGCCGAGCACGACGAGCACGATCGCGAGACCGGGGAACAGCGCGGTCCACCAGATGCCGCTCGTGACGTCGGAGACGGACCGGTTGAGGTCGTAGCCCCACTCGGCCGCCGCGGTCGGCTCGATGCCGAAGCCGAGGAAGCCGAGGCCGGCGAGCGTGAGGATCGCCTCGGAGGCGTTCAGCGTGATGATGAGCGGCAAGGTCCTGGTCGCGTTCCGCAGCACGTGGCGGAACATGATGCGGGAGCTCGACGCACCGATGACCTTCGCCGACTCGACGAACGCCTCGCTCTTGATACGGACGACCTCGGAGCGGATCACCCGGAAGTACTGCGGGATGAACACCACGGTGATCGAGATCGCGGCGGCGAGGATGCCGCCCCAGAGGCTCGACTGGCCACGGCTGATCACGATCGACATGACGATGGCGAGCAGCAGCGACGGGAACGCGTAGACGGCGTCGCACACGACGACGAGCACGCGGTCGAGCCAGCCGCCGAAGTAGCCGGCGACGAGACCGAGCAGCACGCCGATGAAGATCGACAGGATGATCGCGGACACGATGACGAAGAGCGCGGTCTGGGCACCCCAGAGCACCCGGGACAGGACGTCGTAGCCGCCGACGGTCGTGCCGAGGAGGTTGGTCGCGTTCGGCGCCTGCTGTGTGCCGAACGAACCGTCGTCGCCGCGCAGCTGGTTGTAGCGGTACGGCGCGACGAGCGGCGCGAGGATCGCGATGAGCACGAAGACGCCGGTGACGACGAGGCCGATCACGAGCATCGCCCGCTGCAGCCCCACCGACTGGCGGAACTGCTTCACGACTGGCAGGCGTTCCCGCAGGGGACGCTTCGCGGGTGCGGTGTGCACGGCGGTGGTGGCTGTCGGAGCACTCATGCTCAGTACCTCACCCTCGGGTCGATGATCGCCGCGATGATGTCGACGATGAAGTTGGTCAGGGCGACGATCACCGCGAGGAGCGCGACGATGCCCTGGACGGCCACGAAGTCACGAGCCTTGAGGTACTCGCTGAGCATGAAGCCGAGGCCCTTCCATTCGAACGTCGTCTCGGTGAGGACCGCGCCGGCGAGGAGCAGGGCGATCTGCAGCCCGATGACGGTGATGATCGGGATGAGCGCCGGACGATAGGCGTGCTTCGTGACGAGTCGGAACTCGCTGACGCCGCGCGAGCGGGCCGCGTCGACGTAGCCGGAGCCGAGCGTGCCGATGACGTTCGTGCGGACGAGACGGAGGAAGACACCCGCCGTCAGCAGGCCGAGGGCGATGGCAGGGAGTACGGCGTGCGCGAGGACGTCGCTGATCGCCGTCGGGTCACCGAGCCGGATCGCGTCGACTAGGTAGATGCCGGAGGGGCTGGAGATGGTCTGGAGCGTCAGCTCCGTGCCGGTGCTCGCGCGACCGGCGACCGGGAGGATCCCGAGCCACACGGAGAAGATGAGCTTGAGCAGCAGACCGGCGAAGAACACGGGAGTGGCGTAGCTGAGGATCGCGAAGACGCGGAGGCCGGCGTCCTGCCAGCGGTCGCGGCGGGCGGCGGCGAGCATGCCGAGCGGGATGCCGACGATGAACGCGACGATGAGCGCGTAGATCGCGAGTTCGAGGGTCGCCGAACCGTACGTGAGGAGGACCTCGATGACGGGCCGGTTGTCGGAGATCGTCGTGCCGAAGTTGCCGACCGCGATCTGTCCGAGGAACTCGAAGTACTGGACGAAGAGCGGCCGGTCATAGCCCGCGGCACTGATGCGTTCCGCGAGCTGGTCGGCCGGGAGCCGTCCTCCGAGCGCCGCGGTGATCGGGTCACCGGTCAGGCGCATCAGGAAGAAGACCATGGTGACCAGGATGAACACCGTCGGGATGATCAACAGGAAGCGGATGACGAGGTACCGCCAGAGTCCGCCACCTCCAGACCGTCTGGCCGCCTTGGGGGGTGGGGTTGCGACAGCTGCCGTCATTGCAGTGGATCCTCCTCGATCACCGACTCGGTAGAGCCCGGACACACGATCGGGGCGGCTCTGTGGAGCCACCCCGATCGCGACGTCCGACTCACCATAGTCGGATATCAGTTGGTCAGGCTACTCAGCCCTTGCTGATGGGTGCGTAGCGGAACTTGAACGACGCGTCGAGGACGGTGCCCTCGACATCCTTGCCGACGACCGCCACCTGAGCGCCCTGGAGCAGCGGGATGGTCGACAGGTCGGCCGCCTCGAGATCCTGGATCTGCTCGATGAGCTTCGTCCGTGCGTCGGCGTCCGTCGTCGAGCGCTGCTGGTTGATCAGGTCGTTGACGGCCGGGTTGTCGTAGTGGTTCGCGAGGAAGTTGTCCGTGGCGAAGAACGGCGACAGGTAGTTGTCGGCGTCGGAGTAGTCCGGGAACCAACCCAGCTGGTAGGCCGGGTAGACGTCCGTCGTACGGTCCTTCGAGTACTGCACCCACTCGGTCTGCTGCAGGTTGACGGTGAACAGGCCGTCCGCCTCGAGCTGGTCCTTGATGAGCGCGTACTCGTCGCCGGAGCCGGAACCGTAGTGGTCACCGTTGTACTGGAGGTTGAGCGCGACCGGAACGGTCACGCCGGCTGCCTCGAGCGTCTCCTTGGCCTTCGCCGCGTCCGGGCCGCCGTCGCCGTCGCCGTAGAGGCCCTTGAGGGACTCGGTGGCACCGGTCAGGCCGGCGGGCACGTAGGAGTAGAGCGGGGTGTAGGTGTCCTTGTAGACGTCCTTGGCGATCGCGGCGCGGTCGATGAGGTCGGCAGCGGCCTGGCGGACGGCGAGCGACTTGGCCGGGTCGGCGTCGGCGGTGGTCGCACCGTACGGCATGGTGTCGAAGTTGAAGACGAAGTAGCGGATCTCGCCACCGGGGCCGTCGATGACCTTGACGTTCTTGTCCTTCTTCAGGTCTTCGATGTCGGTCGCGGAGAGGCTGCGCGACGCGACGTCGATGTTGCCCTGCTTGACGTCGAGCTTCAGGTTGGACTCGTCGGTGTAGTACTTCACGTTGACGGTGTCGTTCTTCGCCTCGCCGAGGAGGCCCTGGTAGTCCGCGTACTTCTTGTACGAGATGAGCTCGTTGAACTTGTAGCTGTCGATCGTGTACTGACCGGCGAAGGCCTTGCCCTTGACGATGTCGTTGTCCGGCGTCAGCTCGGTGGCCGAGAAGACGTCCTCGTCGACGATCGGGCCGACGGGGCTCGAGAGCACCTGCGGGAAGGTCTGGTCGTTCTCGGTCTTCAGCGTGAAGACGACGGTGAGGTCGTCAGGCGCGTCCGTCTTCTCCAGGTTGCCGAGGAGCGACGACGGGCCGTTGTCGTCGGCGATGGCGAGCTGGCGGTCGAAGCTGAACTTCACATCGGAGGAGGTGAGGTCGTTGCCGTTGGCCCACTTGAGGCCTTCCTTAAGCTTCACCGTGTACTCGGTCGGCGAGGTGAACTCGGCCGACTCGGCGATGTCGGGCTCGACGTCGGGGCTGTTGTACGGCGTGTTCAGCAGGAAGGGGTAGATCTGGTTCATGACGGCGAACGAGCCGTTGTCGTAGGAACCGGCCGGGTCGAGCGTGGTGACCTTGTCGGTCGTACCGATGACGATCGTGCCGCTGGCACCGCTGCTGGAACCGCTGCCGCCACCGGCGGCGCAGCCGGCGAGGGCGAGAGCGGAGATGGAGAGACCCGCGAGCGCGACGGCGCTCTTCCGGAATCCACTACGTGGGGATGACATTGATGTCGACCTCATTTTCTGTGTGTGAGAGACGGCACGGCTGTGTGCAGGTTCTTCGCACGTGCTTGTAGAGGATTACAGCACGGTCCGAACAACTCCCTCAAACTCAGGAGGCTTCCGGTGCAGATTCGTTACGAGCACGAAACGTGCGCGCGCGGCTGTCGCGACGCAACGACTGCGCGTTTCCGCCGATCCCGACGAGTGTCGGCTTCGAGACGGATCATGGATCACCGGTTGTCGATAGTATACAGTCTACAGATGACAGGTCCGGATGAGGCGGACCTCATCGTTCTGAGGAGCTCGTATGTCTGTGCACCCGCCTGCGGCCACCACCGCTCAGCTCGGCGGCGACACGCCCGCCGCTCCAGGCCTGCGCCCCGCCCAGAGCGCCCGCGTGGCGCGAACACACCTCACCTACCGGGATGCCGCACCTGGGCTCTCGGTCCGCGAGGCCGACCTCTCGCTCCGCCTGGACGGCGGTGGCCACGGGCTCCTCGACACGACCCACTTCGACACGGTCCGCTTCCCGCCACCGGCCTGGGCGGACGAGGCCATCCGTGAGGCGGTCGCGACCGGCGCCTGGGCGTACACCCCCTACCGCGGCGACCCCGGCGTGCTCGCCGACCTCGCGACGGCGATCGGCGGTTTCCTCGGCAGCCCGGTGGGCCCCGGCAACCTGGCGCTGACGCCAGGCACGCAGGGAGCGCTCTTCACCACGCTCTCCTCGCTCGTCGACGAGGGCGACCTCGTCCTCCTCGCCGACCCGGACTACCTGTTCTGCGAACGCATCCTCGCCTTCCTGGGCGCGCGGGTCGAGCGCATCCCGCTCATCCTGGACGGAGGACAACCGAGCCTCGACCTCGAGGCAGTCGAACGGTTCCTCCCCGAGCAGCCGAAGCTGCTCATGTTCTCGCACCCCAACAACCCCACCGGCGCCGTGTACCCCGCGGACATGATCTCCCGGGTCGCCGACCTCGCCCTCGCCGGCGGGTTCCGTGTCCTCGTCGACGAGCTGTACAGCCGACTCCTGTACACAGATGTCCCGTTCCCGCACCTCCGCTCGGAGCCCGGCATGGCGGATCGCACCATCACGCTCCTCGGCCCCTCCAAGACCGAGTCCATGAGCGGGTTCCGGATCGGCGTCGTCGTCGCCCCGGAGGACGTCATCGCGTCGGTCGAGCAGACGCTCGCCATGACCTCGCTCCGCGCGCCCGCCTACGCCCAGCGCATGCTCGCCCGGTGGCTCGTCGACGACGACGACTTCCTCCGGGAGCGCATCGCCGACCTCGAGGCGATCAAGCGGACCACCGTCGAGAGCCTGTCGCGGGTGCCGGGGCTGCGGATGACGCCGCAGGACGGGACGGCCTATCTGTTCCTCGACGTCTCCGCCTTCGGGGTGTCGGACGTCGAGGTGGCCGGAGCCCTGCAGCGCGAGGCTCAGGTCGTCGTGTCTCCCGGGTACCAGTTCGGCCCCTCCGGAACCGGCCACTTCCGGATCTGCTACGCCCGCGACGAGACCGAGTGGGCGGCGGCGCTCGAGCGGATGGTCGCCTGCCTGACCGGACTCGCGTCCGCAGCGGGCATCCAGAAATGAGCGACCCCACGATCCGGCCGGCCGGTGCATATTCGGTCGCCCGGCTCGTCGGCGAACTGGTCCACACCGCCGGCATGACGCCTCGCGTCGACGGCGCGCTGATGGCCACGGGCCGGATCGGGCGAGAACTCGACGACACTGCTGCGCTGACCGCCACGCGGGTGGCGACCGAGCGCGCGCTCGCAGCCGCCGAGAGCGCCGTCCCCGAGGGCGCCACGCTCGCCGAAGTCGTCTCCCTGACGGTCTACCTCGCGGTCGCCGACGGCTTCGTCCGGCTGAGCGAGATCGCCGATGCGGCGAGCGCCGTCGTCATGGAGCGGTTCCCGGAGGCCGAGCTCCCCGTCCGCGCCGCGCTCGGGGTCGCCGCCCTTCCCGGCGATGCACCAGTCGAGATCCAGCTCGTCGCGCGATGCACCGACGGGCCGATCACCTGATCACTGCCGTGCACTCGACGCGTGTGGTCTGATGGTCGTCATGGCCGTCTCATTCAGCTTCACCGTCGGGGTCGACGAGCCCCATCACGTCACCGTGCGGGTCGCCGGGATCCGGAACCGGGTCACGATCGAGGTCGACGGGCGGCTTGCGGCGGACAGCGGGGGCAACCTCGGGCGCATCATGCCGAACGTCTTCGATGTCGAGGTCGGCGTGCACGAGCGACACATGGTGTCCGTCCGGGTGATCACCCAGCAGCCGATCGACGGCGGAGCACACTACATCGACGTGTTCATCGACGGCCGCTTCGCCGCGCGGCACGATTGGCGGGCGATCCGCGAGTCGTGATCGTGGCCGACCGGTCAGTAACCCCGGTCGGCGTCGAAGCGGTTCAGCAATGCCTCTCCCGCGCGGTAGCGGGCCAGGTTCTCGATGAACAGCGCCGTGAGGGTCGCGTTCTCGCTCTCCACCGTCGATGCCGAGTGCGGCGAGATGAGCACGTTGTCGAGGTCCCAGAGCGGCGAGTCCGCGGGCAGCGGCTCCTCGCGGAAGACGTCCAGGGCCGCACCGCCCAACCGGCCCGAACGGAGGGCGTCGATGAGGGCGTCCTCGTCGATCACCTGTCCGCGCGAGATGTTGACCACGGCGGCCCCCTCGGGGAGGAGCGCGATCCGCTCGGCGCTGATGAGGTTCTCGGTCTCCGGCGTGAGCGCCGTGCACAGCACGAGCACGTCGGTGCCCGGCAGCACCTCCTCGAGGCGGTCCACATCGCTCAGCTCGACGCCCTCGGGCAGCTCGTAGGAGCCGCCCACCCGACCCACGGCGGTCACCCACGCACCGATCGCGTCGAAGGTCCGCACCACGTTCGACCCCATGCCACCCACGCCGACGACCGTGACCCGCATGCCGGCCAGCTGCCGGGTGGTGTAGCGCTCGAACCGGCGCTCGCGCTGCCGACGCTGCAGATCCGGGAGGCCCTTCACGACGAAGAGCGCCCCGGTGAGGGCGAACTCGGCGAGCGGCACGGCATGGACGCCACCGGCCGTCGTCGCGACGATGCCGCTCCGGTCGAGGCCGGTGCGACGCATGAACGCGCCGATGCCGGCGCTCGTCGCCTGGATCCACCGCAGCTTCGGAGCGCGCTCCGGCAGCGCAGCGGGATCCTGCCAGTCGAAGTCGAACGCGACCTCCGCCCGCGCGAGCATGTCCTCCCACCGCTGTTGGTCGGCCGCGGAGAGCTGCGGCGTGGGGCCGTGGTGGTCCGACACGTACTGCGGGGCACCGACGAGCGCGGGGTCGTAGAGCACCTCCACGTCCGGGTGCGAGGCACGGATCGCCTCGACGTGCTCGGGTTCGAGGTGGCTGGCGATGAGGATCTGCATGATGGTCCATCCTGCCGCGGGCGCGGCGGTGCGTTGGTCGTGACGCGGCGTGCCGCGATGTCGTCCGGTCAGGCGGTCGGCCAGGGGGCCACCGCTGCGAGCCGTTCGGCGGTGAGCGCGGGCCGGACGCCGTCCGTCCCCTCGGTCACCGCACGAACCCGCAGGACCGAGCTCGGTCCACACGCGATCGGGACGAAGCCGGGCCCGTGACCGGGCATGGGTGAGCCACCGTGCACGATGATCCCGACGGTGATCCAGTCGCGCCGGTACCCCATGTTGTGGCGGACGTCGAGGTGCTCGACCGCGAACAGGTCCCCGAGCCGCATGTCGATCCCCGCGAGTTCAGGCGAGTCCGGGACGACGGCGAGGTCCACGTCCCACTGGTGTGCGGGCCGACCGATACCGTTCCCGGCCACCTTGCCCGGCAGCACGCCGACCACGTCGAAGCCCACGACACCCTGCTCGACGGTCATCGGGAGGGCGTCGAGGAGCGCCGGGTCGACGTTCAGCAGCACGACCTCCTCGGGTAGGTCCTCGCGTCGGAGCCCCTGGCCCATCGCGTGCACCGCGATCCGGTCGCCGGGCAGGAGCGCCGCCATCGTCTCGTCGTCGAAGGACACGATGACCCGTCCGGCCTCACCGCGCTTGCCGACGACCGAACCGGTCGCCCCCGTCGCGGCACCGGAACGCACGGTCGCGCGGTTGCCGATGCAGGCGAACGAGGTCAGCCCGAAGCGCGAACCGGCGTCCGGATGGACGAGCGTGACCCCCGGTGCCGCGTGGTCGGCGTCGGTGGCGAACACCGAGTCGCCGAGGTGGACGCCGAGCACGATGCCGCCGTCTCCGATCGGCACGTAGGGGTGCCCGTCGCGGTCGATCCGGTACGACACCATCGGGGTGAGGCCGGCGTGCTCGACGAAGCCGAGCAGGTTGTTGGCGATGATCGAGCTCATGCGTCCGTCTCCGTCGTGGTCGTGGTCGTGGTGGTCGCGCGGCCCATCCCTGCGAGCGCGACGCCGAGGTTCGCGGCCCGGTCGTCGACGACGGTGAACGCCGACGCCGGTCCGGACAGCAGAGTCGACGGCCCCGGACCGTGCCCGAAGAGCCGACACTCGCCCGTGGAGATGACGCCGATCGTGATCCAACCCGGCCGGTAGCCGCGGCCGTAGGAGTGGTCCTGGTCCTCGAGGACGACGATGTCGCCGATGCGGAGCGACTCGAGGCCGAGCGAGAGGTCCTCACTGAGCCCGGGGTAGGCGCCCATCAGGTCGGTGTTGGCGAACTCCGAGAGCATGCCGCCTCCTGCGCCCGCCGCCTCCGCCGGGACGCGCATGGCGACACCGACCTGGAGCGTCCCGTCGGTCGCCGTCGAGAACGGCAGATGCGGGAGCAGCCGCGGGTCGAGGTTCTTCACCCGGACGTCCGGGTGGTCGAGGAGGCGCAGGCCCTGACCGCGGGCCTCCACACTCACGGCGTCACCGGTGGTCACCTGGCGGAGCGAGCCGTCGGCGAAGTCGGCGAGGACATAGGCATGCTGACCGATGACCACACCCTCCGCTCCGACGGCGGCACCCGAACGCACCGTCACGACGTTGCCGACGCAGCTGAGGAACTGCAGTGCGGCGTTCGCCTCACCGCCCGCATGCCGGATCGACAGCCCGGGTTCGAGGTGGTCGCTCGCGTAGCCCGTGGCCGCCTCGCCGACGTGCGCACCCATCGTCACCCCGCCCATGCCGGGCAGGATGAAGGGGTGGCCGTCGGGGTCGACCCGGTAACCGTGTCGGTCGGCCTGGGGCGGCCAGACCTCGCCGGTCAGGATCTGCGTGACCAGGCGGTCCTCGTTCGTCCTGAGAATCATGCCGTCGTTCCCTTCGGGACCGGTGCGGTGCCGAGGGCGAAACCGCGGATACGGAGCGGCGGCGCGGTGGCGGCACCGTTGAACACGTTCATGAGCGGCTGGCTCAGGGAGACGGAACCGACGCCGTCGACCCGGGCGAGACTCTCGAGCACGCTCACCGTGAACCGCTGCGACTCGACCGGGCGCGTGATCCGACCGTTCTCGATGAGGAAGCACGCATCGCGCGTGACCCCGGTGATCGTCGAGCGGACCGGGTCGACGGTGCGCGTGTACCAGAAGCGCTGCAGGTAGACCCCGCGCTCGACACCCGCGATGAGGTCGAGCTCGGTGGTGTCGGCGGCGCGGAGGATGACGTTCATCGGGATCGCATGCGGCGCCTCCTCCCGGGCGATGTGGAAGTTGCCGCTCGACGCCGTGCCGAGGGCGAACGCGGTCTCGCGGTCGGTGACGACCTCGGCCACCCGCCCCTGGTCGAGGAACGGGACGTCGCGCTTCGTGGTGCCCTGGAAGTCGAACGGGAACGGGAGACCGAGGTCGGCCGTCGCGTCGTCGTGTACGGAGACGAGCGATGAGGCTGCCTGCTCGCCTGGGCGGGTCGCTGCCGTGCCGAAGCCGGATGCCAAGGCTCCGCCCGTGAAGCCGAACGCTCCGAAGAAGTCGAGGAACTCACCGGCGGCGAGCGCCCCGAGCACCACGTCGTACTCACCCGGGGCGAGTGGCGCACGGCCCCGCGCTGCGGACGCCTCCGCAAGCGTCCGCTCGACCGACTCCGCCGCGAGCAGACGGTCGGAGGATCGGGAGAGGTCCTTCCAGTGGGACGAACCGTCCTCGATGCGGACCGTGAGGGAGCCCTGCGCCTCGGTCGCCGCGGCGTACCGGGAGGTGCCGCGCTCGCGGTCGTGGAAGGCGACCTCGGTGACCGCGCGGCCGAACATGCCCGCAGCAACGCCACCGGCCCGGTCGGCCTCAGACATCGCGCGGTCGGCGAGGGCGACGTGTTCGCCGACGTCCCAAGCCGCCGTGTCCTCACCCCAGAGCAGGGCGCCGGACGCGGTGCGGCCGGACACCTCCGGCTCGTCGACCGGACCGGGATCGGCTCGAGGAGCAGCGGCGGGGAGTCCTCGCTCGGCCTGCTCGCGCGCGGCGGCACTCGCGTTCGCGACCGCCCGACCGAGCCCGGCGATCGAGCTGGCGGCAGCGAGTGACGCCCGCCCGTCCACCTCGGCGCGGACCATGATCTGCACCTCGTCGATGGCCTGGCTCTGGTGCACCCGGCGGCCGGCGAAGCGGGTGAAGTCCCCGCGCCGACCGGCGAGGAAGGCTTCGATGCGGTCGGCCGGGGCGTCGCGCAGGGCGGCCTCGAGCGCCTCCGCGGCTCGCTCGCCGCCCACGACGGGCCTGAACGCGGTGGTGGTCGTGCTGTCGGTGTCGCTCATCGGTCCACTCCGATCCGGAGGTTCCGCACGAGCGTCGGCGAGGCGCCGTGCCCGAGGAAGCCCCATTGCTTGGGTTCGCCCTTGCCGCAGGGCATGCCGAAGGCCTTGAACTCCTCCGGCCCGGCGACCGCCTCGACGGACTGCCAGAACTCGGGCGTCGTGCCGCCGTAGGAGAAGCCACGCAGCAGGCGACCCCGCCGACCGTGCTTCACCTCGTACGCGACCTCGGTGCCGAACTGGAAGTTGTGGCGCCGTTCGTCGATGGACCAGCTGCGGTTGTCGTCGATGTAGTACCCGTCGCCGAGGCGCTCCTGCAGTTCCTCGGTCGACCCACTGCCGGGTTCGAGGAACACGTTCGTCGCGAAGCACACGGGGGTGTAGCCCCAGCCGTCCGAGCGGGCTGCGCCGATCGACGGCACCCCGATCCGGGCGGCCGAGTCCCTGGTGGAGAGGAAGTTGCGGATGATGCCCTCGGAGATGAGCGGCTGACGGGACGCCGGGACGCCCTCGTCGTCGAACGCGAAGGAACCTCGGGTGCCGGGCACTGTCGGGTCCGAGGTGATGTTCACCGCCTCGGAGCCGTAGCGGAGCGAGCCGACCGCGTCCGGTCCGATGAAGGAGGTGCCCGCGTAGTTCGCCTCGTCGCCGAGGATCCGGTCGAGCTCGAGCGCGTGACCCGTGGACTCGTGGATCTGCAGCGCCATCTGGGCGGGGCCGATGATGACGTCGGCCGTGCCCTGCGGCGCGAGCGGGGCGGTCAACAACTCGACGGCCTCCCGACCGATGCGGTCGGCCTCCTCGACCATCCGGAGCCCCTCGACGTACTCCCAGCCCGCCTGCGCGGTGTTGCCGTGGAACGAGTTGGGGAAGGAGCGACGTTGCATCGTGCCGTTGCCGACCGCGTTCACGAGCGCCATCGCGCCGCTCTCGATGAGGTGCTGGTGCTGCATCGAGCCCTCGGTGTTGGCGAAGTGCCGGTGCTGCCGCTTCGCGTTCAGGCCGGCCTGCGCCATGACGACCTCGACGGGGGCGCTCGCGGCGCTCAGGATGTCGTCGAGCAAGGCCTGACGCGTCGACGCCGAGACCGCGAACGGGTCGAGGACGACGTCGGTCGCGTACCGGCCGCTCACCGGTGGCATCGGCGGCAGCTCGGTGCGGTGGGCGTCCGAGACCCGGTCGGCGTTCCGCGCGTTGGCGAGGGCACGATGGGCGGCGAATGTCAGGTCGTCGTCGTCGTCGATCGGCACGGAGGCGAACCCCCAGCTGCCGTTGAAGAGCACGCGCACACCGACGCCGAGGTTGTGCTCGATCCGCTCGTCGAGGCCGGACTCCAGCGTCGAGTACAGGCGGACCTCCTCGGCTTCGATCAGGCGGGCGTCGGCATAGCTGACGCCCGGCACGTCCACCGCGGCGAGGACCGTCGTGAGCATGGTCGCGGCGGCCTGGTCGTCCGCGAGCTCGCCCCACGCATGAGCCGCAGCGTCGACCGCGGCGAGCGGCGCGACCGTGTCGGCGCTCGTCACGCGCGGGCCGCCTCGGTGTCGTTCGCGTCCGACGGGGCGAGCGCGAGCGGGAAGTCGCACCATGCGCGGGTGCGGAACGACAGCTCGAACGCGTTGATCGTCTCCTGGACGAGCGCGCCCTGGTCGAAGTTGCCCTGGTTGAAGTCCTCGCCGGACAGGATCTCGGTGGCGAAGTCCTTACAGAGGTTCGAGTAGAAGAGGAACGGCCACGGCTCCGTGGACGCCCCGCCCTCGGGGAAGAACTCCTGCGGGATCTCGAGCTCCTCGAACTCGACCTGGTCCTTCTTCGCGACCTTGATCGTCTGGCAGATCCCGGCCTCCTCGACCAGGCGGACGATGATCGCACCCTCCGAGCCGTAGATGCGGGCCTCGATGCCGGGGAAGTTGCCGACGGTGACGTAGGACGACTGGATCGATGCGAGACGACCCTGCTCGAACTCGGCGATCCACATGTCGCCGTCGTCGATGTTCATGCGCTGCATGGCGCCCGTGTCGCGCACCATCCGCTCGGGGACGAAGTTGCGCATGGTGCCGACGACACTCGTCATCGGGGCGTCGAGCCACCAGTGCATGATGTCGATGATCGGTGCACCGTAGCCCTCGATGGAGGACACGGCGATGACGTCGGGGTCGGCGTCCGGGTCCACCTGGCGCAGCGGCGTCTTCGGGTCGATCCACTGGCTGTTCTGCTCATAGCCGTTGAAGATGTAGGGCTCGCCGATGAAGCCCTGGTCGATGAGGTGCTTCGCGTACTGGATCGCCGGGGCGAAGCGGAAGGTGAAGCCGAGCTTCGTCTTCACGCCCCGTTCGGCGGCGAGCGCCGCGGCGCGCCGGGTCTCGGTGTAGTCGCTGTTGACGGGCTTCTCGCAGAGCACGTGCTTGCCCGCGGCGATGGCCGCCATCGAGATCTCGAAGTGCATGGCGTTGCCGGTCGCGACGTCGATGACGTCGATGTCGGGGTCGTCGATCAGTTCGCGGTAGTCGGTGACGGCGCGCTCGATGCCGAACTCCGCGGCCGCCGAGGCGAGCGCCTCCTCGTCGATCTCGGCCAGCGCGACGACCTCGACGCGCGGGTCGCGCTGCCAGCCGGGGATGTGGGAGCGGACGGCCCAGCGGCCGGCACCGACGACGGCGACTCGGAGCTTGCGATCGGACATGGTGGTTCTCCTTCTGCGGGTGCCGGCATCGTGCGATGCGCGGACGGTGGTGGGATCGGTCGGAGGTTCAGGTCACGCGCGCTGCAGGCGGACGCGTGGGTCGATGACGGAGTAGAGGAGGTCGACGATGAAGTTGACGACCACGATGAAGAGGGCCGAGAAGAGCACCGTGCCGACGATCATCGGGGTGTCGAGGTTCGAGATCGCGTCGAAGGCCAGCCGGCCGATGCCGTTCAGCCCGAAGACGGTCTCGACGATGACGACGCCGCCGAGGAAGTAGCCGAAGTCGAGCCCGATCATCGTGACGAGCGGGATGGCGACGTGTCGGAAGCAGTGGCGCCAGAGGATGGTGCGCTCCGGCATGCCCTTCGCCCTGGCCATACGGACGAACGGCGAGTCGAGGGTCTCGATCATGTTGGTGCGCGTCATGCGGGCGTACCAGGCGCCGCCGCCCGAGCCGAGGGTGAAGGTCGGGAGCACGAGGTACCAGATGATCGGATCGCCGAGCCCGTTGAGCGGGAACAGTCCCCAGCTGAAGGCGAAGTAGTAGATGAGGAGCAGGCCGAGCCAGAAGGACGGTGCCGAGAGCCCGATGAGCGAGACGAAGGTCACCGTGCGGTCGACCCAACCACCGCGACGGTAGGCGGCGTAGATGCCGGCCGGGACGCCGAGGATGATCTGCCAGATGAGCCCGCCGATCGCCACGAGCACCGTCGTCGGCAGGGCGGAGACGATCCGCTCGAACACGCTCGTCTCCCGCAGGACGTAGGAGGTGCCGAGGTCGCCGCTCAGGAGCCGCCCGATGAATCCCAGGTACTGCTCCCACAGTGGGGCGTCGAGGCCGAGCTGTGCGCGGATGGACGCGATCGTCTCGGCGCTCGCGTTCGGCCCGGCGAGCGTGGCCGCGGGGTCCGCGGGCACGGCGTAGACGAGGAGGAACGCGAGGCTGACCACCCCGAAGAGGACGAGGGCCATCTGGCCGAGTCGTCGTGCAAGCCACCAGAACACGGTCTACCTCGCCATCGGTGCTGCGGAGTCGAGCATCTCGGACAGCCAGTCGCCGACCAGGTTGAACGCCATCACCGTGACGATGAGGCAGATGCCGGGGATGAAGAGCATCCAGGGTGCGATCTGGAAGTAGGTGCTGCCGTCCGAGATCATCTGGCCCCAGGAGGCTTGCGGGATCGGGACACCGATGCCGAGGAAGGACAGCGCGCTCTCGATGAGGATCGAGGACGCGACGCCGAGGGTGGCGTACACGATGATCGCCGGCAGCAGGTGGGGAATGATGTGCTTCCACATGATCCGGAGGTGACTGACGCCGAGCGTGCGGGTCGCGACGACGAACTCGCGGTGCTTCAGCGAGATGACCATGCCGCGGATGATGCGGGCGAGCGTCGTCCAGTAGATGAGGGCGATGACGATGATGACGTTCGTGGTGCTCCGGGTGGTGACCGCGATGAGCGCGGTGCAGAGGAGCAGGATCGGGAACGAGATGACGACGTCGGTGATCCGCATGAGGACGGCCTCGACGATGCCGCCGAAGTAGCCCGCGATGACACCGACCGTCACTCCGACGATCGTCGCAAGCCCGTTGGCGACGATGCCGATGACGAGCGAGACCTGCGTCCCGGAGATGAGTCGTGAGAGGACGTCGCGGCCGAGGGCGTCGGTGCCGAGCAGGAAGCCGGGCGTGCCGGGCGGGAGGGGCTGCCCCTGGGGCCCGAGCCCGATGTCGTTGTAGGTCTGGAGCGGGTCGTGCGGGGTGATGAGCGGCGCGAGCACGGCGATCAGGGCGATGAGCAGGAGCACGACGAGCGACACGAGGGCCGCGGGGTCGCGTCGGAGACTGCGCAGCACCTCGCGGGCGCGCATGGGCCGGTCGTCGTCGGTGGCCGCCAGGTCGACGCCCTGGCCGATCACGGGCGGGAGTGCTTCGCTCATGCCTCGGCTCCGATCCGGACGGGTTCCGGCACCAGCACCGGATCTGCGAAATGACAGGCAGCGTCCTGGCCCGAGCTCGTCGTCCGCAGCGGCGGGGCGACCGTGCGACAGACCTCCTGGGCCATCGGACACCGCGGGTGGAAGCTGCAGCCGCTCGGCGGGTTCGCGGCGCTCGGCGGTTCGCCGGTCAGGCGGACCCGCGGGAGGCGCGTCGAGCGGTCGCGGACGATCGGCTCCGGCACGGCCGACAGCAGCGCCTTGGTGTACGGGTGCTGCGGGTTGTCGAAGATCTCGTCGCGCGTCCCGATCTCGACGAGGCGACCGAGGTACATGATCCCGACGTGGTCCGCCATGAAGCGCAGGGTCGACAGGTCGTGGGAGATGAACAGGTACGCGAGGCCGAGGTCCTCCTGCAGGTCCTTCAGCAGGTTGAGCACCTGGGCCCGGACGGAGACGTCGAGGGCGGAGACCGCCTCGTCGCAGAGGATGAGGCGTGGGTCGACGCAGAGTGCCCGCGCGATCGACACACGCTGGCGCTGACCGCCCGACAGCTCGCGTGGACGCCGCTCGATGAAACTCCGGGAGAGGCCGACCTGGTCGAGGATCCCCTCGACCGCCCGCCTGGGATCGGTCGGCTTCGTGGTCCGGAGCGAGATCGCCTCGAGCAGCGTCTCCCCAACCTTCATCCGCGGGTCGAGCGAGTCGTACGGGTCCTGGAAGATCATCTGCATCGTGCGCCGGTACTCGGCGAGCCGACGTCCGCGCAGCGCTCCGACGTTCTCACCGTTCAGACGCATGCTGCCGGCGGACGCCTGGTTGATGCCCATGAGCGTCCTGGCGATGGTGCTCTTGCCGGAGCCCGACTCCCCCGCGATGCCGAGGGTCTCGCCCGCTCGCAGCTGGAAGCTCACACCCTGCACGGCGGGGACGCGCGTGGCACGGCGACCGATGCCACCGGAGCGTCGGAAGGTGACCTCGAGGTCCTGCACCTCGAGCAGCGCCTCACCGGTCCGCGACCGGCTGCTCGGACCGTTGACGAGGTCCGAACCGTCCAGCCGGCTCATGCGGCCGACTCCTGCTCGACGGCGAATGCCTCGGGGGCGACGACCCCGCACGCGACCCGCTGTCCGGTTCCGCCGAGCGGCGCTTGGACGAGCGCCGGATCGTTCGTGAGGCACGTGTCGATCGCGGCCGGGCAGCGCGGTGCGAACGAGCAGCCTCGCGGGCGGCGGCCGGCGGTGGGCGGGGCGCCGGAGATCGTGCGGAGGCGTGGCGGGATCGGCTCCGAGAGCTTGAGGATGGAGCCGAGGAGCGCGTGGGTGTACGGGTGCTGCGGGTCGCCGACGATCTGCTCGGCCGTGCCCTCCTCGACGATTCGGCCCGCGTACATCACGAGGATGCGATCGCAGAAGCTCGAGATCACGCCGAGGTCATGGCTGATGAGGATGACGCCCGTGTCCTGCTCCGAGACCATGTCGTCGAGCAGGTCGAGCACCTGGGCCTGCACGGTCACGTCGAGCGCGGTGGTCGGCTCGTCGGCGATGAGCAGCTTCGGCGAACAGGCCGTGGCGATGGCGATGCAGACGCGCTGCCGCATGCCGCCCGAGAACGCGCCGGGGAAGTCGTTCATGCGCGCCTCGGCGTCCGGGATGCCCACGCGGCGCAACAGGTCGACGGCACGTGCCCGGGCGGCGACCCGTCCCATACCGAGGTGCGTCTCGAGCGACTCGGTGATCTGACGACCGACCCGCATGAGCGGGTTGAGGCTCGACATGGGGTCCTGGAAGACCATGGCGACCTGCGAGCCGCGCCACTGCTGCAGCGCCCGATCCGAGTACCCGAGCACGTCCTCGCCGCCGAACCGGACCGAGCCACCGGCGATGACCCCCGGGTCCGACACGAGCCGCATGACGGCCTGCGAGGTCAGGGACTTGCCGGAACCCGACTCCCCCACGATGCCGACCCGCTCACCGGCCGAGACCTGGAACGAGACGCCGTCGACGGCGTGGAACGGGTCTCCCGACGAGGTCGGGAAGTCGACCACGAGGTTGGAGACGTCGAGCAGCGCACTCATGTCGCGTCCTTTCGGTGGGGGCGCCGCGGGTGGTCCGTCGAGGGACCACCCGCGGTTCGGGTGCCGTGGTTCCGTGGTGCGGTCGGCGCGCCGGTGCGCCAGGTGCTGCTGGACCGGTGGCTACCGCTTGGCGGTGCCGTCCGACTTCCAGTACTCGGCCATGTCCCAACCCCAGATCGGCTGCGGGAAGTACCCCTCGATGCCGGTGCTGTGGAGCTCGGTCTTGGTGCCGAAGTACAGCGGCACGATCGGGTTGTCGGCGAGCATGAGCTTCGACGCCTCCTCGTACTTCGCGGTCGCCGCGTCCGGATCGGTCTCGGCGAGCGCCTGGGCGACCAGCTCGTCCATCTCCGGGTTGCAGTAGTACGCGTAGTTGTGGCCCTGCGGGACCGCCGACGCACACGACATGAGTGCCTGCAGGAAATCCGAGCCCTCGGGGTAGTCGGCCACCCAGAAGGTCAGGGCGAGCGGGGCCTTGCCGGCTCCGGCCAATTCGCTGAAGGTGTTCGGGGCGAGCGTCTGCAGGTTCACGTCGATCCCGATGGCCTTGAGGTCCTGCTGCATCTGCGGCGCGAGGGCCGAGAAGGGCGGGACGTTCCAGGCGTACATGTCGGTCGAGATGCCGTCGGCGAAGCCCGCCTCCGCGAGCAGCTTCTTGGCCTTCGCGACGTCCTGCTCGTGGGTCATCTCGTCACCCGTGTAGCCGAGGACCTTCGGCGGGATGAACTCGGTCGCCGCAGTGCCCTGCCCGTTCACGAGCTTGAGCAGTGCCTTCCGGTCGAAGGCGAGGGAGACCGCTTCACGGACCTTCGGGTTGTCGAAGGGAGGCGTGTTGACGTTCATCGTGAGGTAGTAGGTGCTCGGCTTCTCGATCTCGACGAGCTGGTCCTTGAGCTTCGGGTCCGAGGTCACCTGGATGAACTTCGCGGGCGGGATCGGGCTGCCCATGAGGTCGATGTCGCCCTTCTGGAGCATGAGGACCTGGTTGTCGGGGTCGACGCCGAGGATCATGCGGATGTGGTCGGCGTAGGGACGCGGCGAGTCCCAGTAGTCCGGGTTGCGGTCGAGCGTGATCTCCTTGCCCGCGCTGAAGGTGTCGAGCGTGAACGGCCCGGAGCCGACGGGCTCCGTCGCGACGGTCCCGCCGCTGCCCTCGGGGATGATCGAGCCGGCGGGCATGGCGAGGATGTACTTGAACGAGGAGTTCGGCGTCGCCAGCGTGATCTTCAGGGTCTGGTCGTCGACGACCTCGATGCCGCTCGGCAGTCCGGTCGGGTTGGCGGCGTACTCCTCGGCACCGGCGATGCCACGCCAGAACTCCGCGAGGCCCGCCTTCGTGGCGGGGTCGAGGACGCGGGCGTAGGAGTAGGCGACGTCCTTCGCGGTGAGCGGGTCACCGTTGCTGAAGGTGAGCCCCTGCTTGAGCTTCATCGTGTAAGTGAGGCCGTCGTCGCTCACCTCCGGGAAGGACTCGGCCGCCTGGAGCTTCAGCTCGCTGGTGTCGCGGTCGTAGTCGTAGAGGCGGTCGAACATCATCCGCATCATGTTCCAGCACGTCGCGCCCGTGCAGACGGCCGGGTCGAAGGTCTCCGGATCGGATGCGGCTGCGGTCGTGATCGTGCCGCCGTACTTGGGGTCGCCGCCTGCGGCGGACGTACTCCCGCCGCCCGCACCGCCAGCGCTGCACGCGGTCAGGGCGACCGCGAGCGCTGCTCCGAGCAGCGCGCCTCGCAGTGTCTTCTTCACTGAGTACTCCTGTCAGGGTTGTGCCGGACCTCCTGAGGAAGCGAGCCGCCGACGGAACGTTCATGTGCTGTTGGTGGACAATATCACAGACTGCACACTGTCGACAATCGACAACAAGGAATGGCTTGAGCTAGGATTCGGGCATGGAAACTCTCGAACGAACCGGGTTGACAGGGGCCGCGGTCAACGAGCTGCGGGAGGCGATCCTGGAGGGTCGCCTCGTCCAAGGGGAGCGCCTCAGCGAGGTGAACCTCTCGACCACGCTCGGTGTCAGTCGAGCGCCGGTCCGAGAAGCGCTGCTCCACCTCGAGCAGGAGGGTCTCGTCGTGTCGCTGCCCTACAAGGGCGCGTCCGTCGTCACGCTGTCGCCGCAGGACTTCCTCGAGCTGTCCACGCTGCGGACCGCGCTCGAACGACTCGCCTGGTCACGCGCGATCGAGCGAGCCGGCGAGGACGAGGTGACCGCCATGCGCGCCATCATCGAAGAGATGCGCGTCGCTGTGGAGACGGATCAGAAGGCCAAACTCGTCCGCCTCGACATCGACTTCCATGATCAGGTGTTCCTGCTCGCCGACCACTCGCGTCTCTACACCGCCTGGCAGGCCATCAAGTGGCAGGTCGCGCTCTTCCTCCTCACGCGACGCGTCAAGGTCGACGATTACCACAGCATCATCGTGCAGGAGCACACCGAACTCCTCGACCTGCTCCTCGAACGACGGGCAGCCGAGATCGACGAGACCGTCGAACGCCACATCGGCTCCGGCTACGGGCGCGTCAGTGAGCGGCTCGCCGGAGACGCCCGAGCCGCGCAGCACGACGACCCGGCTGCCGGACCGGCGTGAGGCCCCGAGCGCGGTGACCACTCCGCGATGCGGGTGGCGCCACGCGCCTGCGGGACGACGGCTCAGTCGTTCATGGCTGCGTTGGCCGCTTCCTGCGCCTTCTTGAGTCCGTCGGCCACGGGCGTCGTACCGGCGAAGATCTCCTTGAAGATCGGATCGTACGCTGCGAGGCCCTTGGCGTAGCTGGCGCCCGTCGGGGGTGCGATCGTCTTCGCGTCGTCGTCGATCACGTCGAAGAAGGGCTGCACGTCGACGTCCTCACCCTTCCAGTACGAGAAGTACTGCTTCTGGGCGGCGGTCACCGCAGGCACGGCCGCGCCGGACGAACCGACGGGCGCGTTGCCCTCGGTGCTGCCGAGCCAGGCGAGCACCTTCTTCACCTGGTCGCGGTGTTCCGTCGCCGCGTTACCGGCTGCCGCGATGCCGTTCGTCACGCTCACCCGACCCGCCGGACCGGACGGGAGCTCGGCCACGCCCCAGCGGAAGTCGGCGCCGTCGTGCACGGCCTTCAGGCTGTAGAGCCCCGACTGGAACATCGCGACCTTGCCCTGGATGAACGCGTCGCGCGCGAAATCACCGTCGGCGTTGGTCGAGGCGGCCGGCGGGGCGACCTTGGCACCGTTGATCGCGTTGACGAGGTAGCTGATGGACTCACTGGTCTTCGGGTCGTTGAACGCGAAGTCGTCGCCGTCCTGGTAGGTGCCGCCGTTCGAACCGATGAAGGGCAGCAGCACCGCCTGCAGGTCGTAGCCGAGGCCGGTGCCGTAGGTGGCGGGCGCCGCCGGGTTGAAACCGGGCTGGTCGGCCGAGACACCGGCCGCGTCCTTCGTCAGCTTCTTCGCCAAGGGCAGGAACGTGTCCTTCGCCGTGTCGGGCGACCAGGTCGCCTTCGTGAGTTCCTCGGGCTTCACGCCGGCCGCGTCGAGCAGGTCGGCGTTGTAGTAGACCGCGATCCCGGCGTCCGACAGCTGTGGCACCGCCCAGAGCTTGTCGTCGCGGGTGAACTGATCAACGACGCTCGGCGCCCAGGCCTTCGAGGCGTCGTCGCCGAGGGTCTGCCCGACGTCGAGGAGGCTGCCGCTGTCGGCGTATCCGGCGAGGTACGTGTTGTTGAGCCAGAAGACGTCCGGTGCGGTGTCGGCAGCGACATCGGTGCGGAGCTTCGTCCAGTAGTCGGCCCACTCCACGACGTCCACCCGGACGCGGATGTCGGGGTTCTCGCGCTCGAAGGCGGCGAAGGAGGTCTCGTACGCGTCGGCGACGGCCGAGTCCCAGACCCGCACGGTCACGGTCGTGCGCTCCGTCGACCCGGCGGCACACCCGCTCAACAGCAGGGCCGAAGCGCCCGCGATCGCAAGGGCGGCGTGTCGCTTGTGCATGAGCATCCTTCGTTCCGGGGACCTCAGGGAGGCTAGCAGTTCAGTCTGAAGGCCCGCGAAGAGCCGCGGACGGGGTGGGACGGGGTCAGCGCGAGGCCCACCACTCGAGGAGCCGGCGCGTGGCCTCCTCCTCACCGAGCGGGCCCTCGTCGAGGCGCAGCTCCAGCAGCCAGCGGTAGGCCTCGCCGACCTCGCGACCGGGCGCGATGCCGAGCACCTCCTGGATGCGGTTACCGTCGAGGTCCGGTCGGACCGATTCCAGCTCCTCCTGCTCCTGGAGCTCGACGATGCGCTGCTCCAGGTCGTCGTAAGCGAAACCGAGGCGGTCGGCCTTGCGGCGGTTGCGGGTCGTGACGTCGGCCCGGACGAGCATGTGGAGCCGTTCGAGCAGCGGACCGGCGTCGCGCACGTACCGCCGCACCGCGGAGTCCGCCCACACGCCCTCCGAGTACCCGAAGAACCGCATGTGCAGCTCGACGAGCCGCGCGACGCTCTTGATCGTGTCGCCGTCGTAGCGCAGCGCGGTGAGGCGCTTCTTCGCGAGCTTCGCGCCCACGAGGTCGTGATGGTAGAAGGTCACCGCGGCGCCGGGGCCGATCTTCTTGGTCGCCGGCTTGCCGATGTCGTGCAGGAGCGCCGCCCAGCGGAGGACGAGGTCGGGCGCCTCGCCGGGGTGGCGCGCGTGCTCGTAGCCGATCGCCTGCTCGAGCACCGTGAGCGAGTGCTGGTAGACGTCCTTGTGGTGGTGGTGCTCGTCGGGCTCCAGCCGGAGCGCGGGCAGCTCGGGGAGGACGAGGTCGGCGATGCCGGTGTCGACGAGCAGCTCGAGGCCGGCGCGCGGACGGTCGGTCGCCAGCAGTTTGCCGAGTTCGGCCTGGATGCGTTCGGGGCTCACGATGGAGATGGTCTCGCGACGCTCCTCCATCGCCTGCACGACGTCGTCTGCGGGGTGGAACCCGAGCTGCGACGCGAACCGTGCGGCCCGGAGCATGCGCAGCGGGTCGTCGCCGAACGAGACCTCCGGGGCGCTCGGTGTCCGCAGCAGCTGGGCGACGAGGTCCTCGACCCCGCCGGACGGGTCCACCAGCGTGATCTCGGGCACGCGGAGCGCCATCGAGTTGACGGTGAAGTCGCGTCGTCGCAGATCGTCCTCGAGGGTGTCGCCGAACGCGACGACGGGCTTCCGCGTCACGCCGTCGTAGGCGTCGGCCCGGTAGGTCGTGATCTCGACCGTGTCGGCGTGCTCGATCCCGGCGTCGTCGACGACGGACACCTTCGCCCCGATCGTGCCGAAGTCACGGCCCACGTCCCACCACGCGCTCGCGATCGGCTTCAGCACGGAGAGGATCTGATCGGGTGAGGCGTTCGAGGTGAAGTCGAGGTCGCTGACCTGCCGACCGAGCATCGCATCGCGGACCGGACCACCGACGAGGGCCAGCTCGAAGCCGGCTTCGGCGAACACCGTCGCGACCCGCGCGACCACGGGCGACGAGGCCAGGTCCCGCAGGCGCACCAAGGATTCCGCCACGCTCACCATGGGATCAATCGTAGCCGGACGGCACCGGAGGCCCCGTCGCCGACAAGCTGACGCCGCGAGTGGACGACGGCCGTACAATAACGAGGAACCCACTCCCCAGCAGACCAGAGGCGGACACGATCACGAACGAACTCGACGACCAGCGGATCACCGTCGGCACTCAGGCACCGACGGCCTTCACCAGTACCGCGAAGGACCCCAATCCGCCGGAACTCCCGTTCACCACGGCTCCGGAACTCGTCCTCGTCACCGGCGGCTCCCGCTCACCGCGGTTCGAGCGCCCCGACGTGGTCCAGCGCAAGGGCATCTACACCCTCATCAACGGGCACCTGACGCCGCAGCAGTCGATGGTCGAAGACCTCCTCGCCGTCGCCGAGGCGCTCGACGCGGCGGAGATCGAGTACCTCCTCATCCGCGGGGAGCGCGACCGCCCCGTCATCGTCATCGACCACTCGCTCCGGAAGCGCCTCCAGGCCGCCCTCGCCGAGGCGTTCGCCGACGAACCGTTCTACAGCGTCCCGCTCAAGGCGCGCATGGACTCGATGAAGCCCGCCGGCGAACCGCACCTCCTCGCCGACGGCCTGCTCGCCGGCTCGCGCAAGGCCGAGGTGTTCCGCCTCTACCGCCCGCGCATCGAACCGCTCGGCCGCCTCCGCTACGGCATGGAGACGGCGCTGCAGCTCGAGTTCTGGCGGTTCGGCGACGAGGAGATCACCGCTCCGGTCGAGAACGTCCTCATGCGCACCTACATGCCGCGCACCGAGGCGGTCGAGACCACCGTCGAACGGTACGGCCGCACCTGGCGCACCCTCGAGCACATGTTCGGTGCGCTCGCGAGCGACGTCACGTTCGACATCGACCTCGTGTTCTCCTGGGTCGACGGCTCCTCGGAGGAGTTCCAGCGTGCCCGGGCGAAGCGGATGCAGAGCTACGTCGTCGGGGACGGCGACGACTCCGACGCCCGCTTCCGCCAGATCAACGAGCTGAAGTACGCGCTCCGCAGTGTCCACACCTTCGCCCCCTGGATCCGACGCATCTTCATCGCGACCGACTCCCCCGCGCCCGAATGGCTGGCGGAGCACCCCAAGGTCACCATCGTGCGCAGCGAGGAGTTCTTCGCCGACCTCGACGCCCTGCCGACGCACAACTCCATGGCTGTCGAGAGCCAGCTCCACCGCATCGAGGGGCTCTCGGAGCACTTCCTGTACTCCAACGACGACATGTTCCTCGGCCGGCCGATCAGCCCCGAGCTGTTCTTCTCACCCGGCGGGATCAGCAAGTTCGTCGAGGCGACGACCCGTATCGGTCTCGGCGCGAACGACCCGTCCCGCAGCGGCTTCGAGAACGCCGCCCGCGTGAACCGTCGCCTCCTGCACGAGCGCTTCGGACGCGTCACCACGAGGCACCTCGAGCACTGCGCCGCACCGCTCCGCCGCAGCATCATGGCGGAGATGGAACAGGAGTTCGCCGAGGAGTTCCGCTCGACGGCCCACAGTGCCTTCCGCGCGGCCGACAACATCTCGGTGACGAACTCGTTCTACCACTACTACGGCCTCATGACCGGGCGAGCGGTGCAGCAGACCCAGGCGAAGGTCCGCTACATCGAGACCACGCTCAAGCAGTCGATCGGACAGATGGAACGACTCCTGAAGCGACGCGATCAGGACATGTTCTGCCTGAACGACGGCAGCCGCCCGGAGATCTCCGTCGAGGAGCGCACGACCGCGGTGATCGACTTCCTCGACCGCTACTTCCCGTTCCCGGCTCCGTGGGAGCGCGAGGCCGCCGTGCCGAGCACCCTGGAGATCGAGCCCGCCAAGCTCAGCTGAGCGCCCTTCGACAGGCTCAGGGACCGGCACGGCGCTCAGGGACCGAACCCGTCACCGAGCCTGTCGAACCGGACTCACGGGACGATGCGTTCCTCGCGGAGGCGGTCGAAGATCGCCGTGAACGCATCCAGGGTGCGTCGGTAGCCGGTGAACCCGGCGAGTCGGCTCTTGCTCATGTCGGTGACGACCTCGATGTCGCGCCCCAGGTCTCCGTCGGTGTGCCACCAGGACGCCACCCGCGCGAGGTCGGCCTCGACCAGGCCGTGTTCGGCCACCAGCTCGGCCCACTCCCCCTCCAGCCCGACCATCTGCTGCTCGAGCGGACGTGGTGCGTCGCGGAACCCCTCGGCTTCGACGCCGAAGTACGCGGCCAGACGAGGCCACATCCAGCGCCAACGGAAGACGTCGCCGTTGACGATGTTGAACGGCTCGTTCGCGCCGGCCGGCGAGGTCGCCGCCCACAGCATCTGCTCGGCGAGGAGTCCGGCGTCGGTCATGTCGGTGAGCCCGTTCCACTGGGTCTCGGAGCCGGGGAACACGAACGGCCGGCCGAGCCGCTTGCAGAGCGACGCCTGGACCGCGATCGTCGACGCCATGTTCATCGCGTTGCCGACGGCGTGCCCGATCACCGTGTGCGAGCGGTGCACCGACCAGGTGAAGCCCGACCGCGCAGCCGCCGCGAACAGCTCGTCCTCCTGCTCGTAGTAGAAGTTGGGCGTGTCGAGGCGGGGCTCGTCCTCGTGGAACGGGGTGTCGGGCATCTCGCCGGCCGCGTAGGCCTCGAACGGGCCGAGGTAGTGCTTGAGGCCGGTCACCAGGGCGACGTGCTGCACCGGCTCGTCCGACAGCGCGGCGAGGAGGTCACGGACCATGCCGCCGTTCACCCGGATGTTCTCGGCCTCGGAGTCCTGCCGCGACCAGGCGGTGAAGAACACGTGGGAGACCCCTCTGCCACCGAGGACCCGGCGGAGGTCGTCCGCGTTGCGGAGATCGGCGGCGACGTGCTCGACCTGCGGGTGGGAGACGGGAGCGCTGCGCGAGAGGGCCAGGATGCGCCAGTCGCCGTCGGCCAGGAGGCGTGACACGATCGCGGCACCGGTGATGCCACTGGCGCCGACGACGAGAGCGGTGCGACGGTTCGGTGAAGAAGTCATCCGTCAACGATAGGCGCGTCGGACTGGGGGTCCTCCCGGAACGGCCGGGTCGCCGCCCTTCGACAAGCTCAGGGACCAGAGGAGGTGGCCCGGCCGCAGCCCTTCGACAGGCTCAGGGACCGAAGGGGGTGGCCTGGTCGCAGCCCTTCGACAAGCTCAGGGACCAGAGGAGGTGGCCCGGCCGCAGCCCTTCGACAGGCTCAGGGACCGAAGGGGGTGGCCCGGCCGCAGCCCTTCGACAGGCTCAGGGACCAGGAGGGTCTAGACCATCACGCCGATCGGCATGGTGAGCGGCGGCTCCGGCTCGACCCGGACCGTGTCCGACTCCGGGAGTTCGACGCCCGCGAGCGCGAGGCGGCGGGCACTCTCCTCGGGGTCGATGTAGTGGAGCGGGGGCGTCTCGCCGAGCGGGACGACCGAGTGCAGCACCGTGGACCCGTACACGTGCACGAGGTTGAAGGCCCGCGCGCCGTCGCGTCCTCTGGTCCCGCCGACGGGCACGTTGAGGTCCTGCGTGTAGCACGTCGCCGACGCGACCGAGACAGGGATGCCGGCGAAGGTCGCGGTCGACGAGTAGTGGAGGTGCCCGGCGAGGATGCTGCGGACGTCCGAGCCCTCCAGGACCTCGGCGAGCTTCGACTGGTCGCGCAGCTCCACGCTCACGGCCAGGTCGAGCACGCTCGGCACCGGCGGGTGGTGCATGGCCAGGATCGTCCCGTGCGGGGCCGTGAACGCGAGCTCCTCGGCGAGCCAGTCGAGCTGGGCGTCGGAGACCTCGCCGTGGTGGTGGCCGGGGACGCTCGAATCGAGGCTGATGACGCGGAGACCGTTGACGTCGTACACGCGGTCGACGGGGCGGGTCGTGGGGACCTCGCCGAACAGGCCGGCGCGGAACGCCTGGCGGTCGTCGTGGTTGCCCATGACCCAGATGATCTGGGAACCGAGACGCGCGGCGACCGGTTCCACGATCGCGCGGATGCGGTCGTAGGCGTCGGGCTCACCCTTGTCGGCGAGGTCGCCGGTGAAGATGATCGCCTCCGGACGCCCACCGGACGCCTCGAACTCGGCGAAGAGCTGCCGCAGGTGCGTCTCACTGTCGACCGCTCCGTACAGACTCCCCCCGCCGGCGAGGAGGTGCGTGTCGCTCACATGGAGCAGGAAGTGATCAGGCCTCGGGTACTCGGCCGTGCGAAGACTCACGTGACAACTCTCGTTCGAGCGATGCTCTCCGAACCGCATCGCAGCTGTTCGACCATCTGACCAGACTCTGTTGAACGGCAACGGAACGCCACGCTACGGAGTGGGAAACGCATCAGCAAGCGGAGGGGCCGACATCCAGGGGACTCACACCTGACGGTGGCCTGCGGGATGATGTCCGCATGCCGTATCTCGACGACGACGAGCAGCCGCTGCAGCGGATCGACCTCGCGCAGATCCCTCCGACCGGCCGCCTGTTCCGGCTCGAACGTCGGATCGGGTTCCAGGAGCACGCGCCCGAAGGTCCCGTGGTCTGGGCACCGGCACACGACGAGGCGGACGAGGACGACGCACGTCGACGGACGGATCTCGCGTCCGTACCCGGCGTGCTCTGGAGCTTCATCGGCAGCTACGGCCGCCAGTCCGCGCCCGCGATCGTGCACGACCATCGGGTGTCCCTCGCGCTCGGACTGCCCCCTGAGGAAGCGCTCGTCCAACGCTTCGAGGACGACCGGCAGTTCCGGGTCGGTCTGCGGCAGCAGCAGGTGCCGCTCCTCCGCGCCTGGCTGATGTGGACCGTCGTCTCGGTGGAACGGTACGTCCGGCACGCCCCGCGCCTCGCGGCCGCGCTCATCGGGCAGTCGGTCCTCGGCGTCCTCGCGATCGTGACCGCGACGATCGGTCTCGCGACCCCGCTGCTCGGTGCGCAGAGCCCCGGGTGGCTCGCCCTCGCGATCGCTCCCGCGGTCCTGGCGGTGTTCTGGCGGGAGGAGCGGAGACTCCTCGTCTGGTTGCCGTATGCGGGTGCACTGCTGGCACCACTGCTGCTCGTCCAGCTCGCCGCGGTCGGGGCCTTCCGCCTGCTCGAGTTGCTCGTGCGGGAGACGATCGACCGCCCGTTCCTCGACGACTCCCCCGGCCCGGTCGTCTCGCCGACGCTCCGCTGACCCGCCTCGGGCCAGCAGTCGCTCCCTGTCTCAGGAACGCCCCGGCGTGTCGGAGAGGGGGGGTCCGACACGCCGGGACGCACCTGAGACAGGGAGCGCGGCCTAGACGCCGGGGAGCGTGCCGAGCCCGTCGACGACCGGGATCGCAGCCAGGAGCCGCTGCGTGTACGGGTCCTGCGGGTCCGACCAGACGCGGTCCACCGGCCCGTGCTCGACGATGCGTCCCGCACTCATGACGGCGACGTCGTCGGCGATCACGCGGACGACGGACAGGTCGTGGCTGATGAACAGCAGCGCCGCCCCGGTCTCGACCGCCAACGTCCGCATGAGCTTCGCCACCCGCGCCTGCAGCGAGGCGTCGAGCGAAGCGATCGGTTCGTCGCCGATGAGCAGCTCCGGCCCGGCCGCGATGGCCCTGGCGATCGCGATCCGCTGCCGCTGCCCACCGGAGAACTGGTGGGGGTAGCGGGTCCGGCTGGCGGCGTCGAGCTCCACGTGTTCGAGGAGCTGACCGACGTCCCAGGCGTCGCGGACCGGGTTCACCCGGAGGCCGTCCTCGATCTGGCTCCCGATCGTCCGTCGCGGGTTGAGCGAGGCGTAGGGGTTCTGGAAGACCATCTGGATGCGCAGGAGCTCCGACGGGCGCTTGCGGAGACCGAGCTTGCCGATCGGCGTCCCGTTGAACGTGATGGATCCACCCGAGGTGGGTTCGAGCCCGCACACGGCACGGGCGAGCGTCGACTTGCCGCAGCCCGACTCCCCCACGAGCCCCAGCACCTGTCGGGGTTCCAGCTCGAAGCTCACGCCGTCGACCGCGTTGAGCGAGCCACGGCCGGGCAGCTTGTACGTCACACGGACGTCGTCGAGGTGCAGCAGCGTCATGACGCCGCCTCCGTTCCCGTGTCGGGCAGCGCGTCGATGAGCGCCTTCGTGTACTCGTGCTGCGGGTCGGTGATGACCTGGAAGCGGGTGCCGTGTTCCACGATCTCGCCGAGGCGCATGACCGCGATCGTGTCGGCGAGCGCCGACATCACCCCGAGGTCGTGGGTGACGAGGATGATCGCAATGCCGAGCTCGTCGCAAAGCTTCCGCAGCAGCCGCAGGATGCCGGCCTGCACCGTCACGTCGAGCGCGGTGGTCGGCTCGTCCGCGATGAGGACGGACGGGTCGCACATGAGTGCCGAGGCGATCGCGATGCGCTGCAGCTGTCCGCCCGAGAACTGGTGCGGATACTTGCGCAGCGCCGCCTCCGGATTCGGGACCGCGACCAGGCCGAGCATCTCGAGCGCCCGCGCACGCGCCGCCGCCTTCGAGGCTCCGGTGTGGTGCCGGTAGTGGTCGACGAGCTGCGCCTCGACGGTCAGCATCGGGTGCAGGCTCGCCGTGGGGTCCTGGAAGATCATCGCGATCTCCGTGCCGCGGTACCGGTTCATCGTGCGCTGCTTCAACCCGACGAGTTCGGTTCCGTCGAAGCGGATGCTGCCGCCGAGGTCGGCGCCGGCCGGCAGCAGGCCGCAGATGGCGAGGCCGGTCATGGTCTTGCCCGAACCGGATTCACCGGCGAGTCCGGTGATCCGCCCGGCTGGGACCTCGAGGTCGATGCCCCGCAGGATCTGCTTGGCCGCGGCACCTCGACCGAACCCGAGGGTGAGCCCCTCGATCACGATGCCGCCGCCCGTTCCGCCTGCCGCGCTCGCTCCGGGTGTCATGTCGTGTCCCTTCGGTGCGTCGGTCCCGCCATGCCGGCCGCTCACAGGGCACGCCCCTGGACGGCTTCCTGCGAGCGCGGGTCGAGGGCGTCGCGGAGGGCGTCGCCGAGGAAGTTGAAGGCGAGCACCACCGTGAGGATGGCGAGTCCCGGGAAGACCGCGATCCACCAGGAAGAGAAGTTCTGCACGCCGTCCGACACCATGGCACCCCAGTCGGGCGTCGGCGGCACCGCGCCGAGACCGAGGAAGGACAGCCCGGACAGCAACAGGATGGCCGTGCCGACGTCGAGGGTCGCGAGGACCACGACGGGCGAGACGACGTTCGGCAGGATGTCCTTGCCGAGCGAGGTGAACGGTCCGTTGCCGAGCAGTCGACCGGCGATGACGTATTCGGCACCCCGCGCGCCGATGACGAGCGAGCGGGTGACGCGGGCGTAGGCCGGCCAGGAGACGATGAGCATGGCGATGACGGCGTTCGTGAGGCTCGGGCCGAGCGAGGCGGCGATGACCATGGCGAGGATGATCGTCGGGAACGCGAACACGAGGTCGGCGATGCGCATGATCGTCTCGTCGAGGGCCTTACCGAAGTACCCGGCGATCGCGCCGAGCAGGGACCCGATGAGCATGGCGAAGACCACGAGCATGAGGGCGAGCGGGATCGAGACCTGCGCGCCACTGATGACCCGCGACAGGACGTCACGGCCCACCTGGTCGGTGCCGAACCAGTGCTCGGCGCTCGGCGCCTGCAGGCGGTCGAAGTCCTGCGCGAGCGGGTCGAACGGGCGGATCCACGGTGCGAGCACCGCGACGAGCAGCCAGAAGAGCACGATGACGCCACCCGCGACGGCGAGCGGGGTGCGCAGCTGCTTCGAGACGCGGAAGCGGCCCTTGCGCCTGGTCTGGACGGCGAGGACGTCGGTCATGCCACCCTCACTCTCGGGTCGATGAAGCCGTACAACACGTCGACGAGGAAGTTCAGGCCGATGTACACGAAGCCGACGATGAGCCCGACGCCCATGATCGCGGGCAGGTCGAGTTTGGTCGCGGCCGAGTACGCGTACTCACCGAGACCGTGCCACGAGTACACCTTCTCGACGAGCACCGTGCCGGACAGGAGCGACCCGAAGGCCACACCGAGCACGGTGATGATCGGGACGAGGGCCCCGCGGAGGACATACCTGGTCACGACGACGTGCCCCGGCAGGCCCTTCGCCCGAGCCGCACGCACGTAGTCGAGGTCGAGCACTTCAAGGATCGCCGACCGCGCGAAGCGGGTCAGCAGACCGATCGTGTACAGCGCCAGCACGGACGCGGGCAGGATCAGGTGGGCGATCGCGTCGCCGAAGGTCGACCACTGCCCTGCGAGCAGCGCGTCGATCGTGTACATCCCCGTGACTTTGGGCGGCGGGATGGCGGCGGGCGACAGCCGGCCGGAACCCGGGAACCAGTGCAACTGCGAGAAGAAGACGAAGTAGACGACGAGCGCGAGCCAGAACGACGGCACCGAGATGCCGATGAGGCTCACGACGCGGATGACCTGGTCGGTGATCGTCTTCCGGCGCAGCGCGGCCCACATGCCGAGGCCGACGCCGATGATGATCGAGATGACGATGGCCGTGAGCGCGAGCTCGGCGGTCGCCGGGAACGCCCGTCCGAGTTCGTCCGCGACGGCCCCGCGGGTCTGCTGCGAGGTCCCGAGGTCGCCCTGGAACAGGTTCGCGACATACGTGACGTACTGGACCGGCAGCGGCTTGTCGAGGCCGGCGTTCTCGCGGAACTGCGCCACGATCGCCGGATCCGCCGCAGCCTGCTCGCCGAGGGCCGCCTGCACCGGGTCGGCGGGGACGAGGTTGGTCAGCGTGAAGGTGACGAGCGTCACCCCGAACATGAGGAGGACCGTGAGGCCGAGCCGGATGCCGAGGTAGCGCGCGAGCGGGTGGAGACCCGCTCGCGCGCTCGACGTCGTCGGTGCGACGCTACTTGATTCCGGCAAGATCGACGGTCCACGTCGGGTTCAGCGGAACCTCGGTGATCGTGGTCGCGGTGACCACGTTCTGCGCCGGCTGCAGGAGCGGGATGAACGGTCCGCTCGCGTTCTGCGCCTTCTGGAGCTCTTGGTACGCGGCGGCACGGGCGTCCGTGTCGGTCGCGGCGAGCGCGGCGTTCGCCAGGTCCGTCACGGTCGGGTCGGCGCCTGCCGCCCAGCCGGCGCGGAGGCCGACGAGCTCACCCGGGGTGAACGCCAGGTAGTTGGACGGGTCCGGGAAGTCCGGGCCCCAGTACCAGAGGCCGACGGTCTCCTTGCCGTCCCGGTAGGCGTCGAGCTCGGTGGCGACCGGCGCCGGGGCGAGCGTGACGGTGATGCCGACCGACTTCAGCTGCGCCTGGACGGACTCGGCGATGCTCTGGAGCGAGAGGCCCTGCACGGTGATGTCGTTGGGGAAGTTGAGCGTGACCGCCTCCCCCGCGTAGCCGGACTCCTTCAGCGCCGCCTTCGCGGCGTCGGCGTCGAACTGGTTGCCGTCGGCCGCGTCGAGCGCACCGTTGAAGATCGAGGGGATGAACCCGCCGGGGCGGACCGAACCGTCACCGGCGAGGTCGACGATCTTGTCGTAGTCGATGCCGAGCTTGACGGCTTCGAGGAACTTCGGGTTGCTCGTGATGTCGCTGACCGCGGAGTCCTGGTTGAGCAGGAGGAAGATCATGTACCGCGAGGGGTTCGCGATGATCTTGACCTTCGAGTCGTCGAGTTCGGCGACCTGGTCGGGGTTGAGGTCGAGGGCGACCTGCGAGTCACCGGCCTCCACGTTGAGCTTCTGCGTGGGTCCCTGCACGTTCCGGAGGACGACGCGCTCGTAGGCGGGCTTCGTGCCGGTGTACTCGGGGTTCGCCGTGAAGACGACCTGTGAGGCGGCATCGAAGGACTCGAGCTTGTAGGGGCCGGAGCCGGCGGACGTCGTGTTCAGGAAGGACTCGGCGGCGTCGTCGGCGGTGGCGGTGCCACCGTTCTCCTCGACGACCTTCTTGTTGACCACGCCGAGGGCCGGGTTCGGGAGGATGAACGGCAGCGCGGGGTTCGGCGTCGCCGAGGTGAGCGTGAGGGTCGTGTCCGAGGTCTTCTCGATCGTGACGCCGTCGAGGAGGAAGGACGGGTTGCCCTTCACCCCCTGGACGCGCTGCAGCGAGAACACGGCGTCGTCGACGGTCACGTCGGATCCGTCGGAGAACTTCTTCCCGTCCTTCATCGTGAGCGTCATCACCGTGTTGTCGGCGTTCATCTCGTAGCTCGCGAGGCCGTCGACGGGAGCGGTCACGTCGTCGCCCTTGAAGGTGAGCAACGTCTCGTAGAGCGCCTTGGCGACGATCGAGCCGGTCGTCTCGTACTCGCGGTTCGGGTCGGCGGTCTTGAGGTCGAAGGACGCGTCGACGACGAGCGACTTGCCTGCCGAGGAGTCGGAGCCACCTGAGGGGGAGCAGGCGGCGAGCGCGAGGCCGGCGGCGAGGGCGAGGCCGAGGGCCGCCATACCGCGCCGACTGGTGCGGCTGAAGGATCGTGACAAGGTGGAGCTCCTTATCTGCTTGGAGGGATGAGCTGAAAGTAGTGTCATCAGCGATCATTCGTCAATCTACAAGCCATTACCAAAGAAGAATTGTCTCGATCTCGGGCGCGAATTGGCATATCCTCTCAATCAGCCGCCAGGACCACCGCTGAATCTGGACGTTTGGAGCATTCGATGCAACTCGACGACACCCACATCCGCATGTTGGAGCTCCTGCGCGAGGACGGCCGGGCCTCGGTCGCCGCCCTCGCCGAGCACCTCGGGATCTCGCGCTCGAACGCCTACGCGCGGTACGAGGCGATGGTCAGGGCCGGCGTGCTGAAGGGCGTCCACGCCGACATCGAACCGGCGACCGTCGGGCTCGGCGTCGCGGCGATGGTGTTCATCACCCTGCGGCAGAGCCAGTGGGCGGACTTCCGCGCGCGGCTCTCCTCGGTCCCCGAGTTGGAGTACTTCGCGGTCACCACCGGCGAGCACGACGCCATGATGCTCATCCGCGCCCCCGACGTCGCGGCGATCCACGAGCTCGTCGCCACGAGGCTCGCCCAGTGGCCGTCGATCAAGGCCACGACCACCGTGTTCCTCATGGACGAGGAACGCTCGGACGTGTCGCTCCGCATGGCGCGGTCGGAGCGGACGAGCGTCGAGGACTCCGGCGAGCGCTTCGGCATGACGCGGTTCGTCCGCACGAGCGACGAGCGGGCCCAGCGCGTTCCCGAGCGACGCGGCCGCTGACGACCGGAGCCGCACGGACCTCGCGCGGAAGCGTCAGGCCGCGACGATCTCCCGGCACACACTGACGTGGGCCTGGCCGTCGGGGCCGATGAAGTCCTCCGTGAGGATCAATGCCCCATCCTCGCCACGGGAGATGATCGAGCTGGCCTCGCCCCTCGTGGTGCGGTCTCCGGCGCGGTTGCGGTGGACGAACGAGATGTCGATCCGCTCGCCCGTCCGGACGCCGCAGAAGCGACCGACGGAGACGGTGTCCCCGACGTACTCCCCCCACAGCACCCCGTGCGCCTCGTGGTAGACGAAGCGGGTCGGGGCGTCGGCGTCGACGACACTCGCCGACGAGGACACCATGTCGAACACCCGCGCATCGAGGTCGACATCGAGCGGGGTGGTGGTGCCGGCGTCGGCGGTTCCTGTCATGCCGATCATTGTGCGGAGGGGCCCGAACAGGTGTCAATCCTTCGACGATCCGTCCACCAACGCCACGATCGTCGCCCGGCCTTCGGGACGAATCGTCGGTTCCGGCGGACCGGACAGGATGTTCCGCTGCGTGGCATCGTGCCGCCTTGACGCCGTCCACGCACGGTGGCTAACTGATCTCCATGTGTCCAGACAGCTTCGCCTTCCGTGACCCCCGCACGCAGCCACTCCCCCAGGACGACGCCTTCCGGGACTTCCTGGCGAGCGGCTGGGGCGAGGTCGACCGCTCCGTCGACCTCGCGGACGGTGCCGGTGCGGCCGCCGGACGACACCGCGCGATCGTCGGCGACCAGTTCGCCGGTCGTTGGATCGTGGTCACCGCAGGACGCGCCGTCACCCGCGCGAACGACACCGAGTTCCCGTTCCGTCCGGACAGCGACTTCGTGTGGTTGACGTCCTGTCAGGCCGAGGGCGCCGTCCTGATCATGCGCCCGACCGCCGGCGGTCATGACGCGACGCTGTACCTGCCGGAGCCCGTCGGCCCCGGTGAAGAGGCGTTCTACGCGGACGCCATGCGCGGCGAGCTCTGGATCGGCCCGTCCGCCGGACTCCGGCAGTGGGCAGACGCGCTCGAGGTCGAGGTGCGGTCCCTGGAGGCCCTGGACGAGGCGCTCGCGCTCGTGCCTGGCGACGCAGCCAGGGCAGGGGCCGCAGAGCCCCGCGTGGACGGTCGCTTCGGTGCCTCCCGCGACCTGCTCGTCGCGCTGTCCGCGGCGAAGCTCGTCAAGGACGACTGGGAGATCGGGCAGCTGCGAGCGGCGGTGGACGCCACGGTCGGCGGGTTCCGCTCGGTCGTGCACGAACTGCCCGCCGCGATCGAGTTCGGTGGCGAACGCTGGCTGCAGTCGACCTTCGAGCGCCACGCCCGCACCTTCGGGAACGGCGTCGGCTACTCCACCATCATCGGCAGCGGTCCCCACGCCCCCACCCTGCACTGGACCCGCTGCGACGGGCCGGTGCTGCCCGAGCACCTCATCCTCATGGACGCCGGGGTCGAGGCCCGATCGCTCTACACCGCGGACGTCACGCGCACCTTCCCGGCCGGCGGGACCTTCACCGCGGCCCAGCGTGAGGTACACGACCACGTGGAACGAGCCCATCGGGCGGCCATGGCCCAGGTCGGCCCGGGTCGCTCGTTCCTCGAGATGCGGAACACCGCCTACGAGCACATCGCGACGAGCCTCTTCGAGCTCGGGATCCTGCAGGTCTCGGTCGACGAGGCGATGTCCCCGAGCGGTCAGCAACACCGGCGCTACCTGCCGAGCGGCACCGGGCACCACCTCGGTCTCGACGTCCACGACTGCGCCCGCATCGGTGACGAACGGTACCTCGACGAGCCGTTGCAGCCGGGAGCGGTGCTGACCGTCGAGCCCGGACTGTACTTCCACGCGAACGACCTGACGGTCCCACCCGAGCTGCGCGGGATCGGGGTCCGCATCGAGGACGACCTGCTCGTGACGTCGACGGGCCACGAGGTGCTCTCGTCGGCACTGCCGATCAGCGCGGACGGGCTCGAGGCCTGGTTGCGGGGCTGACCCGGCCCTCCCGCTCCCCGCACACGCGTTCAGCGGCCGAGGGTGTTCCGAACGCGCCTAGGCTGGCACGGTGACTCAGCCCGACGCGCCCATGCGCACCGCCGTCCGCCCGAGCCCCGGCGTCATCGCGACCCTGCGCAACCCGAAGGCGTTCAGCGTCGAGATCCTCGCGGGGATCGTGACGACGCTCGCGCTCATCCCCGAGGTCATCTCCTTCTCGATCATCGCCGGCGTCGACCCCAAAGTGAGCCTCATCGCCTCCGTGGTCCTCGCGATCTCGATGTCGATCCTCGGCGGTCGCCCGGCCATGATCACGGCCGCCGCCGGGGCCGTCGCGCTCGTGGTCGCGCCGCTCGTGAAGGAGCAGGGCGTCGAGTACCTGCTGCCCGCGGTCGTCCTCGCCGGGCTCATCCAGATCCTCTTCGGTGTCACCGGGCTCTCGCGGCTCATGCGCTTCATCCCCCGCTCCGTGATGATCGGCTTCGTCAACGCGCTCGGCATCCTCATCTTCGTCGCCCAGGTGCCGCACCTGCTCGGCGTCCCGTGGCTCGTGTACCCGCTCTTCGTCGTCACGGTGCTCATCGTGCTCCTCCTGCCGAAGCTGACCACCGCCGTCCCGGCACCGCTCGTCGCGATCGTCGTCGTCACCGCGATCACGATGATCGCCCACGCGGCCGTACCGACCGTCGGTGACCAGGGCGACGTCTCCGGCGGCCTCCCCGGCCTCACGGCGCTCCTCGTCCCGCTCAACCTCGAGACGCTCGGGATCATCTGGCCGACCGCCCTCAGCGTGGCGTTCGTGGGACTCATGGAGACGCTACTCACGGCGAAGCTCGTCGACGACATCACGGACACGACGTCGTCGAAGGGGCGCGAGTCCTGGGCGCTCGGTGTCGCCAACATCCTCGCCGGTTGGTACGGCGGGATCGCCGGGTGCGCGATGATCGGCCAGACCGTCGTCAACGTGAAGCTCGGTCGGGCCAGGACCCGGATCTCCACCTTCGTCGCCGGGATCTTCCTCCTCCTGCTCGTGACGGCGCTCAGCCCCGTGATGGCGCAGATCCCGATGGTCGCCCTCGCCGCGGTCATGATGATCGTCGCGATCAAGACCGTGAACTGGCACAGCGTGCGCCCGGCGACCCTGCGCCGGATGCCGATCCCCGAGACGCTCGTCATGGTCGTGACCGTCGCCGTCGTGGTGATCACGCACAACCTCGCGATCGGCGTGGCCGCTGGCGCCGTGCTCGCGATGGTGCTCTTCGCCCGTCGGGTCGCCCACGTCATCCGGGTCCGGCGGGTGCCGTCGGAGGACGGCGGCTCCGTGCGGTACTCCGTGATCGGCCCGCTGTTCTTCGGGAGCAGCAACGACCTCGTCGAGCAGTTCGACTACGCCGCCGACCCCGCGGACGTCGTCGTCGACTTCACCGCCTCCCAGATCTGGGATGCCTCGAGCGTCGCCGTCCTCGACTCCGTGCAGGAGAAGTACGCCGAACACGGCAAACAGGTCGTGTTCACCGGCCTCGACGAGCGCAGCTCGGCCTTCCACGGGAAGCTCACCGGCCACCTCTGAGCCGGGGCGATCGCCAGGACGGCCCCGGAGTCGCCGATTCGCGGGGCGTCAGAGGATGATGGGGGCATGGCAGAAACCGGAACGCCCAGAGTCGCGGTCTACATCGACTTCGACAACATCGTCATCTCGCGCTACAACCAGCTCTACGGGAAGGCGGCGTTCAGCCGCGATCGCGCACGTTCCCACGTGCCGTCGGCAGCACCGGAGGGCGACGAGATCTCGGAGCGCCTCCAGGCGGCCCGCGTCGACGTCGGGGCGATCCTCGACTACACGTCCTCGTTCGGCAACATCGTCATCAGCCGCTCGTACGCCGACTGGTCGGAGCCCGTCAACTCGGCCTACCAGAAGGACCTCGTCGACCGCGCCGTCGACCTCACCCAGATGTTCCCGACGACCAAGGCGATGAAGAACGGAGCGGACATCCGCCTCGCGGTCGACGTCGTCGAGGACCTCTTCCGTCTGCCGGACCTCACGCACATCGTCATCGTCGCGGGTGACTCCGACTACATCTCCCTCGCCCAGCGCTGCCGCCGTCTCGGACGCCACGTGATCGGCATCGGCGTGGCCGGCGCGACGAGCCGGGCGCTCATGGCCGCTTGCGACGAGTTCTCGGACTACGACGACCTGCCAGGCATCGTCCGCCCCGTCGTCAGCAGGACACCGCGCACCCCTGCCGCCGTCGACGCCACGGCGTCCGGCGCCAAGGCGGAGACCTCCGCTGAAGAGACCCCGAAGGCAGCATCGAAGTCCGGTGGGCGTCGACGCGCCTCCTCCGCTCCGGCCACGACGCCCGACGCGCCCGCCACGCAGGCACCGCCTCGGATCGGCGGCCTGTTCACCGAGCCCGTCTTCAGCCACCGCGACGCCGACGAGCTGGACGACGCCGACGAGGAGACGGCCGACCCGTCCGGCCCCGACGCCCAGCGCGCGGCGACCGAACTGCTCGTGCGCGCGCTCCGCCTCGTCCACGCGAAGAACGACGACGAGGACTGGCTGCTGAACGCCGAGGTGAAGAACCAGATGATCCGGATGGATCCGGCGTTCAAGGAGAAGCCGCTCGGCCACCGCTCGTTCAGCGACTTCATCAACTCACGCTCGGACCTCGTCGAGGTCAACCCCGACGCGAGCCCCGACGGGCGACGTCTGCGGTTGCGCGAACTGGGCTGAGCCCGGCCCCGCAGTAGGAGATCAGCGGCGCAGGAGGACCGACCGTCGGACGGCCTCCTGCTCGCAGGCGGATCTCCTGCTGCGGCGCGGCTCAGGCGCCTCGGAAGAACGCCTGGACCGCCGCACTCAGGGCGGTCGGGTCGTCGATGTGGCACAGCTCGCGTGCGGAGTGCATCGACAGCAGCGGCGTTCCGACGTCGACCGTCCGGATGCCGAGCCTGGTCGCGGTGAGCGGGCCGATGGTCGAACCGCAGGGCACCGTGTTGTTCGACACGAAGTCCTGCGAGGTCACGCCGGCCGCGGCGCAGCTCCGCGCCCAGAGCGCAGCCCCGAGGGCGTCCGTGGCGTAGCGCTGGTTGGCGTTGATCTTGAGGAGCGGCCCTCCGCCGGCGATCGGCCGGTTCGCGGGGTCGTGGCGCTCGGGGTAGTTGGGGTGGATCGCGTGGCCGGCGTCCGCCGAGAGGCACCACGACCCCGCGTACGCCTGCAGCCGCTCCGCAGTCGTCGCGCCGAGGGTGGCGCCGATCCGGGTGAGGACGTCGTCGAGGAACGGGCCGCTCGCTCCGGAGGTCGAGGCTGAACCGAGTTCCTCGTGGTCGAAGGCGGCGAAGACCGTGATGTGGTCGGCTTCCGCCGTCGCTCCCCCGTCACTGGCGGCCATCAACGCCTCGAGTCCCGCGTGGACCGAGGTCAGGTTGTCCATGCGCCCTGCGGCGAACAGCTGGCCGTCGAGGCCGAACCGGCGCGGCTCCTGCGTGTCGGCGACGAGTACGTCATACCCCGCGATCGCGGTGGGGTCGATGCCTGCGATCGCCGCCAGGTGCGCGAGGACGTCCGCGTGGGCGAGGTCACCGACCCCGTAGACCGGCTGCAGGTGGCGTTGTCGGTCGAGGACGAGGCCCTCGTTGACTGCGCGGTCGAGGTGGATGGCGAGCTGTGGGATGCGCAGGAACGGCCCGGTGCGCACGAGGTGCACGGTCCCGTCGAGCGTCACGAGTCGACCGGCCAGCTCCAGCTCGCGGTCGAGCCAGGAGTTGAGCAGCGGGCCGCCGTACACCTCGACCCCCGCCTGCAACCAGCCCTGCGCACCGATGGTCGACTTCGGCTTCAGCTTGAAACTCGGCGAATCCGTGTGGGAGCCGAGGATCCGGAACGGGGTCGTCGGGGTGGCGCCCTCCGGCTGCACCCAGGCGATGATCGCGCCCTCGCGTTCGACGAAGAACCGGCCTCCACCGCCATCCCAGGACTCGGTCTCGAGCAGGCGCGTGAACCTGGCCGCCTCCAGCCGCCGCGCACTCTCCGCGACCGCGTGATAGGAGGTCGGTGAGGCGACGATGAAGTCGGCAAGGTCGGTGATGTGGGCGACGGAATCCATGCCTCCATCCTCCCACCAGCCGGTGTGCCGGACGCGGCGAGCCACGAGGCCCTACCCTGGACGGGTGACGAAGACCGGGACGCTCCTCGGGCCCGCCAGCGGCCTGTCCGAGGATCGACGCGGGCGCATCGCGCGCATCGTCGACGGCTGGTTCTTCGCCTTCGGAACGGCCGCTGCCGTCTTCCTCGCCTACGTCCTGCTGACGGAGGCCTTCGCCCGAGGGTGGGCCCAGGCCTGGTTCATCCTCGTCATCTACCTCGTCATCGCGTATCTCATCCTGCCGCGGCTGCACACGGTGCTCTCGCGCGTCTACCTGCCCGACTACTTCATCGGACGCACGCGCACCCGAGAGGGCATCCTCGGCGACCCCGTCAACCTCGGGTTCCGCGGCAGCGAGGAGCAGGTGCACACGGCGATGCTGACGGCCGGATGGACCCTCGCCGACGACCTCGGCCTCCGCGCCGACCTGCGGATCGTGTCCTCCACGCTGACGCGACGCAGCTATCCGGAGGCGCCGGTCTCCTCGCTCTACCTCTTCGGCCGTCCGCAGGCGTTCTGCTACCAGCAGGAGGTCGACGGCAGCCCGGGCAAGCGGCACCACGTCCGGTTCTGGCCGACCCCTGAGGGCTGGCTGCTCCCCGGCGGGTACCAGGCCGACTGGCTGGCGGCCGGCACCTACGATCGCTCGGTCGGCATCAGCGTCTTCACGCTCCAGGTCACCCACCGCATCGCCGACGACGTGGACGACGAACGGGATCACATCGTCGGATCGATCGAGGCCGCCGGGGTCGGCGCCTCCACCTCCGTGATCGAGAACTTCTCGACGGGGTACCACTCGCGGAACGGGGGCGGTGACGCGATCATGACGGACGGGAACCTCCCGATCGTGGACCTCACCGCCGTCGTCGTCCCGCCGACCGCGACGCTCCCTCCGGCCGACGCCCCACCGATCCGCTCGCTCATCCGAGCCGGTGAACCGCGCCCGCTCGACACCACCGTCGGCGTCCTGCTCATGGTCGTCGCGTCGTTGTCGTCGATCCTCTCCGGCGTCCTCCTCGTCACCGACTGGAAGCACGTGATGGCCGAGGCGACCGCGACCGTCACCACGGCGGACGACGCCGTCCTGGTGCCGTGGGTCGTCGGGTTCGTCATCGGCCTGTCAGCAGCCGTGACGTTGAGCTATCTCGTGCTCGCCTGGCGGGTCCACCTCGGCGGCAACCTCGCACGCCTGCTCGCCATGGCCTTCAGTTCCACCTCGATCGCCACCCTGACCGCGACCTACCTCGCGGGCGCCGGCGGCCTCACCCTGCAGACCAACCTGATCGGCTTCGCCGTCGACTGCTCCATCATCCTCGCCCTCTCAGGAACCGAGGCCCGCGACTGGGCCCGTGGGCGACAACGACGCACGAGAAGGACCAGAGCATGAGCGATCTCCCGGAGCCGAACCCTGACGGGCCACGGCCGGCGACCTCCCTGAAGCGGGCACTCCTGCTCGGTGCCGCCATCGTGACGATCGTCGCCGGGCTGACCGTGCACTGGTCGGTCACCGCCGTCTGGGCCAACCCGGTCACGAACGCCCTCTACACGGTGCTCGTCGCCCTGCTGCTGGCGTTCGCGGCGCCACGGCTCCCGCTGTGGCAGGTCGCCATCGGAGCGTTCGGGTTCTCCGCGGCGATCGAGTGCTTCCAGGCCACCGGCGTCCCGGCGGCACTGGCGGATCAGTGGGCGCCGTCGGCCCTGCTGCTCGGCACGACCTTCATCCCCACGGACTTCATCTCGTACGCCCTCGGTGCCGCGGCGTTCCTGTTCCTGTCGCTCGCGATCTCCCTCGCGATCCGGTGGATCCGCACCGACCTCCTTGAACGCCGGGCGCGTGCCGAGCGCGAAGCCCGTCGGTCAGAGCGTCGATCGGATCTCGATCCGGTCTGAGGACGCGTCAGCCCCGCGTCGACTCGCCGTACTGGACAGCCTCGAGGTCGAAGACGGCCTCGGCGAGTGCTGACCGCGCGGCCTCGAACGCCACATCGTCCCCGGCCGCGGTCACCCGGGCGTGTTCGAGGTGCCAGGTCGCGCTCCGGAGAAGGTCCACCGTGGTCGGGGCGGGGGAGGGTGCCCGGGTCGAGCCGGACGGCTGGCTCTCGGCGGCGGTGGAGCCGGCGGCCCCGCCCTCGACGAACTCGATCGCATCCGCTTTGGTGGTCTCGGTCTTTGAGTATGCCTGCTTGTTCATATGTCCTTCGAATATCGTCGACGAGGGCTCTCCGCGGGCGGCGTCGCCCGCGGTAAGGCTGGAATCACGGGGAAGTGGTGCTGGCTGCGCGTATGCACTCGTTGGCATGTATTCCGGATGCCGCTGTTCGGGTCGCGCCATCGCGAGAAGGGTCGGGACGCGCCCCTGGTCATCGGGCACGTCCGTAGCACCGAGGACCTGGAACCGCTCCAGGCCGTGTTCGTCCCAGGACGACGCCGTCCACGCGCAGAGGGCCGCGTCGATGAGGTCCTCCCGGTGCTTGTGCGCGGTCTCCTTCGTCGGGGAGGGCACGTCCAGGAGGAGCGTGGTCACCGGATGCGAGCGCAGCAGCAGCGGGGGGCTGGCGGTCGCCAGGCGGTCGAGTCGCTCGATCAGGTCGTCGCACACGTCAGCGCGCCGCTGCCGTCGCTCGGTCACCGGGAGCGAGGTGTCGAGCTTCTTGTAACGGGGTCGCGCCTCGGTGTAGCCGAGTTCCTCAGCACCGACGAGAGTCGTGTGCGGGTACGCCTCGAAGAAGACGATGTCCTCCTCGGCCGGGGTGCTCAAGCCGTCGAAGTAGTGCAGCCCGGCTGCCTCGAGCGCTCGGAACAGGGCTACCCCACCGAGTGCCGGGAGGCCGAGGTTCGACGGGTAGGCGGACACCTGCCAGCGGCCGTAACGCTGCCCGACCTCCCGCTCGCAGCGGCGCATGCCCGTGGCGTTCTCGACGAGCAGGGGCGCGTCGACCGCGATGACCGATCCGGGTTCGGCGGTCGCGAGGATCCACGAGACCACCGCGTCGATACCGATGGCCCAGCCGGCGTCGATCACCGTCCCGGTCTCGTCGATGCAGACGACGCCCGACTCGTTCGCCACCCGTCGCTCGGTCCCCTCGCCCCAGGCGAGGTCGACTCCGAGGTAGCGGGTCACGGGCGGATCCTTCCGGTGGACGCGGCGGGCACCGCGGACCCGAGCCTACTGGCCGAGCGCCGTGGGCTCCTCCGATCCGGCGGCGGGCCGGTTCGGAGGAGCCGAGCCGATGAACGGTCTCGTCAGGCGACCGGGCCCTCGATCAGTGCGATGTCGGCCGTCTGGCTCGCGCCGGCGGGTGTCGTCCACGTGATCGTGACCGTCTGACCGGGCTCGAGCGAGGCCATGGTCGCGGTGAGGGTCTGCGCGGAGTCGATGGCCACCCCGTTCAGCCCGGTGATGACGTCGCCCGCGGCGAGACCCGCCGAGGCGGCGGGGGTGTTCTCGATCACCGATCCGACGACGGCGCCCGACCCTGCCGCTGCTCCGCCGTCGCCAGCCGAGCTCAGCCCGATGCCGATGAAGGCGGGGTAGCCGATCGAGACCGTCTGGGTCTCGACGCCGCTGCGGATCTGACCGACGATCGACAGCGCGTCGTCGATCGGGATCGCGAACCCGTCGATGTCCGTGCCGCCGGAGGACGCCGCGGTGTCGATCCCGACGACTTCACCCTCCGCGTCGTACAGCGGGCCGCCGGAGTCTCCGGCCTGGATGTCCGCGTCGGTCTGGATGAGGCCCGTGAGTTGCTTGCCGGTACCCGTCGTCTCGTCCTGCACGGTGATGTCCTGGTCCAGCGCGGTGACCGATCCGTCGGCAGCGCTCGGGGTGCCGCCCGTCCCGCCCGCGTTGCCGACGCCGGTGACCGCGTCGCCGACGGCCGCGCCACCGTCGTCATCGATCGTCACGGTGTCGAGCCCGGCGGCGCCGTCGAGTTGCAGAAGCGCGACGTCGTCCGTGGCATCCGTCCCGATCACGCGTGCCGTGTACTGCTGACCCGTGCTGACGACCGTGACCACGATGCTGGTCGCCCCTGCGACGACATGGTTGTTCGTCAGGATCTGGCCGTCGGCCGTGAGGACCATCCCGGTGCCGGCGGCGGCACCGCCCTGGTAGCCGAGCTCCGTCTCGATGTCGACGACACCGACCGATTCGGCCGCGGTCGCGCTCCTGGTGTCCGCGGTGGCGGCATCCGGAGTCGTCTGCTGTTGCGGTGGCGTGAGGCCGCCCGGCGCTCGGAAGCTCTGACCGCTCTCATCGGGCACCGTCTCGGCCACCTGGGACGACGCCGCGACGCTGTGGAAGGCCCCCGCTGCCAGGGAGGCGATGCCCAGCCCGCCGGTGACGAGGGAGACGACGGTGGCTGCGGTCGCGGCCGCGATGATCCAGCCGATCGGCTGCTGCTTCGCCGCCGTCGGTGGCTGTGGCGGGGTGTGCGGCGAGGGAGGAGTCGCGGAGACGCCGTCGAAGCGCTGATGCGGCGCCGTGGCGTAGCCGTACGGGGTCGTGCCGGGCCACGGCCGAGCGGGTCCGGCCGTGTTCCCCGGGTATCCGGGTGGGGGAGTGACGTCCATGCCCGGGGTCGGCTGGTACGAACCGGTCGGCTGCTCGTAGGCGGGGGTTGTGATGGTCGGGTCTGCGGTGGCGGGGTCGGTGGCTTCGGGTTCCGGAGTGTCCGGGCCTGTGGTGTTCGTCATGGAGGTTCCTCTCGGCGGCGAGTGCTGAGATCATCTGACTCCTACAAACCGAGGGAATCGTCACCTGGGGCCAAGAGCCGCCTTTGAGGTTCCCGACCGTTCACCGGGTGTGGTTTGTGTACAGCCTGAGAGACAGGCCCTCGCACCTCCGGGGAACGGGGCCGGGCTGTCGCCGCGATGCGCCTTCAGGACCGGGACAGCAAGGCCTCGAGGGCGGGTCGAGCCTCGGTCTCCGAGATGTGACCGGCGACGACGAGCTCGGCCAAGCCGTGCACCGTCGCCCAGACCGCCGTGGTGAGGGCGGCGAGGACCTCGGCCGGCGCATCGGGCGCGAGGGACGCGGTGGTCTCGGCGAGGATCCCTTCGACCGCGGTGATGAGCGGCGCCATCGCCTCGCTCGGCGCGCCCGGAGCACAGACGTCCGGGTCGTAGATGACGCGGAACCGTTCGGGGTGGTGGGCTGCGTACGCCACATAGCTCGCGCCGACCTGGATGGCGATCTCCTGCGGCGTGCCCGCGGCAGCGGCCGCCCGCTCTGCGCGCATCGACTCCAGAAGTTCTGACATCGACCGTTCACTCAAACGCTTCAGCAGCGCCGTCCGGTCACCGAAGTGATGGTACGGCGCGTTGTGACTGACGCCGGCACGGCGGGCGACCTCGCGCAGGCTCAGCGAGACGTGTCCCTGTGTCCTCATGAGGTCGAGCGCAGCGTCTTCCAGCACGGGTCCGAGGTTGCCGTGGTGATAGGCCGTCGTCGATCTTGACACAAGCAACATCGTACCCGTACGGTCGTTGCCGTACCGATGTGGGCAGTGTCTAGATTCTGGACACTGTCAAAACCTACGACCCTTGGAGCACCAATGAGCACCCTCGTCATCGACGGCCATCCCAATCCCGACTCCCTGTGCGCCGCTCTGGCGGTGGCGTATGCGGATGCACACGGCGACGCGACAGTCCTCGCCGTCCGCGACCTCGCATTCGATCCGAACCTGCGGCTCGGCTACACCCACCGGCAGGAACTGGAGCCCGACCTCGAGTTCGCGTGGCAGCAGATCCTGGCCGCTGATCACCTCGTCGTCGTGGCCCCGGTCTGGTGGGGCTCCGTCCCGGCGCTGCTCAAGGGGTTCTTCGATCGGGTCTTGCTGCCGCGTCGCGCCTACCGGACGAAGGACAACGGGCTCCCGGAGGGCCTGCTCACCGGGCGCTCGGGCCGCGTGATCGTCACGACCGACTCGCCATGGTGGTACCTCCCGCTGGTGGGGGACACGACCGTGAAGCAGCTCCGCACCACGACCCTCCGGTTCTGCGGGATCCGGTCCGTCGCTGTGAATCGGTTCGGCCCGGTCAAGGGGTCGAGCGACACCCAGAGACAGGCCTGGATCGCGAAGGCGGCCCGGCTCGGGAGCGCGGACGCCTCGCGTCGGCCCGCCGGCGACATCGGGTCGTCGGCAGCGTCGGTCAGCGCCCGTCCACGAGCCTGATGAAGGCGCTGAGCTCGGCGACGCCCTCCGGGGTCGTCGGGAGGTATTCGGTGAGCGCGGGGGAGGAGACGAGGTAGGCAGCCCACTGCGCCCGCGAGATGCCGACGTTCAGCCGGTTCTTCATCAGGAGGAACGACATCCCGCGCGGTACCTCGGCCGGCGCGGACGCGGCCAGGGTCACGATCGCGATGACCGCCTCCTGGCCCTGGAACTTGTCGACCGTCCCGACCCGGACGGCATCGTACCCGGCCTGGTCGAGCGCCTGCCGCACCACCGCCACATGCGCGTTGTACGGGCAGACCACGATGATGTCGGCTTGCGTCAGGGGGGAGTCCGAGCGGCGGGAGTCGGGGTCGGTCCAGAGCAGGCCGATGCTCGAGCGGACGAGCTCGACGACGCGTTCGGCCTCCTCGACCGAGCTCGTGGCGTTGCCGACGTGACGGACGTCGACGATGTGGAGGCCTGGCTCGCAGCCGACGAGGCTGCGGTTCGCCGTGGCCGCCGCCGATCGCAGCTCACCGCCGTACGACAGGTGCGAGACCGGCTCCGTGACCGCCGCGTCCATCCGCCAGGTCTCGTGGAGGAAGTAGCCGAGTTCCGGTGGCAGCACGTCTCGTCCGTCGGCGACGAACCCGAGGGCGGAGGTGTCGATGGGCTCCGGATGCGTCCCCTGGCTCACCTGAGGGAGCTGTTGTGGATCGCCGAGGAGGAGCAGGTTCCGGGCCGCGACGCTCGCCGCGATCGTGTAGGCCAGGGAGAACTGACCAGCTTCGTCGACGACGAGCAGGTCGAGCGACCGGCGTGGGAACCGGTTGGGGTTGCTGAAGTCCCAGGCGGTACCGCCCACGACGAACCCGCCCGCCTGCTCGCCCGCGTAGGCCGCGTGGCCGTTGGACGGCAGGATCGTGTAGCCGCGGTCGGCGTCCGGGTCGGCACCGGTCCGCAGTGTCTTCGCCACGAGGCCCGGGTTGAGGCCGGCCTTCACGATGCGTTCGAGGAGGTTCTCCACGACGTCGTGCGACTGGGCCACCACACCGATCCGCCACCCGTGCTGCTGCACCAGCGCGGTGATGACGTGCGAGGCGACGTAGGTCTTGCCCGTCCCTGGCGGGCCCTGGACCGCGAGCGCGGAGTCGTCGAGGTCGAGCAGGGCGGCGGTGACGTCCTCGATCGTCTCGCGGTCACCCTGGTGGGGGAGGGGACCACCCGAACCGGTGCGCGGCGGCCTGCGGCGGAGGATGTCGACGACACCGTCGCTCGGCCAGTCGGGCGACGCGTCGACGATGGCCTGCCCCCATTCGGCGATGGCGTCGACCTGCGTCCCCGGCCGGGGTGGAGGAGACGGCGTGAGCGCGACCGGCAGCTCGGAGTAGGAATCCCGGTCGGTCTTCAGCGTCTCCTGGATGAGCACGGAGTCGTCGTCGACCTCGAGCACGGTGATCTGCCCGGCGGGACGGGAGCCGGGCTCGGCGCGGGGGACCGTGTACGGACCCGGGTACTCGTAGACGGCGAAGGGGTCGGCGCCGACCTTCACGCTGCTCCCCGGAGCCCAGCGGCCGAAGAGGCGGACGTGCCGGCGATCGCTCCGCTGCCGGCCCTCCCGGAACCAGTCGCGCTCGACCTCGCCGGCGGTGACCGTGAACACGTTGCGGGTGTCCTCCCAGTCGTCGCGCGTGGCGATGAGCCGTGAGAAGTGCTCCTGCCAGAACGACTTGTGTTCCCGACGGTGGTAGTCGATCGCGGCCGCAGCCAGGGCGTACGCCGCCGCGTCGTCGGAACGCTCGGGGTCGAGTGGGTCGCCGGCAAGTGCCGTCAAGGCGTCGTGCAGGGGCGTCGGGTCGTCGATGAGCGGCTCCGGCGCATCGTTCACGAAGGTGCCGGGGAGCACACCGCGCTCCTCGCCCAGGGCAAGCAGCCAGTTGCGGAGTCGGCGAGTGGACTCGCAGTCGTACTCGTTGTACTCGGCGATCTCCGCCAACTTCCGCTCGCCCTCCGCGATGAGGGCCGGGTCGTCGCTGCGGCTGAGCTCGCGAGCGTCGGCGTACTCGGTGATCGACGCGGCCGCGTTGGTGACCTCGCTGTCGCGGTGGTCGTCGCCCATGTAGAGGGGTTCGAGCTTCTTGATCGAGTACGACCGGGAGCCGACACGGACCGTCTTGCGGACGAACGGGTAGAGGTCGAAGAGCACGGCCTCCCGCAGGAGGTCGTCGACGACCTGCTCGCCGACGCCGTGTCTGGCGGCCAGGGAGAGCAGGTGCGTCCGTTCGTAGGCCGCGTAGTGGTAGACGTGCATGCCCGGGTACTCCGCCCGGCGCGCGGTGAGGTACTCGAGGAAGTCGATGAACGCGATGCGCTCCTCGTGGAAGTCGTGCGCCCACCAGGATCGGAAGACGCCGTCGGTGTCGACCAGCCCGAACAGGTAGTCGATGCCCCAGCGGGTGCGGTCGCCTCGCCGAGCGTCGCCCGGCTCGCCCTCCGTGTACAGCGGGTCTCCCTCGAAGTCGAAGAAGATGTCGCCGGGATCGGGCTGCGGGAGGAGCCCGAGTGCCGCGGCGTCGTGGACGCGGAACGCCGGGACGCCGGGCTCCGACGTGGGTTCGAGTTGCAGACGGGCTTGATCCCGGAGGGCGGCGAGCGTCGTCTCCGACACCCCGTCGACGGTGCCGCCACCGGTGGCCGGGTGCCCGTGGAACGCGCCACCGGGAGCCGACCCGGTGAGGGTGAGTGCGGCGAGGTCGTCGATGGTGCGGATCCCGGCGGCCAACAGGCGGTCGCGCTGGGTCAGCCGCAGACCGGCCACCAGCAGGACGTCGCGCGAAGCGGTGATCTCCGCGTCGCACCAGGTGCAGTGTCCGCAGACGCTGTACCGCTGGTCGCCCCACTGCACTGCATCCGTGTCCTGCAGCCGCTCCGCGACGATCTGTACGAGCCGCGCACGGCGACGCCGGTACACAGGGAGGATGTCGGAGACGGCGTGCGTGCTGATCGTCCCGTCACCCAGGATGAGGTCGACATCGTCGTCGACCGGCACCCCGGCCGCACTGAGCTGTTCCACGTAGGCCGCGAGCTGCAACAGCGCCGTCACCTTCGGGGAGCGAGCCAGCTTGGTGTCCTGGACCCGATACCGGCCGTCGGGCCTGCGGACGATGAAGTCGGCGAAGCCGATGAAGGAGCCGTCGAAGAACGCGGCCTGGAAGACGATCGGTGCGCCGTCCCGGAAGGCGGCGAGCGTCGACGCGACGGCTTCGGCGAGCGCGTCGGCATCCCGGACGTCGGGGCGCTCGAGCTCGACCACGCCTGCGCCGAACTCGGCCCGGTAGGACTCGAGCACGCGGAGTTCATGCTGATCGCCCAGCTTCGAGGTGCGCATGAGCATCTCGTCTTCGGGCTCCTCGATCGGGTCGATCCGTTTGAGCTTCGCGTCGATGGAGCGCAGGAAGGCGAATTCGCAATACGACGCGTTGGAGAGGTCGCTGGCACTCGTGATGGCGGAACCGTCGAGGAGGAACATCGGTGCGGTGGGTGCCTTTCGAGACGACGCTGCGGCAGGGGACCATCGCCCCCGATCGCTGTCAGTCTGGCACGCACCACCGACCCGCGGCCGCCCGTCCGCCACGCCATGAGCGGACGCCGTGCGACGCCTCCCTGGGGAGCACGGTCGCGCCGACCCTTACACCGGGTCCCCTACCCTGGAGTCTCCGACGACGACACGAGCGAGGGGGTCGGACCGGCATGGTCACCACGATCGAGGTCGTCGCGGGCGTCGCCTCCCAGGGCGACACCGTCTTCGCCTGCCGCCGCTCCCCTGAGCGGTCCTCCGGTGGCCGGTGGGAGTTCCCCGGAGGCAAGGTCGAGGTCGGCGAACGCCCCGAGGAGGCCCTGGCGCGGGAGCTGCGGGAGGAACTCGGAGCAGATGTCTCCGTCGGTCGTCTCCTCGACCGATCCGTCGTCGCGGTCGGCGCACTGCGGATCGATCTGGCGTGTTACGCCGTCACTTTCCGCGACGGTCCACCGGTGATCAGCACCGATCACGATGAACTGCGGTGGGTGCCGCGGAACCGCTTGGCCGAGCTGGACTGGGCGTCGCCGGACCTCCCCATGGTCCGGCTGCTCACCGAAGCCTGAGTCGACGGTCCGACGCGTCAGGCCGCAGCCCGCAGCGGGATCCGGGCCAGGGTGCGGCCGCTGAGCACCAGGTCGTCGTGGGTCGAGGTGACCGCCAGTTCGTCGACCGTCCACTCGAACAGGGTCGCGTCCTGCCAGCGTTCCAGGAAGGCAGCGAGTGCGGCGGTCTCCGCCGGGTCGAGCTCGTCCCGGAAGTGGTGCATGCCGACCCCCACGAGCGGGACGGCTCGTCCGCCGACCGCCCGCTGGATCGGTTCGAAGGCGTCAGCGGTGGCAGGGAGGTAACAGCGGCCGCGATTGAACCCGCCGATCACGGGTCCGGCGAGTCTGGCTCGGAACGGAGCGAACGCGCCGACTGCAGATCGCAGACCGGTGAGGAGGTCGTCGGAGGCGTCGACGGAGGCGAGCGTGGCGTGCAGCCGGTGGGCGCGACGCAGCTCGATGCCCCGCGCGAGCTTCGCAGCGAACGGCGCGGAGGCGAGGTCCGCCTCGTAGCTCAGGAAGATGGGGTCGACGAACAACCGCTCCACCGGCACGGGGACGACGACGGCGACGCGCGGTTCCACGTAGCGACCGGCCCGGTAGCTGCCGTCGGGACTGGTGGCGAGCGCCAGGGGGTGGTCCGCGTCGATGAGCGGGAGCTGGGCGTACCGGTAACGCTCGTCGAAAGTGAGTTCTTCGCCGGGTTGGAACCGCGAGCGCACCCCGTCCCACGTGGCGAGCGGGCCGGGCGATCGCCGTCCGTCCTCGGTGGAGACGGCATCCGTGCGGACGTCCTCGGGGTCGGCCGTGCTCGAGCGCATCGAGCCCGGACGTCTGAGCCCCGCGACCGCGCCGATCGGCAGCGCGCCGATGGTGTTTCCGGCTGGGCCGGCGGGAGAGGGCATGCCGTGAGGCTAGTCGAGCCTGGCTCGTCCAGCATCGGGGACACCCCGTATTCGGTTGATCAACTGAGTTTTTCCGGAACTCGGCCGATCGAACCCTGTGGTCAGTGCGCCTTGCCGACCTTCCAATACCCGCAGAACATGACGCGTTCCTTGGGTGTGCCGCTGCGGACCCAGGAGCGACGCACCGCCGCAGCGAGCGCCTGCTCACCCACGACCCATCCGTACGCCGACGGACCCGGCGCCTCGAGTGCCTCGGCCGCCGCGAGCGCCGCGCGGCCGGGGACGGCATGCGCATCGTCCCGGACGACCCATCGGACCTCGACCCCGGGCGGCGCCTCGAGCGTCTGGACGTCCGCTGCCGACGGCACCTCGACGATCGCGGTCCCGATCGTGTCGGCCGGAAGGTGCGCGAGGATCCCGGCGACGGCGGGCAATCCCGTCTCATCGGCGACGAGCACGATCCGGTCCGTGCCGGGCGGTGGGTTGAACATCCGACCCTCGTCGAGCAGCGCGACCGGGTCTCCCGGTCGGCACGTCTGCGCCCAGCCGGCCGCGGGTCCGGCGGTCCCGTCGGCGGCCGAGCCGTGGATGACGAAGTCGACGTCGAGTTCCGGACCCTCCGGCCCGTCCGCGCGGTAGTCGCGGACGGTGTAGTTGCGCAGCACCGGTCTGACCGACTTCGAGATCGCCAGGTACCTCGCGTAGGCGATCATGTCGAGCTTGGTCGGGAGCCGCTCGAGGCCGCCGTCGGAAACGGGGATGAAGAAGCGGAACCACTGGTCGTAGCCGAGGAAGGTGAAGTCGGCGATGTCTCCTCCACCGAGCGTGACCCGGGCGAAGTTCGGGGAGATCGTGGTCCTCCGCAGCACCCGGAGGGTCAACAGCCGCGCCGCCTCGGGCTTGATCCTCGACGCCTCAGCGTTCGTCCGCGCCATCCGGTCTCCTCCGTCCAGCGACCCCGTCAGCCGCTACTGAGGTAACCCTAACTCAGGTGACCCTTACTTCGAAGGTCCGGAGTCGACATCGGCCGCCCTGCGAGACCGCGTGTCGAGCAGCGCGAAGACCAGAGCGATCACGACGAAGCCGATCGTGACGATGGTGCTGTTGCGGTAGGCGTCGTGGTAGACGTCGAGCGAGGCGCCCGAGGCACCGCCGCCGTTCTCCGAGTACACCGTCGCGTAGAAGGTCGCCGTCGCCGCAGCGAGCCCGACCGCGGTGCCGATCCGCTGACCGAGCTGACCGATGGACCCGGCGACACCGCCGGATGCGACCGGGATGTCCGCGAGCATCAGCGTCTGGTTCGGCGAGATCACGGCACCGCCACCGATGCCCGCCAGGAGCATCGCCGCTCCCATGGCGTACGGGGTGACCTCTGGGGGAGTGATGAACGCGAGTACCGAGTTCAGGGTGAAGCCGACCACCACTAGTACGAGCCCGCCCACGACGAGCGGGCGTCCGAGCTTGTCGACGACCCGACCGCTCAACCACGAGCTGACGGCCGAGGCGAGTGCGAAGGGGATCGTGATCATGCCCGCGAAGACGGGCTCGAGGCCGAGGCCCTGCTGGACGAACAGCGTGAGGGTGAGGAAGGTGGCCGGCATGGCCGCGAAGTACGTCGTCGAGATGAGGACGCCGTTGCGGTAGCTGCCGAGGGAGAAGAGCGAGAAGTCGACGACGGGCGTCTGTCCGGCGCGCTGGTACCGACCCTCCCACCAGGCGAACAGGCCGGCGAACACGGCGAACCCGAGGAGGAGCCACCAGCGTGCCGGGTCGTCGTCCGGCGAACCCGTCGTCAGCACGAAGGGCAGCATGAGCGACAGCACCGCGAGACCGAGGAGCACGATGCCGACGGGGTCGAGCGAACCGGCTCCCGCCTCACGTGGCTGCTGCTTGGGCAGCAGGCGGGCGGCGATCGGCAGCAGGATGATCGCCAGCGGCACGTTCATCCAGAAGAGCAGGCGCCAGCCGTCCTCCGGGCCGCCGATGGCGATGAGCAAGCCGCCGAGCGTCGGACCGAACGCCGTCGACAGGCCGATGATGGCACCGAACAGTCCGAAGGCACGTCCTCGCTCCTTGCCCACGAAGAGCTGCTGGATGAGCCCGATCACCTGCGGCATGAGGAATCCGGCGGCGACACCCTGCAGGATCCGCCCGCCGATCAGGATGGCGACGCTCGGGGCGATCGCGCACACGAGGCTCGCCGCACCGAACACGCTCAGGCCGATCATGAACATCTGTCGACGGGAGTGCAGGTCACCGTAGCGGCCGGCGGGCACGAGGATCAGGCCGAACGCCAAGGCGTACCCGGCGACGATCAGCTGCAGTGCGGTCGGGCCGGCGTCGAGGGCCTGCTCGATGGACGGGAGGCCGACGTTCACCTTCGACAGGTCGAGGATCGTGAGGGCGGCGACGGAGACGCAGACCGCGAAGGCGCGCCACTTGGTCCGGTCGTCGAGGGCGGTGGGCTCGGTGGTCATCCTGGTCAGCCTATGCCCGGCTCGACGCCCTCACCCCGGGTTGACGAGCACGGATTTCGCCGTCCTCATCGCCGGTTGAGGGGTTGGAACGCCTTCAGACGATGACGGGACTCCCGTCACGGGCTACGCTCGGAAGATGCACATGGACGCCCCGCGAGGGCTGCAGGACCCGGACGAACTGGCCGAACGACACCGCATGCTGGCCGAGTCGCCGGCACTCGCGCCGCTGCGCGACTGGGCGGACGCGATGATGGCCCGCCGAGGACGGCGGCAGAGCGACCTCGTGCTCCCGCTCGTCGACCCGGCCGATGCAGCCGTCAACGCGAAGACCCTCATCCTCCTCGACGCCCCGGGCACCCTCGCTCCGGACAGCCTCGACGCACCTGGATCGGGGTTCGCCTCGGTCGACAACGACGACCCGGTCGCCGAGAGCCTCTGGAACCTGCGGAACGACATCGGCTTCGACGACGTCATGGTCTGGAACATCGTCCCGTGGTACCTGAGCGCCGGACGCAAGAAGCCGAACGCCCCCGAGGTCGCCCAGGGGGCCATGGAGTTGCGCGCACTGCTCCCGCTCCTCCGCAACCTCCGCGTCGTGGTCCTCTGCGGACCGCACGCCCAGGACGGTTGGTGGAAGCACGTCGAGCCGCTGCTCGGGAACACCTACAGCGCGTTCAACGCGCCGCATCCATCGCCGTTGTCGCTGAAGCAGCCTGGTCGTCGCGAGGAGATCGAGAAGGTCTTCGCTCGCGCCAAGCAGGTCGCCGGCTAGCGTCCCGCACCTCGAGTCATCCGCAACCCCTTCGCCCCGGTCGGCGAGGGGGTTGCGTGCGTCTGAGCGCTTGCTAGCGTCGGACGGACGACGAGAGGAGCACCACATGGACATCGGAACCATCGTCATCCTCGCCGCGCTCGTCCTCCTGGCGGTCGGCGCCGTCTGGTACGTCGTGCGGCGCGACCGTGCAGCGCACACCACGGATCAACACCACTCCGCCGAGGGTGAGGCTGAGCACGTCCGCGAGATGGCGAAGGCCCGCGCCCAGTCGACGGGGGTCATCCGTCGGGGCGGCGGACCCACCGGCGTCTGACAACTCGCCCACAGACGACGACGGTCGTCATCCCTGCAGGATGACGACCGTCGTCGCGGGCGTGGGGCCCTCGCTCTAGACGAGCGGCGGGAGTCCCGCCGAGACGCGCGCACCGAGCGTCTGGTCGACGGCCGTCCAGTAGGCGACGACCCGGGCGCGGAGGTCCGGGCGGGTCACCTTGGAGACGTGGCCGATGATGTTGCCGACGAGGCGATCGCGGGCTGCATCGTCGAGCACCTCGCGGACGAGGGTGCCCGCCTGCCCGAAGTCGTCGTCCTCGGCGTGGAGCGTCGCGGCTGCCCGGACGAGCTCGCCGTCGGACTGCCAGCCGGAGGACTCGGCCGCACGGGCCGGGTCGGCGTGGGCTCCGCCGACCGAGTTCGGCGCGTACACCGGGGCGTTCGCGTCGTTGAAGGTGTACGTCATCGCCCCTTCCTTCGAATAGGAGTGCACGGGCGAGTGCGGGGCGTTGACCGGCAGCTGCGCGTGGTTGGTGCCGACGCGGTACCGGTGGGCGTCCGCGTAGCTGAAGATGCGAGCCAACAGCATCTTGTCGGGGCTCGCCGCGATGCCGGGGACGAAGTTCGACGGGGCGAAGGTCGCCTGCTCGATCTGGGCGAAGTAGTTCTCCGGGTTGCGGTCCAACGTCATCTTCCCGACCTCGATCAGCGGGTAGTCGCTGTGCGGCCAGACCTTGGTGAGGTCGAACGGGTTGAACCGGTAGTCCGCGGCGTCGGCGTACGGCATGACCTGCACGGACAGGGTCCAGCTGGGGTGCTCGCCGCGGGTGATGGCCTCGGAGAGGTCGCGGATGTGGAAGTCGGCGTCCTCACCGGCGATCTGGTCGGCCTGGTCCTGCGTGAGGATCTCGATGCCCTGATCGGTCTTGAAGTGGTACTTCACCCAGAAGCGCTCACCGCTCGCGTTGATCCACTGGTAGGTGTGCGAACCGAAGCCGTCCATGTGCCGCCACGAGCCCGGCAGACCCCGGTCGCCCATGAGCCACGTGACCTGGTGGGCACTCTCGGGCGAGAGGGTCCAGAAGTCCCACTGCATGTCGTGGTCGCGGAGGTGCGAGCCCGGCAGGCGCTTCTGCGAGCGGATGAAGTCGGGGAACTTGATGCCGTCGCGGATGAAGAAGACCGGCGTGTTGTTGCCGACGAGGTCGTAGTTGCCCTCGCTCGTGTAGAACTTCAGGGCGAACCCGCGGGGGTCGCGCCAGGTGTCGGGGCTGCCCTGCTCGCCGGCGACGGTGGAGAAGCGGGCGAGCATCTCGGTCTCGACGCCCGGCTGGAACAGCGCCGCGCGGGTGTACTGGGAGACGTCCCCGGTCGTGACGAAGTGACCGAACGCGCCACCGCCCTTCGCGTGGACGACGCGCTCCGGCACGCGCTCGCGGTTGAACTGGGCGAGCTTCTCGACCAGGTAGTGGTCGTGGAGTGCGATCGCGCCGTCGGCGCCGACACTCTGGGAGTGGTCGTCGCTGGCGACGGGCGCTCCGCTGTTGGTGGTGGTGTAGCTGGGCTCGGACATGTCTCTCCTCGAGGGGTGGGGCTGGTCGGACGGTCGGTTGGCTTCAGCACTGCCACCATGTCGGTGCCAGCTGACGATCGGCATGGAAGTGCCGTCGAATGATCTGTGGAACGGCGTCAGGACGCATCCGCCTGGCACGCGGGACAGACGCCCCAGAACGTGATCTCGGCTGCGTCGACGAGGTAGCCCGCCGTGTCGTCAGGGTGGAGGCACGGAGCCGAACCCTGCGTGCAGTCGACGTCGACGACGGCGCCGCACGAGCTGCAGACCAGGTGGTGGTGGTTGTCATCGACGCGCAGCTCGTAGCGGCCGGGATGGCCGTCGGGCTCGATGCGACGCACCAGACCGGCTGCCACGAAGGCGTTGAGCACGCTGTAGACGGCCTGCGGAGACGTCTGCGGAGCGCGTGGTCGCAGGCTCGCCACCACCTGCTCCACGTCGGCGTGCGGCGTGCTGGCCAGGATCTCGAGCACGGCGAGGCGCCCCGTGGTGACGCGCAGACCGGCGGCGCGGATCTTGGCGTTGAAGTCGCTCGCCGCCGACGCCACCCCCGATCCGTTCATGCCCCCACCGTATCGAGTTGTTTTGAATTTATCAAAATAAGGACTTCCCCTCAGGTCTTCCCGCAGCCCCCACCACTCTAATATCTGATATGCGCAGGAGCCCGACGGCACGACGATTGTGGAGAAGCGCGAGGGCTGTGGAGGAGGTCTCCCGCTACAACTCGACCGTGAGCAGCGGGCGCAGGGAGCGGCGCGTCTCCTCGGCCATGTCGACGGCGTCGCGATCGAGCAGCCACTGCAACTGCAGGCCGTCCATCATCGCGATGAGCATGCGCGCCGCACTCGCCGGCTCGACGCCCGGCACCAACTGACCCGCGCGAGCCATCACCTGGAACGAGAGGGTCATGCCGTCGATCAACCAGCTGTACCGCCGGACGAAATGGTCGTGTGCCGGGTGGTCCGGTGACGTCGCCTCCGCGGAGAGGACGCAGTGGAGTTCGACGAGACCCGGCACGCGCATGTTGTGCTCGACGAGACGCAGGAGCCCCCGGATGCCCTCGAGACCGCTGCCGATCTCGATCGCGGACTGCTCGCGGTCCCGGTCGTCGCGGAAGTCGAGGATCGCGGCGAGGAGGTCGTTCTTGGTCGAGAAGTGGTGGAGCAGACCGGCCTGACTCATGCCGACACGTTCCGCGACCTCCCGGAGCGAGCCGCTGCGGAAGCCCTGTTCCGCGAAGACGTCCATGCCCGCCTCGAGGATCTCCCGGCGCCTGGCCGCCGTCTTGGCGTAGCTGCCACGGGGGCGGCCGGTCTGCGTTGCCGTCATCCCGCGATCGTATCGCCCGGTCGGGCATCGCGAGACGGACCAGCTCACCGCCGCCCGTCGCACTCCGGCACTTCCTCAGGTGTCTGTCGTACGGTGTCGCCATGAGACGCCCCATCGAGCCCGTATACGACACCGCCGTCGGTGTCGGTCGCTCCCTGTTCGGTGTCTGGCGCCTGCGCCGTCACACCACCGGTATCGAACACCTCCCGGACGACGGCGGGGCGGTGATCGCGATGACCCACTTCGGGTACCTCGAGTTCGCCCTCGTCGAGTGGGCGACCGTGCTCCACAACCGGCGTCGCATCCGCTTCATGGCCAAGCAGGGCGCGTTCGACAAGCCGCTGGTCGGTCGACTCCTGCGCAGTATGCGCCACATCGCCGTCGACATGCGGGCCGGCGGTGCCGCCTATGCGAACGCCGTCGCGGCACTCCGCAGTGGAGAGCTCGTCGGGGTCTTCCCTGAGGCAGGCGTCAGCGCCTCGTTCACCGTCCGGGAGCTGAAGTCCGGCGCCGTCCGCCTCGCCCAGGAGGCCGGCGTCCCGATCATCCCCGTCGCCGTGTGGGGCGGCCACCGGCTCCTCACCAAGAACCACAAGGTCGGCTTCCGCGAGCGCTTCGGCGTGCCGGTGCACTTCTCCTTCGGTGAGCCGATCCAGGTCCACCCCGAGGACGACGTCGCGACGAGCACCGAACAGTTGCGGGACCGCCTGCAGGGCATGATCGACGAGCTGCAGCGCGACTACCCGGTCGACGGCACCGGAGCCTGGTGGCAGCCCCGCTCGCTCGGCGGCACGGCACCGACACCCGCCGAAGCCGCCGCGGCCGACCTCGAGCGCGAACGCCGACGCGAGGCGCGTCGGCAGTCGGCGAGCTGAGCCCACGTCCGCCGCGGTCTATCCTGTGGAGGTGCCACCTCTGACCTCGCCGACCCTTCCCGTGGAGCACCGTCGCTCCGCCGCCCCGTGCCGTGCGTGGACGGTGACACCGTGAGTCGCGGGTGGAACGGCTTCGTGGCGAAGTCGGCCTGGCTCCCCAAGTCCTGGCGTGAACGAGCCGAACGCGCGCTGAGCGAGGAGTCGACGACGGCACCGTCCGCGGCCGACCCGTCGCCCTCGTCGGAGCCGCAGCCCGCCACCTCCGGACGGACACCCGATGCGTCGACCGGTCAGGCCTCCGCCCCGGCGGCACCCGCCGGATCGGCGACTCGGGACGCCACGGAGCACCCGCCGACGCCGGCTCCCACCGCCGACACCGCCACCGCCGCCGGCCAGCAGTCGATGCGATTCATGGACCCGGTCGCGCTCCCCGTCACGGCGTCGGCCCCGGTCGTCCCGCTGAGCGTCGCCATCACCGACTTCGAACTGGCCGACGACTCCGTGATCGGGCCGGCCTCGGTCCTCGACAACCTGGAACTCACCAAAGCGGCCGTCACCAGGATCGCAGCAGCGATCCTCTCAACGGAGGGGCCGATCGCCGTCCCCCGGCTCGTCACGATCGTCGCCCGTCGTTTCGGCGTGGACCGGCTGCCCGAGGAGACCCGGACGGACTTGTCCGCGTTGGTGACGGAGGCGTTCGTCGTGCAGAACGGCTTCGCCTGGCCGACCGGACTCGACGTCGTCACCTGGCGCGGTGTCCGCCGGGTCGTCCATCGCGACCACCGTGCGGTCACAGACATCAGCCCCGCCGAGATCTGCAACGCCATGGAACTCGTCATCGCCGCGAGCCCTGAGCAGGAGGTGGACCGCGAGCAGCTTCCGATGCAGGCGGCCTCCGTCCTCGGCTACGGCCGTCTCGGTGAGACCGCTCGTCGCTGGTTGGATCTGACGCTCGACCAGGCGGTGCTCCACGGCCGTCTCGTCGAGGACGGCGAGCGCATCCGCCTCCCGTGAGACCGGGTCGTCAGCGGACGGGCGGACCCTGCTGTCCGTAGGGGAGGCTCGTGTCGGTGACGCCGTCGATGAAGGCGTCCATGCGCTGCAGGTTGAACCGCCCCTGATCGTTGAGCAGGAACTGGTACTCGTGCTCGAGTCCGGGCCGGTAGTCCGGGTTGAAGATCATGGACTGCACGTCGACCCCGAGCCCCTGGAGTCTCGCCTTGAACTCGACGGACTGCGGGTAGAGCGGGTCCCAGTTGCCGACCGTGATGTAGGTCGGCGGATACTTCGCCGTGAGGTAGTCGACGACCGACGCTGAGGCGACCTCAGGCCGCGTCTTGTAGTCGCGCGCGCCGAAGTAGGACCACAGCACCGTGTCGAGGAACCATCCGAAGCTGCCCTCGGCGTTGACCAGGCTGAGGTCGTAGGCGCCGCAGGCGAGCACGACGCCGGCCAGCTGCTGCGGTTCGATGGGCGACTCGACCTCGATCGAGCTGGCGTACTCGGAGCTCGTCACGACGTTCGCGACCTGGGCGGCGATCTGCGCACCGGCGGAGTCACCGGCGAGGATGAGCTTGGAGGAGTCGACGTTGAGCGCCCGCGCATTGGCGTCGAGGTAGCCGAGGGAGTCGGCGACCTGCTCGATCGGCAGCGGATACTGCCCCTCCGGAGCGATCGTGTACTCCACCGCGACCGCCGTGTACCCCTCACCGGCGAGCACGCGCATGTAGTTGGAGATGAGTTCCTTGCTGCCGGAGATCCAGGCGCCGCCGTGCACCCAGACGATGGTCGGGAGTGCGGCACCGCTCCCGCGGACACCGTCGGGCGTGTAGACGTCGAGGAGGGCGTCGGCGTCGCCGGACCGGTACGGGATGTCGCGTCGCACGTCGACGCCGTCCGGCACGAACTTCTCGAGGTCCGACTGCACGACTTTCGCCCGCTCGTCGAACGCCATCCGGATGACCATCGACCCCGGCCAGGGCGTCAGTTGCAGCCAGACGAAGATGACCAGCGCGATGGCGAGGATCACACCGATGATCCAGAACATGGTGTTGCGGACGATGCGCAGGAATCGCGAGAAGCCGGAACGAGGGCGGTCTGTCCTCAAGCGATTCACCTCCTGGCGGGTCTGGACGGCGGCACTGCCTGGCGGAACACGAACATCAAGTGTCGCATCCGTCGGCGCACCACTGGAGCCGCCGAAGGTTTTCGACGGATTCCGTGACGAATGGGACGCGAGCTGCGTCTTACCTCATGAACCGGTCATCACCGCCGGTTTCCAACGCAGAAGAAGGAGTACGCCATGAGTGCATCGGACAAGATCCAGAACGCCGCTGAAGACCTCGCGGGCAAGGCGAAGGAAGCCCTCGGCAAGGTCACCGGCGACGACAGCAAGGTCGCGGAGGGCAAGGCCGACCAGACCAAGGCCGACGCCAAGAAGGCCGGCGAGAATGTCAAGGACGTCTTCAATAACTAGTCCTCGCGATACAGTGGCTGGCCCCGCTCACCGGCGGGGGTAGCACCACGATCGGTCGGCACCCCGCTCGATCCAGCAATCACATTTGGAGACATCATGAGTTTTCTCGGCTTCCTGCTGCTCGGCCTCATCGCCGGCGCCATCGCCAAGGCCATCCTTCCGGGTCGTCAGGGCGGCGGCTGGTTGATCACGCTGCTGCTCGGTGTCGTCGGGGCACTGCTCGGTGGTTGGCTCGGCGGCCTCCTCTTCGGCGCGAACCTCCAGGAGTTCTTCTCGCTGCAGACGTGGCTCCTCGCCATCGGCGGTTCCATCGTCGTGCTCCTCATCTACGGCGCACTGACCCGCAACAAGAAGGCGTAACGACAGCCTCACAGCACGCGAACGCCCGGTCCCTCTCGAGGGGCCGGGCGTTCGTCGTTGTTCGGTCAGGCGGTCAGGCGTGCTGGCCCTCGTGCTCGCCCTCGCCGATCTCTTCGACGAGCTTGGCGTTGAACGCCGGCAGGTCGTCGGGCGTCCGGCTCGACACCAGACCCTGATCGACGACGACCTCCTCGTCGACCCAGGAGGCTCCAGCGTTCCGCAGGTCCGTCTTGAGGCTCGGGTAGCTGGTCAGTTCGCGGCCTCGGACCACATCGGCCTCGACGAGGATCCATGCGCCGTGGCAGATCACGCCCACCGGCTTGCCCTGCTCGAAGAAGGCCTTCGCGAAGGCGATCGACGCCTCGTCCAGGCGGAGGTCGTCGGCGTTGACGACACCACCGGGCAGCACGAGCGCGTGGTAGTCGTCAGAGGATGCCTCGGCGACGGCCACGTCGACCGGCTGGACGTGCCCGTTCTTGCCGGTCACGTCCTGCGTCGCGGGGGAGACCAGTCGGGCCGTGGCGCCTGCACCGGTGACCGCCTCCCAGGGGCTGGTCAGTTCGCTGTCCTCGTAGCCGTCCGTCAGGAGGAAGGCCACCTGCTTGCCGTCGAGTTCTGCACTCATCGTCGCTCCAATCCATCAGCGTCAGGGACGCCGACCGGCGACCCGTCAGCGACGATACGCGCAGCCCTGAAGCGACGGCCCGGCCTTCCGCCGAGCGCGAACGGGCTTGCTCAGGCGTCGCAGGCGATGCCGTCCCCGTCACGGTCGAGGTCGTACACGTCGCTTCCGACGACGTACACCGGTCCCGGCGTGTAGGCCGGTCCGTTCCCGCTGCCGCCGGCGCAGTCGACGTCGCTCGCGATCGGGACGCACTGCCCCTCGTAGTTCGGGTCGCAGCCGCCGCCGACCGGGTCGGCGACGGGTGCTGGAGCCACGGGCGCGGGTTGCCGGGTACCGACCGAGGTCACCTGCGTGACGGGCTGCACCGTGACGATCTGGGAGACGACCTCGCGGGCGACCTCAGCACCGGCCCGCGTCGTCACGCGGTAGGTGTTCGTCTGCTGACCGTCGACTCCGACGGTGGTGACGGCGACCTGACCGACGTCGAGGTTCGGGTCCTGGACCTCGGTCGCCGTGAATGGCACCGCGACGACCTCCGTCACCTCGGTGACGACGTCGGTCGGGGTGGGTGTCGAGGTGGGACGCGGTTCGACGGCAGCATCGGCCGAGCCGTCTGGGGCGGACAGCAACGCTGCCGGACGGTTCACGACGGGATGGACCGCCGCATTGGCGCTCCCGCCGACCACGACGAGACAGAGGCCCGCCCCGATCACTGCGGCAGCCATGCCGCGGTTCCGGATCCCCAGAGACGTGACTCGACCACGGACGAGCGCGACCGTTCCGATGACCGCCGCAACGACGGCGACGAGCGTGAGCATCGCCCAGAACGCGCCGCCGACTGCACTGATCAGCAGCAGGGCGCCGACGAGACTCAGGAGCACGATGTGGAGCGGGCCGAGCCGTCGCGTCCGCGTCGTCGGGACGCCGTCGGCCGGCGTGGCTGCGAGAGGGAGGGTCGGCGTGCTCGCCAGGACGCGCTGGCCGCCCCAGGCAGCACCGGTCCACCATCGCTGGCCACCGGGCTGTTCAGGGTCCGGGTACCAACCCGCGGGAGACGTCATGCCCTGATGGTGGGGCCTGGCGCCCATCCGCACAAGAACCCCGAGTGGGGCGGTGGGGGGTTTCACCCACAGGTGTCGTCCTGCGAGGCTCAGACGCCCACGAAGCGGACGGTCTGCTGGAGCCTGGTGCGGATGTCGAACAGCTGGTTGCCACCCATGCGCTCGATGCCTGGAAGACCCGTGCGGAGCACGTCGGCGAGCCGGGAGCGCTCCACGAGGACGGTGACGGGGTGCTTCCGGCCGATGAACTCGACGGACTCCTCGACGGCGCCGTCGGGCACGACGATGACCGAGGCGGTGAACTTCACGCGAGCCGCCTTCGCGACCGTGCGCGCCGAGCGGACGATCGATCGCACGGGCTCCTCTCGGGCGCCGAGCGTCTCGCCGACGACCTCACCACGATGCACGCTCACCGGCCCGCCCCAGTCCTCGGACTTCACCGCGAACAGCCCGGTGGGGCCGAGGACCACGTGATCGATCTTCGCCTCGCCGGGAGCCAGGACGTCGTGCCACACGGTGTACCCGATGCCGAGCGTCGCCACCGTGCGCGCTGTCTGCTCCTCCGCCAGTGCGTTGGCGAGCTGGTGTCGGATCTCGCGCGGGGCGGAACGGACGAGCTTCGGGTCGTACGGGTCGTCGAGGGGGACGCCGCGGCCGACCCACTCCCTGATGAGCTCGAGGTAGGCCTCCCGTGAGTCGCCGCCGGGGTGCCCGTAGGCCCGCGCTCGAGGACGGGAGTCCGCCCGCTGGGTGCCGGAGCGACCGGTGGTGGACGCGGACCAGGTGGGCTCGTCGTCCGCGTCGACGCCGCCGGACGGGACGTTCCGACCGCGATCGTACGCGGCTCGACCGTCGACCGTGCCGACGCGTTCCCACGCCAGTTGCACGGCGTTGAACTGCCGGGCGCTGCCGCCGAGGTCGGGATGCGTCTCGCGCATCAGCCGGCGATACGCCCGTCGGAGCTCGTCCTGCGACGCCGTCGCGCTCACACCAAGCACCTCGTACGGGCTGGCTGAGAGTGGGCTCTCCGGCATCGAGGGTGGTCGCTTTCGTCGGCGGGGTCGGTGTCTCCGACACGGGAGACTATCGCGGTCAGCTGGCAGAGCGCCGAAGTGCCGCTCGCCGACCGTGCTCCCGATACGGCGCCCGATCAGACGGCGGGAAGCAGGATCCCGTCGTCGATGAGCGCCCGCACGCGGGGGAGGAGTTCGTCGCCGAGCTCGACGGCGTCGACCTCGACGAGTTGCGCGATCGCGTCGACGATGGCACCGAGGGCGAGTTCGCCGTCGCACGCACCGACGAGTCCGGCGAGTCCCGTGTCGACGCCCACGGACCTGGCCAGCCCGCCGCCCTGGCGCAGGTGCATCGCCGTCGGGTCCTCGTCGCCCGGCCAGTAGTGACGCTCCTCCGTGACGTCGCCGGCGAGGACGACGCGCTCACGGAGCAGGGCCTGGTCGTCGAGCGCGACCTGCCAGTCGTGCGCGGCGAGGCAGACGGCGAGGTGGGCTCCGAGGCCCGCCGAGTTGGATCCCGCATGGCCGTGGAGACGCTCGAGCCGGCGCAGCGGGGTGGGGGAGTCGGTCCGCCGGAGCAGGACGTACCCGAACCCGACGCCCGTCACCGACCGTGATGCGAAGTCGTCGAGCCAGGCTGCCGCGAGGCGTTCGAACTCGGCGGTGCCGGCCCTCGTCCCACCGTCCCGGATCCAGGTCTCGGCGTACTCCGCCGGATCCTGCACCTCGCGTTCGATCACCCAGGCGTCCACCGTCTCGCGACTGTGCTCCACCCAGTCCGCCACGCGATCGAGTCCGTCCGTCCGCGCGCGGTACTCCCAGTTGCCGAGGAACTGGGCCACCCCGTCCTCCGTCAGATGCCGGGCCGCCTCGACGAAGACCGACTCGACGAGGGCGTCACCGACGAGCCCGCCGTCGCGGTACTCGTAGTTCGGGACCCCCTCCATCCGTGGCGTGATGACGAACGGCGGGTTCGAGACGATGCGGTCGAACCGCTCGCCGGTCACCGGCTCGAACATGCTGCCGAGACGGAACTCGATCGAGTCGATGCCGTTGAGCCGCGCGTTGAGTGCCGCGAGCTCGAGCGCCCGCTCGGAGATGTCCGTCGCGACCACGCGGTCGGCGATCCGCGACAGGTGGAGTGCCTGGATGCCGCACCCCGTGCCGAGGTCGAGTGCCGATCCGACCCGCTCGGGCAGGATGATGCCGCTGAGGGTCATCGATGCGCCACCGACGCCGAGCACGTGCTCCTCACCGAGTTCGTGGCCGAGGGCGAGTTCGCCGAGGTCGGAGGCGATCCACCAGGCCCCGCTGCCGTTCGCGTCCACCCAGGCATAGGGGCGGAGGTCCAGGGCCGGCCGGAGACCACCCTCGTCGGCCCGGCTGAGGAGGCCGAGCTCCACCGCTCCGTCGGCGCCGAGCGTCGGCAGAGCGCGGGAGACCGCATCGACGTCCGCCGGCAGCCCGAGGATGAACAGCCTCGCCAAGGTCGCGACCGGCTCCACGCCCTCCGTGCCCTCTCGGGCGTCGAGCGCTCGGATCGCCACGACACGGTTCGATCGGTGCAGGGCCGCCTCGGCCATCTCACCCCACAGGCCGCGCACCCGTTCCACGGTGTACCCGGCGGTCGTGAGGTCGGCACGGAGGAGGTCGATCAGTCGCTGGTCCACGCCCCCAGTGTGCCAGCTGCGGGGTGAGCAGTTCCGCGAAGCGGCCCCACTCACCCCGCCCGCCGATCAGCGGTCCGCCGCCATGATCGACTCCAGGTCCTCGTCCGCGTCCTGATCGGTGGACGCGGCCGCCTGCTCGGCCTTGGCCGCACGCTTCCGCTCCCGCTTCGCGAGACGTCGCTCGGTGCGCCGCTCCAGGAGCAGGTAGAGCACCGGCACGAGGATGAGCGTCAGCAATGTCGAGGAGACGAGACCGCCGATCACCACGATCGCGAGCGACTGCGAGATGAAGACGCCGCCGCCGGTGAGGCCGAGAGACATCGGCACCAGGGCGAAGATCGTGGCGCAGGCGGTCATGATGATCGGTCGCAGTCGGAGCCTCGCGCCGTGCAGGACGGCGTCGTCGATGCCGTCACCCCGCGCACGGTACGAGTTGACCAGGTCGATCAGGACGATCGCGTTCGTGACGACGATCCCGATGAGCATGAGCAGGCCGATCATCGACGGGATACCGAGCGGCGTGCCCGTGATGAGCAGCGCGGCGATCGCTCCGGTGGCCGCGAACGGCACCGAGACGAGCAGGATGAGCGGTTGGAGCAGGCTCTTGAACGTCGCCACCATCACGATGAAGACGAGGACGATCGCGATGAGCATGGCGAGGCCGAGCTGTGCGAACGACTCCTCCTGATCCTGGGCGACACCGCCGACGGACGCCGTGACGCCGCTCGGGAGGTCCAGGCCGTTCAGCCCCTGCCGCACGGCGAGGGTCGTCGCGCTGAGGTCGTCACCGGTCGGGGTCGCCGACACGGTCACGGTCCGCACGCCGTCGATGCGGGTGATCGCTGCGGGGGCCTGCTCCTCCACCACCTGCGCCACCGCGCTCACGGGGATCGGGACGGCGTTGACGTTGGCGAGGTCCTTCTGCGCCTGGGTCAGACGGTCGGCCTCGGCCTGCTGCTCGGCCGCCTCCGCCTCCGCGTCACGCATCGCGGTCAACTGCTCGTCGATCGTCGTGATGGAACCCTGGAGCTGGGTGATGGCGTCGCTCAGCCCTGCGAGCTGCGCGGCACGGGCCTCGTAGGCCTGCTGCGCGGCCTCCTCCTCCGGCGTGGTGGGCGTGACGGGCGGAACCTCGACCGGCGCCGACTGCAGCGCACTCAACTGCGCTCGGAGCGCTTCGAGCTGCGACGCGGCCGTCGACCGCGCCTCCTGGAGTTCCGAGCGTTGCTTCGTAGCCTGGGACGCGGCCTCGTCCTTCGCCTGCTGCGTGGCCTGGTCCTGCTCGGCCGTGAGCGCATCGGTCGCGGCCTTCTGGGCCGCTGCCTGCTGCAACGCGCTGACAGGGAGCGGGAGTGCTGCGATCTCCGCCGGCGTCGTCCCGACGCGCTGCGAGCGCACGATGATGTCCCGGGAAGCGCCCTCGAGGATGACCGAGCCCGTCGGCGTGCCACGGAGTGCGCTGGCAATGGCCTGCCCGACCTGTTCCTGGGTGAAGCCGTAGCGGGCTGCGGCGGCGCGGTCCACGTTCACCTTCAGCAGTCCCTGCTCGTCGGCGAGGTCACTCGTCGCATCCCGCAGACCGTGGGTCGTGCCGAGCATCTCCTGGACGGTCGCGGCGGCCGTCGCCAGGGCCACGGGGTCCTCGCCCTGGAGCGTCACCTCCATGCCACCGCCGCCACCGGCGAGTCCTGCGCCGGCGTCTCCGACGGTGATCTCGCCGACGTCGTCGAGCTTCGCCACGGCGTCGCGGATGGTGTCGGCCACGGCCTCCCGCGAGCTCTCCTCACCCACGGTCACGCTGATCTGCGCCGTGTTGCTCGATCCGCTCCCGCCGACGGTGGTGAGGTACCCCGACACCCCTGCGGTCTTCGCGAGGACGGCCTCGACGATCGCCGCCGCATCGCTGGTCACGTCCAGACTCGTCCCCTCAGGGAGCTCCTGGGTGACGGTGACCGTGTTCTCGCCCCCGATGTCTCCGAGGTAGTCGGTCTTCAGGAACCCGGCCGAGACGATCGTCCCGGCGAACACGACGGCTGCGATCAGCAGGGTGACCACCGGCCGCTTGAGCGCCGTGGTGAGGACCGGGAGGTAGGCGCGCTGCAGTTTGGAGTACGCCTCCGACTCGTCCTCGTCGACGGTCGGAGCGACGTCGGAGGCCGCTGCCGGCGAAGAGGAGCCGCGCATGAACCAGTAGGCGAGGACCGGGACGATCGTGAGCGACACCACGAGCGAGGCGATGAGCGCCACGGAGACGGTGACGGCGAACGGCCGGAACAGCTCGCCGACCGTGCCTCCGACGAAGGCGACGGGCAGGAACACCGCGACCGTGGTGATGGTCGACGCCGTCACGGCACCGGCCACCTCGCGGACGGCGTCGACGACGGTCTCGGCGGTCATGACGCGACCGCTGTGTCGACGTTTGATGTTCTCGATGACGACGATGGAGTCGTCGACCACCCGCCCGACCGCCACCGTCAGGGCGGCGAGGGTGAAGATGTTCAACGAGTAGTCGCCGATCCACAGCCCGATCATCGCGATGAGCAGCGACAGGGGGATCGAGACGGCGGTGATGATCGTCGAGCGGATCGACAGCAGGAACACGAGGATCACGATGATGGCGAACAGGAGCCCGAGCCCACCCTCGACGGAGAGGTCGTGGATCGACTGCTCCACCATCGGCGACTGGTCGAAGACCACAGTGAACTTGGCGCCGGATCCCAGTTCCTGCTCGAGCCCGGGCAGGGCATCGCGGATCGCGTGAGCGAGTTGGACGGCGTTCGCCGACGGGTCCTTGAGGATGGTGAGGGAGAGCGAGGGGAGGCCGTCCGCTCGCGCGATGGAGGTCTCCGCCGCGGGCACGAGCTCGACGTCGGTGACGGCGGAGAGCGCGAACGGCCCGTCCTCGTGCTGGATGGGGAGCGCTTGCAGCTCCTCGAGTGAACCGACCGCCGAGCCGACCTCGATCGAGAGTTCCTTACCGGCGTCCACGCTCGTCCCCGCCGCGGTCACCGCGCCGCTCGCCTGCACGGCGGCCACGACCTCCTCGGCCGTGACCTTCTTGGCGGCGAGGTCGGCCGGACGCATCGTGATGACGAGCTGCGTCGCGTTCTGCCCGGCCAGGTCGACCTGGCGGACACCGGAAATGCCGCGGAGGGCGGGAAGGACGGTGCTCTCGACCCGGCCTGCGAACTCGCCTGTCTCGTCTTCGGAGGCGATGGCGAGTTGGAGGACGGGGATGTCGTCGCTGCCACCGGCGAAGACCTCGGTGGTCGTGCCGCTCGGGAGGGCGCTCTTCAGACCGGCGAGCGCGCTCCGGATGTCGCCGACGATCTTCTCGTCGTCCTGGCCGAAGTCCCAGCTCACCTGCAAGGAGGTGGAGCCGCCGACGGAGGTCGAGGTGACGCCGGTCACGCCCTTGATGCCCTGCACCGCCTGTTCGACCGGCTCGGTCACCTCCCGCTCCACGGACGCGGGCGATGCACCGGGGTAGGTGGCCGACACGTAGGCGCCGGGCTGTTGGACGGACGGCAGCAGCTCCTGCTTCAGGGAGCCGACGGCGAAGAGGCCGAACACGACGATGGCGGCGGTGATCAGGCCCACGATCAATCGGTTGGCGAGACTGAGCCTCGTGAGGAATGACATGGGCGGCTGGCCTCTCGGTCGCGGAGTGGGCGCGAGTCGCCCCAGTCCACGCTAGGGAGTGCCGTCCGCCGCCACATCCGCACGATGATGGACCTCTGGCCGGCCGGCCATCCGCCGATCGGACGACGCCGATGGTCCTCGGGTACCAGGCGCGGTGACGGTTCGACCGCGTCTTGACGGCGAGGTGCGCCGACACGAGGCGTACCCTTGATACCCGAGTGCGCGCCGCCGGTGCGTCGGAGCGAGGAGGGTACGTGGATCTGCAGGCGGTCGACCTCCCGAAGCTGCGGCGTGATGCGCAGCTCGAACGGGACGTCATCATCGAGCACCGCGCACGTGACGGCGAGGACCCGTGGGACTTCCTGCCGTCGATGCCGACGGTCGACGAGCTCGTCGTCGCCGTGCTCCGGGACGACGCGCTGCACGCACGAGGGCTGGCCGCCCAGCACGCCATGGCGCGCCTCGCGGGGTACTCCTCGCTGGAGGACGCCCAGGACCACCGCGACAATGCGGACCATTTGGAGTATGAGGTGCTGCGGGAGATCGCCCGAGTGCACCCGGAACTGACCCGTGCCGTGTGGCGGATGTCGGGCAAGGTCGCTCGCCCGCCGTGGGAGGGCGACGACGCGGAGTAGCGGCGTCTCAGGGCACGATGCGGTGGACGAGTCGTATTCCCGATTTCGAATACGACACATGGTGGGTGACAACCGCTGAACGCGAGCGCATACTCAAATTATGCAGCTAGCTGATCGTTTCCGCGCATGACGGAATCCAACACGTCCGAGACGCCTGGACGAAGCACCGCCGACCGCCGCAAGTGGTTCGGACTCGTCGCCATCAGCGTCGCCGTCGCGCTCATCATCGTCGACTCCACCATCGTCAACGTCGCGATCCCGTCGATCGTGGACGACCTCGGCATCTCGTCGACCCAGGTCCAGTGGGTCCAGGAGTCCTACACCCTCGTCTTCGCCGCGCTCCTCATCGTCTTCGGGACCCTCGCGGACCGGGTGGGTCGCCGGAGGATGCTCCTCCTCGGGGTCGTCGTCTTCGTCGCAGCATCGGTGTTCGCCGCTCTCGCAGCGACCGGCGAGCTCCTGATCCTCGCGCGGGTCGTCCAGGGCGTCGGTGGGGCGATGATCCTCCCCACGACCCTCTCGATCATCAACGCGACGTTCCGAGGGCGCGACCGGGCGATCGCCTTCGCCGTCTGGGGTTCGACGATCGGCGGCATGGTCGCGGTCGGGCCGCTCCTGGGTGGCTGGCTGACGACCGACTTCTCGTGGCGCTGGGCGTTCGGCATCAACGTGCCGCTCGGTGTCGTCATCGTGATCGGCCTGCTCCTGTTCGTCTCCGAGTCGCGAGACGTGGCGACCGGAGGCATCGACGGTGTCGGTGCTGCGCTGTCGATCGTCACGAGCTCGTCGCTCGTCTTCGGGCTGATCGAGGGTCGCAGCCTCGGCTGGTGGACGACCGAGGCACCACTGGTCGTCGGCGACTGGACGTGGCCGTTCTCGCTCTCCCCGGTGCCCATCGCGCTCCTGGTGACCGTCATCGGTGCGATCGCGTTCGTGCTGTGGGGCCGCCGGCGCGTGCGGCAGGGGCGGAGCACCATCATCGCCTTCTCGCTCTTCTCTCTGCCGTCCTTCCGCAACGGCAACATCGCTGCTCTCATCGTCTCTCTGGGCGAATTCGGCATCATCCTGTCGCTCCCGATCTGGCTGCAGAACGTCCTCGGCTACAGCGCGCTCCAGACGGGCGTGGTCCTCTTGGCCCTGGCGATCGGATCGTTCGTCGCGAGCGGCTTCGCCGGTGCCTTCGGGAACCGTGTCGCGCCGGTGACGATCGTGCGGGTGGGCATCCTCGCGGAGATCGCCGGCGTCGTCGGCATCGGGTTCGCGGTCGGAACCTCCACCCCGTGGTTCGCGATCGCCGCGTCACTCTTCGTCTACGGGTTCGGGGTCGGACTCGCGACCGCACAGCTGACCGGCGTCGTCTTGAAGGACGTCCCGGTCGAACAGAGTGGGCAGGGCTCAGGGACGCAGAGCACAGCGAGGCAGATCGGATCGGCCCTCGGCATCGCCGTCCTCGGCACCGTACTGTTCGTCAGCACCGCTTCCGTGCTCGACGCTCGACTCGACGACGCCGGGATCCCCACCACCCAGCGCGACGCCCTGGTCTCGAGCGTGGTCGACAGCGCCGGGGCGTCCATCGCCGGACTCGCCGCAGACCCGGCGACGGCGTCGGTCGCCGAGGATGCCAAGGTCGCGCTCTCGGACGGCACGCGGTACGCGGCCTTCGCTGCCGCCGCGTTCCTGGCCGTCGGGTTCCTCGCGACCCTGTCGCTCGGTCACGGCCGGCGTGAGGGCGAGGGTCCGCCGGACGAGGGCGACGCCGATCGCATCGGGTCAGACGGGTCCTAGCCCGGCGCTCGGTGGCGCTCCCGGCGGATGCCGTGACCTCCCGGTGCACAAGCACCCAGGTTCGTTTGGGGCGCCACCGTAGAATCGTGAGCGGACCACTCCGCCTGAGCGACGTGGTCCATCAGCCCATGACACGACCAAGCCGCCTCCCACGCCTCCTCAGCGCCCTCGCAGCAGCCGCGCTGTCGTTCGCCGTCGTGTCCTCCGGGCTCTTCTCGCCAGGGTCCCTCGCCGCTGCCGCACCCCTGCAGACCGCCCATGCCGCCACGACGCCGGACGGTCTCGTGTCGGTCGAGGTGAGTCCGAGCGACGGGGGAGCGGTCGAGCAGTCCTCGATCACGTCCTTCGGCATCACCCTGACGAACGGCACCGACGACGACCTGCCGGCCGGTTCCCTCTCGCTGGCCGTCACGACCGCGCGCATCACCGGGACGGCCGCGCTCGACACGTGGCTCGACACCTCGGGTGCCGACGCGGCGACGACGCCGACCGGGACGACCGTCGTGCGGACCATCGAGATCCCGGAACTCATCGCGGGGCAGCAGTACGTGGTGAGCGGCCTCGACTTCACGCCCCCGGCACTCGGGTTCGACGACGCGGACGCCTGGGGCTCCTACGGCGTCTCCGCCGGTTACACGGCGGGGGACACGGCCGCCGGAGGGCGGACGGCGCTGGTCTGGCGATCCCAGGGACAGCCCACCGCGGCCTCCCTGGCCTTCGTCGCCCCACTCACTGTCCCGATCAGCTACGGCGGCCTCCTCGACGCCGACGAGCTCACCGAGCTCACCGACGACGACGGCGCCCTCACCACCCAGCTCGACGCGTACTTCGGCGAACAGATCGCCCTCGGGATCGACCCTCGGATCATCGCCTCCATCAGAGCGCTCGGCACCCGTGCGCCCCAGGGCGCCGTGGCCTGGCTCGCCCGGCTCGAGGCCGCACCGAACGAGACGTTCGCCCTCCAGTACGGCGACGCGGAACCCGCCGTCCAAGCCGAGGCCGGGCTCGGACAGTTGATGGCACCGACCTCGTTCTCGTTCGCCTTGGACGTCGCCGACTTCCCTGCGGTGCAGCCCACCGACACCCCGACGCCGACCGACGCACCGACGACCGACCCCGACGGCGTCCAGCCGAGCCCGCAGACCGGCCCGTCACCCGCGACGGCGACTGATGAAGCGTCCCCGACCACGACACCGTCCGAAGGGCCCAGCCCCACGCCGTCCCCCTCGGAGACGCCCGCTCAACCCGTCCCGACCGTTCCGACGATGGCCGAGCTGCTCGAATGGAGCTACTCACTTCCGAACATCGTGTGGGCGAGCGGCGCGGTGACCGATGCCGACCTCTCCGTCTTCACGGCGTCCGGTGGCGCGGTCGCGATGATCGACTCCGACAACACCTCCACGAGCGGCCAGACGGTCCGCGCATCGGCGACAGTCGGGACGACGCCGACCCTCCTGGTCGACCATGGACTCGCCGACTCACTGGGCGCCGCCGCCTCGGCGACGACGGACAGCGCGTTCCAGAACGCCATCGCGGACGTGAACGCCCGGGCCGCCGCCATCGGGACCGAGGGGTCGACGGGCGGAACGGTCGTCGCCGTCCTCCCGCGCGCCGTCGACGCTGCCCTCCCAGCCCTGGGCGACACGGTCAACACGCTCCGCTCGTTGCCGGCCACCGCCCGGACGTCCCTCGCGAGCACCCTCACGGAGCAGCCGACCGCGGTCAGCCTCGGTGCGATGGCCCCGAACGACGACCGGGTGTCGGACGTCCGAGTCCTCCTCGACGACGAACGCCTCGTCACCGAGTTCTCCTCGGTGCTGAACGAACCGGAGTTGTTGACCGGGCGTGAGCGCGCCACGCTGCTCTCCAGCCTCGCCGCCGGGTGGCTCCCTACGGCTGAGGGTTGGGGCGCCGCGGTCACCGCGCAGCAGGAACGCACGGACACGGTCCTCGCATCGGTCCGCGTGACGGACAGCAGTCGCATCAACATGGTGGGCGGCGAGGTGTCGTTGCCGTTCGCGGTCCGGAACGACCTGCCGTACCCCGTCACCGTCGTGATGCAGGCGTCGCCGAGCAACGGTCGCCTCAGCATCTCCGGGTCCGTCACGCAGGAGATCGCCGCGGATTCACGGGCCACCGTCCTCGTCCCCGTCCAGGCGCAGATCGGGAACGGTGACGCCACCCTCCGACTGCAACTGTTCAGCACGAGTGGTCAGGCCATCGGCGAGCAGTCGTTCGTCGGGGTGAACGTCCGCGCCGACTGGGAGGGCATCGGCGCCGTCGTCCTCGCGCTGCTCGTCGCCCTGCTGTTCGTTAGCGGGGTCGTCCGCATGGTGCTCAGCCGTCGGGCGAAGCGCCGCGCTTTGTCCGATTCCGCGGGCGTCACTCCCGCCGACGATGAGCGTCCGGACGGAACGCCCCCGGTAGAGTCGTCACCCGGACGACGGGAGACGAATGGCTGACGGCATCGGCAGGGCGAGCGCCCTCCTCGCCTCGGGGACGCTGGTCTCCCGGCTCCTTGGCTTCGTCAAGGCCATCCTCGTGGCACAGGCGATCGGTGTCGTCGTCATCGGCGACACCTTCGCCATCGCGAACCAGTTGCCGAACACGATCTACGTCATCATCGGCGGCGGTGTCCTCAGCGCCGTGCTGGTGCCGCAGATCGTCCGAGCCGGCATCCACGCCGACGGTGGCAACGCGTACATCAACAAGCTCGTGACCATCACCCTGGTGTTCATCGGTGGAGCCACGGCGGTCATCACACTGCTGGCGCCGATCTTCGTGTTCATCGTTGCCGCCACCCTGCCGCCGGACCAGTTCGCGTTGGCGACGGCGTTCGCCTACTGGTGCCTCCCGCAGATCCTGTTCTACGCCCTGTACACGGTGCTCGGCGAGGTGCTCAACGCACGCAAGATGTTCGGGCCGTTCACCTGGGCGCCCGTGCTCAACAACGTCATCGCGATCGCCGGCCTGGTCGCCTTCATCGGCGTGTACGGCAGCGGTGACCTCGCTGTGCGCGAGTGGACCGACGGCAGGACCGTCCTGCTCGCGGGGTCCGCCACGCTCGGCGTCGTGGTCCAGGCCGCGTTCCTCATGTTCTTCTGGCGGAAGGCCGGGCTGCGCTTCCGGCCCGACTTCCAGTGGCGGGGTGTGGGACTCCGAGCCACTGGTCGAATCGCCAGCTGGACCTTCGGCATGTTGCTGCTGACGACCGGCGCGGGGATCATCGAAACCCAGATCGTCGCCTCCGTCAGCGATCAGGGGCCATCCGTCGCGATCCTCAACTACGCGTGGCTGATCTTCATGCTGCCGCACTCGATCATCACCGTCTCCATCGCGACGGCGTACTTCACCCGCATGAGCGAGCACGCGCAGGGCACCCGGGAGCACGGGCGTGACATCCCTCGACTCCAGGCCGACATCTCGGCGGCGATCCGCGTCGTGAGCGTCCTCATCGTCCTCGCCGCCGCGGTCATCATGGTGGTGGCCGTCCCCTTCGGCAGCGTGTTCGCGGAGACCTTCGAGCAGGCTCAGGCCATGGGCGGCATCATCATCGCCTTCGTCATCGGACTGGTCCCGTTCTGCATCCTCTTCGTCCTGCAGCGCGCGTTCTATGCGCTGGGTGACACGAGGACACCGTTCTTCTTCACGCTGTTCCAGACGCTGCTCTTCGTGCTGCTCGCGATCGTCGTCCTGCTCGTCCTGCCGAAGCACCTGGTGGGTGCCGGCGTCGCCCTCGCCATCACGGTCGCGTGCATCGCCCAGACGGTGGTCGCAGCATGGTTGCTCCGGCGTCGGCTGGGCGGCCTCGACACGAAGCGGATCCTCCTCAGCCTCCTGCGATACGTCGCGGCCGCGATGCCGGCCGCCGCGGTCGGCGTCGTCGTCCTGTCGCTGTTGGGCGGCATCGGGGAGGAGGGGTTCACCACCGCGACGATCCCCGGAGCAATCATCACGATGGCGGTCGTCGGCGCCGTCATGGCGGCGGTCTACCTCGCCGTCCTCGCCCTCCTGCGGACGCCGGAACTCAAGGCCGCTCTGGCACCCGTCCTCGCTCGCCTCGGCCGCTGATCGCCGCCTGACGGACGAGCGCATCGCGCGCACCTGAGAGCTGTCCGAGGCCCCACAGCAGCGGAATAGGCGCCGGTTAGGATGTGTTACACCACTCGGAACCCCGGAACCCACCTGGTCCGGGAGTCCACGAACCACTGAGGAGCATCGTGCGTCAGGTCATCATCATCGGATCAGGACCCGCCGGCTACACGGCGGCGATCTACGCTGCGCGTGCCTCGTTGCAGCCGTTGCTCGTCGCGTCGTCGGTCGAGGCGGGTGGCGAGCTCATGAACACCACCGAGATCGAGAACTTCCCGGGCTTCCCCGACGGCATCCAGGGCCCTGAGCTCATGATGAAGCTGCAGGAGCAGGCCGAGCGGTTCGGCACCGAGGTGCTCTACGACGACGTCACCGACCTCAAGCTCGACGGCGACGTAAAGACCGTCACCCTCGGCAACGGGCAGGTCCACGAGGCGCACACCGTCATCTTCGCCACGGGCTCCGCGTACCGCAAGCTCGGGCTGGCCGACGAAGAGCGTCTCTCCGGCCACGGCGTCTCCTGGTGCGCGACCTGCGACGGATTCTTCTTCAAGGAGAAGACCATCGCGGTCATCGGTGGCGGCGACAGCGCGATGGAGGAGGCCACCTTCCTCACGCGCTTCGCGTCCAAGGTCTACGTCATCCACCGCAAGGACACCCTCCGCGCGTCGAAGATCATGCAGGACCGCGCCTTCGCGAACGACAAGATCGAGTTCATCTGGAACAGCGAGGTCGCAGGCATCACCGGCGCCGACGCGGTCGACGGCGTGACGCTGCGATCCACGACCGACGGCACCGAGACCCACCTGCCGCTCGGCGGACTGTTCATCGCGATCGGCAACGACCCTCGCACGCACCTGATCCACGGGCAGCTGGACCTCGCTCCCGAAGGCACGATCGCGGTCAAGGGTCGCTCGTCGAAGACCAACCTGCCCGGCGTCTTCGCCGCCGGCGACGTCATCGACCCCACCTACCGTCAGGCGATCACCGCTGCCGGCAGTGGCACCATCGCGGCCCTCGACGCGGAGCACTACCTCGCCGACCGCGAGCAGGCCGCAGGCGAGCTGTCCGCCATCGGCGAGGCTCAGACGGCTGGCCGCCCCCAGCCGTCCGACCCGGTCCTCGCCACCACCGTTTGATCGACCGCGCGCCCATCTCGACGCGCGCACCACGAAGGAGAACACTCATGTCAGATGCAGTCACCGAAGCAACGTTCGACGAGCTGGTCATCAACAGCGACAAGCCCGTCCTAGTCGACTTCTGGGCCGCCTGGTGCGGCCCGTGTCGCGCCGTCGGCCCGATCCTCGACACCATCGGCTCCGAGAACAGTGACAAGATCACGGTCCTCAAGCTGAACGTCGACGAGAACCCGAACCTCGCGATGAAGTACCAGATCACCTCCATCCCGGCCATGAAGGTCTTCAAGGGCGGCGAAGTCGTTCAGACCGTCATCGGTGCGAAGCCGAAGGCCGCCCTCGAGAAGGACCTCGCAGCTTTCATCGGCTGACCAGGAGATACTGCTCGTCCAGAACCGCCCGACTCTCCGGAGTCGGGCGGTTCTTCGTTTGCAACGGGGTGTTCCTGTGGTCGCCGGCGATGCCCGGCCGCGGGCTTTCGTTTCACGTGAAGCGTCCGACGATTCCGACCGTTCATCGAGCTGATCAGGGCTTCTATCATCGGGCCGCGAACATCTGCGATGCGTCACTCATGACATCACGCTTCGACATCGCGTCAGAATACGAGCACAAACGCGGGGCCCGATCGGCTGATCGGACCCCGCGTTTCACGTGAAACGTCGCTAGGAGGATTGTCCGAAGCCGGACTCGCCGAGCTCGCTGAGGATGCGGTTCAGATCTGCGATCGTCGCGAACTCGACCACCATCTGGCCCTTCTTCGCTCCGAGCGTGACCTTCACGCGTGTGTTCAGGCGGTCACCGAGGCGGTCGGCGATCTCGTCGAGCTGGCCACGGCGGGAGCCTGCGATCGGCCTCGGCTTCTTCGCCTGGACGCCTTGAGCGGCGGCGGCCTCGGCCGCACGAACGGAGAGGTCTTCGTTGACGATCTTGTCGGCGAGACGCTGCTGCGCTTCGGGGTCAGTCAGGGACAGGATGGCCCGTGCGTGGCCGGCACTCAGCACGCCCGCTGCGACCCGCTGCTGGACTGCCGCGGGCAGCTTGAGGAGACGGATGGTGTTGCTGATCTGGGGCCGTGAGCGGCCGATCCGGTTCGCGAGCTCATCCTGGGTGATCCCGAAGTCGGCGAGGAGCTGCTGGTACGCAGAGGCCTCTTCCAGCGGGTTCAGCTCGGAGCGATGGAGGTTCTCGAGGAGCGCGTCCCGGAGCATGTCCTCATCCGCAGTGTCCTTGATGATCGCCGGAATCCGGTCGAGGCCGACCTCCTTCGAGGCGCGGAGACGTCGCTCACCCATGATGAGCTCGTACTGCTCCTCGTCGCCGGGGATGGGGCGGACGACGATGGGTTGGAGGACGCCGACCTCGCGGATGCTGGTCACCAGCTCAGCGAGGTGGTCCTCATCGAACACGGTACGGGGCTGGTTGGCGTTCGGGACGATGAGCCCGGGGGAGAGGTAGGCGAGCCGAGCGCCGGGCACGGCGACGAGCTGTGGACCCTCGTCGGATGCCGCCGGCTCCGACGACGGCGCTGAGGAGTCGGCTGCCGCAGCAGCAGCGTCGGCAGCCGCCGTAGCCGCATCCTTCGCGGCCTTCCGAGCCGTCCCCTGGTTGTCGGGGAAGAAGACGTCGACGGGCCGGTTGGCCTGGGTATCGGAGCTCGTGGTCGGGATGAGGGCACCGATCCCACGGCCGAGTCCGGTTCGTTTCGTTGCCATCAGTGACTGACTCCCTCAGGGTGGTTCGTATCGGGTGATGCGTGCTGCTGAGCAGCCCAGCGATTCGCAATCTCTGCAGCGGCCTCGAGGTAGGAGACAGCACCCAGAGACGTCGGGTCGTAACTGATGACGCTCTGCCCGAAGCTGGGCGCCTCCGAGATCCGCACGGCGCGGGGGATGATGGACTCGAGGACCTGACCCGTGAAGTGGTCACGGACATCCTGAGCGACCTGCTGCGCGAGGTTGGTGCGGCCGTCGTACATCGTGAGCAGGATGGTGCTCACGGCCAGACCGGGATTCAAGTGGCGCTGAATCAGCTGGATGCTGCTCAACAACTGGCTGAGCCCTTCCAGCGCGTAGTACTCGCACTGAATCGGGATGAGCACCTCCTTCGCGGCGACGAAGGCGTTGATCGTGAGCAGGCCGAGAGATGGCGGGCAGTCGATCAGGACGTAGTGGAATGGCTCCTCAGCATCTTGGATGAACTGCTCGAGCGCGGTACGCAGCCGGTGTTCACGCGCGACCTGAGAAACGAGCTCGATTTCAGCTCCGGCCAGGTGGATGGTGGAGGGAGCACAGAAGAGGGTGGGGAACTCCGGACTCTGCTGCACCACGTCGGCGAGCGGGAAGTCGTCGATCAGGACGTCGTACACGCTGGGGACGTCCGAGTGGTGCTCGACTCCGAGGGCCGTGGAGGCGTTCCCCTGCGGATCGAGGTCGATGACCAGCACGCGTGCGCCGGAGCGGGCGAGAGCAGCGCCGATGTTGACGGTCGTCGTCGTCTTGCCGACGCCGCCCTTCTGATTGGAAACCGTGAACACCCGGGTGTGGTCTGGAGTCGGCAGCGTTGCGTGAGCCAAGGCTTTGCGCCTCTCAGTCAGATGGTGGAGTTCGCGAGCCAGGGGAGTCGATGCGTCGAAGGCGCTACCAACGGAGTCTCGCGCGGATGCTGCGGAATGCGTTGGTTCGGGTTGTTTCACGTGAAACCTTCTCGCTCGAAACGTGTTCTTCAACCGTACCAGCGCAGGCTGACGCAGGGGACGGAGATGTTCCGCAAGCACGACTGATCCGATCGTTTCGGGCTGTGGATTTCGGGTTCATTCTCCGCCGTCGGCACCACGAAGGACCGGACTCACTGAAGCCGGCGCCCCGGACGACCAGAGTTGTGCACACGGTTATCCACAGGCTCTCTTGGCTCCAGCATGTCATCTGCCGAGCCACCCATGTCCGGCGTTGTCACTCCACTGGCACTCGAGCGATCACGGTACTCGGCGATGGCCTGAACTCGACGGAACCCCGTCGGAGGACGTCAGTCCTCGACAGAACCGCGGAAACACGCGGAACTTGGAGCCATACTGCCGGTACGAGACGGCGACGGATACCGGACAGCCCACGCGTGCAGGCTACCTGCGTCGCCCAGCCGTGCCCCGGCGTTCGCTCCGAAAGGGGAGGGGACGACCGATGAGTTGTGGCGACGACCTCGAACTGTCCACAGAGTTATCCACAGACGAGAGGCGCGAGAATGTGCGCTGAACCGCCGAGCGTCATGCGTGCGTTCTGCGCCACTGTTTCACGTGGAACATCGCACAGTCAGACCAGCTGAGACGGAACCGCGAGACTGCCGCAGCGCCAGTGGACTGCCTACGCGTCGGGCGCGCCCTGTGCAGAGCAATGCCGGCCAACTCCCCATCAGTGACGCCGCACCACAGCTGAGACACGACGGGAAGGAGCAGCGCCTGCATGGTCCGACCAGAACCGTGCGAAGTACGCTGCCCGGATCACCACACGATTGTTTCACGTGGAACACTCCTTGTATGCCCAACCCGGGCAACGATGATGTATGGGTCCGCAACTTGCGAAGTCCGGTTCGCGGATTGACCGCAACTCCCGCTCGCCAGACATCCGCCACTCGCGTTCATCATGCACCGACACCCGTTACGGCTCTGAGCCACGCTGGATGACCTCGGCGGGATGGGCCCTCCTGCCTGTGCACCGCGTCGCACGGGAGTTGTCCTGCATCGATGTCCACGCGTGATGGAACACAACCAATGGACCGACGGTGTCGGCGCAGCTGCGTCGGCATCCTGTGGATCGAGCGTGGTGTTTCACGTGAAACATCGAGCTCAGTTCTTCACCAAATCGTTGTGATGCGGGCAAGGGAGGGCCCCGCATCTGGTTCCGCATACTTCACCGAGCCGCATTCGGGCTGAACGGGGGAGTGGGTCCATCCCCGGATCGGTAGAACCGGCCGTCATCCGTATTGAGCACCCCAGCGGGACCGAGGACAGAGCCGGGATTCGGCGACAACGTCCAGCCGCGTCGCGATCCAATCACAGCGCCTCGCCGGAATCGGAGGCGAAGCCGCACCGACCAGCGTCAGGCAAGCTCTCTTCACCGGATCAGCCGTATACTCGGCGACAGACGCCTCTCGCGGCAGACGACAGGATGCGACCATACCCACCGTTCCACGTGAAACACCGCAGGGGGTACATCGCTGCTCCGCCTTCAGTAGAAGGACGCGCGATGGCGTCTTCAGCCGGCGTTTCACGTAAAACAGGCCGCAATACGGTTGCTCATCGCATCGGGCCAGATGGCTACGGCATACAACGGAGCAGCGAACACCCTTCTCGCCAGGCTCCCTCGGCAGACTCCTCCGTGTGGACATGCGGGAGGGAGCCGACGTGTCAGGCTCTAGCGGGCACGCACTCAGACATGGCTAGCCGCATACAGGCATCCCAAGTCCCACTCACGGACGCGGCTCACGTGATGCAACCCGGGCCCGCCCAGCGACCGAGCGCTGCGCTGAAGCTCGCAGCATCCGTGGTGTGGTCCGTCCGCAGCCGGGCCGCAATACGCACCACCGACGCAGCTTGCCCTCGCCGAATCGGTCCGATCGCGTGGATTGCCGCACCACCGACATCATCATCCGTGGCAGCACCGCGGATTCCACGGAGCCCGGCGCGCACCGCACCGACGGCCAGCCGCCTCCATCGACTGCTACGCCGTTGAAGATCAGCTCTCTCCACCTCGCCGGTCCAGGCGAACCCCCGTGCTGACGAGGTTCGCAGCCACGCGACAGCCTCCGGGGGAGTGGGCCCGACCCGCCCACCAATTGGTGGACGCGGGGACCAGCGCTCGTTCATACGACCAGGAGGACTCGCTGGATGAGCACACTCGCACGAAGGGCCGACGTGAAGCTCCAGCAGCTCGCCGCACGCATGAACTGGAACCCGGATGGCCATCAACGAGCGGGGAGGCTCTCGGTACTCCCGGTACAACGTTGGCGCGCGGATCATGTCGTCGCGCCAAGCCCAGCGGCTGGGTGACCTATGCCGGCATATCCAAGCTTGCGCACCGATAGTCGGTGAAATGCTTCATATCAGCACCCCGAGCACCAAATCCACGCCAAACGGAGCGTCTTTAGCCGGCGAATCGGCCGAAATCGATGCCCAATATGACCGGAGAATCGCTCCTGACGAACTCCGGCACGCTATGAGGGGGCCTCAGCTCGGCCGAGTTCGTCAGGAAGGATTCTCTTGGCGGGTGCGGATCGGCTTGATCGCCGAGATCAGAGGCACCGGCGGAACACTCGGCACCATGCCGAATCACAACTCAGCCGCGAACGGTGCCCAGAATGACTCGCGTCGGCTCGGCGAGCACGCCCTCGCCGAGCGTGCGTACCTCGACGCCAGACACCTTGTACTTGCGCAGCTCCTTCGTCGACGCATCGACCTCGGCTTGCGCGCCGGCACCCTTCATCAGCACGAGCTCGCCACCGTCGCGAAGCAGGGGAGCGGTGAGCGGCAACAACTTGCGGAGCGCGCTGACCGCGCGAGCTGTCACCTGATCGAGCTGCTCCGCGAGTCGGACCTCTTCCGCTCTCGCCCGCACGACCTCGACGTTCCGCAACCCGAGCTCCCGCACCTGATCGTTCAACCAGGCGACGCGACGCTCCATCGGCTCGATGAGGACGAAGTCGACATCAGGTCGTGCGATCGCCAGGACCAATCCGGGAAGCCCGGCGCCCGTGCCGACATCGCCGACTCGTCCGGGACGAAGCAACGGCGCGACGATCGCGCTGTTCAGGATGTGTCGCGTCCACAACCGAGGGAGCTCCAACGGCCCGATGAGCCCGAGGGGTTCACCGTGCGTCGCCAGATTCATAGCGAACGAGCGACCGACCTCGATCTGCTCACCGAACAGTTGGGCAGCCTCGGCCGGCTCCGGCTCGAGGACAGCAGCGTCTTGTGCGTCAGTCATCGCAGTTTCACGTGAAACGCGCGCGTCAGCCGCGCGTGATGACCGTGTGGCGATCGCGTCCCTCGCCGTGCGATTCGGACACGAACCCACGAGCGGAGACGATGTCGTGCACCAGCTTGCGCTCGTAGCTCGACATGGGGGGAAGTGCCGCCTCGGTCGATCCGGCTTCGATACGCTCGACAGCCCGCTCGACGAGAGCACCGAGCTCCTGCTGACGAGCCTCGCGGGACCCACCGATGTCGAGGATGAGACGCGAGAACCCGCCCGTGCGGTTCTGCACAGCGAGACGCGTCAGCTCCTGCAACGCGTTCACGGTGTCGGGGCGCGACAGGAGACGCAGGTTGCTCTCGGTGGGGGAGTCGATCGACACGTACGCACGACCGTTCCGGGCATCGATGTCGATGTCACCGTCGATGTCGCAGATGTCGAGGAACTCCTCGATGTAGTCCGCCGCGACGTCGCCCTCTTCTTCGAGCTGGCTGATCGTGGGGGCTTCTTCGTCCTGGGCTACGGCCAGTTCCTGGTCAGTCACCGATACTCCTACTTGTCTCGTCCGTCGGACTGCTGCTTCTTGGCGCGCGCCTTGCCCATGGGCTGCTGGCGCTGAGCCGGGACCTTCTTCTCCGGCACGGGGGCCTCGGAGATCGAGATGACGTCACCGTTCGGCGTCATCAGCTTGCCCTTGCGGGCGAGGCGCTCCTCGCGGGCCTTCGCCGCGTCGGATCCGGGCGTCGGCATGTTCCGGATGACGAGGAACTGCTGCACCATCGTCCACGCGTTGGAGGTCAGCCAGTAGAACATGACACCGAGCGGGAACGCGAAACCGGAGAACAGGAAGACGAACGGGAGGATGTAGAGGAGGATGCGCTGCTGCTTGAACTGCGGGCTGGCCTTCGTCTCGGCGGACATGTTCTTCGAGACGATCTGCAGCTGGGTGATGAACTGCGAGGCGCACATCAGGATGACCATGACCGCGGCGATGATGACGACGGCCCAGTTGACCGGGTTGCCGGCCAGCGCGGCCTGCATGCTGGTGTGCAGGGGGGCGATACCGAAAAGGTTCGCGTCGCCGAACTGCACGGCGAGCGTCTCATTCAGGGGACCGACGCCTGCCTTGCTCTTCTGGGCGTCGTTCAGCACGGAGAACAAGGCGAAGAAGATGGGCATCTGGACCAGGAGGGGCAGACATCCGCTGACGGGGGAGGTGCCGTGCTTCTTGTACAGCTCCATGGTCTCGCGGGACATGGCCTCGCGGCTGGCCTGGTCGCGCTTGCCCTTGTACTTCTCCTGCACCTTCTTCATCTGCGGCGCGATCTCGAGCATCTTGCGCTGGCTCTTGATCTGCTTGATGAACAGGGGGATGAGCGCCGCACGGACGACGAGGACGAGGCCGACGATCGAGAGGACCCAGGTCAGGCCGGCTGCCGGGTCGAGTCCGACGGCCGTCCACAGCAGGTGCCAACCCACGAGAAGCAGCTCGACCGCCCACTTGAGCGGCCAGAGAATTGTGCCGATGATGTCCATAGGTGCGGGTCAGCCCTTTCCGTGGCTCGGTTGCACTACAAATCCGTGAGGCGTGACGCTGTAGCGGAAGTTCTTCTTGGGAGGGACCTCGTCGAAGCGCGGTGCCGCCCACGGGTGGCAGCGCGCGATCCGCGCTGCAGCCAGGCCTGCGCCGACGACGACGCCGTGCTGTTGCACCGCTCCCAGAGCGTATGCGGAGCAGCTGGGGTAATACCGGCAGACATCACCGTAGAGCGGCGACACGGTGGCACGATACCCGCGAAGCGCCAGCACCGCGGCATTGCGGGGCGCGAGGCAGGCAGCAGCGAGAACACCGTTCATCAGCGTGCATCCGTCGGGATCGGGGTGACGCCTCGTTTGGCGAACGCGCGGTCGAGCTCGTCGTGGAGCGCGGCGAACGGCGCGGTCGCGGCCGACGGCAACGCGCGGATCACGACGTCGCTCCCGCGGGCAGCGGAATCGACGCTGTCGTGGCAAATGGCCTTGAGGCGCCGTCTGACGAGATTGCGTGTCACTGCGTTTCCGACCGTTTTCGCAACGATGAACCCGAAGCGCGGCTGTCCGCCCTTCGGGTTCATACGTACGTAGGTGACCGTGTGCTCGCCGACGAACCGGGATCCGCGACGGACTACCCCTCGGTAGTCGTCGCCGGACGTGATCCGGCTCCCACGCTCGAGCACGACGGCTCTACGCGGAGAGTTCGGTGCGGCCCTTGGCGCGACGAGCCGACAGGATGCCACGGCCGGCACGCGTGCGCATGCGCAGACGGAAGCCGTGCTTCTTGGCGCGACGGCGGTTGTTCGGCTGGAAGGTTCTCTTGCTCATAATTACGATCTCCGGATCATGACCAACCACTGCACAGGTGGCAGCAGGGTACGGAAGGGTGCCCGTGGGCAGAAGTCAACTGATTCAAACTACGGGGTCGACGGTCGAAGGTCAAACCAGGTGCGGCCAAACGACTGATTATCCACAGGATTCCCAGAAATTGTAGCAGTGACACGCAGGCCCGCCGTACAGTGATTTGGGCCTGGGGCGACGTGTTGTTAGCGTGAGTCCCCGGGTTATGCACAGCGTGTGGATAGCACCGTGTTCGGCCCCGCATACTCAGGGGAGAGCCTGTGGATGAACCTGTGAGTATGTGTGGGGAGAACTATGTCGGACGCCGACGATGCGATCGCTGAGACCTGGCAAACGGTGCTCGGGATCCTCTCCGTCGACGACCGCATCACCCCTCCGCTGCGAGGGTTCCTGAACCTCATCGTGCCCAAGGGCATCATGGGCGGCACGTTCTACCTCGAGGTCCCGAACGAGTTCACGATGGGGATGTTGAACCAGCGCATGCGCGCGCCCATCCTCGCCGCCCTCGGTTCGATCGTCGAAGGCGGCCCCGTCAGCAACTACGCGATCGTCGTCAACCCCGACATCGTCGAGGAGCGGTACGAGCAGGCCGGCTTCCAGCACATCGACCCGGCGCCGTTGGAGTCTCCCCAGCCGCAGCTGACGCCGACGCCGACGCTGCCGGCGCGGGAGAACGACACCCGTCTCAACCCGAAGTACAGCTTCGACAACTTCGTCATCGGTCAGTCCAACCGGTTCGCGCACGCGGCCGCCGTCGCGGTGGCCGAAGCTCCGGCGAAGGCCTACAACCCGCTGTTCGTCTACGGCGACTCCGGCCTCGGCAAGACGCACCTCCTCCACGCCATCGGCCACTACGCGATGAACCTCTACGCCGGTATCCGCGTACGGTACGTCTCGAGCGAGGAGTTCACGAACGACTTCATCAACTCGATCGCGAACAACCGCGGGTCCTTCTTCCAGTCGCGGTACCGGGACATCGACATCCTCCTGATCGACGACATCCAGTTCCTCCAGGGCAAGGCGGAGACGCAAGAGGCGTTCTTCCACACCTTCAACACCCTGCACGACCACAACAAGCAGGTCGTCATCACGAGCGACCTGCCGCCGAAGGCGCTGACCGGCTTCGAGGAGCGCATGCGTTCGCGCTTCGAGTGGGGCCTCATCACCGACGTCCAGGCACCCGACCTCGAGACACGGATCGCCATCCTGCGCAAGAAGGCGCAGAACGAGAAGCTCCACATCCCGGACGAGGTGCTCGAGTTCATCGCGACGAAGGTGTCGAGCAACATCCGCGAGCTCGAGGGCACCCTCATCCGGGTTGTCGCCTTCGCAAGCCTGAACCGGACGGCGGTCGACATGACGCTGGCCCAGACGGTCCTCAAGGACGTCATCAGCCTCGACGACGACAACGTCATCTCGCCCATCGACATCATCAACACGACCGCGGACTACTTCAAGCTCTCGGTCGACGACCTGTACGGCTCGAGTCGCTCGCAGGCCGTCGCGACGGCACGGCAGATCGCGATGTACCTGTGCCGTGAGCTGACCAACCTGTCCCTGCCCAAGATCGGCCAGCTGTTCGGCAACCGCGACCACACCACGGTCATGTACGCCAACCGGAAGATCACGGACCTCATGCAGGAGAAGCGCTCGATCTACAACCAGGTCACCGAGCTCACGAGCCGCATCAAGCAGAACCTCCGCTACGGCTCCTGAATCCCGCACCCGTCCTGACGCGTCCTGATGAACGTTTCCGGCCTCTCGACACCCATGACGGGCTCGAGGGGCCGTTTTCGTTCATCAGGCGTCGACGAGCAGGACTCCACCGCCCGGACCGACCTCGGATCTGTCCACATTCCGCCGTCCCAGCCCTGTGGATAACCTGTGGAGAGATGTGGAAGCATCGGACCGCCTTGTGAGTGAACATCATTCACCGGCGATCGACTCCCACACACCCGCTGCGCTCTCTCCACAGGCCACCACCAAGTTACACACATGTAGTTCCCTGTGTTCAAGCGGGTTCGAGCGACTTATCCACAGTTTCCACACCGGTTAAGACTGTTAACCGTTAATTCAATGATCTCTCCGCCAAACAACCTTTCCCCAGGCTCGCTTCTCCACAGCCGCGACGCCACTCGACGCCGGAGGCCGACCCACTAGCATTGGTGACGTCATCGAGAACCAGAGACAGGGGACTTGTCGTGCGATTCAGCGTCAACCGGGATGTATTCAGCGAAGCCGTCTCGTTCGCAGTGAAGCTGCTCCCGCAGCGCCCGACGCTGCCGATCCTCAACGGCATCCTCATCGAAGCCGGCGACGACGGTCTCATTCTGTCCTCGTTCGACTACGAGGTCTCGAGCCAGACCGGCATCGCAGCCGAGGTCGAGGAGTCCGGTACCGCGCTCGTCAACGGCCGGCTGCTCTCCGAGATCGCCAGCCGACTCCCCAATGCGCCGGTCCGCTTCAGCAAGGTCGAGAACCGCATCGAGGTCACCTGCGGTTCCGCACGGTTCACGCTCGGTTCGATGCCCGTCGAGGAGTACCCGACCATCCCGCAGGTCGATGCCGAATTCGGACTGGTCCCCGCCGACGAGTTCGCCACCGCAGTCAGCCAGGTCGCCGTCGCGGCGAGCCGCGACGACGTCACCCCGGTCATCACCGGCGTGCAGCTGGAGGTCTCGAAGACGAGCCTCAGCCTCGTCGCCACCGACCGATACCGGGTCGCGGTCCGCGAGATCGACTGGGACTCCGGTCAGGGCGACGGATCCAGCGAGACGGTCACGGCGCTCGTGCCCGCCCGCACCCTGCAGGAGGTCGGCAAGACCTTCGGGCACAGCGGCAACATCAACGTCGCGATCACGAACCGCGACGATCGCGAGCTCATCGCGTTCCGGGCCGACCGCAAGACGGTCACCTCGCTCCTGATCAAGGGCAACTTCCCGCCGGTCAAGCGACTCTTCCCCGAGACGACGGACAACTACGCGATCATCAACACCGCGGAACTCATCGAGGCGACCCGACGCATGTCGCTGGTCCTCGAGCGCGAAGCGGCCCTCCGCTTCACCTTCACCATCGACGGGCTCACGCTCGAGGCCGTCGGATCCGAGCAGGCGCAGGCATCGGAAGGCATCGACGCCCTCCTCACCGGCGACGACATCGTGCTCTCCCTGAAGCCGCAGTTCCTGATCGACGGTCTGACCGCGGTCCGGAGCGAGTATGTGCGCTTCTCGTTCACCAAGACGGAGAACACGAACAAGCCGGGACCCATGCTCATCACGAGCCAATCCTCCAAGGATCAGCCGGGTGCCGACAGCTACAAGTACCTGCTGCAGCCGAACCTGCTGCTGCGCTGACACGCAAAGGATTTACCATGCACATCGGTCTCGTCGGTCTCGGCAAGATGGGCAACAACATGCGCACGCGCCTGCGTGCGAACGGCATCGAGGTCACCGGTTTCGACCGGAACCCGGATGTCACGGACGTCGCGACGATCAGCGACCTCGTCGCTGCACTCCCGGCACCTCGCACGGTCTGGGTGATGGTTCCCGCGGGAGCGATCACCGATTCGGTCGTCGAGGAACTCAACGGTCTGCTGGAAGCCGGTGACCTCGTCATCGACGGTGGCAACAGCCGGTTCACCGACGACTTCAAGCACGCCGAGCTGCTCTCCGCCAAGGGCATCGACTACATCGATGCCGGCGTCTCGGGCGGTGTCTGGGGTGTCGACAACGGTTACGGCCTCATGGTCGGCGGCTCCAAGGAGCAGGTCGAGCGGGTCATGCCGGTCTTCGATGCGCTTCGGCCCGAAGGTCCGCGCGACGAGGGCTTCGTCCACGTCGGTGAGGTCGGCGCCGGCCACTACGCCAAGATGGTCCACAACGGCATCGAGTACGCCCTCATGCAGGCATACGCCGAGGGCTTCGAGCTCCTCGACAAGCGCGAGGACATCATCAAGGACGTCCCGGGCACCTTCAAGGCCTGGCAGCGCGGTACCGTCGTGCGGTCCTGGCTGCTCGAGCTCCTCGTCCGCGCCCTCGAGGAGGACCCGGACTTCGAGCAGATCGAAGGGTACGTCGAGGACTCCGGTGAGGGTCGCTGGACGATCGAGGAAGCCATCGCCAACGCGGTGCCCGTCCCGACGATCTCCGCGTCGATCTTCGCCCGGTTCGTCTCGCGCCAGGAGGACTCGCCGGCGATGAAAGCCGTCGCAGCCCTCCGGAACCAGTTCGGCGGACACGCGGTCAAGAAGGCCGACGACTGATTCACGTCGCCTCCTGACGAACGAAACGACCCTCCCGCGGCTGTGTGCTCGCCGGGAGGGTCGTTTTCGTTCACCATGCGCTCCTCAGTCGGCGGTGTCGCCGGTGTCGTCGAGTTCGCAGGAGGCCGGCGTCGGGGCGAGACGGTAGGGTGACGTGGTGATCGTGCGGCACTTGAATCTCACCGACTACCGCAACTACGCGGTGGTCGATGTGGCGCTCGAACCCGGCCCCAATCTGTTCGTCGGGCGGAACGGTCAGGGCAAGACCAACCTCGTCGAGGCGATCGGCTACCTGAGCAGTCTCGGGTCGCACCGGGTCTCGTCCGAGCAGGCGCTGATCAGGCACGGTGCGGATGCGGCGATCATCAGGGCGCGGATCATGCACGACGGTCGCGAACTCCTGGCCGAGGTGCAGCTCAACCGAGGCGCGGCGAACCGGGCGCAGGTCAACCGCTCGCAGATCAAGCCACGCGAGCTCCCGCGCTACGTCTCGACCGTCCTGTTCGCTCCGGAAGATCTCCTGATCGTGCGCGGCGACCCGTCCGCGCGACGGCGGTTCATCGACCAACTGCTCGTCCAGCGCATCCCGCGTCTCGCCGGTGTCATGGCCGACTACGACCGTTCACTGAAGCAGCGCAACTCGCTCCTGAAGTCCGCGCGGGCGCGGGGCCTGAAATCGGGCCCGTTGGCGACGCTCGACCTGTGGGACGACCGACTCGTGCAGTACGGCACCGAGATCATCGCGGAACGCCTGCAGCTCATCGCGATGCTCGGCGGCCCGCTCCGTGCCGCGTACCGGGCCGTCGCCGGCGACGATCACCGGCCCGTCCTGCTGCCCGTCCTCAGCATCTCCGGGACGGACGCCGAAGACGAGTCCGCCGTGGCGGATCCGACGGAGACCCCGGAACCGGGTGCGCCGGTCGATTCGGCGCTCATCGCGGAACGGTTCCGTGCCGCGTTGACGAACCGTCGTTCCGCCGAGCTCGAGCGCGGGCTGACACTCGTCGGGCCCCACCGCGACGACGTCTTCTTCGGCCTCAACGGTCTGCCGGTGAAGGGCTATGCCAGTCACGGTGAGTCCTGGTCGTTCGCGCTCGCGGCGAAACTGGCCTCCGCGGAGCTGCTCCGTGCGGACTCATCCCTCGGCGACCCGGTGCTGATCCTCGACGACGTCTTCGCGGAACTCGATTCGCGTCGTCGCGAACGGTTGGCGGCGGCCGTCGCCGAGTACGACCAGGTGATCATCACCGCTGCGGTCTTCGACGATGTCCCGGAACGGTTCACCGCTCACGTGGTGCGCATCGAGGCCGGTCGGATCGTCGACGACACCGACGATGCGAATTCGTTCCCCACTGAGCCACCGGTTCCGGAGTCGACCCATGACTGAGCCGAGACGACTCGGTCGCGACGCCGATCCGGCCGGCGAGCTGTCGGCGGCGGTCTACCTCCGGTTCAAGGAGATCTTCGGCGGTGAGCGCGTCTCGCGCGACCGCAAACGGCGCGAACGATCGGCCGCCACCCCGCAAGACTCCGTCCCCTACGGCGTCGGTCGTGACCCCAAGGGGCTCGGGTCGGTCATCGATTCGCTGACGGCCGGACTCGGCTGGAACTCGCCGCTCGCGCAACACGACCTCCTCGGCAACTGGGCGGAGCTGTGCGGCGAGGACACCGCCAGGTACTCCGAACCGGTGTCGATCTCCGACGGCGTGCTGCTCGTGCAGTGCCAGTCGACGGCCTGGGCGACCCAGTTGCGCCACATGCGTCACGAGATCCTCGTCCGCATCGCCGAACGGTACCCGGAGGCAGGGGTCGACACGATCCGTTTTCAGGGCCCCGGAGCACCCTCCTGGAAAAGAGGCCCCAGGTCGATTCCAGGGCGTGGTCCACGCGATACTTACGGCTAGGAAGGCAAATACGCCCTCCAGGCTCGGAAACCTGTCTCAAACGGGCGTTTTCTCGCGGCCTGACGAGCTCTGTTTGGTAGGATGAAACGGTCGAATCTCGACGGTTTGGAGCTCTCTTTTCAATGACATCAGAACCGAATACGCACGCCGACGAGTCTGACTACGGCGCAAGTGCCATCCAGGTTCTCGAAGGTCTCGAAGCCGTCCGGAAGCGGCCCGGTATGTACATCGGGTCCACCGGTCCACGTGGTCTGCACCACCTGGTCTACGAGATCGTCGACAACTCCGTGGACGAAGCCCTCGCCGGCTACTGCGACACGATCCTCGTGACCATCCTCGAAGACGGCGGCGTCCGCGTCGTCGACAACGGTCGAGGCATCCCGGTGGACATCCACCCGGTCGAGAAGAAGTCCACGGTCGAGGTCGTCCTCACGATCCTCCACGCCGGCGGCAAGTTCGGCGGCAGTGGCTACGCGGTCTCCGGTGGTCTGCACGGTGTCGGGTCGTCCGTCGTGAACGCGCTCTCCACCCGTCTCTCGGTCGAGGTCCGCCGACAGGGGTCGGTCTGGCGCCAGAGCTTCCAGCACGGTGTGCCGGATGCACCGCTCGAGCAGGGTGAGCCCTCCTCGGAGACCGGCACCACGATCACCTTCTGGCCGAGCCCGGACACGTTCGAGACCACCGAGTTCGACTACGAGACGCTCCGCACGCGCTTCCAGCAGATGGCGTTCCTCAACAAGGGGCTCCGCATCGAACTCGCCGACGAGCGACCGTTGCGCGACGCGATCGAGGCCGAGGACGCCGACGACAACTCGGCTGCGCACTCGCAGCGGAAGGACGTGTTCTTCTACGAGCGCGGTCTCGAGGACTACGTCGAGTACCTCAACAAGGCGAAGCGTGCCGAGCTCGTCCACGACGAGATCATCTCCTTCGAGTCGGAGAACACCGAGCGCAAGATCGCGCTCGAGGTCGCGATGCAGTGGACCACGGCGTACAACGAGAGCGTCCACACCTACGCGAACACGATCAACACGCACGAGGGTGGGACGCACGAGGAGGGGTTCCGCGCCGCGCTCACCACGCTCGTGAACCGCTACGCCCGCGAGAAGGGCATCCTCAAGGAGAAGGACGACAACCTCTCCGGTGACGACGTCCGCGAGGGTCTCACCGCGGTCATCTCCGTCAAGCTGTCCGAGCCGCAGTTCGAGGGCCAGACGAAGACGAAGCTCGGCAACACCGAGGCGAAGGCCTTCGTGCAGAAGGTCGTGAGCGAGCAGCTCAACGACTGGTTCGACCGCAACCCGAACCAGGCGAAGGAGATCATCCGGAAGGCGCTCCAGGCGGCGACCGCCCGGCTCGCGGCTCGCAAGGCCCGCGAGACGGCCCGTCGCAAGGGACTCCTCGAGGGCGGCGGCATGCCCGGCAAGCTCAAGGACTGCCAGTCGAAGGACCCCTCGCTCTCCGAGATCTTCATCGTCGAGGGTGACTCCGCAGGCGGATCCGCTGTCCAGGGTCGCAACCCCGAGACGCAGGCGATCCTCCCGCTCCGCGGCAAGATCCTCAACGTCGAGAAGGCGCGTCTGGACCGCGCCCTCGCGAACAACGAGGTCCAGGCGATGATCACGGCGTTCGGCGCCGGCATCGGTGAGGACTTCAACCCCGACAAGGTGCGGTACCACAAGATCGTGCTCATGGCCGATGCCGACGTCGACGGCCAGCACATCACCACCCTGCTGCTGACGCTGCTGTTCCGGTACATGCGACCACTGGTCGATCTCGGGTACGTGTACCTCGCGCAGCCGCCGCTCTACCGCCTGAAGTGGTCGAACGCCGATCACCAGTACGTGTACAGCGATCGCGAGCGCGACGCTCTCCTCACCGACGGTGTCGCCTCCGGCAAGCGCATCCCGAAGGAGAACGGGATCCAGCGCTACAAGGGTCTCGGCGAGATGAACTACAAGGAGCTGTGGGAGACCACGATGGACCCGCAGACGCGGACGCTCCTGCAGGTCACGCTCGACGACGCCGCGGCTGCCGACGAGATCTTCTCCACCCTCATGGGTGAAGACGTCGAGTCCCGCCGCACCTTCATCCAGAAGAACGCGAAAGACGTCCGCTTCCTCGACATCTAACGGCCGACACCGGTCACTGAGCTTGTCGAAGTGCGACAGCCTCGAGGACCTTCCGGCCCCGACATAGCCCCTCGACACGCTCGGGGGAGCGTAGATCGTTCAGCTCCGCAATCGAAAGAGTCAGTAGACACATGGCAGACGAAACCAACGACGAGGTAGTGGTCCCCGACGAGGACCACGGCGTACACGGCCGCATCGACCAGGTCGACCTCCAGCTCGAGATGCAGCGCAGCTACCTCGACTACGCGATGAGTGTCATCGTCGGCCGTGCGCTCCCGGACGTCCGCGACGGCCTGAAGCCCGTCCACCGCCGGGTCATCTACGCGATGTACGACGGCGGCTACCGTCCAGACCGCTCCTTCTCCAAGTGTGCTCGCGTGGTCGGCGACGTCATGGGCCAGTTCCACCCCCACGGCGACACCGCGATCTACGACGCCCTGGTGCGTCTCGTCCAGCCGTGGAGCCTCCGCTACCCGCTCGCGCTCGGCCAGGGCAACTTCGGTTCGCCCGGGAACGACGGCGCTGCGGCCCCTCGGTACACCGAGACGAAGATGGCGCCGCTCGCGATGGAGATGGTGCGCGACATCGACGAGGAGACCGTCGACTTCCAGCCGAACTACGACGGCGAATCGCAGGAGCCGGTCGTCCTGCCGGCGCGGTTCCCGAACCTGCTCGTCAACGGTTCCGTCGGTATCGCGGTCGGCATGGCCACCAACATCCCGCCGCACAACCTGCGCGAGGTCGCCGACGGCGCCCTGTGGCACCTGTCGAACCCCGACGCCAGCCGTGAGGAGCTCCTCGAGGCGCTCATGCAGCGCATCAAGGGACCGGACTTCCCGACCGGCGCCCAGATCCTCGGCATCAAGGGTATCCAGGACGCCTACCGGACCGGCCGTGGCTCCATCACGATGCGCGCCGTCGTCAACGTCGAAGAGATCCAGGGTCGTACCTGCCTGGTCGTCACCGAGTTGCCGTACCAGGTGAACCCCGACAATCTGGCGCTGAAGATCGCCGACCTCGTCAAGGAGGGTCGCCTCGGCGGCGTCGCCGACATCCGCGACGAGACCTCCGGCCGCACCGGCCAGCGACTCGTGATCGTGCTCAAGCGCGACGCTGTCGCCAAGGTCGTCCTCAACAACCTCTACAAGCACACGCCGTTGCAGGACAACTTCGGCGCGAACATGCTCGCGATCGTCGACGGCATCCCGCGTACGCTGCCGCTCGACGGCTTCATCACCAACTGGGTCACCCACCAGGTCGAGGTCATCGTCCGCCGCACGGTGTTCCGTCTGCGGAAGAAGGAGGAGCGCGCGCACATCCTCCGCGGCTATCTCAAGGCGCTCGACGCCTTGGACGAGGTCATCGCCCTCATCCGTCGCTCGCCGTCGGCCGACGAGGCGCGGACCGGCCTGATGGACCTCCTCGAGATCGACGAACTCCAGGCGAGCGCCATCCTCGACATGCAGCTGCGTCGTCTCGCAGCGCTGGAACGTCAGAAGATCATCGACGAGGCTGCCGAGATCGAGGCGCAGATCGCCGACCTCAAGGACATCCTCGCGAAGCCCGAGCGCCAGCGTCAGATCGTCAGCGAGGAGCTCACCGCGATCGTCGACCGGTACGGCGACGACCGCCGCACCGAGATCATGTTCGGCTTCGACGGCGACATGAACATGGAAGACCTCATCCCCGAGGAGGAGATGGTCATCACCGTCACCCGCGGCGGATACATCAAGCGGACGCGGAGCGACAACTACCGACAGCAGCACCGCGGCGGCAAGGGCGTGAAGGGTGCCCAGCTGCGCGCGGACGACGTGGTCGACCATTTCTTCGTCACGACGACGCACCACTGGCTCCTCTTCTTCACCACCAAGGGTCGTGTGTACCGGGCCAAGGCGTACGAGCTGCAGGAGGCCGGCCGCGACGCGAAGGGCCAGCACGTCGCGAACCTGCTCGCCATGCAGCCGGACGAGGAGATCGCGGAGATCCTCGACATCCGCGACTACGAGGCTGCCACCTACCTCGTCCTCGCGACGCACGACGGTCTCGTCAAGAAGACGGCCCTGTCGGAGTACGACACGAACCGCTCCGGCGGCATCATCGCGATCAACCTGCGCGAGGGCGACGAGCTCACCTCCGCCCTCCTCGTGGAGAACGACAGCGACATCCTGCTCGTCTCCCGCAAGGGCATGTCGATCCGCTTCACGGCGAGCGACGAGACGCTGCGGCCGATGGGACGCGCCACCAGCGGCGTCATCGGGATGCACTTCCGCGACGAGGACAAGCTGCTGTCCGCCTCGGTCCTGCCGTCGCTAGAGGGTGAGGAACGGGAGGCGTTCGTCTTCGTCGTCACCGAAGGCGGGTTCGCCAAGCGGACCAACATCGACCAGTACCGCGGTCAGAACCGCGGTGGTCTGGGCATCAAGGTGGCCAAGCTGAACGACGATCGAGGCACGCTCGCCGGCGCCCTGATCGTGGATGAGGGCGACGAGGTCCTTGTGGTTCTTGCCAGTGGCAAGGTGGTAAGGTCTGCCGTGGCCGAAGTTCCAGCGAAGGGGCGCGACACGATGGGCGTCGTCTTCGCACGTTTCGCGGAGAGCGACCGAATCATCGCGCTGGCCAAGAACAGTGACCGAAACCTTGAGACCCAGGATGTTCCGGAGACGGTTGCAGACGCAGCGGCTCTGGAGGGTGCAGAACCCGAAGCATCCGTGCCGGACGAGACTCCGGCGATGAAGGAAGAAGTAGATGAGCAGTAGCGTCGCAGAGAAGTTGGCCAAGAAGTCGACCAAACGCACCAGCACCAAGCAGGTGCGCCTCAAGCTGGTGTACATCGACTTCTGGTCGGCGGTGAAGCTGTCGTTCCTGGCGGCGATCGCGGTCGCCGTGGTCATCGTGGTCTTCTTCTTCCTGGTGTACACCGTGCTCAACACCACGGGTGTCTTCACGAAGGTGGGCGGGCTCTTCACGGACATCGCCGGCCCCGGGAACAACATCCTCCAGTACGTCAACCTGCCGCAGGTCATGGCCTTCGCCGGCATCGTGGCGCTGCTCAACCTGATCGTCATCACGCTGATGGGTGCTCTGCTCGCCGGGCTCTACAACCTCAGCGTGAAGATCACGGGTGGTCTCCTCGTCGGGTTCACCAACAACTGACCTTGCTCCGGTCCCAGCGCGGCTCGATTATGCGTTGCGCTGGGAATCGGGTAGTCTCATCAAGGTTCAAAACGGGGCTATAGCTCAGGCGGTTAGAGCGCTTCGCTGATAACGAAGAGGTCCCAGGTTCAAGTCCTGGTAGCCCCACCCTGCACGACACGCAACACACTCGATGGATCAGGATCTCGCATCCGGATCTGTTCGGGGCCTTAGCTCAGTTGGTAGAGCGCCTGCTTTGCAAGCAGGATGTCGGGAGTTCGATTCTCCCAGGCTCCACAGTCCAGAAACGCCCTCGGCAGACGCCGGGGGCGTTCTCCGTTGTCGCAGGGCCCGGCGGTTAGGCTGGCGGCATGGACATCCGCGTCGCTGCATATGCCGTCATCGTCGACGAACGGGGCATGCTGCTCTCCCACTGGAACGAGAGCGGCCACAGCGGCTGGACACTTCCCGGCGGCGGGATCGACCCCGGTGAAGACCCAGCAGACGCGGCCGTGCGCGAGGTGTTCGAGGAGACGGGGTACCACGCAGAGCTCGACGAGCTGATCGGCGTCGACTCACAGGTCGTGCCCGCTGAGCGTCGCCTCAGCTCGACGGCCACCGGGCCGCTCCACACCCTGCGGATCGTGTACCGGGCGCACCTCACCGGCGGCACCCTGACCTACGAGGCCGACGGCAGCACCGACTACGCCGCCTGGTACCCGCTCGAGGAGGTCGGCTCGCTCGACCGCGTCAGCCTCGTCGACGTCGGTCGACGCTTCGCCGGCCTCATCTGAGCGAACCGGCCTCGTCTGAGCGAACCGGCCTCAGCACACGCTGCCCGAACAACACGAAGCCCCTCCCCGGTCGGAACCGGTGAGGGGCTGCGTCGTGCGAAGCGAACTCAGGAAGCCGCGGGCTCCTCGTCGGAGACCCAGAGCTCGTCGTCGGCACGGAACGTCTGCCAGACGGCGTACGCGACACCGGCTGCGGCGAGGACGCCCAGGCCGATCGCGATGACGGTACCTGCGCCGGCACCCTTCTTGGCGGGCAGCACCTGCTCGGGGACGTGGAGGCGACGCAACGCCGACTGCACGCGCGTGTCCTTCGCGATGTCGCCGATGCTCAGCACCGTACCGACGACGCCACCGACAGCGGGGACGACGCCGTGCGAGATGCCGTGCTTCACGCCGTCGACGGCGTTCCGCGAGTACTTGATGCCGCGGTCGACCGTGGGGACGACGCGGTGCTCGTAGGTGTCGCGGACGACAGGCGCCACCTGCTCCTTCGAGAAGTTCCCGAGCTGACGGCTCACCTCACGAGCGACTTCGTTGGCGTGGTTGAGAACATCCTGCTGGGAGTCCCAGAGGTCGGCAGCGGAACCCTTGAGCTTCTTGAGCTCTTTCCGGCGCTTGCGTGACAGGCTCATGTGGTCATCTCCAATGATCGCGGCAACAACGTAACCTCCATCTTGCCACTTAGACCCCTGGATACCATCCGAGAGTCCCGAACCCTTGTGCAAGAATTGTCTGTATGTCAAAGCACACCGCAGTCGCCACGTTGCACACCAACCACGGTGAGATCAAGGTCAACCTCTTCGGAGACCACGCTCCCAAGACGGTCAAGAACTTCACCGACCTGGCGACCGGCGGGCGCGAGTGGACGGACTCGAAGACGGGTCAGACCCGGAACGACGCGCTGTACAGCGACCTCATCTTCCACCGCATCATCCCGGCCTTCATGATCCAGGGCGGCGACCCGCTCGGGACCGGCACCGGCGGCCCGGGCTACAACTTCGACGACGAGATCCACCCGGAGCTCACCTTCGACGAGCCCTACATCCTCGCCATGGCGAACGCCGGCAAGCGCCGCAACGCGATCACCGGTGCCGTCGAAGGCACCAATGGCTCGCAGTTCTTCATCACCACCGTTCCGACGCAGTGGCTCCAGGGTAAGCACACCATCTTCGGTGAGGTCGCCGACGCCGACTCCCGCGCCGTGGTCGACGCCATCCAGGCGGTCCCGACCGGTGCCGGCGACAAGCCGATCGAGCCGGTCGTGCTGCAGAGCGTCACCATTTCCGAGGCGTAGACCCGACTCGGAGGACAGACCGTGACCCTGCCCCGGGATCCGTCGGCCAACGTCTGCTATCGCCACCCAGATCGTCAGAGCTTCGTGCTCTGCCAGCGCTGTGGTCGGACGATCTGCGGCGAATGCCAGACGCCCGGGGCAGTCGGTTTCATCTGCCCTGAGGACATGAAGGCGCAACGCCAGAGTGCTCCGCGCAACCGGATCGGCGCGAAGATCAGCAACTCCTCCCCGATCGTCACCTATGCGATCATCGCCGTCACGGCGTTTGTGTTCCTCCTGCAATGGATCCCCGGGCTCGGCGTCACGAACGCTCTGCTGTACGCCGGCGTGTACTCGGATCCCGCCTACGGAGCGTTCCAGCCCTGGCGGATGCTCACCGCGGTGTTCGTGCACTCGCAGGGCTTCATCTTCCACATCCTGCTGAACATGTACACGCTCTGGATCTTCGGCCGGATCCTCGAGACCATGCTCGGACACTGGCGGTTCCTCGCGCTGTACCTCGTCGCCGGGTTCGCCGGCTCGCTCGGCGTCCTGTTCCTCTCCGCTCCGCAGACCCCCGTCGTCGGTGCGTCCGGAGCGATCTTCGGCCTGCTCGGCGCCTTCCTCGTCATCCAACGACGGATGGGGGCGGACACCCGCGGACTCCTGGTGCTCCTCGGCATCAACCTCGTGATCGGGTTCATCCCGGGCGTGAACATCGCCTGGCAGGCTCACCTGGGCGGTCTCGTCGGTGGCGCGCTCATCGGCCTCATCCTCGTCAATACCCGAAAGCGTGCGCAGCAGCCCCTCCAGGTGATCCTCATCGGCGCCGTCAGTGTCCTGCTGGTCGGCGCGAGCCTGGTCCCCGCGCTGGTCTGACGCACCTCGACAGGCTCGGTGACCGGGTTCGGCTCGGTGACCGGGTCCAGCTCGGTGACCTGGTTCGGCTCGGCGGCCTGGCCTCAGCGGCGATCCGGGCCGCACTCGTTCCGCGTCCGTCGATCGGGCTGCCGGTAGCGTTCGCGTTCGCGAGGCCCGTGAAGGCTCAACCATGCAGCCGACGTTGAAGGTTGCGGGAGTTATCCACAGAGTTATGAACACTGGGGATAATTACACGGTTGTCATTCCCCGTGTTTCCGGGGGCCTCAGGAGTTCTCCACAGCACGGTGTGGATAACTGGGAAGTTCTTCACATTCCTGTGGAGAACTCGGCCGCCCGGGGCGCTCCGCACATGAAACAGCGGGCCGTCCGAAGGACGACCCGCTGTGCACGAAGTGTTGGGATGGGGCTAGCGCCACCTGGTGGTCATGAGGAACCCGATGAAGGCGATGCCGAAGCCGACGAGGATGTTCCACGGCCCGAGGGACTGCACCGGCAGCAGCGTGCCGCTCAGGTAGTAGACGACGATCCAGGCGAGGCCGAGGAGCATGAACCCGAACATGACCGGCTTGAACCAGACGGCGTTCGGAGCGGGCTCGCCGCTGCGCTGCTCGGGTTCGCGGGACGGTTTAGTGCGTGCCTTCGTGCGTGCCATGCCGACATTCTACCTGTTCGGCTCAATCGCTGCCTTGAGGATCAGCCGAACGGAGGTTCTTCTGGGTAGAATCCATGGGTGACAGACGACCTTCCCTCGCGAGCGAGCGCACGAGCCTCAGAGCGCCGCGCCCCGGCGAAGCACCGCGTCAGCGTCTTCGGCGTCGCGGGAGAGCTCCTCATCACCGCAGGCATGGTCGTCCTGCTGTTCCTGGCTTGGCAGCTCTGGTGGAACGACATGATCATGGCCGGTAGCCAGGCGAACGCCGCATCCAGTCAGTCGCAGCAGTGGATCGCGAACGCCGAGACGGAGCCCGCTCCGGAGCCGACCGTCGACGCGAGCGGCACCCCCAACTACGGAGAACCGCCGGTGACGGCCCGCCCGGCCCCCGGCGATCCCTTCGCCGTGCTCTACGTGCCCCGGTACGGAGCGGACTACCGTCGCGTCGTCGCCGAGGGCGTCGACACGGCGACCGTGCTCAACAGCTTCGACCTCGGCGTCGGCCACTACCCCAGCACGCAGATGCCGGGTGAGGTCGGCAACTTCGTGGTGGCCGGGCACCGCAAGGCCTACGGTGGCGCGATGACGCTGATCAGCGACCTGCAGATCGGCGACCGGGTCTACGTGCAGACGGCCGACGGCTACTACACCTACGTGTTCCGGAACATCACCTACGTCCTGCCCACCCAGGTCGAAGTGTTGAACCCGGTTCCCCAGTTGGACGGCGTCGCGCCCACGCAGCGCATCCTCACCCTGACCACCTGCAACCCGCTCTACTCGACGGCGGAACGCAGTATCGCTTACGCGGTGTACGAGTCCTGGCAGCCGCTGTCCGCCGGGCCGCCCGCCGAGATCGCCGCGTCCGTCGCGGCTGCAGGAGGCTGACGATGTACGGCGCACTCTGGAGGGTCCTCCCTGGACCCGTGTGGCTGAGGATCATCATCCTCGTCGTGCTGTTCGTGGCCGTGGTCGCGGCGCTCTTCACCTGGGTCTTCCCCTACGTGGACTCGTTCATCGTCGATCAGAACGTGACCGTCGGCGAGGAATGACCCGCATCCTGGTCATCGACAACTACGACAGCTTCGTCTACACGCTGATCGGATACGTCGAGCAACTGGGCGCTGAGACCACCGTCGTGCGGAACGACGGCATCGACGTCGACGACCTCGAGGACCGCATCCGCGAGGTGGACGGTGTTCTCGTCTCACCTGGACCAGGACGTCCCTCGGACGCCGGCATCTCCGTCGCCGCCGTACTGGCGGCCTACAGTACCGGCACCCCGCTCCTGGGCGTGTGCCTCGGGCACCAGGCGATCGCCGAAGCCTTCGGGGCAACCGTCGGCACTGCTGAGGAACTCATGCACGGCCAGACCTCGTCGATCGAACACGACGGCAGCATGCTCTACGAGGGCGTCCCCCACCCATTCAGCGCCACTCGCTACCACTCCCTCGCCGTCGTCGACGACACCGTCCCCGACGACCTCGAGGTCACCAGTCGCACGGTCGGCGGCGTCATCATGGGCCTCCGGCACCGCGAGGCGCCCATCCACGGCGTCCAGTTCCACCCGGAGTCCGTGCTGTCCGAGGGAGGCTATCGCCTCCTGGCGAACTGGCTCGAGACAGCCGGGCTGCAGGGCGCCAGGCAGCGGGCGGCGGGACTCAGCCCACTCATGCAGCGAGGCCCTTCGACAAGCTCAGGGACCGGGGTTCGCTGAGGGGCTGAGGCCGGTTGACGGGCTGCGGCCCTTCGACAGGTTCAGGGAGCGGGGGTTCTCTCAGGGACCGGGACTCAGGGGCCGGGGTTCGCTGAGGGACGGACCCTTCGACAAGCTCAGGGACCGCGGAGTGCGGCTCAGGTGCCGGGGGTGCAGCTCAGGGACGGGCAGGCGGCTCAGGTGCCGGGGCGGCCTACGGGCCGGTGCAGTAGGTCAGGGTGATGACGGACTTCTGCGGGACGTCTCCTGGGCCGGGCGACATCGCCTTCACCGGGTCGCCGGCGACGGCCTTGCAGGTCGCGTCCGCCTGAGGCTGCACGACGAACTGCCTCGTCGAGTCCTGCAGGTAGTTGGTCGCATCGACGAGCGGCTGGCCGACGACGTCCGTCAGCGTCACATTGCCGCTCGACACGACGAGGTTCACCGCGGAACCCTGATCGACCGAAGTCCCCGCTGCGGGGTCCATCCGGAGCACCACACCTGCCGGCACGGTCGGCGAGTTCTCGCGCGTCACGGAGCCCTGGGTGAGGCCTGCGGCGGCGATGGCGGCCCAGGCGGCCTCGGACGACTGGTTGGTGACGTCCGGGATCTCGACCTGCACACGGCCGGTGGAGACGTAGACCTTGATCTGCGTATTCTTCGTGACCGTCGTGCCGCTCGGCGGATCGGTGCGGATCACGTGCCCGGCCTCGTAGTCGCTGCTGGCCTCGTCGAACTTCGTGGGCACCAGCTCGAGCTGTTCGATCGTGCTGTTGGCGCTCTCCCACGTGGCATCGACGAGATCGGGGACCTCGCGGGAGTCGGTGGAGATGCTCGTGGCCGGCGGCAATTGCACGACCCAGAAGACCAGCGAGAAGAGGATGACCGCGATACCGGCGACCGCAGCCCAGATCCACACGACCGGTGGCCTGCGCTGGGTGCGCGTGACGGTGTCGTCGGAGGTGAGCTGGCGGATCGCCTGTTCGGTGCTCGAGGCGGCCGTGGGCGATGGCCCGAACAGCGAGTCGTGGTCGTCGCGACGGACGGGGACATGACCGGCACCGGCCTCGTCGAGGTCCTCGCGGAACTCGACCGCGCTCTGATAGCGCTCGAAGCGGTCCTTCGCGAGGCCGCGGAGCACCACCTGGTCGAGGGCGGGAGACACCTTCGGGTTGATCGAGCTCGGCTTCACCGGTCGCTCGCTGACGTGCTGGTACGCGACGGCGACGGCGGTGTCGCCGCGGAACGGCGCCTTGCCCGTCAGCATCTCGAAGAGGACGACACCGGTCGAGTAGAGGTCGGTCCGTGCGTCGACCGTCTCGCCCTTGGCCTGCTCCGGGGAGAAGTAGGCGGCGGTGCCGAGGATGGCGGTGGTCTGCGCGACGGTGGTCGACGAGTCGGAGACGGCGCGGGCGATACCGAAGTCGGTGACCTTGACGTCGCCGGCCGTCGTGATCATGACGTTGCCCGGCTTGATGTCGCGGTGGACGACGCCGGCGCGATGCGAGTACTCGAGCGCGGTGAGGATGCTGTGCGCGATCCGGACCGCCTCGTCCGCTGCGACCGGGCCCTCGGCGATGAGGTCCTTGAGCATGCGCCCTTCGACGTACTCCATGACAATGAAGGGCTCGATGAGATCGTGGCCGGAGCCGTCCTTCACGCGCTCCTCGCCGGCGTCGTACACGCGGACGATCGTGGGGTGCGCCATGCGCGACGCGGCCTGTGCCTCCTGGCGGAAGCGGGACCGGAAGGCGGGGTCGGTGGCGAGTGTCGACTTCAGGACTTTGATGGCGACGGTGCGCCCGAGCTTGGTGTCGACACCGCGGAAGACGTTGGACATGCCTCCGCGACCGATGAGGTCGCCGACGACGTATCGACCTGCGAGCAGGCGTTGATCGTCAGCCACGTACCACCCCTGAATTCGCTTGGAGGACAAACACTAACAGCTTACTCGCGCGCCCTTCGAGCGCTCTCAGGGATGACCCTGAGAGCACTCGCGGAGGCATCGGCCTACTGTTCCTTGATGACGTTGACCGCGGTCGACGACGGCGATCCGGACGAGGTGCCGGTGCTGCACCGGACCGCGTACGACACGGTCAGCTGCCCCACGGCGTCGACCGTGATGGTCCCGGTGGTGGTGTTCGCGTCGAACTGCCCGGAGGAGTTGTTCTGGAAGTACCCACCGGAGACGGCGACGGTGTAGCCCAGGAAATCAGCACCGGTCGGGCAGGCGTTCTGCAGCGCGAGCCAGTCGACCTTGATCGTGGTCGAGGTGGCGTCCTTCGGGATGACGAGCGAGCCGTCGTCGAGGGAGGACTGGTCGAGTTTCGGAGCCTCGGTCGGCGGGTCGATGACGGCGACCTCGTCGTAGACGGTCAGGGTGATGGCCGAACCCGTCTTGACGTTGCCCGTGGGGTTCACGTCGTAGACCGTGTCGACCTGCTCCGGAGTCGTCGCCGGGTTGCCGACGTTCTTCGAGACGCTGAAGTTGTAGGGCGGTGCACTGAAGATCGTGTTGAGCTCTTCGAAGGACCGACCCTGGAGGTCGCTGAGGTTGATCGGGAAGATCGTCGGCGTCGGGGTGGGTGTCGGCGTCGGGGTCTTGGTCTTCGTCGGGGGCGCGGAGCTGGCGGTGGCCGTCGGCGTGGTCCCGCCGGCATCGTTCCCCTGGTTCGCGAACACGGCGATGAGCGAACCCACCAGCACGATGACGAGGAGCGCGACGAGACCGATGAGCGGCCAGGTCCACTTGCTGCGCTTCTTCTTCTCACCCTCGACCGCTGCGTCGTCCTCGAACTGCTCGGCCTCTGCTGCCGACAGCAGCTGCGTGGTGGCGTCGTCGGCGGCCGGCATGCGGCGCGTCTGGTCCATCACGGTGGTCGCGGCTTCGCCGGCTCCACCGAGGATCATCGGGACGGCTGCGGCCGCGGCGTTGAGGTCTCCGCGGCGGAGGGCCTGGGCAGCGCGGGCGACGTGCGCCGAGGACGCGGGGCGATCGACCGGGTTCTTGGCGATCATCGACATGACGAAACGGCGGACCGGCTCGGCGATCGTGACCGGGAGCTCCGGCGGGGCCTCGTTGATCTGGGCCATCGCGATGGCGACCTGCGACTCGCCCGTGAACGGACGGCGTCCGGCCAGGCACTCGTACGCGACGATGCCGAGCGAGTAGATGTCGGTCGACGGCGACGCCGGGTGCCCGCTCGCCTGCTCCGGCGAGAGGTACTGGACCGTGCCCATGACCTGACCGGTCGCGGTGAGCGGCACCTGGTCGGCGATGCGGGCGATGCCGAAGTCGGTGATCTTGACGCGGCCGTCGGGCGTGATGAGCAGGTTGCCCGGCTTGATGTCGCGGTGGACGAGGCCGGCGGCGTGCGCGGCCTGCAGTGCCGACGAGGTCTGCGCGACGATGTCGAGCACCTTGTCGGTGGGGAGCACACGCTCGCGCTCGAGCACCGTCGAGAGCGCCTCGCCGGGGACGAGCTCCATGACGAGGAAGGCGCTGCCGTCCTCCTCGCCGTAGTCGAAGACGTTGGCGATGCCCTCGTGGTTCACCAGGGCGGCGTGCCGCGCCTCGGCACGGAAGCGCTCGAGGAACCCGGGGTCCCCCATGTACTCGTCCTTGAGGATCTTGATGGCGATGGTGCGGCCGATGACGAGGTCAGTGGCCTGCCACACCTCGCCCATTCCACCGATCGCAATACGAGATTGCAGTTCGTAGCGACCCCCGAAGGTCAGCCCGGCTGTCGGTCTCATTTATTCAGCACCGCCTCTAGTACTTTCTTCGCGATCGGCGCGGCCACGAGGTTGCCGTAACCGTCCTGTCCGAGTCCACCGCCATCTTCAACAACGACCGCCACGGCGACCTTGGGGTCGTCCGCGGGCGCGAAACCGGTGAACCACAGCGTGTACGGATCGTCCGATCCGTTCTGCGCCGTGCCTGTCTTTCCAGCCACATCGACCCCATCTATTCTTGCATTAGTCGCAGCACCGCTCTGGACGCCCTGGACCATGATGTCCGTGATCTCCTTGGCCACGTCGCTCGTGATCGGCTGCGACAACTGCGCCGGTTCGAACTCCTTCAGCACGCTCAGATCCGGGTTCACGACGCGGTTGACGAGCTGCGGGTTGCAGACGACACCGCCGTTCGCGATACCCGCGGAGACCATGGCCATCTGGAGCGCCGAGGCCCGGACCGTGTACTGCCCGAAGGCGGCCATGGCGGTCTGGTCGTCGCTCAGCGCGTTCGGGAACGTGCTCGGCTGCATCGGCATGGGGTTGAGGCCGGTGCCCGTGATGTTCACATCCATGTTGAAGCCGAAGCTCTGCGCCATGTCGCGGATCTTCTCGTACCCGAGCTCGACACCGAGCTCGGCCAGCGGGATGTTGCAGCTGAGCTGGACGGCCGTCGCGATGGACACGGTCGCCCCACCGCCGCAGCTGCCGCCCTCCGAGTTGCGGATCACGGTGCTCGTGCCGGGGAGGGTGTAGGTCGACGGGTTCGGGAACTCCGACTCCGGCGTGTACTGGCCGGAGGCGAACGCGGCCGCCGCGGTGACGAGCTTGAACGTGGACCCGGGCGGATCGAGGTCGCCGTCGACCCCCTTGTTCAGCAGGGGCTGACGGTCGTCGTCGTCGAGGGCGCGATAGGCGTCGAGGACGGCCGCGTTGTCGTGGCTCGCGAGCACGTTCGGGTCGTAGCCGGGGCTCGACACCGACGCGAGGATCTTGCCGGTCTTCGGTTCGATCGCGACGATCGCACCCTCCTGGTCGCCGAGGGCGTCGAACGCGGCCTGCTGCACCACGGGGTCGAGCGTGACCTCGACGGCGGCACCCTTGGGAGCCTGCCCGGAGATCAGCCGGTTGATGGAGTCGAGGAACTGCGAGTTCGACGTGCCGCTCAGGTAGTCGTTCGTGGCGAGCTCCAGCCCGGAGGACCCCTGCGTCGGCGAGAAGTAGCCGGTGACCGGTGCGTACAACGGCCCGTTCGCGTAGACCCGCTGGTACTTGTACTCGTCGTCGCTCGCGACCGATGAGGCGATCGCGGTGCCGTCCGTCAGGAGGATAGGACCGCGTTCCGTGCGATAGCTGTCGTACAGCGTGCGCGTGTTGCGGCCGTCCGCGTTGAGGGTGTCGGCCTGGAACATCTGGATGATGGTCGTCGACCCGAACAGGGCCAGGAACATCGCCAGCACGACGATGCTCACCCGCTTGAGTTCACGATTCATGAGACCACCGCCTTGGGTTGGGTTCGGACCGTATCGGAGATGCGCAGCAGCACGGCGATGATGATCCAGTTCGCGACGAGCGACGATCCACCGGCGGCCAGGAACGGCGTCGTGAGGCCGGTGAGCGGGATGATCCGCGTCACGCCGCCGACGACGACGAAGACCTGCAGGGCGACCGTGAACGCGAGGCCGATCGAGAGCAGCTTGCCGAAGTCGTCTGTGCCCGCGTAGCCGACCCGGAATCCGCGGGAGACGAGCAGCAGGTAGAGCGCGAAGATGGCGAACAGACCGGCGAGACCGAGCTCCTCACCGAGGCTGGCGATGATGTAGTCGCTCTGCGGGACCGGCGTGATCTCCGGCATGCCCTGGCCGAGACCGGTACCGAGCAGCCCGCCGTGGGCGAGGCCGAAGATCCCCTGGACGAGCTGGTAGCTGCCGCCGTCACGGTCGAAGACCTCCGGGTTGAAGGCGTCCCACCAGTTGTGGAACCGACCGGCGACGTAGGACAGCGTCTGGCCGGCGATGAACGCCCCGGCGAAGAACATGGTGAGGCCGATGATGATCCAGCTGGCACGGCTCGTCGCGACGTACAGCATGACGAGGAACATGCCGAAGTAGAGCAGACCCGTTCCGAGGTCGCGCTGGAAGACGATCACGCCCATCGCCATCGCCCAAACCACGAGGATCGGGCCGAGGTCGCGCAGCCGGGGGAACTGGACACCGAGGAACTTCTTGCCGACCATCGACAGGCTGTCGCGGGTGCGGACGAGGTAGCCGGCGAAGAAGACGGCGAGGGCGATCTTCGCGATCTCACCGGGCTGGAACGTCACCGCGTCGCCGATCCCGATCCACACGCGCGCTCCGTTGACCTCGCGCCCGATGCCCGGGAGCAGCGGCAGGAGGAGGAGGACGAAGGCGAAGAGGCCGGCGACGTAGGTGTACTTGAAGAGGATGCGGTGGTTCCGGATGATGAGGACGACCGCGATGGCCCCGCCGATGGCGATCGCGCTCCACACCATCTGGCGGACGGCCGCGCTCTCCCAGCCGGCGTCGCCGAGGGCGATGTCGATCCGGTAGATCTCCGCGATGCCGATCCCGCCGAGGACGGTGGCGATCGGCAGGAGGAACGGGTCGGCCTCGGCTGCGGTGTAGCGGAGCACGATGTGGAACGCGAGGACGAGCAGCGACAGCCCGGAGCCGAAGGTGATGAGGGCGAAGTCGAGATGACCGAGAGCGCCGAGCTGCACGAGCATGACGGCGACCGCGTTGATCGCGAAGGCGAAGATGAGGAGTGCCAGCTCGAGGTTGCGGAGCTTCTTCGGGAGCCGGAGCCGACGCATCGTCTTGATGACGCCGGTGTCGGCCTGGATCGGGGCTGCGACGTCACTGGTCATCGGTCACCCGCAGACGTTTCACGATGTCGAGGGCCTCGGAGAACGAGGACGCGCTGATGGTCTGGTCGACGGCCTGCCGGTCGAAGTCGGAGAGCGAACCGAGTGGGATGCCCGTGTCCTCCTTGACGCTCGACAGCTGGATCGGCCCGACGTCCTGCTGGATGCCCTGGTAGATGACGACCGTGTCGGTGTCGCCGCCGACGAAGTAGCGCGTCTGGGTCCAGGCGTAGCCGAGCACGACACCGCCGACGATCGCGACGATGACGACGATGAGTCCGACGAGCCAGGTGATGCGGCGGCGCCGCGCACGGCGCTCGTCCTCCTCGATCAGCTCGTCGAGGTAGTCCTCCGACGCCGGCTCGAAGTGGGAGTTGCCGAGCGAGGTGACCCGCCCCGGGTGCAGCCAGCTGTTCGGGATGAGCGACGGCTTCTTCACCGAGGGGGTGAGCGCGAAGGCGACGGGCTTCGAGGCGGAACCGACGACGACAGGATCGGCGTCGCCGACCGGCTGGTCGACGATGTCGACGACGACGACGGTCACGTTGTCGGGTGCGCCGCGGTCGAGGCTCTGTCGGACGAGCTTCTCGGCGGTCCGCTGCGCCGACAACTCCTCGGTGAGCGTGGCGGCGATGTGCGGCTCGTCGACGACGCCGGAGAGGCCGTCGGAGCAGAGGATCCAGCGGTCGCCCGGCTGCGTGCCGAGCGTCATCGTGTCGATCTCGGGTGAGGCGTCGACGTCACCGAGGACGCGCATGAGCACCGATCGACGCGGGTGCACCATCGCCTCCTCCGCCGTGATCCGGCCGGAGTCGACGAGTCGCTGGACGAAGGTGTGGTCGACCGTGATCTGGCTGAGCTCGCCCTCACGGAACAGGTAGATGCGGGAGTCGCCGATGTGGGCGATGGCGACCTCGTTGCCGATGACCGCGAGGGCGGAAACCGTGGTGCCCATGCCCGTGAGTTCCCGGTGCTTCGAGACCGTCTCGCCGAGGATGGAGTTGGCCGCGAGGATGGCCGCCTGCAGCGTCGCCTCGGCCGCCTCCGACGAGGGATACGGCTCGTCGGCCTCGATGATGCGGTTCAGTGCCATCGCGGAGGCGACGTCGCCTCCGGCGTGGCCACCCATGCCGTCGGCGACGACGAACAGATGACGCCCGGAATAGCCGGAGTCCTGGTTGTTTGAGCGCACTTTACCCACATGGGAGAGCGCCGCGCCGGCGCCGCTGGTCGTCACCGGGTTACCGCCGCAGCTCGAAACTGGTCTGGCCGACCTTGACAGGGGTGTCGAGCGGGATCTGCGTCGGGACACTCACGCGCTTGCCGGCGAGGAACGTGCCGTTGGTGGAATCCAGGTCCTGGACCATCCATTCGTCGTTCCAGAGCATGAGGCGTGCATGATGGGTCGAGGTGTAGTCGTCGCGGATGATGAGTCCCGAATCGGCCGAGCGGCCGATGGTGATCGGCTCGCGTCCGAGGGGCAGCTCGGTGCCCTGTTTCGGACCGGAGACGATGACGAGGCGGGACGTGTTGTCGACCGTCGCACGCGCGGGCGTGCCGCTCGTGCCGCTCGACGTCGGCCGGCTGGGAGCCGGCGCGGTCGCAGCCCGCATCGGCTGCGGCGGCGTTGCCGGCGCACCGTTGGACGACTGCGGTTGTGGCTTCCGGGTGCGCGGACCGAAGAGGTCGGTGCGGAGGGCGTAGACGATGCCGAAGACGAACGTCCAGAGCAGGAGCAGGAAGCCGATGCGGAGGACCAGCAGGGTCAGTTCGCTCACGCGCCGTCTCCCCACGAGTCGCTGAAGGACGACACGTCGTGACGCCGGGTCGCGTCGCTCATCCGTCGGTCCGATCCGGCGGCCTGGGCCACGACCCGGAACACGATCCGGGTGCGGCCGATCTCGATGACGGCGTCGGGGGAGAGTGCCGCCTGACGGAAGGGCTGACCGTTGAGCTTGGAGCCGTTCGTCGAGCCGAGGTCGCGCGCCTGTCCGGCGTTGCCGTCCCAGAGGATCTCGACGTGCTTCCGCGACGTGCCCGTGTCGGGGATGGTGATGTCGGCCTCGGTGCCGCGGCCGATGACGGTGCGGGCCTGCGTGATCGGGTAGCGCTTGCCGCCGATGTCGAGCACGGGTGCCCAGGTGACGGAGCCCTTGAGGTTGACGCTGTCGATCTGGACGAGGCCGTCGGGCAGGGAGCGGTCGCCGGACAGCCGGATGGTCACGGCACCGGGGAAGGAGTAACCCTGGCTCTTCGCGTGCTTCTGGACGAGCGAACCGAGCTCGTCGATGAGCGAGGGCCCGATGGCGTCCATGCGCTCGAAGTCGGTGGGGGACATGCGGACGGTGAACTTGTTGGGCACGAGGATGCGGTCGCGGGAGACGACGGCGGCCTTGGTGTCGAGCTCGCGTCGGAGGGCGCTCGTGATCTCGACCGGCTGGAGTCCGGACTTGAAGGTCTTCGCGAAGGCGCCGTTGACGGCGCGCTCGAGTCCCTTCTCGAAGTTGTCCAGAATGCCCACGGTCTCTCGATTCGTGTCGGTGTCCTGGCAATGTTAGACGGTTTGGCTGTACAGGAGGCCAATCGACGCCGGTGCCGACGACAGGTGTTCACCCGTTCGGCAGGCCGGGATCGGGCCCTGTGGAGGAGCCTCGTGGCCGTTTCGTCCCGCTCTGGCGCGGATCTCCGGTGTTCTCCGCCGTGGGTTCCGCGTGCTATCCTCGATAAGTTGCCGCGAGAGCGGTGACGTCTGGTGTCTCGCGCGAGTGGCGGAATTGGCAGACGCGCTGGCTTCAGGTGCCAGTGCTCGAAAGGGCGTGCGGGTTCAAGTCCCGCCTCGCGCACCAGGGCGGTTCACGTAAGAACGCGAATCAGTTCATGAAATGCGAGTCCGGCGGTTGCCTCGGTGAAAATCGAGGCAACCGCCGCTTCATTTTCGGGCCTCAGCGTGGTTCGTGATCGGGGATCCGCGCTCGCCGCGTTCTGTGTCCACGACGAATAGCCCCGTGAGGGGCTGTCCGGTGGCGACACTGAACAGGCGAAGGAGCGCTTGGCTTGCGGCGGTCTTGCCGGTGGCGTTTCCTCCGAGCAGTGCGGTGAGCCGCTCATCAAAGCGGATGGACTCCGGGTCGGGGCCAAAGCTCTGAAAGTTCTGGAGCGTGAGTCTTTCCAGGAACATCGTGCTTTTCTGCGCTGCTGTCGGGGAGATCAGGGGGTACGTGATGCTTGCAGGTACGTGAGCACTGCTTTCACACGCCGGTTCTCATCTACGGGGCTCAGGCCGAGCTTCTGGAAGATGCGTCCGACGTGCTTACCGACCGCGGGGTCGCTGAGCACGAGCTTCTCGGCGATGGCGGCGTTTGATTGGCCGTCCGCCATGAGAATGAGGACTTCGGTCTCCCGTGGCGTGAGCGTATCCAACGGGCCGGGGTGTGCGCTGCTGAGGAGGTGCTGGACCACATGAGGGTCGATAGTCGTCCCCCCGCTGGCGATGTTCTGCAGTGCGCCGGCGAAGTCACGCACCCGGTTAATGCGGTCCTTGAGCAGATACCCGACGGCACCTTCGGGCAGTGTGAGGAGACGGCGGGCGTTCGTGTCCGCGAGGTACTGCGAAAGGACGAGGATCGGCTGGTGCGGGTGCTGCTCCCGGATGCGAAGGGCGGCCTGCAGGCCGTCGTCCTTGTTCGCGGGTGGCATGCGGACGTCGGTGATGATGATGTCGGGAGCACTGTCCAGTCGCGCGTACGCTTCCTCCAGCTGGGGTGCCGTCTCGGCGGCGCCCACCACCGTGTGGCCCAGCCGCTCGAGCAGAGCGATGAGTGCTTCACGCAGGAGCGCTGAGTCCTCAGCGATCAGTATTCGCATGCAAGGCGTTCCCTTCTTCGGGTAGGGGGAGGTCCATTCGCAGGACGGTGGGTCCGCCGGCGGGGCTTGTGACTTTCAGATGACCGTTGAGAGCCTCTGCACGTTCGGTGAGTCCTCGTAGTCCGGTTCCGTTCCGTTTGTCGGCACCGCCTGTTCCGTTGTCGGTCACGGTGACGATGAACGTCTTGCCATCGGTGCCGGTGGCGACCACGGCAGAGGAGGCGGATGCGTGCTTGGCGATGTTCGTGAGGGCCTCTGCGACCAGATAGTAGACGGTGGTCTCGTGTGCGGCGGGGAGGTGAACGCTGGGGTTCCCTTCGACGGTCACTCGAATGTCGCTGCGCTCAGCGAGCTCCTCGAGGGCCGCGCGGAGTCCGTAATCGGTGAGTACTGAAGGGTGGATCCCGCGGACCGTGTCACGGAGGGTCGTCATCGCATGCTCCGCCTGAACCTGGGCTTCGTCGACCGCTCGCAATAGCTGAGTGGTGTCAGTGCCTCTCGCGGCGAGCTCGTCCACTTCGAGGCCGATCATCCCCAGTCGTGCGCCGAGTGCGATGAGTTCTTGCTGTACGCCGTCGTGCAGGTCCCGTTCGATGCGACGGCGCTCCGCGTCTGACGACTCGGCGAGAGCACGGCGCGAGTTGATGAGACGCTGGATGTTCGCGTCGACGCCGCGTGCTTTCGGCCCGCACAGGAGTCGCAACACACATGCTTGACCAGTTGCGAGACACGCGTTGATGTAGCCGAACAGGATCAGCACGACGAGGGTGATGAGCGCGACTGGCCACCAGTTTGTGGGGGTCATGACCCCTTCGGCGTCTCCGAAGAACTGGGTCGGTGTGGGTCCGGTGATACCGGCGGCAGCGACCATGCCGAGCGCCAGAAGTGTGATGGTCTCGAAAAACAGCACGATGAGTGCGAGGAGAGCGCAGACAAGGTCCCAGATGAGCGCCAGTGCCTCGCGCCACGTCGCACGTTCTGTGAGGCGGATGTTGATCCAGTGGTGACGCTCGCTGGCATCGACCGCGGCGTGGTCGCTCATCTGCACGGGGAACCCGAGGAGGCGTGTGCGTCGGCGCTCCATGGATCCGAGGACGAGACCCCAGAATGGCAACAGCAGGAATGTTAGAATCACAAGCGGGACGAGAGCTGCTCCAACGAGCACACTCAGCATCAGGTAGATGAGTGCCCGCCACGGCCAGCGGCTGAGAACGAAGCGCCACGGGGGCAACCTCATCGCCTTCCACACGTGACCCGCCGTCGACATGGGTCCAGCCTAGGGATCCCCCACGCCGGGCATCGCCAGCGGCACCGAAAGGTATAGCCAGCCCTACCTCGAAGAGTAGGGCAGGACTCATCGTGCGGGTGCCCAGGGCTGAGGTTCGATGGACGCCAGGCGCCACCCACCAGGAGGAGTCAGCCAGGAACGCAGCGGAAGGAGATGCCATGACAGACAGCCGATGTCAGGCATCGTCAGCGCTCGGGGCCTCAGCGACAAAGCCGGTGCGGGTCGCTCGGACCAGTCAGCCACGTGAGGCCTGATGTACCGCAATCACTCCATGCTGCGGTTGCAGCACTGCACGCCCGGCGAGGCGTACTACGAACAGTCGACCACCGCTGCATCGGGTCGCCACTTCTCACACCCCGCGCCCCCCACCTGGTCGCTCTCGAAGTTCGGCCCATGGGCGACGCTTCACCCGGACGATGGTAGCGTTCTCCCGCGCCAGGGGTGGAAGGTACACGTCAGCACTCGCCCGGAGCAGGCGCGAGACGCGCTTCGCATCGTCGGCGACATCTGCGTCGAGCGTGGTGTCCCCTTCAAGTACCTCTCTGACGAGACCGAACTGCGCCGAACCAGCATGAAGTACGCCAACCGTGGGTCGGCAGGCAAGTTCATCACTGTCTTCCCCCGCACCGATGAAGAATTTTGCGAACTCCTGCCACTGTTCGATGAGGCTCTTCGCGGATTCGACGGCCCATACATTCTGTCGGATGTGAAGTTCGGCGAGAGTCCCGTCTACTTCCGTTACGGCGCCTTCTTCCTGGACCGCTTCGAGCATGCGGACGGTTCGGCGGGCTACGCCATTCAGAGCCCAGACGGAGAGAAAGTTCACGACAGTCGCGCCGCCGTCTTCACGCTGCCGAGCTTCGTTGATCCCCCGGCCCTGATCCGTGAACTTGTCGAGGAGCGACTCAGTCCGACGCCGGGGGTGTTGGAAGAACTTCTGCATCCGTACGTCGTGCGCTCCAGCTTGCATTTCAGCAATGCCGGCGGTGTGTACCTTGCTGACGCCGGATCAAGTCAGGTGGTCTTGAAGGAGGCGCGGCGATGGTCGGCGTACAGCTCGGACTCCGCCGACGCGACCTCGCGGCTGCGGAGTGAACACCGGGCTCTGAAGCAGCTCGCCAGCGTGGGCGCCGTCGTCAACGCCATCGAGTACCGGGTTGTCGGCGACCATGAGTTTCTCGTCGAGGAGTACATTCCCGGGCTCACGCTCCAATCCTGGGCAGCCAGCAACTATCCGTTCAGCACGGAGGAGACTGTCCTCGCCGACTACGCTGCACGAGCTCTGCCACTCGCCCGGCAGATGATCACCGCGGTCGATCAGATTCATGATGCAGGCTGGAGCATTCTCGACCTGCAGCCGAAGAACATCCTGGTCGACGGCGACCGTGTCCGACTCATCGACCTCGAAGCCGCCCGTGAGATGGATGCCTCGGCGGTCGGCAGTATCGGCACCCCGGGCTTCATACCCCACGCGCAGACTTCGAACCGTGACCGCGACAGGTACGCGCTCGCTGCCGTTGTCCTGCACTTGTTCTGGCCGTCGCTGGCCGGGGCGTTCGACCCGTCCGTGCTGACCTACCGGGCACAGAAGGTTGCGGAGCAATTCCCGGAAGACGTCGCGGACGTCGTCAACACCTTGGTCGACGCTGTGCCCCCGGACGCGATGGCAACGTCGCACCCGTACCGCCACGCCACAGGCCTTGCTCTCACTCCAGGGAGACAAGTCTTGGAGCAGGTGTGCAACGGCATCGAAGGAACCCGACGTGACGGACCCCGCCGATTCCCCGGGGACGCGACACAGTTCGCAGACGGAGCCAGCGCCTTAGTGAACATCGAGACGGGAGCCGCAGGCGTGATCCTCATGCTCGCAAGAGCCGGCCGCGACGTCACGCAGGACCACAGGTGGTTGAGCGCGCGCCTGCGAGAAGTGGACGACATTCCGTTTCACGGTCTCCTCCGCGGAACCGTGGGCATCGCGGCCGCACTCGCCCAGCTCGGCGACACTGCAAGTGCCGAAGTGATCCTCGCGGCTGGAGAGGTAAGCGCCGACCCCGGACTTGACTTATCCGTGCGGAGTGGCTTGGCAGGCACGATCCTCGCTCTGTGCGATGCTGCCTTCGCGGACACAGACTCCGCTCGCGACATGCGCGACCGATACGCCTCGTTGCTCGCCGCCCGTGTCACAGGCGGAGGGGACCTCCGTAGCCCTCACTCGGAAACCGGTAACACCATCGGGTTGTTCGACGGGTGGTCGGGTGTCGGAATGGTCTGCCGCCAGCTCGCGGAAGTCACCGGGGACGCCTCCTGGGATCACCTGATGCACCTCTGCTTCCAGCGCGAGCTGCAGCAGCTCACCGAAGCGGACAACGGGACCCTTCGAGTGGACTACTCGCGTGTCTCCTACGGCTACCTGTCGGAGGGTGCCGCGGGGATCGCGTTCGCTCTCGCACAGTGCGCGCCGACCCACTACCGGGACGAGATCGCACGACTCGCTCAGACGGTCGACGGCATCATCAGCATGAACGGCGGCCTGTTTCGGGGGACTGCTGGCATCGCCTGCGCGCTCCTGTCAGCTCCGCTCTCTTATGGGGGCAGCGAACGGGTCCGGTTGATGTCCTTCACCGCCGAGAACTTCCTCTTCCGTGGGAGCGACCCTGACGCGCTGGTGATGCTCGGAGACAACGGATACCACCTCTCCGCGGACTACTCCACGGGAGCTGCCGGCTACGTCGGCGCGCTCCTCGCCTTATTCGAAGAGAACCCGGACGACTGGTTCCCGGTGACTCTTCCCAGACCACTTGACGATGACATGGAAGGAGGTGAACACAATGAGCGCATTGCTTTCTTTGCAGGGCCTGTCGAACGAGTCCGGGCCTGAGGTCGGTGTCTTCGGATCCGGCATCAGCATGTGGTGTGACGGCGACAACAGCGGTATCAGCATCTCCTGCGGACCGAACTGATACACGGACGTGTGGGGCGCGCGGCGACGCGCGTCCCACCCTTCTTCTACGAAAGGGCAGCACATGCTCACAGCAACCGGACTCGGGCACACGTTCTCGAACGGGCGGGTGGAGACGCTCGCGCTTGACGGTGTCAGCTGCGCATTCGAGCCTGGTTCGTTCACCGCCATCATGGGCCCGTCTGGCTCCGGGAAGTCCACCCTCCTCTACTGCCTCGCCGGTCTCATCCGTGCGTCAGCGGGATCCGTCACCTTCGACGCCACGGAACTGACCACCGCGAAGCAACGTCAGCTCGATCTTCTCCGACGTGACGAGTTCGGTTTCATTTTTCAGAGCTTCAATCTCATCGATGCTCTGACAGCGTTGCAGAACGTCACACTGCCCTCCCTCTTTGGGGGAGCGGCGATACCGCGTGAGCAGGCCGTGAATGCCCTGGCCAACGTTGGGCTCTCTGAGAAGGTCAAGTCGTACCCGGCAGAGCTTTCCGGTGGGCAGCAGCAACGCGTGGCCATCGCACGCGCCCTCGCTCAGACCAGGCGCGTGATCTTCGCCGATGAACCGACTGGAGCGCTGGACCGCAAGAGCGGTTTCCTGGTGATGGACCAGCTTCGTCGGTTCCGGGACGTCGGCACTGCTGTAGTCATGGTCACTCATGATCCCCAGATCGCTGCATACGCCGACCGGGTCCTGTTCCTTGTCGACGGGCGACTCGTGGACACGATGGACGCCCCGACTGCGGAGGCCGTCAGCTCTCGCATGACGGGGCTGGAGAGCGCCGCGCGATGACTATGGCTCAGCAGCTGCCCGTCTCTCTGGCGTTCGTGCGTCGCCATCGAGCGGCGTATGTCGGGGTCGCCATCCTTCTCAGTATCGCCACGGTCGTCGCGACCGCGGAGATGGTCTTGTTCACCGGCCTTGCAAGCGGGCAGGCGGTCCGGATCGATTCGATGTCGGAGTTCGATGCCCGCGTCGTTCGGGCCGCTGTCAGCGCATCGCAGGGCATCCTGCAGGTCATGTGCTTCACCACGGTGGTGATCGCACTCGTGCTGGTCTACTTGGGCTTCCGGAACATGCTCGCCTTGCGGCGCAGAGAACTCGGCCAGCTTCGTCTCGCAGGAGCGAGTGTGTTGCGCGTTCGCGTATTGGTCACCGGTGAGGCGTTCGTCTTCGCCACGTTGGTCGTGATCCCGAGTGTCCTCATCGGTGGGCTGCTCGCCCACCCCTTCTATCTCCTGCTCCAGGCCGTGGGCGTGTTCGGGAAGACCCTGCGGGTGGATTTCGGTTTCCCGGTCCTCACTCTGGGCCTGGTCGCGGGAGGGATGATCCTCTGCTCTATGCTCGCCGCGTGGTTGAGTCTTCGCTCCAAGCAGACCAACGATGTTCTCGCCGCTCTCGAGGCGTCTGCGACGGGCACACAGGGCAAGAAGATGAGCGCGATTCGTATCGTCATCGCAGCCGCGTCCGTCGTCGGGCTCGCCGCATTCCTCATTTTCATGCCGGACACCGGGAGTGAGAACCCTGTCGCCTCAATCATCGTCCCGCTGCTGATCATCTTCCCCCTCGGCGCACTTGCACCAGTCCTCGTTCCGGTGGTCGCGCGAGCGTTGGGCTGGCTCCTCAGGCCCCTGATCGGCGGCTCGGGTGTCCTCGTCGCGCAGCGCGCCTCCCGCGACTCGCAACGGTTCGCATCCAACGTCCTCCCGCTGCTCATCCTGATGGGCGTCATGGGCGGGTTCGCCATCGGTGCAGGGCCTGATCAGGCGACCATGCAGGATGACTATCACTCCAAGCTGGATGCCGACCTCATCGTCGAGCCGTCATCCGTCAAGGATGCCGACACCGTCACCGGCGACATCGGGAATATGCAGGGCGTGAAGGCGGTGGTACGTTCCGCAGCAACTACCCGGCTCATCGAACAGGGGCGCGCGGACGGCACCTTCCTCACCGTTTTCAACTTCGTAGACCTCGACGCTTACCAGGACGTCTTCGAGACGGACATGACAACAGGCGACTTCGACAGCGCCGGTGGCGCGGCCGTCGTCTCCACACGGGAGAGCGACAAGGTCGGAGACACCGTCACGGTCGAGGCACCGAGCGGAACCACGGCCACCCTCACCGTCGCCGCCGTCATCACCTCCCGGATCTACACCGGACTCCTCGTCGACTGGGAGATGCTGCAGACCCTGGACCCGGAGGTGTGGGACATCCGTGTATTCGTGAGTGCGGACTCCGCCGCCGTCTTCGACATCACCGCGCGCGTCGACGACCTCGCCCCGACGATGACGAAAGACGAGTTCATCCAGACGCGTGTCGAGCTTCGCCAGAGTAACGCCGCCACCGGAAACATCGCCTTATTCGGCACCATCTATGGTCTCGCCATCGTCGCCATGATCCAAGGCCTCACCGCGTCCGTCATGAATCGCCGGGGCGAGTTCCGACTCCTGAGCCTGCTCGGGATATCCCGCGCTCGGACGATAGGCACACTGCTCTCAGAAGCCCTCGTTCTCATCGTGTCCAGCGGTGTGCTGCTTGCCGGCGCGTTCGCCTTCATTGCATGGCGATATCTCGCGCAAGACCCGACGAAGATGGCCACCGCTGTCGGCGCCATTCCATGGGGCGACATCGCTCTCGCGTTTGTGGGTATGGGTCTCCTTTTCACCGCCACAGTTTTCATCGCCGCAGTGGTCGCGACCAGGAACACCCAGCGATGATCCGAAGCAACACCCTCCGAGACTTCATCCGACGCCATCGTTGGCGACTCGGAGGACTGGTGGCGCTGTCCCTCGTGGGGGCGGGGCTGGGGCTTGCCCAACCGTTGCTGCTGCAACAGATGTTCGATGCCTTGACTTCCGGGTCAGTGCCGCTTCCTGCGGTGCTGATCCTGACTACGGTGGTTGTCGCTCAGGCGCTACTCGCCGGGGTGGAGTCGTATGCTCTTGCTCGCACCGCACACGACCTCATCCTCGAACTGCGGACACGCGTGTCGGCACGCATCGTGTCGTTGCCAATGAGTCGCGTGCAGCGGGTGCCACAGGGTGAGTTCCTCTCTCGAATGATCTCCGACACCGCCGCCTCATCATCCGTTCTGACGACGGGTGTATTCAAACTCCTCGCTGCGGTCGTCACCTTCGCGGTCGCGGCCGTCCTCATGGCCACCATCGACCCGATTCTGTTCGCTCTGTCGTTGGTGATCACCGTTGTTGCTACGGTGCTGTCCACCGTCATGGGGCGACTGGTGCGCTCAGCGTCCGGGAGAACTCAGGCGGCGACCGCGACGCTCGCAGGCAGCTTCGAACGCACGCTGACTGCGCTGCCGCTGATCCGAGCCTACGGAGTGGGCGGACAGCAGCTTGCCCTCATCGCAGCCGACGCCAGTGACGTCAGGACGAACGCAATCAAGGTGGCGCGGTTGGGTGCATACATGCAACCAGTCATGACCCTCGCCACCCAAGCACTCCTCATCGTCACGCTTGCTCTCGGCGGCGTCCGAGTCGCTGAGGGCAGCCTGTCACTCGGAGGGCTGATCGCGTTCATGATGTACCTCATGATGATGGTCGGACCGGTCTCTCAGGTCGGTTCGACGTTCGTGAGCATTCAGACGGGACTTGCGGCGATAGACCGCGTCGATGAAATTGTCTCCGCGCCGCAAGAGAGCGATCTCCTGTCGGATGGCACTCACGCCGACTTGGGGTGCGCGGGTGAGGTGCTCGTCGAACTCGAGAGCGTTACTTTCGAGTATCCGCAAGTGTCGGCCGGGTCGGCGACTCGCATCGGGCCGCTCGATGTCACGATCCGTGACGGTGAGCACGTCGCTCTCGTGGGCCCGTCCGGGTCTGGGAAGTCCACCGTGTTCGCTCTTCTCGAGAGGTTCTACGAACCCAGCAGTGGCACCATACGGATGCGTGGAGTGCCGGCTCACGACGGCCCGCTCGGCGATTACCGAGCTCGTATGGCGTGGGTGCCGCAGAACTCGCCTCCGGTGGGAGGAACCGTTCGAGACAATCTCGACATCGAGCACCGCGGCCTTCCGGACAGTGCGCTCTTGCAGACGTTGGCGGACGTGGGGCTGTTCGCCAGCATAGGCGGGGATGTCCTCGACCGACCTGTCGCAGTGTCAGGTAGCAACCTCTCAGGAGGTGAGCGGCAGCGGCTGGGTGTTGCCCGAGCGCTGCTATCGGACCGAGAGATGCTGCTCCTTGACGAACCGACATCGAGCCTTGACGCCATCTCCGCCGAGGGACTGTCGTCGCTGCTGCGGGAGCGTGCGCAGGCGAAGACCATCGTTATGGCCTCCCACCGTCTGGCGGAGGTACGCGACTTCGACAAGATCATCGTGATGGAGCACGGACGCATCGTGGACGTCGGTGCGCACGACGAGCTCCTCGACAGATGCGAGCTCTACCGGACACTGTGTGCGCAGCAACACGTTCCTGCGTGAAGGCAACGTTCATGGCAGCATGAGCACACGACCCGGGGCTTAGCGTGGAAAGCGCCAAAAACCCCCTTCTGCGAGCCCTACTCCCGACTGGGATCGCGGATTTTATGAACCCTCCCACCAGTGGATGTGACACGAAGGCCCCCGAGGAATCGGGGGCCTTCGTCGTGTCCGGGGTCGCTCAGCGAGCGGGCTCCCGTCGCTCACGGACGCGTTGCACCTCGAGGACGACGACCGCGATGCCGACCGCCGTAGCCGTCCCGAGCACGGTCACGATCGGGAGTGCCGCCGACGCGAGGACGATCGCCGCAGCGACGAGGAACAGTGCGGAGGCTCCGGTGGAGATCCGCCCGCGGAGGAGGACGAACCACACCGCGACCATGAACACGGTGACCGGCACCGTGAGCGAGAACGAGGCGTCGGCGGCGGTGAGATGTTCACCGGCCTCGGTCAGGAGGTCGAGCTCCACCTCGATCCCGGCTGAGACGGCGCCGGCGGCCGCGAAGACGAAGTAGTGCGCGTACCCGAAGGTGAAGCCCTGCCGTGCCGACGTCAGTCGATCCGCCTGCTCGCGACTGAAGTACATCCACCACATGCCGGCGGCGAGGACGATCCCGGCGACGGCGAGGCCGACGAGGCCGTCGATGCGGCGGTCGGCGTTGGCGGCGTCGATGATGGCGTTCGCCGAGCCGAGCAGGCTCTCACCGAGCAGGATCAGGGTGAAGAGGCCGTACCGTTCCGCAACGTGGTGGGGGTGCCACGGCGTGCGGTGGACCCGCTCGGCCCACACGGGCACCAGTACCTCGAGGAGCATCGCGGGCCAGAAGGTCCAGAACTGCCCCTCGACCGGCAGGGCCAGGCGGGCCACCCAGAGCACCTGCACCAGGCTGATGCCGATGGCGAACCGGAGGGCGACGGCCCGCTGCTCCGGGTCGGAAAGCGCGAGCCGGAGCCACTGCGCCACCATCGCGAGGCGCATGATGACGTAGCCGACGGTGATGATCGCCCAATCACCCTCCACCATGGCGTCGTGCACGCCGGCCGCGAGCACGAGGACACCCGCCATCTGCACGATGGTCGTCAGCCGGTAGAGCCAGTCGTCGGTGTCGAACGCGGAGGCGAACCAGGTGAAGTTCATCCACGCCCACCAGATGGCGAAGAAGATCATCGCGTAGGAGATGGTCGTCTCCGCGGCGTGGCCCTCGACGATGCCGTGGTGGAGGTTCTGCGAGGCCTGCGAGACGGCGACGACGAAGACGAGGTCGAAGAGCAACTCGAGCGGACTCGCGACGCGGTGGCCCTCGCCGGGGTCGCGGCCGGACATGCGGAGGAGGCCCAGTCGGTTCAACATGGTCTCAGTGTGCCGCCTCAACGGATGCCAAGGGGACTTGACACTCCCGGGGATGACAAGCACACTTGACGCATGTCAGGTTTCCTTGTCACTCCGGTCCTCGTCGTCGAGGTGCCCCGGTGAGGCCCGCGACCGGTGGACGCGAGGGTCACGGACGCGAGGCCTTCCTGCGGCTCGCGGCGATGAGCGCCCGCGACGTGCTCAGGAATCCCCTGACCGGGGTCTCGATGTGGTTCATGACCGGCATCATCCTCGTGATCTACGTGTCGATGTGGCTGGCGTTCGTCGTGCTCGGGCCCGCCCCTGTCGCCTCGGTGGACGCCGCCGACCCTCGCATCGCGTCCGCCCTCGAACGGGCCGGCGTCCGCGTGGTCGCCGAGGACGCACCCGAGCGGAACACCGTCGTGACGGTGGCCGATGGTCGGGCCCTGGTCGTCCTCGACGCGTCGGACCAGGCGGCATGGGATCCGATCTGGCTCGGCCTCCGCGACGCGGGCGTCCGTGCCGACGCCGTGACCGTGGTGGACGACGAGGGCGACGTCGAGCTCGACCCCCTGCAGGAGAACCTCGGGATCGTGGTGCTCGTCGGGGTCGCGAGCGTCGCGTTCATCGGGACGACCGTCCCGCTGGTCGCGATGCGGGAGCGCGGACTCCTCCGTCTGCTCGGGACGACACCGCTCCGGCGCTCGACCTTCCTGCTCGCGCAGCTCCCGCTCCGCGCGCTGGTCGCCGTCGGCGTCCTGCTCCTGACCGCCGGGATCGCGGTGTGGCGCCGGTACATCGACGGGCTCGACCTGCTGACCCTCGGCACGTCCTTCCTCCTGGGGACGACGATGCTGTTCGCCGTCGCACTGGTGTTCGCCGCCCGATCGCGGAACGCCGAGGCGACGCAGCAGACGATGGTGATGGTGACCCTCGGACTCGTCTTCGCGTCCGGGGGGCTGCTGCCTCAGGCGATCCTGCCCGCTGCCGTGCAGTTCGCCATGAACTGCTTGCCGACCACCTGGTTCGCGGCCGCCACCAGTGCCTCCCTGACCGGGGCCGAACCGTTCCTGCCCGTGCCGGCGCTGTGGGGGCTGATGGCCGTCGTCACCGTCGCCGCCGGGGCGCTCGCCGTCCGGCGGTTCGAGTGGGATCAATCCGAACGCCGGCCGGGCACGGACGACACATCCGAAACAGCCGACACACGAAGCGAGGTCACAGCATGAGAGCGAACACCGACCGGGGATCGACACCGCAGGAGCGACGAGCATCCATGCGGTACCTGTGGGAGATCGCAGCCGGAGCCGTCGGTTTCCTCGTGACCTTCCTCTTCCTGCCGGAGGTCGTCCCGACCGAACCGGGCTCCGCCGCAGGCGTGGTCGTCGCGCTCGTCCCACTCGTGCCCGTGATTTGGATCGCGGTCGCGCTGATCCGACACGTCGGCCGGGTCGACGAACTGCAGCGCGGGCTCCTGCTCCTCAGCCTCGCGATCGGGTTCGGCGCGGCGATGCTGATCAGCCTCGTGGTCGTGTTCCTCTCGACCGCGGCGATCGTCGTGGATCAGCCCGAGTGGTGGGTGTTCATCGGCGGGATGGCCGTGTGGGGCGTCAGCATCGGCGTCCTCTCGTTCCGGGCGAACCGATGAAGAACGACGTCCGTGCGTTGCGCACCGAACGCGGATGGACCCAGGTCCAGTTCGCGGAGGCCCTCGGGGTCTCCCGGCAGACCGTGAACGCCCTCGAGACCGGCCGCTACGACCCGTCGCTGCCCCTGGCGTTCCGTGTCTGTGCCCTCCTCGCGCGCCCGATCGAGGAGATCTTCTTCCCCGGCGAACACGATGCCCCGCCGTCTGGAGGACGACGATGAACGACCACGCCAAAGCCGTCATCACCGTCGATCGGCTCAGCAAGCACTACGGCGACCGGACCGTCCTGCGCGACGTCTCCCTGAGCGTCCGAAAGGGCGAGGTGTTCGGACTCCTGGGACCGAACGGAGCCGGGAAGACCACCACGCTGGAGACCATCGTCGGACTCCGTCGACCCAGCGCCGGAACCGTCCGGGTGCTCGACCACGACCCCGCGAGCGACCGCCGCTTCGTGACGGAGCGCCTGGCGGTGCAGCCGCAGGCCGCCACCCTCTTCCCGACGCTGACCGTCGTGGAGACGCTCGAGCTGTTCGCGTCGTTCCACGCCCGCGTCCGACCGCCCGAGGACGTCCTGGACGAACTCGAGCTCGGCGACGCCCGTCGGGTGCGGGTGAAGCACCTCTCCGGCGGTCAGGAGCGGCGCCTGCTCATCGCCATCGCCCTGATCGGCGACCCCGAGATCATAGTGCTCGACGAACCCTCCGCCGGACTCGACCCGCAGGCTCGCCGCAACCTGTGGTCGATCATCCGTCGACAGCAGGAACGAGGCACCACGATCCTGCTGTCGACGCACCACATGGACGAGGCCACGCAGGTCTGCGAACGGATCGCGGTGCTCGTGGACGGGTCGGTCGCCGCCATGGGGGAGCCGGAGACGCTGGTTCGGGAGCACGCCTCCACGGCGACCGTGACCTTCGAGATCCCCGGTACGACCACGGTCGCCGAGTTGCGGTCCCATGACATCGCCGGTGCGATCACCGTGACACCGAAGGGCACTCTCACCCTCGTCGAGGTCGTGACCGACGATCCCGACGCCGTCCTCCGCCGACTCACCTTCTCCACCGGCCTTCGGCCGCGGGGGTTCCGCGTGGCGCACGGCTCGCTCGAGGACCTCTTCATCGACCTCGCCAACCGACCGCGAGCCTCGGCTGAGGGCGAGCGGGCGCACGAGCGGTGAGCACGAGCGCGAGCACGATGCAGGCGTTCCGGTCGCAGCTTCGGAGCTTCACCGCGGCCCATGCGCGCGACCTCCTCCGTGACCCGAGCTCGGCCATCATCCTCGTGGCGAGCTTCCTCGGCTTGATCGGGTTGCTCTGGGGCGTCGACGCCATCGTTGCGGGAGCAGGCGGCGCCCCGGCCGGCGTGCTCGAGCGCGGGCTTCCCCTCGTGGCGACCACCGGGCTCATGGCGGTCGCGTTCACGCTCACCACCGTCCCGCTCGTCCGGCATCGCAGCACCGGCCTGCTCCGCGCCCTGTCGACGACGCCGGCGCGTCACGACGCGTTCCTGCTCGGGCACCTGCCGATCCGCCTCGCGGTGGTCGTGGGGCAGACCGTCGTGATCGTCGCCCTCGCGGCCTGGACGTCGCCGTCGCGTCCGATCGGTGACCTCGTGGCCGTCGCGGTCACGGTCCTGCTCGGAGGGTGCATGCTGCTCGGGCTCGGGTACCTGCTCGCCGCCCGGCTGTCGAACCCGGATGTCGCGATGCAGGTGGCGTACCTGCTGCCGATGCTGGCGCTCGTGACGTCGGGGGCGCTCTTCCCGCTCACGGTGCTCCCCGAGTGGGTCGCTGGCCTCTTCCGTGTCCTCCCCACGACCTGGATCGTCGGCACGCTCGACGCGATCCTCTCGCAGACGCCGCCACCGGCACCGCTCGCGCTGATGTGGGGGCTGCTCGCGGCCTGCGCGCTCGTGGCGGGTCTCGCCGTCGGACGACTCCACCGGTGGGGCGGGCGCGAACGCCTGGCGTGATGCCGGCGAGTCAGGACCGACGCGGTGGCGCCGTCGATTCGCGGACGATGAGTTGCGAATCGAGACTCGCGACCGACCGAGGAGCGGCGCCGGACATCGCTCGCACGAGGACTTCGACCGCGAGCGATCCGCACCGGTTGATCGCGAGCCGGACGGTCGTGAGCCCGGGCTGGCGGATCGAGGCCATCTCGATGTCGTCCGTGCCGATGATGCTGAGGTCCTCGGGGCAGCGCTTGCCCAGGGTCCTGACGCCTGATTCGATGCCGAGGGCGACGAGGTCGTTGTAGGCGATGACCGCGGTCGCACCGCTCGCGACGATCGTCGCCGCCGCGGCCAGACCACCCTGGATCGATGCCGCCTGATGACCCAGTCGGGTGAACTCGATGTCGAGGACGGCGCAGGCTGCGGCGACCGCGTCACCACGGCGCAGGTCCGCCCAGGAGTGCTCGGGCCCGGCGGCGTAGGCGATGTGCCGGTGGCCAAGCGCGGCCAGGTGCTCGACCGCCTGCCGCGGACCGCTCTCCGTGTCCATCACCACGTAGGGCAGGCCCTCGATGATGCGGTTGACGACCACGACGGGGGTGTCGCCCACGAGGGCACGGATCTCGTCGTCGGGGAGTCGGGGGGAGCAGAGGAGCATGCCGTTGAGCTTCCGCGCCAGTTCGAGCTGCTCGTGCTCCCGGTGCAGGTCCTCGTCGGTGTCGAAGAGCACAGGTCGGTGCCGCCCCTGCCAGGCCTGGGCGTGGACGCCTTTCAGGAGCGTCGCGTACACGGGGCTCGCGACGTCGGGGACGATGACGCCGAAGGTCTTCTCAGCCGTCGCGCCGTTCGGGTTGGCGTACCCGAGGTCCGCCGCCGCGCTCAGGACCCGTTCCAGCGTCGCGTCGGCGAGTCGGTCCGGTTCGCCGAAGGCCCGCGATGCGGTGGCGATGGAGACGCCGGCGTGACGGGCGACATCGGTCAGGGTGGCGGTCACGGTTGATCCTTCGCGGGGTCTGGTCTACTCATGATGCGGCATGCCCGCGCCATGAAACTACTTGACAAACTTTGTACAAACCAATCAGAATCGCTTTCATGACGATCGATGCGGATCTCCGCCAGCCGATGCTGCAGCGCCCCGAGGCTACGCGATGACGGGCCCGATCGGGCGACTCGGTGCCGGTTCCGCCCCGCAGCCCGGACACCCCGTACCCTCCGCCGCCGGTGTCCTGCACCTCGGCCTCGGCAACTTCCATCGGGCCCACCAGGCCGTCTACACGGCTGCCGCCCTCCGTGCCGGTGGCGACGACTGGGGCATCGTCGGCGTCGCCTCACGCTCCCGCACGGTCGTCGACGCCATGCAGGCGCAGGACCTCCGCTACACCGTCGCCGAGATCTCGCCCAGCGGGACGGCGATCACCGTGCCGGCCGTGCACACCGACGTCTTCGTCGCCGCAGCGGACCCCGACCGCGTCGTCGCCGGTCTCGCCGACGACCGCATCCGGGTCGTGACGCTCACCGTGACGGAGCACGGGTACAGCACCGCGCCGTCGACCGGCCTGCTGGACCTCGCTGACCCGCTCATCGCCGCCGACCTGCGCGGCGGTGCACCCCGGACCACCATCGGCCAGCTCGCGCGCGGACTGCAGCGGCGCGCATCCGGAAACGGTGCCCCCGTGACGATCCTCAGCTGCGACAACCTCAGCGAGAACGGGGCCCGCACCGAGGCGCTCGTCCGGACCTTCCTCGGCGAACTGCCCGGCTCGGAGGGTGCGGAGGCGCTCGCCTACCTCGACAGTGCCGTCGCCTTCCCTTCCAGCATGGTCGACCGCATCGTGCCCGCCACGACCGCCCAGCTGCGCGACCTCGTATCGGCGCGCCTCGGCGTCCGTGACGAATCGCCCGTCTCCGCCGAACCGTTCACCATGTGGGCGATCGAGGACCGTTTCGCCGCCGCACGCCCCGCCTGGGAGGCCGGCGGGGCGGTGTTCACCGACGAGGTCGGAGCGTACGAGCAGATGAAGGTGCGGCTGCTGAACGGGACGCACTCCCTCATCGCCTACCTCGGCGCGCTCCGTGGGGCCGCCACGATCTCGGAGGCGATCGCCATGCCCGACGTGGAATCGGCCGCGCGGTCGATCCTGCACCACGAGTACGAACCCTCGGTGCGGTTCCCCGCCGGGGTCGACGTGGACACCTACGAGGCGCAGCTCTTCGAACGATGGGCGAACCACGCCCTCGGGCACCGCACCGCGCAGGTCGGCACCGACGGCTCGGTGAAACTGCGCCAGCGCATCCCGGAGCCCGCCCTCCGCAGCCTCGACAGCGGATCGACACCGCATCTCATCGCGCTCACCGTCGCGGCCTACCTGTCCTGCATCGCCCCGATGCCCGGATTCGACCCCGGTCCGCACGCGCGGGCCATGGTCGACCCTGCCCGCGAGGAACTCGCCCGCCTCGCGGACGCCTCGACGGACGGCGCGCAGCTCGCCCACCGGGTCATCGCCGGGCTCCACCTCTTCGGGCAGGAGCTCGCCGAGCGACCGACGTTCATCGCCCGGGTCGGCGAGCTGATCGACACCATCGCGCGACACGGCGTCGACGCGGCGATCCAGGACAGCGTCGCCGCCACGGCCCGACCGACCACCACGACAGGAGCCCACCGATGAAGACGCTCGCGATCCACGGCGCAGAGGACATCCGCTGGGAGGACACCGACACCCCGGAACCCCGCGACGGCGAGGTCCGCCTCCGGGTGCGGTACGTCGGCATCTGCGGATCCGACCTGCACTACTACTTCCACGGCGCGAACGGCGAGTACGTCATCCGCGAACCCCTCACGCCCGGCCACGAACTCTCCGCCGAGGTCGACGCGGACCCATCCGGTCGGCTCGCCCCCGGCACCAGGGTCACCGTGCACCCCGCCCGCTACGGCCCCAGCCTGCCCGGGCTCGAGGAACGACCGCACCTGCGACCGGGCGGCGACTACCTCGGCAGCGCCGCGGCGAACCCGCACCGACAGGGTGGCGCAGCGGAGTACCTGATCGTCGAACGGTCCATGGTGCGGGTCCTGCCCGAAGCGCTCCCACTGCAGCGCGCGGCGCTCGCCGAACCCCTGGCCGTCGCCATGCACGCGGTCGGGCTCGCCGGGGACCTCCGCGGCGCCCGGGTCCTCGTCCTCGGCGCCGGCCCCATCGGCCTGCTCGTGATCGCCGCCGCCGTGCGTGCCGGAGCGACCGCGGTCACGGCGAGCGACATGCGGGAGGAGGCCCTCCACCGCGCCGCCACGGTCGGGGCGGAATCACTGCTCCTCGCGGGGCGCGACCCCGTCGCCGACGAGTCAGCCGATGTCGTCTTCGAGTGCTCCGGTGCGCCCGTCGCCCTCACCCAGGCGGTGCGTGCGGCGAAGCGAGCCGGAACGATCGTCCAGGTCGGCATGCTCCCCGACGCCGCCAGTGCGATCAACCTCGCGCCGATGCTCGCCAAGGAACTCACCATCCGCGGTGCGTTCCGGTTCTCGACCGAGATCGACGACGCGATCGCCTTTCTCGCCGAGGGCGACCTCCTCGACAGTGTCGTGACCCACGTCCTCCCTGCCGCAGAGGCGGTCGACGCGTTCGCCGTCGCCCGCGACTCCTCCCGTTCCGCGAAGGTGCTCCTCGCCTTCTGAGCCCCACCCCACCGCTCCACCCCCACTCCCGCTTCATCCCGTAGGTCCGAAGGAGTACCTCATGTCAGACCCGAAATCAGCAGTCGCCACCGGTGACCCGACCGCGAACCGTTCCGTCCGCGACCTCGTCCGAGCGGCCGTCTCCGGCTGGCTCGGCACCGCGCTCGAGTTCATGGACTACCAGCTCTACTCGCTGGCCGCCGCGCTCGTGTTCGCCGACCTCTTCTTCTCCAACGAGGACCCGGCCATGGCCGTCGTCGCGGCGATGGCGACCTACGGCGTCGGATACGTCGCCCGCCCGGTCGGCGCCTTCTTCTTCGCCCGGCTCGGTGACAAGACCGGCCGGACGAAGGTCCTCTTCTACACGATCCTGCTCATGGGCTTGTCGACGACACTCATCGGCTTCCTGCCCACCTACTCGCAGGTGGGTCTCCTCGCACCGATCCTCCTGGTGCTCCTGCGGATCGCGCAGGGCTTCGGAGCCGGCGCGGAGATCTCGGGTGCCGGCGTCATGCTCGCCGAATACGCTCCGGCGAAGCGACGCGGCATCATCGCCTCGCTCGTCGCACTCGGGACCAACTGCGGCACCCTGCTCGCCTCGGCGCTGTGGGCCGGCCTGCTCCTGGCGTTCAGCGAGGACGAGGTCATCGCCTGGGCCTGGCGCATCCCGTTCATCGGCAGCGTCGTGATCATGCTGTTCGCGGTCTGGGTCCGCTTCAACCTCAAGGAGAGCCCCGTCTTCGAGGAGCGCGACGACGTCGTCGACGGCAAGGCGCTCACCAAGCAGGAGACGATCGCGCTCGCCACCGAGACCGGCAACCTCCGGACCCTCGAGGCGATGAACCGCAAGCCGCTCAAGGCGTTCGCCATCGCGCTCCTCCTGCGCTTCGGTCAGGCGGGCAACTCGGGGCTCGTCCAGACGTACCTCATCAGCTACATCACCGTCGTCCTGCTGCTCGACCGGTCGATCGGTGTGAACGCCGTCATCGTCTCCTCGCTCGTCGCCTTCATCACCGTGCCGCTCTCCGGCTGGCTCGGTGACCGCTACGGACGGAAGCGCATGTACATGGTGTGGGCGATCATCGCGCTCATCGTCATCGTCCCGACCATGCTCATGATCCACAGCAAGGAGACCGCGCTCGTGTTCGTCGGCTATGTCGTCCTGCACAACCTGGCCGTGATGAGCTTCGCGTCGCTCGAGAACCTGACCCTGCCGGAACTCTTCGGCGCTCGGAACCGCTACACCTACACGGCCATGGCCCGGGAGATCGCGGCGATCGTCGCGACCGGCGCCGGCCCCGTCATCGCCGCCGCCTGGGTGTCCGCCGCCACCGGTTCGTTCATCCCGATCATCATCATGCTCGGCGTCTTCACCCTCTGCGCGCTGATCGCGTCCATCTGGATGCCGGAGGTCGCCGGTCGTGACCTCACCGATCCGCGCGACGCCATCTGAGCCGCCTCGACCTCCTCGAAAGGAACCCCATGAGCATCGAACGTGCGGACGTCATCGTCACGAGTCCCGGCCGGAACTTCGTCACCCTGAAGATCACCACCAGTGACGGGGTGGTCGGCTGGGGCGACGCGACCCTCAACGGGCGCGAGCTCGCCGTTGCGTCGTATCTCGGCGACCATGTCGCGTCGATGCTGATCGGGCGCGACGAGGACCGCATCGAGGACACCTGGCAGTACCTGTACCGCGGGCCGTACTGGCGGCGCGGCCCGGTCACGATGGCGGCCATCGCGGCGGTCGACATGGCCCTGTGGGACATCAAGGCGAAGAAGGCCGGCGTGCCGCTGTACCAGTTGCTCGGCGGGGCGAGCCGGTCGGGCATCCGGGCGTACGCCCACGCCTCCGGCACGGACTACCAGGCGCTCGCGAACGCGATCACCGGCTACCAAGAGCTCGGCTTCACCGCCGTGCGCGTGCAGACCGGCGTCCCGGGCCTCGGGCAGGTCTACGGGGTGTCCGCCTCCGGACCGGGCGTGCGTTACGACTACGAGCCGGCGAAGCGTGCATCTGACGGCTCGGCCGCGACAGCACCGACCGAGGAGTCCTGGGACACCGCCGGGTACCTCGCGCACATGCCGGGCGTGTTCGAGCAGATCCGTCAGGACTTCGGGACGGGCCTGCGGATCCTGCACGACGGGCACCACCGCATGTCGCCGATCGAGGCCGCACGGTTCGCGAAGGACATCGAGCCGTACAAACTCTTCTGGCTCGAGGACTGCACCCCGGGGGAGGACCAGACCGCCCTGCGACTCGTCCGCCAGCACTCGACCACGCCGTTGGCGATCGGTGAGGTCTTCAACTCGGTGTACGACTACCAGACCCTCATCACCGAGCGCCTCATCGACTACGTCCGCTCGGCGGTGACGCACACCGGTGGCATCACGGCGATGAAGAAACTGCTCGACTTCGCGGCGATCTACGGGATCCGGTCCGGCATCCACGGCCCCACCGACATCTCGCCCATCGGGATGGCCGCGGCCCTGCACCTCGACCTCGCGATCCACAACTTCGGGATCCAGGAGTACATGCCGCACAACGAGCAGACCCTGGAGGTGTTCCGGACGTCGTTCACCTTCGACGAGGGCTTCCTGCACCCCGGCGAGGAGCCCGGCCTCGGCGTCGAACTCGACGAGGAGGCGGCTGCGGCGTTCCCGTACACGAAGGCGTACCTCCCGGTGAACCGGCTGACGGACGGTACCGTCCACGACTGGTGAGTGGTGCCCTCGACCGCTCTGGCGCTTCGCGCACGCGAGGTGAGATGATGCGGTGCTGCCTCGAACGCGTGCGGATCTCCGCCACGTCCGTCCCGATGCGCGAGGCGCTGCGGATTCCGGGACGGCAGCTCCTCCCTGCGACCCGGAATCGAAGGATGCCCGGTGCACGAAGACCCGACCATCGGCATGGCCGACGCTGCTGGACCGGAGGCGCTCGTCGGTGATGGTGCTCCCGCCACGTCGCGGTCGCGCCGGCTGCATCCCGTCGCGTTCGGCGGCGTCATCGCCGCGACGATCGTCGTCGCGGCAGCCTGGGCGGTCGGGGCATCAGTGTCGCTGGCGGCGGCCACGGCACCGTCGGTGATGCTGCAGCCCTACCTGGACGCCCTGGAGGACGGGCACCTCGAACAGGCGATCGCGATGGACGGGACCGCTGCAGCGGCCGCCGAACTCGGCTACAGCGTCGACCTCCTGACCGATGAGCGGTATGCGCTCGCGACCGACCGCCCCACGGCCTATCGCGTCGGCGCGACCACCATCGAGAACGGGGTCGCGACGGTCGACGTCGCCTATGAACGCGGAGGTGGCGAGCGCCAGACCACGGCGTTCACGCTGCGTGCACGACCATCCGGCTTCCTGTGGTTCAGCGGTTGGCGCATCGAACCGTCGAGCCTTCCGACGATCACGGTGCCCACGGTCAGGTTCGGCTCGCTCGACCTCTCCGTCGCCGGAGAGCGCGTCGGCGAGGTGGACGAGACGACGGTCTACGTCGTCGGGCCGGGCAGCTACGACCTTGCGGTCGACTCGGCCACCGGGTTCTTCGACTTCGAGGTGCCTGGCGTCGACGCCGTCTGGGGCGGCAGGCCGACGGCGTTCCTGTATCCGACGTTGACCGCGCGCGGGCAAGAGGGAGCGACCGCCGCAGTCCGCGCCTACGTGGACGCCTGCGTCGCATCGACGTCCTACGAACCCGACGGCTGCTCGATCGCGATCGACAATGCGGAGGGCGACGAGATGACAGGCGTGACCTGGCTGTTGACGCGCGGTCCTGAGTTCGAGTTCGCGGAGTACTCGGCGACGGAGGGGTTCCTCGTGACCACCACCCGTCGGGGCAGTGCCGACTTCCTCGCCGCGTTCACCTCGGCGTCGGGCGAATTCGGCATCGTGACCGCGGAGGACTGCGAGGTATGGGTGGACGGCTCCGTCTCGCTGTCGATCGACGGCACCTGGACCTTCGTCCCGTACACCTGGTGAGGATGGGCGTTGTGATGCACCCGATGAAGGGAGGCGACTCGTGAAGTACGTGCCCGCGGTCGGCTTGAAGGCGCAGGTGTTGATGCTCTGTGCGGCGCCGCTCTTCCTCTTCCTGGTGACTCCGAAGGACAACCTGGTGTCAGCGACACCGGTCCTGCTCGGTATCGGTGTCATCCTCGCGGGTCTCACCTGGATGACACTGGTCTGGATGACGCACCGGTTCGTCGTGCTCGACGAGCACCTCGTCGCGTACACAGCCTTCCGATCACGGGTCGTCAGTCTCGACGACATCCTCTCCATCGGGCCGAGCGTGGCCGCTGGGAGGTTCCGGATCGCCGTGCGTGATCAACCGAGCATTCGGGGCTACCGGCGGAACGGCTACGGCGCCTTTGCGAAAGACCTGACCACGAGGCGGTCGTCGATCGAGTTCCTCTATTCACTCCGGAAACCGAAGACGGACCAGTTCGTGGAGTCGGGCTACTCAGAGCTGACCGAGGAAGAGCGCCTCGAAGCCGAGGCCCTCGTGCTGGCCGCACAGTCGGCCGCGAGCTGAGCTGATCACGGTCGACGATAGGGTGAGGACCCGTGACGGACGCCCTGCCCCCTGAGCACCGCGAGACGACGCCTCGCGGGGTCCTCGTATCCGTCGTCGCCTCGTTCCTGTTCGCCGCTCTGTTCTTCCTGCCGCCGCTGCTGGAGCCGTTCGAGGCGAACGAGATCTTCGCCTGGCGGGTGATCGCGACCGTACCGGTGCTCGCCGCACTCGTCGGGGTGTTCGGCTGGTGGCGGGACGTCCGCGACATCGCGGTCCGTCTCGCGCGTCGTCCGGCCTTGATCCTGGTGGTGGTGCTCGACGGGCTCCTGCTGTCGGTGCAGCTGTGGTTGTTCGGGTGGGCACCGCAGACCGGTCACGGACTCGAGCTCGCGCTCGGGTATCTGCTGATGCCGCTGGCGATGGTCGTGGTCGGCGTCGTCCTTCATCGGGAACGTCTCGCACCGCTCCGGATCGCCGCGGTGGCAGCAGCGGCCGTCGGGGTCACCGCGGCGATCGTCGTGGCCGGAGGACTGTCTTGGGCGACCATCGCGGTCGCGGTCGGCTACCCGGTGTACTTCGCGATCCGACGCCGGGCCGCACTCGACTCCATCGGCGCCTTCTGCTTCGAGCTGCTCGTCCTGGTGCCCGTCGCGGTCACGCTCGCCCTGCAACCGTCGTCGCTCGACGTCCTTGCTGCCCACCCGCAGCTGGGGTGGGGGATCCTGCTGCTCGGCGTGATCGGCGGCGTCGCCCTGGTGCTGTACCTCGTCGCGAGCCGCCTGCTGTCGTTCGGCGTCTTCGGGCTGCTCAGCTACCTGGAACCGGTGCTGCTGGTGCTCGTCGCGGTGCTGCTCCTCGGGGAGTCCCTGACGCTCACCGACGTCTTCGTGTACGGGCCGATCGTGATCGCCCTCGTACTACTAGGCCTTGAGACCGCGCGCCGTCCGAGCCGCTGAGCACCGCTCCGCCACCGGCGCGTCGCCGCGAACCTGTGAAGTCAAGCCTCCAAGGGCCTTCCACTCGGCCGCCTAGCCTGAGGGCATGGTTACGAAGCATGCTCCAGCAGTGTCGCTCGAGTCGCCGTTCCCACGTGTCGAGGACTCGACCGAGCGTCATCATGTCGTCCCGATCGGGACCCGCCAGTGGCGGATCTCGAACGACGCCGACCCGTCATCGCCCGAATGTCGTCTCGCCTACGTGGAGGCGCAGGGCACCGGGTACGACGTCCTCATCGTGGCGCCCAGCCCGCCCGAATGGCTGCACGTCGACACCTTCGACGAGGCGAAGCGGGCCGCCGTCCGGCGCCCGACGCTCCTGCTCTGAGTCGCTCCACCAACGTTCGTTCGCCCATTCTTGGGCGACTGAGTGCTCGTTCGCCCAAAGATGGCGAGCGAAGGGGATGCGCGAGCGGAGCTTCAGCTCGCGGGTGCTGCGAGGTGCCAGTAGGTCACTCGCGCTCCCGGATAGGTCTCCGTGATCGCGTTCGTCACAGAACGGTAGTGGCTGTCGAGCGTGTGGCCGGCGAAGTACACCTGCCGGTCGGCACCATCGCCCACGATCCTCGTCACGATGCCGGTGTGATCCTCGTCGCCGGAGTCATCCCAATCGAACTGGACGATGTCGCCGAGCTGCAACGCGCCGAGGTCGGTGGCGGCGAGTTCCGTCGCACGTTCGGGGTGGGCACGGAGATAGCGCTCGAACAGCGTCGAGCTCACCCACGCGTCCGAGTACTCGTGGTCGCCGTCGGCATCGGTGTCGAACGACCAGTCGTCGTCCATCTGCCACCCGCGAGCGATGAGCGACTGACTGGCGAAGTTGACGCAGTCGGAGTCCGGCAGCGCGCCGTACTCGGCGTCGTTGTACGAATTCCAGTGCGCGTGCACGTAGTCGAGCTGCGCCTGGATCGACGCGTTGTAGGAGCGCTGCTCGATCTGCTCGGGCGAGCATCCCGACAGGCCGATCGCCGCGGCCGCCACGGTGACCGCCGCGAGGATGGCGCGAAGGCGCCGCGTGATTCCCGAGGTGATCATCCGACCAACGTTAGGCGTGGCCTGCTGGGGGAACCGTGTGGGTCGGTCCGTCCGACATTAAGGCGCGGGGTCGTCGATCGGCCGCGGCGAGATCTGAGATCATGCGGTGTCGCCTGGACGGTACGCGATCCGTCGTGTCGCCATCCGCAGCACGACGCGGTTGCCTGCTCCGGGAGCAACCGCGTGAACCGGGCCCGGACGAAAGGGCACTCCGTGATCCAACACTCGCCGTCGTCGACGAATCGATCTCCGCTCGGTGAAGGCCTGGTGACCGTGATCATCGCGGCGTTCGTGCTGCAGCTCGTCGGCTACGCAGCGCCGCTCGCGATGATGATCGCCGGCGCCGCTCCATTCGCGGCGGCCGTCGAAGCCGAGCTGAACGCTCGAGGGTTCACCGGTGAAGACCTCCTCGAGGACGGGTTCATCGACGAGTCGATGCCCTCGCCTGCAGAAGCTCGTGCCCAGGCGAACGCCACGCTCACCGTGGCCTCGTCGCTCATCCCGTTCAACACGATCATCAGCGAAGAGGGCGAATGGGAGGAACTGGCGTGCTCTTCAGCTGCTTCGGACGGCAGCGAGGTCTCCTTCGCGCGCTCGATGAAGACGTTCGAGGTCGCTCCGGGCACGAGCGAGTCGAGCGAGCAAACGATCGCCGATTACTTCGCCGACGAAGGCTGGCCGGTCTACCTCGGTGGCACCGACGAGCCGACCTGGATCAGCTTCGACCTCTCGGATTCGGCCGATGCGATCGACCTGCAGAGCTTCGACGACGCCCTCGGTGTGCAGGCGTACACCGAGGGGGCCCGGGAGTACGTGGTGCTGATCTCCGATGAGGGCTGCTACCGCTGACGGGTTCAGACGCTCCCGCGACGCACGATCGACGTGGGGACGAACGAGCCGGTGGGGGAGATGGTCTCGCCCCGCAACTGCGCGAGCAGCACCTCGGCCGCGCGCTGACCGACGGCCGCCGCCGGCTGGTGGACGGTCGTGAGCGGCGGGTGACAGCGCAGGGCCCAGGCCGAGTCGTCGAAGCCGACGACCGACACGTCCTCAGGGACTCGTCGGCCGGCGGCGCGCAACGCCTCGAGCGCACCTGCCGCGACCGCGTCGGACGCGGCGAAGAGGCCGTCGATCTCCGGTGCTCGCGCGAGGAGCTCGGTCATGCCCGAGAAGCCGTCCTGGTGGGAGTAGAACGGGACCTCGACGACGAGTCGCTCGTCGAACCGGTCGCCGAGGGCGTCGCGGAAGCCGGCGAGCCGGTCTGAGCCGGAGTCGCGATCGAGCGCCGCCGCGATCATGCCGATGCGGCCTCTGCCGGCACCGATCAGCTCGCGGGTGATGTCGGCCGAAGCAGCACGGTTGTCGATCCCGACGAACGGGAGTTCGCGCAGGTCGGGCGGATGACCGACGAACGTCGCCGGGAGCCCGAGGCGTTCGATCACCCGGGTGATCGGGTCGTTCTCCCGGGCGGAGACCATGATGACCCCGTCGACGAAGCCGCCGGAGAGGTACCGGGTGATGCGGTCGGTGTCGCGCTCGGAGTCGACCACGAGGCAGACGAGCTGGTGGTCCGCCTGCGAGAGGGCCTCGTTCGCGCCGAGGAGGATGTTGCCGATGTTGGGGTCGTCGACGAAGAGGCTGTGGGGCTCGTGCACGACGAACCCGACAGCCTGCGTGCGCTGCATGACGAGGTTCCGGGCGGCTGTGTTCGGCACGTAGCCGACCTTCTCGATCGCGGCCTCGATCGCCTCACGGGCCTCGGCCGAGACGTACCGCTCGCCGTTGACGACCCGGCTGACGGTGCCGCGGGAGACGCCGGCCTCGACCGCGACATCGTGCACGGTGGCCCGTTTGCGTCGAGTCGGCGGAGGGGTCACGGCTCCACCCTAGCGCCGCGCTGAACGCGCCACGGCGCTCGTCGTGTTGACAGATTCTGAAAATCGACCGTACTCTGTGTACGTTCACAGACTCTCAACGTGGAGTTGTCGCTCTTCGATCTGTGCACGTTCACAGATCGCGGAAGGCATCATGAGCACCACCCCCACGTTCAGCTACAACGGCATCGCCTACGGCTGCGACTACAACCCCGAGCAGTGGGACCGGTCCGTCTGGCGCGAAGATGTCGCCCTCATGCAGGAAGCCGGCGTCGACCTCGTCGCCCTCAACATCTTCGGGTGGTCCCACCTCGAGCCGCGCCCGGGTGAGTTCGAGTTCTCCGGCCTCGACGAGATCCTCGACCTGCTCCACGCGGCGGGCATCCGGGTCAACCTCGGAACCGGCACCGCCTCAGCACCCCCGTGGCTCACCTCCCGCCACCCCGAGATCCTCCCCGAGACCGAGGACGGCACGACGCGCTTCCCCGGCGGCCGCCAGGCCTGGTGCCCCTCGTCCGCCGTCTTCCGCCGGTATGCGCTGGAGCTGGTCGAGCGGGTCGCCGAGCGGTACGGCGCCCACCCGGCCGTCGAGCTCTGGCACGTCTCCAACGAGCTCGGCTGCCACAACGCGCTCTGCTATGACGACGAGTCCGCCGAAGCGTTCCGCGGCTGGCTCCGCGCCCGCTACGGCACGATCGAACGCCTCAACACCGCCTGGGGCACCTCGTTCTGGAGCCAGCAGTACAGCGACTTCGCCGAGATCCTGCCGCCGCGTCTCACGCTGTCGAGCCGCAACCCCAGCCAGGTCATCGACTTCCACCGCTTCTCCTCCGACGAACTGCTCGACTACTACCGGGCCGAGCTCGAGGTCCTGCGCCGCCACAGCACCGTGCCGGTCACCACCAACTTCATGGTCACCGCGCACATCCGGAACATGGACTACTGGCAGTGGGCCCCCGAGATGGACGTCGTCGCGAACGACCACTACCTCGACAACCGGCTCGCCGACCCGACCGCGGAGCTCTCCTTCGCGAGCGACCTCACGCGCGGTCTGGCCGGCGGCGGCGCCTGGTTGCTCATGGAGCAGTCGACCGGTGCCGTCAACTGGCAGCCGCAGAACCTCGCGAAGGCGCCCGGCGAGATGACCCGCAACTCGCTGACGCACGTCGCCAGGGGAGCCGAGGCCGTCTGCTTCTTCCAGTGGCGGGCCTCCCTGCAGGGTTCGGAGAAGTTCCACTCCGCCCTGCTGCCCCACGCCGGCACCGACTCGGACGTCTGGCGGGAGGTCGTCGCGCTCGGCGGCACCCTCGATCGACTCGACGAGATCGTCGGGACGCGCGTGCAGGCCGACGTCGCGCTCATGTTCTCGTGGGAGAACTGGTGGGCCGCCGACGGTGAGAGCCGCCCGACCCACGCGGTCGACTACCTCTCGCAGGTGCACGCCGCCCACGCCTCGCTGCGTCGACTCGGCCACACGGTCGACGTCGTCCGTCCGGGAGCGGACCTCTCGGCGTACCGGCTCGTCGTCGTCCCCAACCTCTACCTCGTGCGGGACACCGAGGCGGCGGTCGTCTCCGACTTCGTCGCAGCCGGCGGTCACGCGGTGATCACCTTCTTCAGCGGGATCGCCGACGAAGCGGACCGCGTCCGCCCCGGCGGGTACCCGGGCGCGTTCCGAGAGCTGCTCGGTGTCAACACGGAGGAGTTCGCGCCCGTCCTGCCGGGGCGGACCCTCACGCTCGCCTCCGGGAAGACGGCGACCGCTTGGTCCGAGCGCACCCGAGCCCGCGGCGCCGAGGTCCTCGACACCTTCGCCGACGGCCCCTCGATCGGTCGACCGGCGATCACCCGCAACCGCATCGCAGGCGGCGGAGACGCCTGGTACCTCGCGACGAACCTCGACGCCGACGCGCTCGACGCCGTCCTGCGCGACGCCGCAGCCGGCGCGGGCGCCGTGCCGCAGGGCGACGAGCGGCTGCCGGGCCTCGAGGTCATCCGTCGCGTCGGCGAGGACCGCAGCTACCGCTTCCTCATCAATCACTCGACGCACGACGTCGAGCTGCCGGCGACCGGGCACGAGCTCGTCACCGGCGAACCCGTCGACTCCATCGCACGCGTGCCAGCCGGCGCCGTGCGCGTCATCAGAGAGGACCGCACGCGATGAGCGTCAAGATCGAGACGGCGGAGGCGACGTCACCACGTCCGTCCCGCCGGCGGACGGCAGCGCGACTGCCGAAGGCGGTGGTGCAGCACAAGCGGGCGATCGCCTTCTTCATCGTCCCGTTCGCCGTCCTGTTCGCCCTGTTCTACCTCGTGCCGATCGGCTACGCCGTCTACCAGTCGTTGCTCGTGATCGAGCGCGACGGCACCTTCGGCCAGGCCCGCGAGGTGTTCGGCGGCTTCGCCCAGTACGTGCAGGTCTTCCAGAACGGACCGTTCTGGCAGTCCGTCGGCCGGGTGCTCCTGTTCGGTGTCGTCCAGGTGCCCGTGATGCTGGGCCTCGCACTCCTCTTCGCGCTGCTGCTCGACTCGCCGCTGCTCCGCGGCAAGCGGTTCTTCCGCCTGGCCTTCTTCGTGCCGTACGCGGTCCCCGGCGTCATCGCCGCCATCATGTGGGGCTTCCTCTACTCGCCCAACCTGTCGCCGTTCACCGCGATCACGCAGAACGTCGACTTCCTCTCCGCCGACCTCGTGCTCTGGGCCATCGCGAACGTCGTCACCTGGGTGTTCGTCGGCTACAACATGCTCATCATCTACTCCTCGCTCCTCTCCATCCCGACGGAGATCTACGAGGCCGCGCGGCTCGACGGGGCCGGCCAGGCCCGCATCGCCTGGTCGATCAAGATCCCGCTGGTGATGCCCGCGATCGTCCTCACCGCGATCTTCTCGATCATCGGCACGCTTCAGCTCCTCGCCGAACCGCAGGTGTTCCGGTCCTTCAGCTCGGCCGTGAGCAGCACCTTCACGCCGAACCTCACCGTCTACACCACCTCGTCCATCCCGAACGTGAACCTCGCCGCCGCCTTCTCGGTCGTGCTCGCGCTGGCGACCTTCGTCCTCTCGTTCGGGTTCCTGAAGTTCACGCAGCGAAAGGAAGGCAAATGACCGCCATCCTGTCCACCGGCCGCGGCCCGCAGGAGAGCCGCCTGTCGCGTGCCGGCGCGCTCATCGTGATGCTCGTCTTCACGCTCTACTTCCTCATCCCCATCTGGTGGTTGTTCATCGCGTCGACCAAGTCGTCCTCGCAGTTCTCGAACACCGCGCCGCTCTGGTTCGCGGACTTCAACCTCTTCGAGAACGTCGGACAGCTCGTCGCCTACCGTGACGGCGTCTACCTGAAGTGGATGCTGAACTCGGTGCTGTACGCCGGGCTCGGCGCACTCCTCGGCACCCTGTTCGCGGCGATGTGCGGCTACGCGCTCGCCAAGTACCGGTTCCCGGGCCGCGACCTGATCTTCAACGTCGTGCTCGGCGGTGTGCTCGTTCCGGCCACGGCGCTCGCCCTCCCGCTGTTCCTGATCTTCAGCCAGGTGGGCCTCACGAACACCTTCTGGGCCGTGTTCCTGCCGTCGCTCGTCAGCCCCTTCGGCGTCTACCTCACCCGCATCTTCGCGGCGTCGAGCGTGCCGGAGGAACTGCTCGAAGCCTCGCGGCTCGACGGCGCAGGAGAGGTGCGGACCTTCTTCACCATCTCCGTGCGACTGATGTTCCCGGCGCTCGTCACCGTGTTCCTCTTCCAGTTCGTCGCGATCTGGAACAACTTCTTCCTGCCGCTCATCATGCTGCGCGACGAAGCGCTGTTCCCCGTCACCCTCGGGCTCTACTCGTGGAACTCGCAGGTGAACCAGATCCCCGAACTGCGCCTGTACGTCCTCGTCGGCGCGTTCCTGTCGATCATCCCGCTCGTCATCACCTTCCTCCTGCTCCAGCGGTTCTGGCGGTCCGGCCTCGGTGCCGGCGCCGTGAAGTGACCGCCCGCCGATCAGCACCTCCCGATCCACCCGCACCAGCAACACCATCCCTCACCATTCACAGAAGAACGGATTCGCAATGAACCTCAAGAGAACAGCGGTCGTCGCAGCAGTGCTGTCGGCCGTCGTCCTGAGCGGCTGCTCCTCCACCGGGTCGGACGGCGGCAGTGCTGCTGCGTCCTGTGCCCCGGCGGAGGGCAAGGTCGACCTCAGCTTCACCTCCTGGATCCCCGGCATCGAGGAGGTCGTGGACGTCTGGAACCAGGCGAACCCCGACATCCAGGTCAAGGTCCAGACCGGCCCGAACGGCAACAGCGGCACGTACCACAACTTCTTCAACCAGTTGAAGGCCGGCAACGCGCCCGACCTCGGTCAGATCGAGTACGACGCCCTCCCGAACTTCCGCGTGCAGAACGGCCTCATGGACCTCGGTGCGTGCGACGAGGTCATGGCCGCGAAGGACGACTTCGTCGACTGGACCTGGGGCCAGGTCTCGCTCGGCGAGTCCGACTCGGTCTACGCGGTCCCGCAGGACTCCGGCCCGATGGCCATGTTCTACCGTGCCGACCTCTTCGAGCAGAACGGGATCGCCATCCCGACGACGTGGGCCGAGTACAAGGAGGCCGCGAAGCAGGTGCGCGCCACCGGTGCCTACATCACCAATTTCTCGCAGGGTGACATCAACCAGTTCGCGGGTCTCGTGTGGCAGGCCGGCGGCAGCTGGTTCAAGAACGACGGCAGCGACTGGACGGTCGACCTGACCGACCCCGCCTCCAAGCAGGTCGCCGACTACTGGCAGGACCTGATCGACGAGGACCTCGTCTCGACCGTGCCGACCTGGACGACCGAGTGGGACAACGCCTACAACTCCAGCGCCGCCTGGACCTGGAACTCGGCGGTCTGGGGTGCGAACTCCATCGCCTCCGGTGCTCCCGACACCGCCGGCAAGTGGGGCGTCGCGAAGGCCCCGCAGTGGAAGGCGGGCGAGTCCGCCGCCGGCAACTGGGGTGGCTCGTCCACCGCGGTCTTCACCGGTTCCGAGCACCCCTACGAGGCTGCGAAGTTCGCCCTGTGGCTGAACACCTCCGATGAGGCGCTCACCATGCTCAACAAGAGCGCGAACATCTACCCGGCGACGAAGGACGGCCTGAACCTCCCCGTCCTCAAGGAGGGCGTCGACTTCTACGGCGGGCAGCCGATCTACGATGTCTTCGCGGAGGCTTCCTCCGAGGTGTCCGAGGACTTCGCCTGGGGTCCGACGATGACGCAGACGTACAACGACGTGTCCGACGGCTTCAAGGCGGCGGTGTCCGGCAACGGCACCCTGCTCGACGCCCTCACCAAGGGCCAGTCGGCGACGATCGACGCCCTGAAGGCGCAGTCCATCCCCGTCAAGGAGTAGTGCAACCGTGATCCATCACCTTCGTGCCGCGGGCGTCAGCCTGATCGTCGACGCCCGTGGCACGGAGGTGCCCACCATCCTCCACTGGGGAGCCGATGTCGGCGCACTCGCCGCCGACTCCCTCTCCGCACTCGCCGATGGCCTGACGCCCGCGATCCCGCCGTCGTCCATCGACGCCCCGCCGCGACTCAGCCTGCTGCCCACCGTGTTCGACGGTTGGAGCGGCCGTCCGGGCGTCGGCGTGCACCGGTCGGGCGGACCGGATGCGTCGAACCTGCTCGCGCTGCGGCTGCTCGACCAGCAAGCCACCGACACCTCCCTGATCCTGACGACGTCCGACGAGCGCGCCGCCGTGACGGTCGTCTCGACGATCGAGCTGACCCCGCAGGGCGTGCTGCGAGTCCGGCACGCGGTGCGGAACGACGCCGAGGTCGACCGGCCGCTCGCCGTGGATGCTCTCGCCGTCGTGCTGCCGGTCCCGGACCGTGCCACCGAGCTCCTCGACTTCACGGGCCTCTGGACCCACGAGCGCACGCCGCAGCGTCACCGCCTCGGCCAGGGCGCCTGGACCCGCGAACACCGTCACGGTCGGCCGGGGCACGACGCCGCCTTCCTGTCCGTCGTCGGCGCGCCCGGCTTCGGCTTCCGCACGGGTGAAGTGTGGGCGACCCACCTCGCCTGGAGCGGTGACCAGGTGCTCTGGACCGAGCGTTCGGCGCTCGGACCAGCCGCCACCGGCTCCGGCGAACTCCTCGCCCCCGGTGAGGTCGTCCTGGCGCCTGGCGAGCGCTACGAATCGCCGTGGACGGTCGCCGTCTACTCCGACGCGGGTCTCGACGGCGTCTCCGCGCGACTGCACCCCTGGATCCGCTCCTGGAGCACGATCACGAAGCCCCGCCCCGTGGTGCTGAACACCTGGGAGGCCGTGTACTTCGACCACGACCTGACCACCCTGCTGTCGCTCGTCGAGCAGGCGCAACGCGTCGGTGTCGAGCGGTTCGTGCTGGACGACGGCTGGTTCACCGGCCGGACCGACGACCGACGCGCACTCGGCGACTGGTTCGTCGACCCGGAACGCTGGCCCGGCGGGCTCTCGCCGCTCATCGACGCGGTCACCGGTGCCGGCATGGACTTCGGTCTGTGGGTCGAACCCGAGATGGTGAACCCCGACTCCGAGCTCGCGCGCACCCACCCGGACTGGGTGCTGGGGCACCCGGACGCCCCGACCTGGCGCTTCCAACGGGTGCTCGACCTCGACCACCCGGACGCGTTCGCCTACCTCCTCGGCCGTCTCGATGCGCTGCTGACCGAGTACGACATCGCGTTCCTCAAGTGGGATCACAACCGCGACCTCCTCGGCGGTTCGGCGCACCGGCAGACCGCGGCGCTCTACCGGCTGCTCGACCAGGTGCGGGCGTTGCACCCCGGGGTCGACATCGAGTCGTGCGCCTCGGGTGGTGCGCGGATCGATCTCGGCATCCTGGAGCGTGTCGAGCGGGTGTGGACGAGCGACACGAACGACCCGTTGGAGCGCCAGTCGATCCAGCGGTACACCGGCCTCGTGATCCCGCCGGAGTATCTCGGTGGACACCTGGGCGCAGCCCGCTCGCACACCACCTGGCGGACGTCGGACCTCGCGTTCCGGCTCGCCACGGCCCTCTTCGGGAGTGCGGGCATCGAGTGGAACCTCAACGAGGCGAGCGAGGACGAGCTCGACCTCATCGCGGCGTGGATCGGCCACTACCAGCGCCTCCGGCCGTTGCTGCACACGGGTACCGTCGTCCGCATGGACGGTGCGGACCCCGCGCTGCAGGCGCACGGGGTGATCGCCCAGGACCGCTCGTCCGCGATCGTCGCGCAGGTGGCGCTCGCCGCACCTCGGACGGCTGTTCCTGCGCCGCTCCGAGTGCCGGGCCTCGATCCCGAGCGTCTCTATCGCGCCCGCCCGCTCGACCTCGGTGCGCCCGCCCGGTCGATCCAGGACGCACCGCCGACGTGGCTGGCCGAGGGGTCGATCGTGCTCACCGGCCGCGCGCTGGCCGAGGTCGGGATCGCGATGCCGCTCCTCGCCCCCGAGCAGGCGCAGCTCTTCACGCTCGACGCGGAGTAGGCGCGGCGGACGAGGACTCCCTCGCCCAACCGTGGGCGAGGGAGTCCTCGATCATGTGCGCTTCGGTCAAATGTTGCAGCCGGAGGCGCGAGCCGCGTCGTAGGGGAACCAGTCGACCGGACCGGGTCCCATCTGCGGCGCGCAGAGGATGTGCCAGGTCTCGGCGCCCACGACGCCGTCGACCTGCATGCCCCAGTACGTCTGGAAGGCGACGACGGCTGCCCGCGTCTGGTCGCCGAACTGTCCGTCGACCTCCAGGTTGGACACGCCGCCGGGGATCCTGGGCCCGAAGGCGTTGAGGAGCGTCTGGATGTTGGCGACACACCCACCGTCGCCGCCGACGGAGTACTGGTACTCGACGCACTGGCCGGCGGCGGACGCCGGAGCGGCGCTTGCGACACCGCCCAGGGAGCCGGCGATCGCGAGGCCGAGGGCGGCACCCGCGAGGGCGATCCTGCTGCGCATCGTTCGTGTGGTCATGATGTTCCTCTCGTTCGACTGCTCGGACATCACGAGCGTAGGTCGAGCGCGTCGAACACCGAATGGGGAGGAGTGCCCATCCGACCGGCGTCACCGGTCAGTCGATGCCGATGTCCTCACCGACGACGGTGATCTGCGCCGGCACGGGCCACGGGTGGTCGCCGACCGGCGCGAGGCGCACGAGCTCGGTGACCCGAGGGGCCGGAGCGCCGGCTTCCCCGATGAGCCAGCCGCCGACGAGGAACGTCGTGCCGGGCACGGACCACACGGCGATGCCGGTCACCCCGAAGTCGCCGTAGGCGCCGTCGGAGAACCGCACCGTGACGAGGTCGCCGTGGGAGAGTTCGGCGAGCTGGGCGGCGACTGATCCTGGGTCGGGGTCGACAGGGTCCAGCTCGGGGATCGTCTCGAGCACCTGCAGGGGCTTCGTCGGCTTGCCGTTCTGATCGAGCGCCGTCCCCGCCAGCAGGAGGCCGCCGATGATCGGCGAGCGGCGGGCCCGGCCCACGAGGTCGAACACGCCGTACCGGGGGACACTCAGGCGCGCTTGGAGTGAAGCGGTGTCCTCGGCCGACTCGATGGCGGCCGTGAGGCCCTTGATGTCGCGGCGAGCAGGAGCGCTGAGGTCGTAGTTCACCCGTCAACTCTCGCAGATCACGGCCACCCGTGCCGGTCCGGCTTCGTCTCGCGAGGTCGCGGGAGGTGGGAGGCTGGGGTGGTGATCGCTGCACTCGAACTCCCCGCCACCCTGACCGCCCGCGAGCAGACGCTCGTCCTACGTCGAGCCGGTCTCGGCGACCTCGACGCCCTGATGTCGCTGCTCGCCGACGACCCGATCAGTGCCGCACGAGGCGACCAGGCCCAGGAGAGCGACCTGCCCGCCTATGAGCGCGCGCTCGCGGACCTCATCGGCGACCCGTCGAACGAGATCCTGCTCGTCGTCGACGCCTCCGACACCGTGATCGCGACGATGCAGCTGACGCGGATCCCCGGGATGTCCCGACGCGGCTCCACCCGACTGCTCGTCGAGGCGGTGCGGGTCTCCTCCGCGCTGCGGTCCGGGGGCGTCGGTTCGGCGATGATGCGGTGGGTGACGGACGTCGCGGCTCCGGCGACGGGATCCTCGATCGTGCAGCTGACGTCCGACGAGGCCCGGGTCGACGCCCACCGCTTCTACGAACGCCTCGGCTTCGTCGGCTCGCACCGCGGCTTCAAGTACGCCGTGACGGCGGCGAACTGAGATGGGCGTCGTCCGCACATTCGCCCGCTGGCTCCTCGGGGCGGCACTCGTCTTCGCCGGTGTCGGTCACCTCACCTTCGCCCGGCAGTCGTTTGTCGCCCAGGTGCCGCAGTGGTTGCCGCTGCCCGTCGACTTCGTCGTGCTGGCGTCAGGAGTCGTCGAGATCCTGCTCGGCCTCTCGCTGATCGTGCTCGCCCGCTATCGGGTGGTGGTCGGCTGGGTCGTGGCCGCCTTCTTCGTCGCCGTGTTCCCCGGCAACATCGAGCAGTTCATCCGCGGAACCGATGCCTTCGGGCTCGACAGTGACGTCGCCCGCGCCGTTCGTCTGGTCTTCCAGCCCGTCCTCGTGGTCTGGGCCCTGTGGTCCACCGGCGCTTGGCGCGCGTGGCGGGAGCGACGCCACCGCGACACCGCACGCTGAGGCGGGTCGCTAGCTCGCCTAGTCATCCACCCCGGTCGCCTGTCAAGGGGCCCTGGTTTCCAGGTACCCTCCGGCAGGGTTGAAGCATGCGATGCATTACCTACGCCGGCGAGAACGTCGTGACCACCGATGAGGTCGCGGGGCTCCTCGTCGAGCTGACCGCCGAACTGGCCAAGCGAGGCCGCGCTGAAGCGGTCACCATCCCGATCGTCGTCGAGCACGACGGCGACGAGGACGGCCCAGCCTCCGCGCAGCTCGTCATCGGACTCGGGAACGACGTCCTGTCCGTGCCGCACAGCTGGAACGGTGACGTCCCCGACTTCAGCGAAGGCCGCGACCGCCTCCAGGGCTACCTGGAGGACATCCGTCCTTCCACGGCGACGTACGAGCCGCGTGACTCCATCGAGACCTCCGACGTCCTCGAGGACCCCGACCTCGACCTGCGCGACTTCGCCCGCTGAGTCGTCCCCGCACGACGACGCCGGCGCCGACCCTCGGGTCGGCGCCGGCGTTTGCGTGGGTGGATCAGCGCGGCAACGGCAGCTTGGCCGTCTCCCGGGCTCGCAGCACGACGATCAGCGTGATGAGTGCCGCCGCCATCACGTAGAACGCCGGAGCGAAGCGGTTGCCGGTCGAGGCGATGAGGAACGTCGCGAAGTAGGGCGTGATCCCGCCGAACAGGGCGACCGAGAGGTTGTACGCGATCGCCATCGAGCCGTAGCGGATGCTGGTCGGGAACAGCTCCGCCATCGCGGCACTCGACGCGCCGTCGTACGCGGCCATGAACACGCCGAGGATGACCATCGCGACGGCGGCGGCGGCGAAGTTGCCGGCGCTCATGAGCATCAGCGTCGGGTACGTCAGGACGAGGAACCCGACGCAGCCCGCGATCATCACCGGCTTGCGTCCGATGCGGTCGCTCAACAGGCCCATGAACGGCACGAGGATCGCGATCGCGAGGAGCCCGAGGACCGTGACGCCGTAACTGAGCGGCTGCGAGTACCCGAGGTCGGTCTGCAGGTACGACGGCATGAAGGTCTGCAGGATCCAGTGGCCGACCGCCTTGATCACGACGAAGCCGACGCAGAAGAGCAGCGCCTTCCACGAGGTGCGCAACGACGTCCGCAGCGGTGACTTCGAGACGGCGCCCTTGGCCTGGATCGCCTGGAACTCCGGGGTGTCCTCGAGCTTGTTCCGCAGGTAGAGCCCAGCGAGCCCGAGGGGGAGTGCGAGGAAGAAGAGGGCGCGCCAGCCCCAGTCGTTGAGTGCGTCGGCGCCGAGTGTCGAGGTGAAGAGGAGTACGAGACCCGCACCGACGACGAAGGCCGCGAACCCGAACACGTCGATGAAGCTCGTCACGAAGCCACGCCGATTGGAGGGGGCGTACTCGGCGAGGAGCGTGGTGGCGCCCGAGCTCTCGCCGCCGGCGGCGAAGCCCTGGACGAGCCGGACGATGACGAGCAGGATCGGCGCCCACAGGCCGATCATGTCGAACGTCGGCAGGAGACCCATGACGACGGTCGCCCCGGACGTCACGAGGATCACCGTCGCGAGGATGGTCTTGCGTCCGATGCGGTCCCCGAGCGATCCCCAGAAGAGGCCGCCGAGCGGGCGCATCACGAAGCCGGCTCCGAACACCGCGAACGCGGACAGGAGCGCCGCCTGCGGATTGCCCTGCTCGAAGAAGTTGAGGCTGATGACGGTCGCGAGGGTGCCGTACAGCCCGAAGTCGAACCACTCCACGAAGTGGCCGGCTCCCGCGGCCCAGATGACCTTCCGCATGCGTCGCGAGCGCTCCGCGTCGTCGTAGGGGGTCTGCGCGCTGTGCGCGGCGGCCTCCGCCAGGGTTTCGGTCTGTGTCCTGCTGTCGTCCATCGGTCCTCACATCATTGTCGGGGTGTCTGGAAGTTCACCTGCTGACGTAGCATACCCACTGAATGGGAAACTCGTACCGCTGAATGGTAGCGTGGGGTGTGCCGCAGGTCGATACCAGTCCGACGGTTTCCAGGATCACGCATCACGAAGGAGTGACATCCATGCAGCACCGCACCCAGTCCGCCGACGTCGTCGTCATCGGCGGAGGTCTTGCAGGGGTCTCCGCCGCCGTCGCTGCCGCCCGCCTCGGTTCCCGGGTCTCGCTCATCACCAACCGGCCCGTCCTCGGGGGCAACTCCTCGAGCGAGGTGCGCGTGTGGGTCGTCGGGGCGACGGCGCACGGCCATCAGCGGTTCGCCCGCGAGACCGGCATCATGGGCGAGCTCTTCCTGGAGAACCAGTACCGCAACCCCGAGGGCAACCCGTTCTACTGGGACCAGACCGTCCTCGACCTCGTGCGCGCCGAGCCGAACGTGCAGCTGCACCTCAACACGGACGTCCGCATCGTCACGATGGCCGAGGCGACGGGAGCGGAGTCAGCGGACGCTCCGCGGATCGCGTCCGTCACCGGCTGGACGATGGGGAGCGAGATCGAGACCGAGTTCGTCGCGCCGGTCTTCATCGACTGCACGGGCGACGGACTCGTCGGCCATCTCGCCGGCGCGACCTCGCGGATCGGTCGGGAGGGCCGCGCCGAGCACGGTGAACCCTGGGCGCCCGAGGCGGCGGATGACGAGCTCCTCGGCAGCTCGATCTTCTTCTACACGAAGGACACCGGACGACCCGAGCGCTTCGTCGCCCCCGACATCGCCCGCGACATCCGCGACACCCCGATCCTCACGAACCGGATCATCCGCACCGGCGACAACGGTTGCAACTACTGGTGGATCGAGTGGGGTGGCGAGCTCGACACCGTCGCCGAGAACGAGCAGATCCGCGACGAGCTGTGGAGCGTCGTCTTCGGGATCTGGGACTACATCAAGAACTCCGGCGAGTTCGACGCGGACACCCTCACGCTCGAGTGGGTCGGGTCGATCCCGGGCAAGCGCGAGTACCGCCGGCTGTTGGGCGACCACACCCTCACGCAGCAGGACCTGCTCGACCAGGTCGACTTCGAGGACACCGTCGCCTTCGGTGGATGGTCGATCGACCTGCACCCGGTGGAGGGCGTCTACGCCGAGACCGCCGGCGCGCAGCAGCGCTTCAGCAACGGCACCTACGGCATCCCGTTCCGCAGCCTCTACTCACGGGACGTCGGCAACCTGCTCTTCGCCGGTCGCAACATCTCCGCATCGCACGTCGCGTTCGGGTCCACGCGGGTCATGGCCACCTGCGCGACCCAGGGCCAGGCGGTGGGAACGGCGGCGGCGCTCATCGCCCGTGACGGCCTGACCCCGCGTGGGCTCGCCGGTGAGGCGCTGCCGCTCCTGCAGCGCACCCTCCTCCGGGAGGACGCCCCCGTCATCGGCGTCACCGTCGACGACCCCGACGACCTGGCTCCGCGCGCGACCGTCTCCGCGTCGAGCGCGCTCGACACGATCTCGACGCTGGAGCACCTCGGCGACGGCCAGCGGTTCGCCCTCGACCGCGACGTCGCGATCCTCGTCCCGGTCGCCCCGACGCTGGACCAGATCACCCTGCTCGTCGACGCGGCGCACGACACGACCCTCCGCGTCGAACTGTGGAGCGCGGGGAAGCGCCAGAACGCCGTCCCGGTCGAGCACCTCCTCGACGGCTCCGTGGAGGTCGCCGCGGGAACCGGTGTCCCGGCGACCGTCCGGTTCGGGTGGACGCCCGAGGTGGAGCAGAACGCCGTGGTCGTCGTCCGCGCGAACCCCGACGTGAGCCTGCTGCTCACCGACGGCCACCCCTACGGGCTCCTCGTCCTGACGGCCAGGCACGCGTCGGACGAGGTGTTCGACGACCACATCCCCGAGGAGCAGGACCAGGCGATCCTCGACTGGAACGCCCGGAAGCTCCGGGGTCGGAGCGTCGCGCTGACGGCGGGCGGGGCCACGACGGCGTACCGACCCGAGCGCGTGCTCGACGGCTACCAGCGCCCCTACGGCGGCCCCCACCTGTGGTCCTCCGGCCGGCTCGACGAGGGCCGTGACCTGGTCGCCGAACCCGAGGTCCTCACCCTCCGGTGGGACGAGCCCGTGGACGTGGCCTCCGTCCGGATCGTCTTCAACGACGACGTGGACGCCGATCTCATCAACCTGCACCACCACCGCACCGACTTCGAGGCGGTGCCGGAGCTCGTCGCGGCCTACCTGCTCGAGGTGCGATCGGCGGGCGCGGCGGAGGGCGCGTGGACGGTCCTGGCCGAGGTCGAGGGGAACCGGCACCGACACCGGATCCACGACGTCGAACCCGTGCGGATCGACGCGCTCCGACTCGTCGTGACGGCCACGAACGGCTCGCCGTACGTCAGCGTCGCGAGTGTGAAGGTCTTCGAGCAGCCGAGCGGGCGCATCACCCGGCCGCGCCGAGCCCGACCGCTACGCTGAACACGGCCTCCCGAGGCCGGACCCCCGAACCGACAGCGACACCGTGGAGGACCCGTGGCAGGCGAGATCCAGCAGGGCATCGGTCGTGCGGCATCGGTGCTCGCCGTCCTCGGCGCCTCGACGACCGGGCCGTTGCGAGCGTCGGACATCGCGCGCGCGACCGGCCTCGGCACCTCCACGACCGCCCGGCTCCTCGGCACCCTCGAGGAGCTCGGCTACGTGTCCAAGTCGGCCGACAGCCCGTCGTACGCGATCGGTGCGACGATCCTCGCGCTGGCGAGCGAGGGGCTCAACCAGAACCCGGTGCACCGCGAGTCCCGCGCGCCGGCGCAGGAGCTCGCCCAGCGCATCGGCCTCAGTGTGAACGTCGGGGTCCTCGACGGCTTGAGCCTCATCTACCTCTGCCACTTCGAGGGCGCGCTCGCCCCCAAGTCGCACTCCATGATCGGGCTCCGACAGCCGCTGCATGCGTCAGCACTCGGCAAGTGCCTCCTGCTCGACCTCGACCCCGACGGCCTCCGAGCGCTGCTCGGCGAGGGACCGCTCGCCCGCTACACGGCCAACACGATCACCGAGCACGCGGCGCTCGTCGCCGAGCTCGCGGCGGCTCGGGAACGCGGCGTCTGCACCGAGGACCAGGAGCTCGCGCTGGGGCGTCTCGGCATCGCGGCGCCCATCCGCGACGCGAACGCCAGAGTGGTCGCGGCGATCTCCATCTCCGGCCGCCTGAGCCTCATGCGCGAACGCGATCTCGACGTACTCACCGAAGACCTCATCGAGGTGGCCGACCGCATCAGTGTGGGACTCGGACTCATCTCCGCGATCCCGTCCTCCTGACCCGTCCTCCCGTATCCGATCTCACGAACCGAAGGTGACCCGTGGCGCAATTCGACCTGCCCATCGCCCAGCTCCAGCAGTACCTGCCCGACCGCGAGGAGGCCGCCGACTTCGATGCGTTCTGGGCCGACACGATCGCCGAAGCGCATGCGCTCGCCCAGCCGACGCAGCGTGAGCGCTCCAACCCCGAGCTGACCGGTCTCATCGTCGAGGACGTCACCTTCTCCGGCTTCGGCGGCGACCCGATCAAGGGCTGGTTCATCCGTCCCGCGGGTGCGACCGGCCCCCTCCCGTGCGTCGTGCACTACATCGGCTACAGCGGCGGCCGCGGGTTCGCCCACCAGTGGACGATGCTCCCCTCCGCCGGGTACGCCGTGTTCGTGATGGACACCCGCGGTCAGGGCAGCGCGAACCTGCCCGGCGCGACCGCGGACCCCGTCGGCAGTGGACCCCAAGTCGCCGGCAAGATGAGCGCCGGGCTCGACAGTCGGGAGACGTACTACTACCGCCGGGTGTTCACGGATGCCGCGCTCGCCGTCGACGTGGTCCGCAGCTTCCCCGAGGTCGATCCGGCTCGCGTCGTCGTCGCCGGGGTCAGCCAGGGCGGCGGCATCGCGCTCGCCGCGGCCGGGCTCAGCGAGGGCCTCGCCGGCGCGCTCGTCGACGTCCCGTTCCTGTCGCACTACCGGCGTGCCCTCCAGATCACCGACGCGAGCCCGTTCGCGGAGCTGAAGACGTTCCTCATCAGCCGTCGCGGCCAGGAAGAGCAGGTGTTCCGCATCCTCTCCTACTTCGACGCGACGAACTTCGCTGCGAGGGCGACAGCCCCGACGCTCTTCTCGGTCGCGCTGTGCGACGCCGTGTGCCCACCCTCGACCGTGTACGCGGCGTTCAACCACTACGCGGGTGCGCAGAAGGACATCGCCGTGTACCCGTACAACGGGCACGAGGGTGGGGGACCGGTGCAGCAGCAGCGGCAGTTGGAGTACCTCGCGGACCTCTTCGTCTGACGCGTCGTCCGCCCGCCTCCGGGCGGACGGTCGTGGGACGATGTGCACGTGAGCGAGACCGACGGCACCGATCAGACCCTGCAGGCCGCCCGGCGTCGGACTCGGGCCGGCATGATCGCGGCGATGGCGCTCGTGCTCTCGTTCGCGGCCGGGGCGACCGACGCCTTCGCCTTCCTCCAGCTCGGCGGCGTCTTCACCGCGAACATGACCGGCAACTTCGTGCTCGCCGGACTCACGAGCCGGCCGGACTTCGCCGAGGTCCTCCTCGGGGCGTCGGTCGCGGTGCTGCTGTTCTCCGTCGGCACGTTCCTGGCCTTCCGATTCACGAGGCTCGTCACCGCCCCCGAGCGGACCACGCCGGAGGCGCCGCAGCACCGGCTCGTCCTCGTGCTCGGCGGTGCAGTGGTCGCGCAGTCGTGTGTCCTCATCGGGTGGATCGTGTCCTCCGATCACCGCACGATGCCCGTGGTCTGCGTCCTCATCGCCCTGTCCACGCTCGCGATGGCCGGGCAGACGGCCGTCGCGCGTCGCATCGAGCGGTCCGGCGTGACGACGACCTTCGTGACCGGCACCCTCACCAGCCTCATGCAGAACCTCGCCGACGGCGTGGTCGACCACCAGCTCATCCGCATCGGTGCGATCGTGCTGCTCGTGGCCGGCGCCCTCAGCGGCTCGCTCCTCACCGGCGTCGACCCGGTGTTCGGCGCGGCACTGCCCCTCGTCCCGTCGATCGTCGGGCTGGTGCTCCTCCGGCTCGCGCCCTCGGCGACGACTGGCCAGGAAGCGCGCTGAGCGGCGACCCGCTCAGGCGATCGCGGCGGTCGCCTCGATCTCGACGAGCTGATCGTCGTAGCCGAGGACGGTGACGCCGAGCAGCGTCGACGGCACGTCGTGATCGCCGAAGGCCGCGCGCACGACCTCCCACGCCCTCACGAGGTCGGACTGCTGTGACGAGGCGACGAGGACCCTCGTGCTCGCCACGTCGGCGAGGGTCGCCCCGGCAGCCTCGAGGGCGATGACGAGGTTCTCGACGCACTTCGCCGCCTGCCCGGCGACGTCACCGACGGCGGCCGTCGAGCCGTCGAGATTCAGCGGGCATGACCCGGCGAGGAACAGCAGCTTCGCGCTCGCCGGGACGGATGACGCGTAGGCGTATTCGGCCGCATCGGAGAGCTGCTCGGCTCGGATCAGGCTGACGACGGACATGGTTCCTCCTCGTGGTGCGGTTCGGTCGCGAGGCGACTCACGCTCCATCGTGCCCGGCGGCGTCGCCCGGCATCGATGCGGCCGCCACGGCGGCGAGCCGGGCTCCGCGCGCGAGCTGCGCCCGGATGACCACCGGGAAGTGGTCGCTCGCCTCGGAGGTCGGCGGCTGATCGTCGACGAGGGTGTCGATCGGCACCAGGTTGGCGTGCGGGCCGGGTGCGCCCGAACGGCCGAGCACCCAGTCGATCCGTGCGTTCCCGGGACGCTGCGGGCCGTACCCGTGGAAGGTGCCGATGTCGTCGCCGTCAGCCGCCGGCGACAGGTCGACGAACCCGGCTCGCTCGAAGGCGACGTGCGCCTCGGATCCGCGCGGGGTGTTGAAGTCGCCGGTCAGGAGGATCGGGGTGTCCACCTCGGCGAAGCGGTCAGCGATGAGTTCGGCGCTCTTCGTCCGGACGTCGTCGCCATGGGGCGTGGCCTCGTGGTCGAGGTGCGTGTTGGCGAAGACCAGCTCGTCCCCGGTCTCTCGTTCCCGCAGCCGCACCCAGGTCACGAACCGGGCATGCAGCGACGACCAGGTGTTCGAGCCGGGGGCGTCGGGGGTGCCGGAGAGCCAGAAGTCGCCGGCGTCGAGCCGTTCGAACCGTGAGCGACGGAAGAACACCGGCCCGTACTCGCCCGCGGTGCCGCCGTCGCGACCCTGCCCGAACCAGTCGTACTCGGTGAGGTCGGGGAGGAGGTCGCTGAGTTGGTTCCCACGGACCTCCTGCAGGCCGAGGAGGTCGGGCCCGTTGCGGGCGATGACCTGCGAGACGAGCGGAGCCCGGTCCACCCACTCGTGACCGGGTTGGGCGACGGCGGTGCGGATGTTGTAGCTCATGACGGTCAGGATGTGCCGGGCCAGGATGGTTTCGCTCACCCGGTCAGCGTAGGGGAGGTGGATGAAGGGGAGCTGTCCCCATGTCGTCGGCGCGTCGGTCTGCCTAGACTCACCCCATGACCTTCGACCTCCGCGATGCACAGGCCCGGATCCTCGCCCTCAACAGCGAAGACCTCCCCTTCATCTACGACCCGACGCCAGACGGCGTGGTCGCCCATTGGCGGTACGCCGACCAGCGGTGGCTCGGCTTCCTCGGTGCGGGGATGTTCAGCGCGGAGTACGAGCTGCGGGTGGAGCTGCACCCGGAGGACGGCGAGTGGGAGTTCCACGAGGAGTCCTCGTCCTCCAAGACGACGCTCGGGCTCGACGGCCTCTCCACGAAGCGCACCTGGCAGTCGGGGCCGCAGAAGACCTTCACCTTCGGGCGGGGCGTCGCACCGATCGCGCAGTCCACCGACCGAGACGGCACGACGACCGGCCACTTCATGGGCTACGACTTCACCACCGACGAGGTCAAGCAGCCCGTCATCGACGCCCTCACCGCGGCCGGCTGGCAGCCGCGCAAGGGGTTCTTCGGCAAGCTCTTCGGCGGCTGATCGTCGGTCCCGCTCAGGACGACCGCCGCTAGGCTTTCAGGAACCTCGACGCCGACCGGACGGATGGACCTTGCTCGTCACCATCACCTCGACCGCGCCGTCGGCCGCCGACCTCGGCCACCTCGTCCGGAAACACCCCGCGCGGGCGCAGAGCTTCGACCTCAGCGTCGGGCGCGCCCACGTGTTCTACCCCGAGGCGACCGACGAACGGTGCACCATCGCGCTGCTCCTCGAGGTCGACGCGATCGCGCTCGTCCGGCAGAAGCGCTTCGGCGGCGGCGACATCGCCTCGCTCTCGCAGTATGTGAACGACCGGCCGTACGCGTCGTCGTCGATGGTCGCCGTTGCGCTCGGGCAGGTGTTCCGCAGCGCCATGACCGGCCGCAGCGAGTCCCACCCCGAGCTCGCCGCCGCAGCCCTGCCGCTGACGCTCACGGTCGCGGCGGTACCGTCGCGAGGCCTGGACCAGCTGGCGACGCGGCTGTTCAGCCCGCTCGGCTGGGACGTCACCGAACGGGCGATCCCGCTCGACCCGACGGTCCCCGCCTGGGGCGACTCGCGCTACGTCGACCTCGAACTGACCGGACACCTGCGGCTCTCGGACGCACTCCGCCAGCTCTACGTGCTGCTGCCCGTCCTCGACGACGCCAAGCACTACTGGGTGTCCGACGACGAGGTCGGCAAGCTGCTCCGCGCGGGCGAAGGATGGTTGGCCGACCACCCCGATCGGGACCTGATCACGAAGCGCTACCTCGCGCACCAGTCACGGCTGTTCACCGAAGCGCAGGCGCTCCTCGACCCGGAAGCCTCGGTGGAGGGGACCGAAGGCGAGGAGGGTGCCGCGGCCACGCGTGCGACACGCTCCCCGGCGCTCGCCGGCCTCCGCGCCGAAGCGGTGCTCCAGGCGCTCGCCGACGTCCGGGCGCGCTCGGTCGCCGACGTCGGCTGCGGCGAGGGCGCCCTCCTCACCCGCCTGATCGCGGATCCGCAGTTCACCGCCGTGATCGGCACCGACGTCTCCGCCCGCGCCCTCACGACCGCATCGGAACGCCTCGGGCTCCGCGATGCGAGCGACCGCGTCCGCGAACGCATCCAGCTGCTGCAGTCCTCGGCGACCTACGCCGACTCCCGGCTGCACGGCCTCGACGCGATCGCCCTCATGGAGGTCGTCGAACACATCGACGCCGAGCGCCTCGACGCACTCGAAGCCTCGATCTTCGGCGCGGCGGCTCCCGAGACGGTGATCGTCACGACCCCGAACCGGGAGTACAACGCGCTCTACCCCTCGTTGCCGGCGGGCGGGTTCCGGCACCCCGACCACCGCTTCGAATGGGACCGACAGGAGTTCGCGAGCTGGTGCGCCGCTGCGGCTGAGCGGTACGGCTACGGCATCGAGTACCGCACGGTCGGCGACGTCGACCCAGAGCTGGGCTCGCCGACGCAGCTCGCGATCTTCCGGAAGGGCATCTCATGAGCGACCTCGAACAGCCTCACGTGGCGCCGCTCCCGATCCCCGAGCTGTCCCTCGTGGTGCTCATCGGTGTCAGCGGTTCCGGCAAGTCGACCTTCGCCGCGAAGCACTTCGGCCGGTTCGAGACGCTCTCGAGCGACTTCTTCCGCGGGCTCGTGTCCAACGATGAGAACAACCAGGCCGCCAGCGCCGATGCGTTCGCCGCCCTCCGCGACGTCGCAGCCCGTCGTCTCGACGCCGGACTCCTGACCGTCATCGACGCGACCAACGTCCAGCCCGCCTCGCGGAAGTCGCTGATCGACCTGGCGCGCAGTCACGACGTCCTGCCCGTCGCCGTCGTGCTCGACGTCCCGGAGCGGGTGTGCATCGAGCGCAACGAGGCTCGCCAGGACCGGTCGTTCGGGTCGGCCGTCATCACCCGCCAGCAGGACCAGCTGCGGCGGTCGCTGCGGCACCTCGGCAAGGAGGGGTTCCGGAAGGTCCACGTCCTGTCCGGGGTCGACGCGATCGCCGAGGCGTCGTTCGTCCGCGAACCGCTCCTCAACGACCGCCGTCAGGAGCGCGGCCCGTTCGACGCGATCGGCGACGTCCACGGCTGCCGGAGTGAACTCGAGACGCTGCTCACGAAGCTCGGGTACGTCATCGAGCGCGACGCCGAAGGGCGTCCGGTCGACGCGGCGCACCCCGAGGGACGACGGGCGATCTTCCTCGGCGACCTCGTCGACCGCGGGCCCGACACCCCCGGCGTGCTGCGCCTCGCGATGGGGATGGTCGGCGCCGGACATGCCCTGGCGGTGCCGGGGAACCACGAGTCGAAGCTCGTCCGCGCACTGCAGGGCAAGCGGGTGCAGACCACGCACGGGCTCGCCGAGTCGCTCGCCCAGATGGCCGAGGAGCCGGCGGCGTTCCGCGACGAGGTCGAGCGCTTCTGCCGTGAACTCGTCGCCCACCTCGTCCTCGACGACGGGAAGCTCGTCGTCGCGCACGCCGGACTGATCGAGCAGTACCACGGGCGTGCCTCCGGGCGTGTGCGGTCGTTCGCGCTGTACGGCGACACCACGGGGGAGACCGACGAGTACGGCCTGCCCGTCCGCCTGCCGTGGGCGGAGGACTATCGGGGCAAGGCGACCGTCCTCTACGGGCACGTGCCGACCCTCGAGGCCGAATGGGTCAACAACACGATGTGCCTCGACACCGGCGTCGTCTTCGGCGGCAAGCTGAGTGCGTTGCGATGGCCGGAGCGCGAGGTCGTCGACGTCCCGGCCGAGCAGGTCTGGTACGAGCCCGTCGTGCCGCTCGGCCGACCGACGGGGCCCGCCGGCGAACAGCGGGACCCGGGGTTGCTGCGCATCGACGACGTCCTCGGCAAGCAGATCGTGGAGACCCGGGTCTCGGGCCGGGTCGGCGTCCGCGAGGACGCAGCGGCGGGCGCGCTCGAGGTGATGAGTCGCTACGCGATCGACCCGCGCCGCCTCGTCTACCTGCCGCCCACGATGAGCCCACCGAGCACCTCGCAGCGGAAGGACCTCCTGGAGCACCCGGCCGAGGCGTTCGAGGCGTACCGCCGGGAGGGGCTCGACCGGGTGGTGTGCGAGGAGAAGCACATGGGATCCCGCGCCGTGGTCCTGCTCACGCGCGACCCGGCTCCCTTCGGTGCGCCCGCCGGTTGGCGCGGCACCGTCCACACCCGCACCGGTCGGCCGTTCTTCGACGAGGCCACGACGCAGCAGCTGTTGACCCGGCTCGATGCCGCCGTCGAGCGGGCCGGCCTGTGGGATGAACTCGACGCCTCGTGGCTGCTCTTCGACGGCGAGCTGCTCCCATGGTCGATCAAGGCGGAGCGCATGATCCGCGAGCAGTACGCCTCAGTCGGTGCAGCGGCGACCGCGGCGGTCCCGGCCGCCGTGCGCGTGCTGGAGCAGGCTGCGGCGACCGGTGTCGACGTCACCGGACTGCTCGACCGGACGCGTCGACGGGCGGAGAACGCCGAGGCGTATGTCGCGGCCTACCGGCCGTACACGGCGCCCTCGGACGGCCTGAACGGTGTGCAGCTCGCGCCGTTCCAGCTCCTCGCGTCCACGGGGACGAGTCACCTCGGTCGCGACCACACCTGGCACCTCTCGCTCGCTGACCGTTTGGCTGACGCCGACCCCGAGCTCATCCGCCGGACGCGGTCGATCGAGGTCGACCTCACCTCGCCGGCGTCGGAGGAGGCTGCGACCACCTGGTGGGAGGAGCTCACCGGCGCGGGTGGCGAGGGCATGGTCGTGAAACCGACGGCCGGCCTGCTCCGGGGCGGGAAGTCGCTCGCCCAGCCCGGCATCAAGGTGCGCGGGCGCGAATACCTGCGGATCATCTACGGGCCCGACTACACCGAGCCGGAGAACCTCTCGCGACTCCGGGATCGCGACATCGGGCACAAACGCTCGATGGCGCTGCGCGAGTACGCCCTCGGTGTGGAGGCGGTGGAGCGGTTCGTCGCCGGCGAACCGACCTGGCGAGTGCACCAGGCCGTCTTCGGTGTCCTCGCCATGGAGTCCGAGCCGATCGACCCGCGCCTCTAGGGTCAGCGCAGGACGGAACTCAGCAGGAGACTCGTCTCGCTGTTGACGACGCCCTCGATGCGGCGGATCCCGCCGAGGACCCGGTCGAAGTCGGTCAGGGTCTCGGTGCGGAGTTCCGCGACGAGGTCCCAACCGCCGTTGGTCGTGTGGAGCGCGCTGATCTCGGGGAAGCCGCGCAACTGCCGGATGACGTGATCGGTGGTGCGGCCCTCGACCTCGATGAACGCGATCGCGCGGATGGTGCCCGGGTCGAGTTCGTCGCGCACCCGGACGGAGAACCCGACGACGGTGCCCGAGGAGACGAGTCGCTCCAGGCGGCTGTTCACGGTCGCCCTGGCGACGTCGAGTGATCTGGCCAGACTCGCGACCGATGCGCGGCCGTCGGCTCGGAGCGCGGCCAACAGCCGTCGGTCCAGATCGTCGAGTGCCGCCATGCACACAATGTACAACGACGTTACTCACATTGTGCATAACCTGTGCACAAATCGCGCAGAGGTGGCGTAGAGAGTGCAGATCGACGAAACCTAGGCTCGAAGCAGTCGGGAGCACTCCGCTCCGGCCGGCTCCGAGCCCGACTCCGTCTGGAAGGGAACGTCATGACGCGTTTCGTCGATGTCCGCAACATGGTCCGCTGGACCGCCGACCGAGGCCCCGAGCGCATCATCGCCGGCATGATCGGCTACCTCGAGGCCGACTTCCGTCGCTGGCCCTCGTTCGACAAGAGCCCTCGCGTCGCGAGCCACACGCCGTTCGGCGTCATCGAGCTCATGCCGACGAGCGACCACGAGACCTACGCCTTCAAGTACGTGAACGGCCACCCCTCGAACCCGGCGCGCGGCTACCAGACGGTGACCGCGTTCGGCGTCCTCGCCGACGTGCACAACGGCTACCCGACCTTCCTCGCGGAGATGACGCTCCTCACGGCGCTCCGCACCGCCGCGACGTCAGGCATGGTCGCCAAGCACCTCGCCCGGCCGGACTCCACCGTCCACGCGCTCATCGGCGCCGGCAGCCAGGCCGAGTTCCAGGCGCTCGGCATGCGGGCCGCGCTGGGCATCAGCACCGTCCGCATCTGGGACGTCGACCCACTCGCGATGGACAAGTTCGCGCGCAATCTGGAGCCGCTCGGCTTCGAGGTCGTCATCGGGACGAGCGCCGCCGACGCCGTGGCCGGGGCCGACGTCATCACGACCTGCACGGCCGACAAGGCCCTCGCCACGGTGCTCACGAACGACCTCGTCGAGCCCGGCGTGCACCTCAACGCGATCGGTGGCGACTGCCCGGGTAAGACGGAGCTCGAGGCGTCGATCCTCGACCGCGCCGATGTGTTCGTCGAGTTCCCGCCGCAGACCCGCATCGAGGGCGAGATCCAGCAGATGGCGCCCGACTTCCCGGTGATCGAGTTCTGGCAGGTGCTCACGGGCGCCGTCCCCGGCCGCACCTCCCGGGAGCAGATCACCCTGTTCGACTCCGTCGGCTTCGCGATCGAGGACTTCACGGCGCTGCGGTTCCTGAACGACGCCGTCGACGGCAGCGAGTACTTCGAGGAGATCGACCTCGTCGCGGCCCCCGACGACCCGAAGGACCTGTTCGGCCTCGTCGGCGCGCTCTCACCGGTCGGCTGAGTCCGACATGTCCGTGCAGGCGCCGTCGGCCGTCGTCCTCATCCGGCCGCATCGCTTCACACCGAACCCGCTGACCGCGGTCGACAATGTCTTCCAGGTGGCGGATGGCGTCCCCTCGGCTGCGGCCGTCGGGGTGGCGCACGCCGCGTTCGACGAGGTCACCCGGGTCGCGCATGCGCTCGACGCCGCGGGTGTGCGGGTGCACCTCTTCGACGACGACGACCCCGACCGACCCGACAGCGTGTTCCCCAACAACTGGCTGTCGACACACGCCGGCGGGCATCTCGCCGTCTACCCGATGTACGCGGTCAACCGTCGTCGCGAGCGTCGCTGGGACATCGTCGAGATGTTGAAACGCGAGTACCGGGTGCAGGACGTCATCGACTACTCGGGGCTCGAACTCGACGAGGTGTTCCTGGAGGGCACCGGTGCGATGGTGCTCGACCACGCGGCGCGGGTGGCGTTCGTCGCCCGCTCGCACCGGGCCGACCCGATCGCGCTCGAACGCTTCTGCACCAACTTCGGCTACGAACCGCTCGTCTTCGACGCCGTCGACCCGCACGGGGTCCCGATCTACCACACCAACGTCATGATGGGCGTGGCGACCGAGTTCGCGCTCGTGGGACTCGACCTCATCGCCTCGCCCGCGCGACGTGATCAGGTCGTCGAACGGCTGACCGCCCACGGGCGCACGATCGTCGACCTCGACTACGGGCAGGTCTGCGATTTCGCGGGCAATGCGATCGAGTTGCGGTCGGCATCGGGGGAGCGGCTCCTGGCGATCTCGAGCCGGGCCGTCCAGAGCCTCCGCGCGGACCAGCTGGCGGTCATCGAGCGCAGCTGCCGGATCCTCCCGCTGGACGTCCCGACGATCGAACTCGCGGGCGGTTCCGTCCGCTGCATGATCGCCGGGGTCCATCTGGACCGGCGACCAGCAGCGACGGTGTCCGAACCGGGGTCGGGCTCTCAGCTCGCCCGATCGTGACCGCTGCCGGTCAGTACTTGTAGGACTGACCGCCGTCGATCGGGACCACCGTGGCGTTGACGTAGCTCGCGTCGTCGCTCAGCAGGAACGCGACGACCGAGGCGATCTCGGGGGCTTCGCCGTACCGCTTGGTGGGGTTCGTCTGGATGAACTCCTCGGCAGCGCCGCGCGGGTCCTCGGCGTTGAGCTGCTTCATCGAGTTCTCGACCATCGGCGTCCAGATCGCGCCGGGGGCGATCGCGTTGATGCGGATGCCGTACTGGCCGTACTCGATCGCGGAGTTGCGCGTGAGGCCGACGACGCCGTGCTTCGCAGCCGCATAGCCGGACTGGTTGCCGATGCCGCGGATGCCGCCGACGCTCGCCGTGTTGACGACCATGCCGGAACCCTGTTCGCGCATGACCTTCAGCACCTTCTCGAGGCCGAGGAAGACGCCGCGCAGGTTGATGGAGACGACCTTGTCGAACTCGGCGGCGGTGAAGTCCTCGGTGAGGTTCTGCTTGCCCTCGATGCCGGCGTTGTTGAAGAAGCCGTCGATGCGACCGAAGCGCGCAGTCGTCTCGGTGACGTAGCGGTCGACGTCCTCCTCCGTCGAGACGTCGGCGATCGTCGTGATGACCTCGGCGTCCGGGGTCGACTCGGTGACGGCCTCGACGGTCGCGGCGAGGCCGGCCTCGGAGATGTCGACGAGGGAGAGCTTGGCGCCTTCTGCTGCGAGTCGGACGGCTGCTGCACGTCCGAGGCCGGAGCCACCGCCGGTGATGAGGACGACGCGGTCGGAGAAGCGATTCATGGTGTGACCTTTCCAGGAGCCTGTCGCTCCGGCGGACACCGTGCCCGTCGCATCAGCGACAGTCCTTCAAACGTACATCTGTTGGATAGATGCACCCGCCGCAGGGCCCCGACGTTCGCGGAGGGCGATCAGTCCTCGCCGAGGAGCATCGGCCGTGCCGCCTCCAGACCGGTGACCGTCGCGGTCCAGTCGGGACGCACGAACTCCTCGCGGGTCACCCGGAGGCCCTGCGACTCGACGAGCTCGCCCGGACGCCCGACGAACCGGAGCACGCCGTTGTCCCGGTAACCGAGCCGACGCGAGACGCCGAGCGAGGCACCGTTCCAGACAGCGGCGTCGGACACCGCGACATGCGCGCCGAGGTGGTCGAAGGCGAACTGGAGCATGCCTGCCCGCATCTCGACGCCGAGACCCTTGCCCTGCTGCGACTGCGTGAGCCAGGATCCGCTGCCGACCGAGCGCGTGACGGCGAAGTCGCGGGCGCCGACGTCCTGCAGGCCGATCGGCACGCCGTCGAGGAGGATCGCGAGGTTGAGCGTCCAAGCCGCCGGGGTCACGCCGGCCCGCTGCGTCCAGAGGTGCTTGGCGGTCTCACGCATGAGCTGCTCGCGCGGCTGGTCGGTCCAGGGTGTGGAGAACGGCATGACGTCCGGGTCGTGGATGCCGGCGAGGGCGGCGTCGACGAGGCCGGGGAGGTCCTCGTCGCGGACCTGGCGCAGCACGAGGCGGGGCGTGCGGATCTCGAGGCCGAACAGCGGCCAGACGTCGGTGAGGCTGAGCATCCGCCCACGCTACCTGTCGGACACCGGATAGCGCTGTAGCCGGTCCGGGTCGAGCTGTCGAGCCGGTGTACGGCGCCCGGCGTCGGTGCGACACTCGTCGCGGTGCCGGTCAGCGGCCCCGTTCGACGACGAGAAGGGCTCACCCATGAAGTACACGCACCTCGGACGCACGGGGACGTCGGTCTCCCGGATCGTGCTCGGCACCATGAACTTCGGTGACCGCACGAGCGAGGAGGACTCGTTCGCGATCATGGACCGGGCACTCGAGCTCGGCGTCAACTTCTTCGACACCGCGAACGCCTACGGCGGCAGCGCGGGCCGTGGGGCGACGGAGGAGATCATCGGCCGATGGTTCGCGGCCCGGCCGGGCGTGCGCGACGACATCGTCCTCGCCACGAAGGTCCACTCGCCGATGGTCGCGCCGAACGACGACGGCTCGGACGTTGTGAACGCCCGCGGTGCGTCGGCGTGGCAGGTGCGTCGTGAGGCCATCGGTTCGCTCGGGCGCCTGCAGACCGACCGGATCGACCTCTACCAGTTCCACCACATCGACCGGCACATCTCGTGGCAGGAGCTGTGGCAGGCGATGGAGGTGCTCGTTGCACGTGGCGAGGTCGTCTACACGGGTAGCTCGAACTTCGCCGCCTGGAACATCGCGCAGGCGAACGAGGTCGCGCAGCAGCGGCACTTCCTCGGTCTCGTCAGCGAGCAGTCGCTCTACAACCTCGCGCAGCGCTCCATCGAACTCGAGGTCATCCCTGCGGCGCAGCACTACGGCCTCGGCATCCTGCCCTGGTCGCCGCTGTCCGGTGGTCTGCTGAGCGGTGGCTCGTCCGACAAGGGCGCGCGATCCGGCGAGGCCCGCATCACGGAGGCTCGCGCCAAGCAGCAGGACCAGCTCGAGCAGTACGACCGGTTCGCCGCCGACCGAGGGTGGTCTTCGGCGTCGCTCGGGCTCGCGTGGCTCCTGCACCAGCCCGGCGTGACCGGCCCGATCATCGGACCGCGCACGGTCGAGCAGTTGGAGTCCGCGGTCGCCGCGGTCGACATCGAGCTGAGCCAGGACGACCTCACCGCCCTCGACGAGCTGTTCCCTGGCCCGGGCGGCCAGGCGCCGGAGGCCTACGCCTGGTAAGAGCGAGCGACGCGGCCGACCGCCTCGGTGACGGCGGTCGGCCCTTCGTTCAGTTCGAGGATCCGTCGGCTGATGGTCGGCTCGAGGACGAGTGCTTCGAGGACCGCAGCCACGTCTTCGCGCGCGATCTCGTCGTGGAGTTCGGCGGGCCCCAGGGCGACCGTTCCCCGACCCGGGCCGTCGGTCAGCAGGGACGGTCGCAGGATGATCCAGTCGATCGGTTCGCGGGTGAGCGCCACCTCGGCGCGCTTCTTGACCGCGAAGTAGTGCTCCTCCTCGTCGCTCAGTGATCGCTCGCGCCACGCTTCGGGCAGCACGGAGAGCAGGATCAGGCGCGTCCGCGTGCCGCTGAGCGCCTCCGACACGCGGCCGAGGGCGGCGTCGTCGATGGCGTCCGTCACGTCCGGGTGTCCGGCGTTCGAGCCGGCAGTGAAGACGACGACGTCGAAGCCCGAGACCATCGCCGCGATCTCCTCCGTGCCGGCGAGAGCGAGCTCCCCTGAGACGGTCGTCACGCCGTCGGTTTGGAGGGCGGCGGCTTGCTGCGACGATCTCGTGAGGCCCGAGACGGTCATCCCTCGCGTGCGGAGGCGGCTCGCGAGGAGTCGCCCGACCCGGCCCGAGATCCCGAAGATGAAGACGCGCGGCAGCGGTTCTTCACTCGCGGCGGTGGCTGGGATGATCGGTGGCGTCATGGGTGGTCCTTCCGTTGTCGATCAACCTACCATTAGTAACTTACTATACGTAGGTAGTATCGAGGGATGGAATCCACCTCGAACGACGGCGCGTCGACGACGAGGCGTCGTCTCTCCTGGGACGACCGTCATGCCCAGTTGCTCGACGCCTTCCGCGATCTCGTCCGCACGCACGACATGGACGACGTGACGCTGGCGCGGGTGGCCGCGCACGCGGGGGTGACGAAGCCGGTGGCCTACGATCACTTCGGAGACCGTTCGGGTCTGCTGTCGGAGGCGTACCGGGCGTTCGAGGCTCACCAGCGGCACGCCCTGCTGGAGGCGCTCGCCCAGGCGCCGCGCGACCTCGCCGCGGTGTCGGACCTGGTCGCGGAGGCCTACATCGGCTGCTGCATCGCCGAGGGGATCGAGCTCGCTGCCGTGGTGTCGGCACTCAGCGGCTCGGCGACGTTGAGCGAGCTCCGGTCGGAGGCGGAACTGGCCTACCTCGAGATCTGTCGTGAGGCGCTGGAGCCCTTCACCGGCCCCCTCGAACCGGCGCCGTTGAGCGCCATCGTCGGCGCGGGCGATGCCCTCGCCCGGAACGCCATGTCCGGATCGATGACGACGGCTCGTGCCGGCGAGACCCTCGCCGTGGTCGTTCGAGCGGTCGCCCGGGCCTCGGCCATTCCGGGCGCTCGGCCGGGTCGCACGACCTGAACGACCGCTCCGAGGATGCTGCCCGGTGCGTCGGAGCGTATCGACGCCTAGCGTTGGGTCATGGCTTCGGACACCTTCGGCATCTTCTTGAACGGTTCGTACGGCGTGGGGAAGTCCTCGGTTCTGGATCATCTCGGCGACCACTTCGCCCGTGCGGGCCTGCCGTTCAGTCTGTTCGACGTCGACTGGTTCCACCGGTCGTGGCCGAGCGCGGGGGAGGACCCGGACAACGTGCTGACCGAGGCGAAGAACCTCCGGGCGGTCTGGCAGAACTACCTGGAGACCGGTCCGCGGACGCCGATCGTGGCGGGGGTGATCGAGTCACTGGAGGATGCTCGCAGGTACGAGGAGGTGTTCGGTCGTCCGTTGCGACTCGTCCACCTGGTTGCGTCGCCGGAGGTGGCCGAGCAGCGTCTGCGGAGTCGGTACGACGCCGACCGTGCCGATACTCTCGTCTGGCACCTCGCGAACCATCGACAGCTCGCAGCAAAGCTCGCTCAAGCCGACTGGCACACCCTCACGCTGGATACGGACGATCTGACGCCGGCCCAGGTGGCGGCGGCGGTCTTCACGACCTTCCCTTCGCGCGCTGAGTGAGGGAACGGAAGGTCCGCCGCCTCGTTCCTGCGCCAGGCGTGCGCCGGTATGGTCCCCTGGGACGACCCTCCGCAGGCCGCGCCGTTCCGCACCTCCGCATCGATGACGGTCGCGATCAGCCCGACGCAGCTTGTGTCGGGGAGGCGTCCGCGTACGTATTGGAAGTGGCCTGGAAAGCATCGCTTCCGGCGGATATGTCGACCTCCGGTCAGCGGCATAGGGTTTGACTACTCATGAGCCGTTTCTCCGTCGTTCCCGCGTCGTACGTCTTCCTGCGCCGCGATCGATCGGTCCTGCTGCAACGACGGCAGAACACCGGCTACATGGACGATTGCTGGTCCGCGGGTGCCGCCGGTCATGTCGAGCTTGGTGAAACTGCGGCGTCTGCCGCAATCCGCGAGGCGAGGGAAGAACTCGGCGTGCAGGTGACACTCGAGGCGCTCTCGGCGGTGGCTGTCATGCAGCGTACCGATGGTACGGAGAACCCGATGGAACAGCGCGTCGACTGGTTCTTCGTCTGCGACGTCTGGGGTGGCGAACCAGTGATCCGAGAACCGATCAAGTGCGCAGAACTGGCGTGGTTCCGCCTCGACGATCTGCCGGTCGACCTGCCCGCTCACGAGCGGCTTGCATTGGACGCCCTGCGCGAGGGGCACCGGTCAGCGTTCCTCACGTTCGGGTTCTGACCAGCTGCCCTCACTGATCGATAGCCATGGACGCCCACCGACCACCCGGGCAGACTGTCTTCGATGAGGCTGCAACCCACATCCGAGGACGATTTCGACGCGCTGCGTCGCCTGTTCGATGATCCTTCCTTCCATGGCTGGGGAGGACCGGGACGGCTGTCCGACGAGCTCATCCGCGCCAAGTACCTGGGCGCACGACTCCCTGCTGTCGAGTGTTTCCTCGTCCTGCTCGACGACGACGCGGTCGGACTCGTCCAGCTCCACACCGACGGCGCGGAGGGCGCCGGGATCGACCTCATCCTGTCGCCCTCCGCGCGAGGCCAGGGCACCGGTCGACGGGTGGTCGAGGCCATGCTGTCCCGCGCGCGAGCCAGGAACATCGCTCGACTCACCGTCGACCCGGAGGTCCGGAATGAGCGCGGCGTCCGGTTCTGGCGAGCCGTCGGGTTCGAGCCATACGCGACCGTCACCGACGACGCCGGACGGCCGCCCTATGTCCTGCTGTCGCGAAGCACCGAGGCGGCAGCGATCGGCTGCTGCAGTTCGGTGACCCAATCGGACTGATCCTCCGACACCGCCCGCACGTAGAGCTCGCGGCAGGGCCCCGCCGGCACGAAGCCCCGGGCGATGATCTCGGCGTGGATGGACTGCCAGCTCTCGGCGATGCGGTCCATCGACCCGAGGTGGATGCCACAGATCGCCAGGCGCTCGGCCGGCAGCTCGACGACCTCGAAGCCGTCACGGGGCGCGCCGTTGTAGGCGTAGCCGACGACGACCTCGGTGCCGTCCTCGCTCGCGTGGTACTGCGCGATCGGTGTGGTCAGCGAACCGCTCTCGTCGCCGATGATGGACGCGACCGCGTCGAACGAGGGGCCGACGAAGTCCGCGATGTCCGGCTGTGAGGGGACGACGCCACGGCGGGCGGCCAGGCGAACGGCGGGCAGGGGCTTCTCAATGATCTCGATCTCCGACATGTGATGCTCTCTTTCGATGAGGTGGAGCCGCCGTTCCACATCGATGAGTCGTGCGGCCGCGATGCGATGCTCGCGTTCGACCTCGGCTCGACGCACCTGCAACAACCGGGCGATGCGCGCGGCATCCACCCCTTGGTCGAGGATCAGGGCGATGTCTTCAAGACCGAAACCGAGATGGCGAAGCGCCACGATCCGATGCAGTCGTTCCAACTGTGAAGGATCGTACGAGCGGTAGCCGCTGGACTCATCCACATGGGCAGGCACGAGCAGACCTGCGGTGTCCCAATGCCGGAGCATCCGGTGGGTCACCTGGCCGATCTGCGCGAACGCTCCGATGGACAACATGTCTCAGTTCTCCCTCCTCACACGGTGTCAGAGTCAAGCGTTCAGTTCTGAGCGCGTCGCGCGTGGGTGCGCGCCTTCATCCGGTTGCCGCACACCGCCATCGAGCACCACTTCGCGGTTCCGGGGCGACTGTGGTCGACGAGGAACAGGCTGCACTCGTCGTTCGCGCACGGACGGAGTCGCCCGGGGAACTCCGCGACGACGCTCGACCACGCCAACACGACCCCCGCCACGAGGCGGTCGTCTTCGGGGACCTGCAGCTCCCAGACCACGCCGTCGGGGGTGACGCGCGGCGTCCGAACCGCATCCCCGAGGATGCCGGCGAGTTCTCTGGTCGCCCCGCCGTCCTCGCCGCGGACGACAGCCTGGAGCGCCTGCCTCGCACGTCGAAGGCGGGCCACCTCGTCCGCGGACCCGGTGCCACCCCAACTGCGCGCGAGGTCTCGCCCGGCTGCGCCCTCGAGGCGGTCGGTCGGGGCGCCCTCGATGACCGGCGCGCTGTTCAGCACGTTCAGCAGCAGCTCCTCGTCGCGAAGCATCGTTCTCCGTTCTCGCGCCGTGTGGCGCCATGAATCCATGCTACCGTCTGGCTAACCGGTAAAACAATCTAAAGGGGTTAGCAATGGTCACCGTCCACCACCGCACCGTCTCCGTCGATGGGCTCGACGTCTTCTACCGCGAAGCCGGCCCGGCAGACGCCCCCGTGCTCCTGCTCCTGCACGGGTACCCGAGCAGCTCGCACATGTTCCGCCACCTCATCCCCGCCCTGGCCGACCGCTACCGCGTCATCGCTCCGGACCACATCGGCTTCGGTCGCTCCGCCGCCCCCTCGGTCGACGAGTTCGAGTACACCTTCGCGGCCCTCGCCGGCGTGACCGGCCGGTTCCTCTCGACCATCGGCGTGACGCAGTACACGATCTACGTGCAGGACTACGGCGCGCCGGTCGGCTGGCGTCTGGCGCTCGCCGACCCCGCCGCCGTCGCCGGCGTCATCTCCCAGAACGGCAACGCCTACGAAGAGGGCTTCGTGCCCGGCTTCTGGGACCCGATCTGGGCCGACGCCGCCGAACGCACCACCGAGACGCGCGACGCGCTCCGTCCCGCCCTCGGCCGGGAAGCCGTCGAATGGCAGTACACGCACGGCGTGCCGGACCCGACCACCGTCGACCCCGACGCCTGGGAGCACGACCTCGCGCTCCTCGCCCGACCGGGCCAGGACGACGTGCAGCTGGCGCTGTTCCGCGACTACACGACCAACCGCGAGCTGTACCCGGCGGTGCACGAGTGGCTTCGCACCTCGCAGGTGCCGGTGCTCGCGATCTGGGGACGGAACGACGAGATCTTCGCCGCCGCCGGCGCCACCGCGTTCACGCGCGACGCCCCGCACGCTCGCATCGAACTCGTCGACGGCGGACACTTCCTCCTCGAATCCGACCTCGACCTCGTCGCCGACGCCATCACGAGCTGGCTCGCGACGAACGACCGCAGCGCATAGCCCGACGGATCGATCGATCCGTCTCCGACCACCCCGGCGGGCCCGGGCGGCCGTCCGCTCGAGCGGTCGGCCGCCTGCCTCCCGCCCGGTGTCGCTCCTTAGTTTGCGAGGACTTGCCGTAGCGCGTCGTAGGCGGGCGTCGGCTCGTCGTCGTCGAACAGGAGGTCGTGGCCCTGCCGCAGAGCGCCGTCGTCGTCGATGAACCAGTCGTAGGTGTCGTCCACGCCCCAGCTCGTGTACGACACGCAGGCGTCCGAGCCGAGGCACGCCGCGAGGACGGTGGCGTACTGCTCCGCCTGGACGTCCTGACCCTCGTCGTCCGGGACGTCGTTCTCGGAGATACGCACGGCCAGCCCCGCATCCGCGAAGGTGTCGAACGTCGTCGCGAGGTCCTCCTCCGAAAGCGCGTCGGTGGCGAGGTCGTAGACGTGGGCCTGCAGACCGACGCCGTCGATATGGCCACCCTGCGCGTTCGTGTCGAGGGCGAGCTGCAGCAGAGCGTCCTGGCGGGGACCCGGCACGTCGGCACCGTTCTCGTTGATGAACTGCCTGACGTCCGGGTCGGCGTCGTGGACCGCGGTCGAGACGACCACTGGGTACGACGGACCGAAGACGCGGTACCAGACGTTCTCCTGCAGGCTCGTGCCTTGATCGACGTCGAACGGTTCGTTGACGACGTCGAGCGAATCGAGCCGGCCGCGGAAGTGCGACACCACGGTGTGCACGTAGTCGAGCAGGACCGCGGCGCTCGCCTGACGCTGCTGTTCGGAGTCGGCGGGGAGGTTCCGCATCCAGCCGGGCATCGCCTCGGTGAACGCGATGGTGTGGCCGTGCACCGCGATCCCCGCGCTCGCCGCGAGGTCGAGGAGCGCGTCGGCTTCCTCGAAGTGGTACTCACCCTGCCTGGGGGAGAGCGCTTGCGGCTTCATCGCGTTCTCCGGGGTGATGAGGCCGACGTTGCCCACGAGGTTCTCCGCGTAGGCCGCGTCCGAGACGAGCGGACCGAGCGCCGCCGCCGCGCCGATCAGGAAGCCCGGCCGAGCGCGGGACGCGAGCGCCTGCAGACCCTCCGCAGAGCGTTCCGCCTCGCCCGCGACAGGACCTGCGGCGACCAGGGAGCCACCGGCCGGTGCCGTGGCGGTCAGCGAGCCGACCGTGAAGGATCCCTCCTCGCTCGACACCCCAAACCAGAGTTCTCCGGAGTCGAAGATGCCGCCGAGGGGCAGCGAGGACAGCGTCTCGCCGTCGCTCGCGATCTCGAGTCGGTCGCCGGAACGGTGCACGGAGAGTTCCGCCTCGGGGTCGGCGAGCGTCGCCTCCTCGTCCTGCACCGGCTCGGGGTCGGTCACGTCCTCCGGTGCGGAGCCGTCGAAGACCGTGATCCGGAGATCGTCGCCGCTGAGCGTGAGCGTGAGCCCCGCGGGCTGGATCAGGAACTCGTCGGCGATGACGGGTGGGCGGGCGAGGACGGCCAGGGTGGCGTCCGCGGTCACGTCCGTGAACGACGTCGTGAGGGTGAAGTCGTCCGTGGCCTCGAGGTGCACACCCGCGAGATTGACCGGCGGGTTCGGCTGGCCTCCACCGCCGTCCTGTTCGACGATGGTCCGTCCGGTCGCCGTCACCCGCAGCTCATCGCCGTCTGCGACGATGCCGGGCACGTGCTGCCAATCGTGCTCCAGGAGGTCGATGACCGTCTCCCGCTCGGAGGGCGAGCCGGTCGGCGTGCAGCCGACCAGGGCGAGGACGAGGGCGACCGCCGATCCGCTCGCGATACTCCGTCTGCTGGCGATCGACATGTGAGGAGCGTAAGCGACGGCGGGGACGCGTGCCGTTTACTGACCGCTCGCGAGGCTCACGGCTTGGAGTCCCACGACCACGGCATTGACCGGTACGGCGATGACCAGCACGGAGATCGCTCCGATGGCGGCGATGATCGAGTACCGAGGCGTCCGCTTGTGGACCTTCGCCTGGAGGACGAGCGTGACGACGGGCGGAGCGATCGCGATCACCGCGCCGAGGATGAACCCGCCGAGCATCCCGCCACCGCTCAGTCGGTCCTCGGACGGCCCGAACTCGCCCTGCAGGGCGAACGACAGTTGGACGAACCAGCTCACGACCAGCAGCGCGAACAGGAGCAGGGTGATCCCGATGCCGGCCGCCCGACCGGTGACCGGTCCCTCCTGCTCGGTGAGCCACGATGCGCCATCCGACCCGGCAGACGCGGTGCCGGAGCTCGACCCCGACGGCGGTTGAACGGTCGGCCGCGCCTCGTCGCCCGCGCGCTGGTCATCACTCACGGCTCACCCCTCGCCAGTCGATCACCGGCGTCCCGGCATCCTCGTCAGCCTATTCGTCACCCGTCGTCGACGGACTCGTCGGCGTGCTCCTCGGTCGGTTTCGGGGTGCGAGCGGCCAGGACCAGGATCGTGATTCCCATGCCGACCTCGACCAGCGCTATGGCGAGACTGAACCAGTCTCCCGAGGAATCCGACCAGTCCAGAAGCACGCGGAGTGCGATCTGCGTGAGGCCGAGCGTTGTGAGGAGTGCGCCGCAGGTGACCGCGAACGTCCTGTTGCGAGTACTCCGAGCTGCCCCCATGGCCAGGAGCCTACGCGGGACCGGGTCGCCCGTCGCGATGGTCGCCCGTCAACGCCGCCCGCACCTGCGCCCGCAGCAGCGGCACCGTCTCCTCCTGGAACCACGGGTTCTTCGTGCGCCAGCCGCGCGCGAGCGGCGACGGGTGCACGATGGGGAAGAACGGGAGGTGCGACTCCGCCGCCCGGACGTTCTCCGTGAGGGTGCGCCCGGCCCGCGGACCGAGGTAGGCGCGCTGCGCGTAGGCGCCGATGAGGATCGTGAGGCGCACCTCGGTCAGCTGCTCGAGGACGCGCGGATGCCAGCGAGCGGCGAAATCGCGGCGCGGCGGCAGGTCGCCGCTCGTCCCCTTGCCCGGGAAGTAGAAGTCCATCGGGACGATCGCCACGTTCGCCGGGTCGTAGAACTCCTCGGGCGTCACACCCATCCACGAGCGGAGCAGCACACCACTCGGGTCGTTCCACGGGATGCCGGACTCCTGCGCCAACCGCCCCGGCGCCTGACTGATGATGAGCACCCGAGCCTCGGGGGACGCGACGAAGAGCGGCTCCCACCCGAGCTCGCGCGCCCAGGCGTTCGACTCATGGGCGGCGACCTCGGCACGGAGACGATCGATCGGATGCATCCCTGCAGTCTTGCACCGAGTGCGCAATAGGGTGAGGGGATGGACGACGACCAGCGGCGACGGCGCCTCATCCCCGAGCCCGTGGACCGGTTCGCGACCGGCGAGGAGTACCCGGAGTACCGGGTCGACCTCGAACGGATCCGCTTCTCCCCGTACTTCGCCCGCCTGTCGGCCGTGACACAGGTCGTGTCGCCGTCCGGCGTCGGCCAGGTGGTGCACAACCGGCTCACGCACTCGATCAAGGTCACCGCCGTCGCCCGAGCGATCGCGATGCAACTGACGACGACGGACCCGGCGCAGGCCGCGATCGTCGAGCGCCTCGGCGGCTGCGACCCCGTCGTCGTGCAGGCCGCCGCCAGTGCCCACGACCTCGGCCACCCGCCATTCGGCCACCTCGGTGAGCAGGTCCTCGACCGCCTCGCACGGGAGCGCCTCGGTCTCGCCGAGGGCTTCGAGGGCAATGCGCAGTCGTTCCGCATCCTCTCCGCACTGGACGTGTGCGAGACGGTGAAGGAGGGCCTCAATCTCACCGCCGCGTCCCGCGCCGCCGTACTCAAGTACCCGTGGGGCCGCACCGTCCACCGCCCCGACCTCGACCCGGCGGACCCCACCCGCATGCCGCGCGGCTCGACCGCGAGTCGCTGGGAGACGGCGCCGCCGAAGTTCTCCGCGTACACGCTCGACCTCGACGACATGCTCGACGCCCGCGGCGCGTTCACGGCGATCGCGCCCTGGCAGCAGACCGTCGAGTGCTCCGTGATGGACGTCGCCGACGACATCGCCTACTCCCTACACGACCTCGACGACTTCTACCGGGCCGGCGTGCTCCAGCAGGCGGCCGTCGCCGTCGAGTTCCGCACCTTCCTGAGGGACCAGCGGGCCCTCGCCGCCCTCGACGCCGACGAGCTGTGGAACCGGGCGCCCGGCCACTCGCTCGAGCTGCTGCGCCGGCGGATCGTCTCACGCGACCCGTGGATCGCCAGCGATGAGCACTTCCGTGCCTCCGTGCAGCGGGTCGCGACCGAGCTCGTGGAAGGCCTCCTCGCCGTCCCCTTCGACGGTTCGAGCCGCACCGAGCGCGCCATCGAGTCGTTCGTCTCCTCCTGGATCGGCCGCCTGCAACGGTCCGTCCTCGTCGTCGAGGAGCCCAACGTGCGGTCCGGTCACGTGTCGCTCCTCCCCGAGGCCTGGCACGACGTCACCGTGCTCAAGTTCGTCCACACACGCTTCGTGATCGACCGACCCGACTTCGCCACCTATCAGCGCGGACAATCGCGTGTCCTCGACGTCCTCGTCAGCGAACTCGACCGCTGGCTCGACGATCCCCGCGACGGTCCGCGTGCCCCGCAGAAGCTCCTCGACTTCGTCGAACTGGCCACCGATGGCTACTTCCGCCTGCGAGCCGACAACCCGGACTGGCTGCCCGACGACCCGGAGACCGGACGCCCACAAGCCGACCCGAGTGCCTTCGGACGCCTCGGCCGGGCGCGCGGCATCCTCGACTACGTCGCCTCACTGACCGACGAACAGGCGACGGCGCTCGCCGCCAGATTGCGCGGAGACCGCGAGGCCTGGGCCTTCGGCAGCTGAATGTCAGCTGAGCGGCGCACGCCTATCCGGATGCCCCTGGCGCAATTCGGATAGTTCCGAGCGCGGGATTACTAGAACATCTAGCGTTATCCCCGGCACCGGGAATCACCTCGGTCCCGATACAGAAGGGATGGCGCGCTCATGGGAAACCTCCTCTACGGAACCCCTCCGACTCCGCACGAGATCGAAGACCGGCTGCTTGCGCACCTGCAGACGGTGATCTTCACGAAGTTCCGCCGCAACGAGAGCTTCGCGTTCCACCTCGAAGCCGTCCCAGGCCGTGGGACGGGTCGTCAGTCGCTGTGGCTGAACCCGATGATCCCCCTCCAGTTCTCCTTCTACGGCAGCCGTGCACCGGAGCTCAACCGGGAATGGCTCGCCGCGCTCCTCGAACAGGCCAACAGCGCGAAGGGTATGCGCGTCGTCCCTGAGCCAGCTGCCGGCGCCACGAAGCGCGTCGAGTCCGCAGCCTAGGCACGCGGCTCCGCGACCGCGGAACGAACACCGCCACGACGAGCTCCGGCCGTCCGGCATCCACGAAACACCAGTTGGGGGTGGGACCATGTCGACCTGGATCCCTGGCGCGCCCGACTTCTTCGAGTTGGACGACGCGCGCACCGTCGGGCGGTTGCTCGACCGCACCGACCTCGTCTTCGAGACCTCCCATGCCGACGCTGAAACGGCAGGTGGGTTGTCCCTCAGCCGGACCGCCATCGCCCTGGACGTCGGCGGCGACACCGTCCGCGTCCCGACGAGACACATCGTCGCCTGGTCGCTCCGCGCCGAGGGTGGGTTGACGGTGCTGACGATCTGGTCGGAGCGCCCGACCGCCGTGCACGAGACGACGATGCTGCCACGCTTCGCGCCGATGGCGTCGTCCGCGCTGACCGGTGTCCTCGGGGCCGAGCACGGCTTCCTGCAAGGGACCGCATGACAAGCGGTGGACTGCTCCGCCCCCGAACGTCCCGTTGAAGGTGACAGTTCGGGATCGGCGTGAGATTCTATGAACGATGAGCGAACACGGTGGGCCCGCTGAGCGGTCCGAGGTCGCAGGTCGAGATGTCGATGAGGCTCGAGACCTGTTCTCCGACGCGTACAACGCCGGCGAGATGGTCATCGAACCCACGGCATCCGCCTTCACCTTCCGGTACACGGCGATCGGCGACGACGAGCTGACGTTGCGCGCCACCCAGTTCGCCGGTCGCGTCACCGGGACGGTGCTCACGCAGGGCGAGTACATCGTGTCGTGGCTGACGGCCGGGCAGGGTGCGACCGATCTCGCCGGCGCACCGGTCAAGCTCGAGTACGGTCGGCCGGCGATGTTCGCGAACGATCGCCTCGCCGAGTTCGACTTCACCGACTACCGCCAGAACCTCATGCACTTCGACGGGTCGTTCCTGGAACGGGTCGCGGGGGAGGTCGAGGGGACCAGCGGGCCGATCCTGTTCGACACGACGGCGCGACCGAGCGGCGAGCAGCTCCGACGCTGGGCGGCCTCGGTCACCACCGTCGCGAGCGTCGTGTACGACGACACCAGCCCGGCGCTCCTCCGTGCGGAGGCGAACCGTGCTGCCGCGATCGCCCTGCTCGAGACCTTCCCGCACACCGCGCTGCACGCACCGGTCGAGATCGGGCTGCCGTCGGGCGGGAAGACCCGCGCCGCCGTCGAGTACATGATCGCCAACGCGCACCTGCCCATCCGCACCGAGGACGTGGCCGATGCAGTCGGGATGAGCCAACGGAGCCTGCAGGCGGCCTTCCGCCGCGAGCACGACATCACCGCGATCGACTACCTCCGACGGGTGCGACTCGACCGCGTGCAGGAGGAGCTCCGCAGGTCCGATCCCGGTCGTGCCACCGTCGCCGAGATCGCGCAGCGGTGGGGCTTCGCCCATCTCGGACGGTTCTCCGCCTCGTACACGAACCGCTTCGGCGAGTATCCGAGCACGACGCTCGGCTCCTGACCGCCGGCTCGCGCCGACTCAGAACTCGTCGAACTCGTCGTATTCGTCGAGACCAGACAGCGGCTCGGCCTCGAGGGACGGCACGATCTCGAGCGCCCGATGCGCGAACGACTCGACGCTGATGAGGAGGCCCGGGCTGACAAGGACGTTGACCGTGCGGTCGGAGGTGAGCGGAACCCGCACGAACCTGCCGCCTGCCTGGACGGCGGATTCGATCTCGGTCATGAGCTCCTGCACGTCGACGGCAGGATCGATGTCGTATGAAGCGCGCCCGATGGCGATGCTGTACTGCAGGACCATCACCTCCGGGATCGGTTCGTCCTGGCAAGCGTAGGCAACGCACCCTGGGATGACGGTGGGTTGACCAACCCCGCGACTCATGCAGGGGGTCCTGCACGAGTCGCCGGCTACCGTGCGCGATCGACCCGCGTCTCCTCCCAGACGGGCTCGTCGGAGGTCTGGACTCGACCGTCGGAGCCGAAGACGAGGAACCGGTCGAAGCCGCGCGCGAACCAGCGATCGTGGGTCACCGCGATCACCGTGCCCTCGAAGCCCTCCAGCCCCTGCTCGAGTGCCTCCGCCGAGACGAGGTCGAGGTTGTCGGTCGGTTCGTCGAGGAGGAGCAGCGTCGCGCCCGACAGCTCGAGGAGCAGGATCTGCAATCGTGCCTGCTGACCACCGGAGAGCGACTCGAACGACTGCTCCGCGGCGGCGGCGAGGCCGTAGCGGTCGAGGACCCGGCTCGCGGCCTCCCGCGGCAGGCCCGTTCGATGCTCGTCACCCCGATGCAGGATGTCGAGCAGGGTCCGGCCGAGAAGCTCCGGATGCCGATGCGACTGCGCGAACCACCCCGGCTGCACGCGGGCGCCCAGCTTCGCGACACCGTCGTGCAGGACCGGCTCGAGTGAGCCACCGGCCGCTGCCAGATGGCCGGCACCCGGATCCGGGTCGGTCCCGCCCCCGGCGAGCAGCCGGAGGAAGTGGGACTTGCCCGAACCGTTCGACCCCAGCACGCCGATGCGCTCGCCGAACCAGATCTCCGCGTCGAAGGGCTGCATGAGCCCGGTGAGTTCGAGCGAAGAGCACACGAGCGCGCGTCGACCGGTGCGGGCACCGCGCAGTCGCATCGTGACCTGCTGGTCCTTCGGGCGCTCCTCCGGCGGACCGACCTCCTCGAACTTCGCGAGTCGGGTCTGTGCGGCCCGGTAGCGGGAAGCCATCGAGTCGTTGAACTTGGCCTGCTCGCGGAGTCGAAGGACGAGAGCACGCAGCTTCACGCGGTCCTCGTCCCAGCGCCGGCGGAGCTCGTCGAGTCGGTCGAGCCGTGCCTCGCGGGCCTCGTGATAACTGCGGAAGCTCGCGCCGTGCGTCCACGTTGTGCTCCCTGCCGCTCCGACCTCGAGCGTGATGATCCGCGTCGCGGCCTGCGCCAGGAGTTCGCGGTCGTGGGAGACGAGGAGGACGGTCTTCCGGGTCTCGGCGAGCATCCCCTCCAACCAGCGCTTCGTGGGGACGTCGAGGGAGTTGTCGGGCTCGTCGAGGAGCAGCACCTGTTCCGGGCCACGGAACAGCGCCTCGAGGACGAGCCGTTTCTGCTCGCCGCCGGAGAGCGTGCCGAGCGTCCGCCACTGCGCGCGATCGTAGGGGACGCCGAGTGCGGCCTCGCTGCAGCTGTCCCAGAGCACCTCCTGGTCGTAGCCGCCGGCGTCGGCGTACTCAGCGAGGGTCGTGGCGTACGCCATCTGCGTGGCCTCGACGTCGTCCTCCATGAGTGCGAGCTCGGCACGGTCGACCGCTTCGGCAGCCGCCCGGACCCGCGGCGGCGCGACCTGCACGAGGAGGTCGCGCACCGTACGGTCGTCGTCGCCCCGCCCGACGAACTGGTCCATGACCCCGAGCCCGCCGTCGATGGACACGACGCCGGAATCCGGGTGCAGTTCGCCGCGGATGATCCGGAGGAGGGTCGTCTTGCCGGCACCGTTCGCCCCGATGAGCGCGGCGATCGCGCCTTCGCCGACGCGGAACGACACCTCGTCCAGCAGCGTCCGCCCGTCGCTCAGCGTGTAACTGAGATCGCTGACGTCGATGTAGCCCATGGTGTGCACTCCCCGGGGAGCCGATCGCTCCCGAACGGACCCCGCGTCGATGTGCGAGGCCGCCCACCGCCTGGCGAGCCGACCAGTCTAGCCGGGGCGATTCGGCCGCGCGCAACTCCTGGTCACCGAGCTGGTGTCCCGGTCACTGAGCTTGTCGAAGTGCACGCGCGCCCTTCGACAAGCTCAGGGACCGAAGGGGGAGGCTCAGGGACCGCCCTTCGACAGGCTCAGGGACCGAAGGGGGAGGCTCAGGGACCGCCCTTCGACAAGCTCAGGGACCGAGGGGGGCTCAGGGACCGTCAGGCGAGGGAAGCGGCGATGTCGACGATCCAGGTGCGGACGGTGGCGTCGTGCTCGACGAACCAGTCGCCCTCGTAGCCGCGCGGGACGCCCTCCACCACCATGATCACCGCGAGGTACAGCGACCAGAGCCGAGCGCGGGTCCACGCCGACTCGTCGGGGAGGAGCTCGTGGCCGGACTCCTCCCGGTAGGTGCGGAGCAGCTCGGCGTCGTCGGCGATCGTCGCGGGGACGTCGGTGAACAGGGCGAGCGAGACGAGGTCGGCGGTCGGGTCCGCCCAGTGCGCACGCTCGTGGTCGATGACCCCGGTGAGCTGGGCGGCCTCAGCGCCGTGCTCGGGCATGATCAGGAGGTTGCCGTCCCAGAGGTCGAAGTGCACGAGGGTCGCCTCGGTCACGGCATCGAACGCCGGGAGTGCCTCGTCGACGAGCCCGATGAGCCGAGCGGCGTCGACCGGCAGATCCACCTCGAAGCGCGCGGCGTCCGCGAGGACCGCGTCGAGGAGGGTCCGGTACGCCTCGCCCGCCGTCGGCGCCTGCAGCTCAGGGCGGAACGGATACCCGAACCGGTTCCCGTCCTCGAGTCCGTTGGCGGGGGAGAGTGCGGCATCCTCGTCGTCGCCTGGTTCCACGTGGAACGGTGTGCGACCGGCGGCATGGAGGCGGGCGAGGGTCCGTCCCATCACGTCGCGCGCGAGCGGGACGGTCTCGGTGCTGTTCGCCGGACGGCCGGTGAGTTCGGTCATGATGAGGGCGTCGCGGCCGTCGAGGTCGGTTGCGAGGACGATCTCCGGTTGCGGGACGTCAGCGCGGCCGAGGATGCGGAGCGCAAGGGCCTCCGTGTGCATGAGCTTCCGCTCGTAGGTGAGGCCCTCGGCCTCCGCGGGCGAGACCTTCACGATGGCGCGCTCGCCGCCGTCGAGTTCCACGGCGGCCACCTCGTTCGCGGTGCCCTCCCCGAGCATCGTGATGGTGGGGCTACCCGGCTGCATGGCCGGCCGCTCGGCCGCCCAGTGCTCTGCGAGGGCGACCAGGGTGGAACTGGGGGAGGGGGAACGGCTCATCCGCCCACGGTAGCGCCACGCGGCGTCGGCGGCTCGTGCCAAGCTGAGTCGTCCGACTCGAGGGAGCACGATGAGCAGCGCCGCAGCACCGACCACCCGCGTCACCGTGCTCGTCGCACCGGGATCCCGCAGGGTGCTGTTCGCCTATCTCGGCGCCGCGCTCATCTGGGGGTCCAGCTTCCTCTTCATGAAGACGGGGCTGACCGGCCTCTCGCCGTCGCAGGTCGCGCTGTCCCGGGTGCTGCTCGGCGCCATCACGCTCTGCATCATCATGACCGTCACCCGACGACGCTGGCCGCGCGAGCGACGACTGTGGGCGCACCTCGCGGTCGTCTCGGTGTTCCTCTGCGTCGCCCCCTTCCTGCTGTTCTCCTGGGCGGGGCAGTTCCTGCCGTCCGGGCTCTCCAGCATCCTCAACGCGACGACGCCCATCATGACGCTCGCGGTCGGCGCCCTGTTCCTCCCGAAGGAACGGCTCAACGGCTTGCAGGTGTTCGGCATCTTCGTCGGAGCGCTCGGCGTCGCCATGGTCGTCGGCCCCTGGCGGGTGCTCGGCGACCCGGCGATCCTGGAGTCCGTGCCCGCGCAGCTCGCCTGCCTCGGGGCGACCCTCTGTTACGGCACCGCCTTCGTCTACCTGCGCAAGTTCGTCCTCGGCACCCATAACTACGACGCCGTCGTCATCTCGGCGATGGAGATATCCCTCGCCGCCGTCATCATGCTCGTCCTCTCCCCGTTCATCGCGATGCAGCCGGTGTCACTCGACCTCCCGGTCGTCGCCAGCATGCTCGCGCTTGGCGCGCTCGGTACCGGCGTCGCGTACATCTGGATGACGATGATCGTCGATTCCTGGGGCGCGACCGCGGCGTCGACCGTCACCTACCTCACGCCGCTCGTCGGCGTCGTGCTCGGCATCCTCGTGCTCGGCGAGGTCCTCCACTGGAACGAACCCGTCGGTGGCGTGATCGTCGTCCTCGGCATCCTCGTGAGCCAGGGCAGGCTCCGGATCAGGCGGCGCCCCGCACCGATCTCGGCATAGGGTGGCTGGACGGCCGCACCCCGCCGGTCGGCGTCCCCACCACGGAACGAGGATTCACATGCGCATCGCATCCGGGCAGTTCTCCGCCGGAACGGACACCGACGAGAACCTCGCCAGCGTCGTCGCGCTCCTCGGCGAAGCCGCCGCCGGTGGAGCCGAGCTGCTCGTGCTCCCGGAGATGAGCGGGTACGCGACGTCCGAGCCGCCGAGCGTGCTCGCCGCGATCGCTCAACCTCTCGACGGGCCGTTCATCACGGGTGTCGCAGCCGCGGCAGCCGCGCGCTCCCTCCCGACCGTCGTCGGCACCATCGAGGCGAACCCGGGCGGGCTGCCCTACAACACGCTCGTGGCCATCGACGCGGAGGGCGAGATCGTCGCGACGTATCGCAAGGTGCACCTCTACGACGCCTTCGGGTACGCCGAGAGCGACGGCATCGCCGCCGGCGAGATCACCGAACCGTTCGTCCTCGAGCTGGGCGGCCTCCGCTTCGGCGCCTTCACCTGCTACGACCTCCGCTTCCCCGAGAGCGCCAGACGCCTGGTCGACGCCGGGGCCGACGTCATCCTGCTGCCCGCCATGTGGATCGTCGGCCCGGGCAAGGAGGACACGTGGACCACGCTCGTCCGCGCCAGGGCGATCGAGAACACCGCCTACGTCGTCAGCGCCAACCAGACGGGGCCGCTCGCGACGGGCAACTCGATCGTCGTCGACCCCGCGGGCGTCGTCATCGCGTCAGCCGGCGAGGCACCCGGCGTGATCTTCGCCGAGCTCGACCCGGCCAGACTCGACGACGTCCGGGCGCGAGTGCCCTCGCTCGCCAACCGCCGGTTCACCGTGGTCCCGCGGACCGCGGAATGAGCCCGGACGTGCGCGTCGCCGACCCTGCCGCCCTGTCCGAGGTCGTGTCGATCACCCGCGACCTCATCAGGATCGACACCTCCAACTACGGAGGCGGGCGCGCGGTCGGCGAGTCCCGCGCCGCTGACCTCGTCGAACGCCTGCTCGGTGAGGTCGGGATCGTCTGCGAACGCTTCGAGGCGGAACCCGGCCGGACCAACCTCATCGCCCGCTGGCCGGGCCGGGACCGCAGCCTCCCAGGCCTGCTGCTCCACGGACACCTCGACGTCGTGCCCGTTGACGCGGCGGCGTGGACCGTCGACCCGTTCGGCGGAGAGATCGCCGACGGCATGCTCTGGGGCCGAGGCGCCGTCGACATGAAGAACATGGTGGCGATGATCGTCGCCGCGGTGCGACGCATGGTCACCGCCGGCGAGCAGCCCGAACGGGACGTCGTCCTCGCGTTCTTCGCCGACGAGGAGGCCGGGTGCGTGCTCGGCTCGCAGTGGATGGTCGAGAACCACCCCGAGCAGTTCGCCGGGGTCGGTCACGCGATCAGTGAAGGTGGCGGGTACAGCGTCGCACTCGGAGCCCGGGCCGACAGCCGTGCCTACCTCCTCAACACCGGCGAGAAGGGCGTCTTGTGGCTGCGGTTGACGGCACACGGAGCCGCCGGTCACGCGTCCCTCGCGAGCCGCGACTCGGCGATCGTGAAGCTCGCCGCCGCCGTCGGGCGCATCGGTGCGCTCGACTGGCCGGTGTCCTTCACCGAGACCACGACGCACCTGTTCCAGCGACTCCGGGAACTGACCGGTGCCGCCCCCGAGCTGTCGCCCTTCGACCTGGCCGCGCTCGTCGGCCCCAGCGCGTCGCGGCTCCGCGCCGGCCTGCAGAACGTGGCGAACGTCACGATGATCTCCGGCGGCTACAAGGAGAACGTGATCCCCGAGTCGGCGACGGCGACGGTCGACGCGCGGTTCCTGCCCGGCCAACGCGACGAAGTGCTCGCGCGTCTCCGGGAGGCCGCCGGCGCCGAGGTCGAGATCGAGGTCGAGCTGGAACTCATCGCGATGGAGTCACCGAACGACGGGGAGCTCGTGTCCGTCATCGAGGCCGCCATCGAACGCCACGACCCCGGCGCGACCGTGCTGCCGCACCTCATCCCCGGAGGCACCGACGCGAAGGCTCTCAGTCGCCTGGGGATCATCGGGTACGGGTTCATCCCGCTCCGGCTCCCCGCGAACTTCGACTTCCCCGGGATGTTCCACGGGGTCGACGAGCGCGTGCCGCTCGACGCGCTGGACTTCGGCTGTGCGGTGCTCACGGACATCATCCGCTCGGCCTGACGGCCCGCTGGGCCCATCGCGGTCCCTGAGCTTGTCGAAGGGCGGTCCCCATCTCGGTCCCTGAGCCTGTCGAAGGGCGGTCCCCATTCCGGTCCCTGAGCCTGTCGAAGGGCGGGGCGGATGGGTGCCCTTCGACAAGCCCAGGGACCGGCGGAGTGCGGCTCTGGGACCGGCGAGGTGCTGCTCAGGGGCCGGGCACCGCTGCTCAGCGCTCGGCGAAGGGGCCGGTCAGCCTCGCCCACTGGAGGAGCATGATCGTCTTCGCGTCGATGATGTCGACACCGATCCGTGCGATGGCGTCGTCGATGTCGAGTTCGAGCAGCTCGATCTCCTCGCCCTCCTCGGCGAGCCCGCCCCAGTCGCCCGAGCGGGCGGCCGGGTCGTACTCCGCGGCGTAGAAGTGGAGTCGTTCGGTGACGGAGCCCGGGCTCATGAAGGCGTCGAAGACGTGCTCGACGGCCTCGACCGCGAACCCGGTCTCCTCCAGCGCCTCGCGGGCTACGGCGGTCTCGGGGTCGTCGTCGTCGAGGAGGCCGGCGGCGGTCTCGATGAGCTCGCCGGTCGGGTGGCCGTTGACGTACGCCGGGTACCGGAACTGCCTGGTGAGGAGGACCTTCCGCGAGTCCCCGTGGTACAGCAGGATGGTCGCGCCGTTGCCGCGGTCGTAGGTCTCCCGCTGCTGGACGGACCAGGCGCCCGAGCGGTCCTGCACTCGGAGGGTGGTCCGGCGCAGCACGTGCCATGCGGCGGCGACCAGCTCGACATCGGTCACCTGGACCCGCGGGTTGCCGGTGAGGTCGAGGCCGGTGCGGTGCAGACCGGTGCGCCCGCGGGCGTCGGGGAGCTCGGCTCCGGGTTGCGGCGGGCGGGGTGCGGGGGAGTCGGGCATGTTCCGAGCCTAGGGCGGTTGCGCGAGTCGTTCCACGGGCGCCGAGCCCGCGTGCGCTGCGCCGGCGGCAACCCAATGCAGAACACTCTTCGGTTTTCGCGGATTCTGCAACATACTGGTGTGAGCACCGGTCGTGGTCCATGGGGGACCCCCGTCGAAAGGCACTCGATGACGAGCAGCAGCCCCGCCAACCCCGGAACCGCGGTCACGGACGCGCGGGCGGTCTCGTGGGTCGTCACCACCCAGGACGCACCCTGGCAGGAGCAGCCGCCGCTCGCCTTCGGCCGCGTGACGGGCATGCCGAACGTCATCGTCGACACGACCTCGCCCAGGCAGACGGTCGACGGCATCGGCGGATGCTTCAACGAGCTCGGCTGGACGGCGCTCGGGCTGCTGTCCGAGGAGGACCGCGAAGGCATCCTGTCGGACCTCTTCACCCCTGGCGCCGGGCTCAACCTCTCGCTCTGCCGCATGCCCGTGGGTGCCAACGACTTCTCCACCGACTGGTACTCCTACGACGAGGTCGACGGCGACTTCGCGCTCGAGCACTTCAGCATCGACCACGACCGCGCGACGCTCGTGCCGTTCATCCAGGCGGCACAGCGGTACCGCGGTGACCTGCGGCTCTGGGCGTCGCCGTGGAGCCCACCGACGTGGATGAAGACGAACGGTCACTACGCCGCCGCGCGCCCCTGGGACGGGTCCGACGTCGACAACGGCATCCGCGACGACCAGCTGGGTGCCGAGGGGACGGACATGTTCATCCTCGAGGACCGGTACCTCGAGGCGTACGCGCGCTACTTCGCCCGCTTCGTCGAGGCCTACGGCGAGGAGGGCATCCGGGTCGAGATGGTGATGCCGCAGAACGAGTTCAACTCGGCGCAGGTGTTCCCGAGCTGCGTCTGGACGGCGGAGGGACTCGCCCGCTTCATCGCCGTGCTCGGGCCGGAGATGGACCGGCTGGGGGTGCGCGTGTTCCTCGGCACCGAGGAGCGGCCGCACGACGCGCAGATCGAGACCGTGCTCGCCGACCCCGCGGCAGGCCCGTGGGTGCAGGGGGTCGGATTCCAATGGGCCGGCAAGGGGGCGATCGCCGCCGTGCACCACGCGCATCCCGAGTTGGCGCTGTACCAGACCGAGCAGGAGTGCGGCGATGGTCGAAACGACTGGCGGTTCGCCCGGTACAGCTGGGGGCTCATGCGTCACTTCTTCACGCACGGCGCGCAGGCTTACACCTACTGGAATCTCGCGCTCACCGAGGGAGGCGTCAGCCGGTGGGGGTGGGCGCAGAACTCGCTCGTCGTCGTCGACCCCGAGCAGGGCACGTTCCGGTACACGCACGAGTACTTCCTCATGCGGCACCTGGGGCACTTCCTGCAGCCGGGCGCGCAGCGTCTCGCGACGATGAGTTGGACCGGGCACGAGAACCTGCTCGCGTTCCGCAACCCGGACGGCGGTGTCGTGCTCGTGATGCAGAACGACCTCGCCGAACCGCTGCCCGTCCAGATCGTGATCGGCGGCGACGTCATCACCCCGACACTGCCGGCCGACTCCTTCGCGACCCTCGTCATCCCGTCGGCCTGATCGGCGCGAGCACACGGATCGGCCGGTGCGGAGACCCTTGTGCTCGGTCGTGACGGCGGCCTAGCCTCTGGCGTACCGGCATCGGCGACGGAGGACTCATGGGCAGGCTCATCTACTCGGCGATCAGCTCGCTCGACGGTTACCTCGCCGATGAGGAGGGTCGCTTCGACTGGAGCGCGCCCGACGCCGAGGTGCACGCCTTCGTCAACGAGCTCGCGCGACCGATCGGCACCTACCTCTTCGGTCGTCGCATGTACGAGATCATGACGTTCTGGGAGACCGCGGACGAGCTCCCGGATGAACCGGCCGAGATCACGGACTTCGCCGCGATGTGGCTGGCCGCGGACAAGGTCGTCTACTCGACGACGCTCGACGCGGTCTCCACGAGCAGGACCCGCCTTGAGCGGTCGTTCGACCCCGAGGCCGTGCGTCGCTGGAAGGCGGAGTCGGACCGAGACCTCAGCGTCGGTGGCCCCAACCTCGCGGCGGAGGCGATGGCCGCCGGGCTCGTCGACGAGGTGCAGCTCTTCCTCACGCCGGTGATCGTCGGCGGCGGCCTGCATGCGCTGCCGGCCAACCTCCGGCGGCGTCTGGAGCTCGTCGACCAGCGCCGGTTCGCGGCCGGTGTCGTCCACCTCCGCTACGCCGTCACCGGCGATCCCGTCTGAGGAGACCGAGCCGGCCGCACGCTCCGGCTAGACGGCCTCGAGGACGATCGCGGAGCCCTGGCCGCCACCGCCGCAGATGCCGGCTGCACCCACGGCACCCGGCCCGACGGCCGCGAGCCGGCGGGCGAGGTGTCCGACGATCCGCGTGCCGGACGCACCGATCGGGTGACCGAGGGCGATCGCGCCGCCGTTCGCGTTCACGATCGCCGGGTCGACGCCGAGCTCCGTCGTCGAGTACACCGACACGGCGGCGAACGCCTCGTTGATCTCGACCGCGGCGAGGTCCTTCGTCGTGAGCGCGGTCTTCGCGAGGGCCGCGAGGATCGCGTTCGACGGCTGGGCGTGCAGGCCGACGTCGGGACCGGCGACGAGCGCGTGCGCGACGACCCGGGCGATCGGGGTGAGCCCGCGGGCGGCGGCCGCCTCCTCGCTCATGAGGACGACCGCAGCGGCACCATCGGTGATCTGCGAGGAGTTGCCCGCGGTGATGGTGCCTTCGCCACCGAACGCCGGCCGGAGTCCAGTGAGCGATTCGGCGGTCGTGTCGGCACGGAGGCCGTCGTCGGCGCTCACGACCGTCGGACCCTTCCGGCCAGACACGGAGAACGGTTCGATCTCCTCGGCCTGGATGTCCGCGGCGGCCGCCAAGCGCTGGTGCGACCCGGCCGCCCACGCGTCCTGCTCGGCGCGCGCGATGCCGAGCGAGCCGTTGCGCTCCTCCGTCGACGACCCCATCGAGCGGTGCTCGAAGGCGTCGGTCAAGCCGTCGTGGTCGAGGGTGTCGATGAGCTCGATGGCGCCGTACCGCTTGCCGGCGCGCGAGCCCGACCAGGCGTGCGGGGCGAGGCTCATCGACTCCTGGCCGAGTGCGACGACGACGTCCACCTCGCCGGCGTCGATCAGGCGCGTGCCCGTGACGATCGCCTCCATACCGGAGAGGCACACGGCGTTGACGGTGATGGCGGGGACGGTGAAGGGGATGTCGGCACCGACGGCGGACTGCCTGGCGGGGTTCTGGCCCGCGGCGCCCTGGAGGACCTGCCCGCCGATGACCTGCTGCACGTCGGTGGCGTCGACCCCCGCACGGGACAGCGCGGCACGGATCGCGTGGGCACCGAGCTCGGTGGCGGGGACGGACGCGAGCGCGCCGTTGAACTTCACGAACGGGGTGCGGGCGTACCCGACGATGACGGTGCTCATGCGCGTGCCTCCTGAGGCGTGGCGGGTGCGGTCGGCACGCCGCCGGTGGTGGTGGGATCGAGTTCGACGGTGAACTCCGCGCCCGTCAGCGAGCGCAGTTCGTCGACGCTCGTGTCGGGGGCGAACGCTCGCAGTACGAGCGCCCCCTCGACGATATCGAACACGGCACGGTCGCTGATGATCCGGTCGACGACACCGACGCCGGTCAGGGGCAGATCGCACGCCGCGACGATCTTCGGACTGCCGTCCTTCGCGACGTGCTCGGTCACGACGACGACCCGCGGCGTCCCGGCGACGAGGTCCATCGCGCCGCCCATGCCCTTGACGAGCTTGCCCGGGATGGTCCAGTTCGCGAGGTCCCCGGCGCCCGAGACCTGCAGCGCCCCGAGGATCGCGAGCTGCACATGGCCGCCGCGGATCATGCCGAACGAGGTCGCCGAGTCGAAGTAGCTGCCGCCGTCGAGCAGCGTGACGGTCTGCTTGCCCGCGTTGATGAGGTCGGCGTCCTCCTCGCCCTCGATCGGGAACGGGCCCATGCCGAGCAGGCCGTTCTCGCTCTGCAGGGTGACGTGCACCCCGGGCGGGACGTGGTTCGCGACGAGCGTCGGGATGCCGATGCCGAGGTTCACGTACTCGCCGTCGTGGAGTTCGGTCGCCGCGATCGCGGCCATGTCGTCTCTCGTCCACATGATGATCAGTTCCTCGCTGCTTCGCTCGTCGCGGCGGCGGGTCGCACCGTGCGCTGTTCGATGTCCTTGACCCGCGGCGTCGCCGTCACGAGGCGCTGGACGTAGATGCCGGGGGTGACGACGGCGTTCGGGTCGAGGTAGCCGTCCTCGAGCACCTCCTCCGCCTCCGCGATCGTCAGGCGGCCGGCGGTCGCGACGATGGGGTTGAAGTTCCTCGCCGTGTGCCGGAAGACGAGGTTGCCCTCGCGGTCGGCGCGGAAGGCGTGCACGAGTGCCACGTCGGCGACGATGCCCCGTTCGAGCACGTAGGTCTCGCCGTCGAAGACCTCCGTCGGCTTGCCCTCCGCGACGGGGGTGCCGACGCCGGTCTTCGTGTAGAACCCGGCGATGCCCGCACCGCCCGCGCGCAGCCGTTCGGCGAGGGTGCCCTGCGGCGTGAACTCGACCTCCAGCTCACCGTCGAGGAACTGCTTGGCGAAGAGCTTGTTCTCGCCGACGTAGGAGGCGACCACCTTCCGCACCTGACGGTTCTCCAGCAGGATGCCGAGGCCCTTGCCGTCGACGCCCATGTTGTTGGAGACGATCGTGAGGTCGGTGGCGCCGGTGTCCCGCAGCGCTTCGATGAGGTCGATCGGGTTGCCGCTCAGACCGAACCCCCCGACCGCGATGGTGGCGCCGTCCTGGACGACCTCGTGCAGCGCTTCTGCGGCACTCGACCAGCGTTTCGTCATGTCACTCCTTCGTGGATGGCGGACCGGCCTGCCCACATGGTGGTGGTGGCCGTTCGTCTCTCTGGTAGTCAGTCACAGCCGTCCTGCGCTGTCAAAGGTGGTGTCGGGCCCGATCCCGGATTCGCTCATGACGTGGTCCCGACTGCGGCGTAGGCTCACCATGTGGACAATCGGGTGGTGCGAGGTGGCTGAGGCGATGCGCGGCGCGCAGGTCGTCTCACGCGTGAGCCGCATCCTGAAGATCGTGTCGGAGCACCCCGGTGGGGCGTCGTCCTCGGCCGTGGCGGCGGCGGCCGGCCTGACGAGGCCGACGGCGCACCGCCTGCTCGCCTCGCTCGCGGCCGAAGGGTTCCTCGATCACGACGCCCGGGCGGCGCGCTGGCACCTCGGACCCGAACTGTTCCTCCTCGGCTCGCTCGCCGCCGAACGCTACGACGTCGCCGAGCTCGCCCGGGAGAGCGTCCGCATCCTCGCCCACGAGAGCGGGGAGAGCGCGTTCCTGTCGGTGCGTCGCGGCTTCGAGACCGTCTGCCTGCTGCGCGAGGAGGGCAGCTTCCCGGTGCGCTCCTTCGTGCTCACGGAGGGGGTCCGGTTCCCGCTAGGCGTGGCCTCGGCGGGGCTCGCAATCCTCGCGTTCTCGACCGACGCGGAGATCGACGACTACCTCGCGCGCGCCGACCTCGTCGAGCGATGGGGCGAGGCCCACGCTGCCGGCCGGGTGCGGGAGCGGATCCAGGAGACGCGGGAGCGCGGGTACGCGGTGAACCCGGCACTCATCCTGGAGGGCAGTTGGGGCATGGGCGCCGCGGTCTTCGATGCCGCGGGGAAGCCCGCCTGGGCGCTCAGTCTCACCGGGATCGAATCCCGGTTCCGGCCTGAGCGCCAGGCGTTCCTCGGCGGGCTGCTCCTCGAGCAGGCCCACGAGCTGTCGAAGCGGCTGCGCTGACCCCGGTCCCTGAGCCTGTCGAAGGGCGGTGGGAGCGCTACTCCGAGACGGCGGAGAGTTCCTCGAACTCGTCGTCGGTGAGCTCGATGGTCGCGCCCTGCAGGTTGTCCTCCAGGTGCTCGACACTCGAGGTGCCGGGGATCGGCAGCATCACGGGCGAGCGCTTCAGCAGCCAGGCCAGCGCGAGCTGAGAGGGCGTCGCGTCGTGGCGCTCGGCGAGCTGCGTGAGCGGGCCGTCCTGCTTGCTCAGGGCGCCGGTGGCCAGCGGGAACCACGGGATGAAGGCCACGCCGTGCTCGGTCGACCAGTCGAGGAGGTCCTCGGAGGAACGGTCCGTGAGGTTGTAGAGGTTCTGGATCGACGCGATCGGGGCGATCTGCTGGGCGGCCTCGACATCGGCCACGCTCACCTGGCTGAGCCCGATGTGGCGGATCTTGCCCTCGTCCTGGAGCTTGCGGAGTTCGCCGATCTGGTCCTCGAACGGCACGGTCGGGTCGATGCGGTGCAGCTGCAGGAGGTCGATGCGGTCGACCGCGAGGCGACGGAGGCCGAGCTCGACCTGCTGGCGGAGGTACGCGGGGACGCCGGTGGGCGTCCATTCGCCGGGGCCCTGACGCGTCTGGCCGACCTTCGTGGCGATCACGATGTCGTCGTAGGGGTGCAGTGCCTCGCGGAGGAGGGTGTCGGTGACGTCGGGGCCGTACGCGTCGGCGCTGTCGAAGAAGTTCACGCCGAGCTCGGCGGCTCGCTTGATGAGACGGATGGCGCCGTCGCGGTCGTCGGGTTCGCCCCAGACGCCCTCGCCGGTGAGCTGCATGGTGCCGTAGCCGAGGCGGTTGACCGTGAGGTCGCCACCCAGGTCGAAGGTGCCGGCGGCGGTTGCGGGACGAGCGGTGGTGTCGGTCATACGTGTGCTCCTTCGGAGAATGCGGGAGTTCCAGCGAAGCACCGGAGGCTGGGAGTTGCACCCCCCTTGCGTGCACGGCTCCTCCGCGCTCGCTGTCCGGTCCCTGGGCTTGTCGACGGGCTCAGTTCGTCGCGGCGGCCTCCAGGGCCTCGCGGAAGGCGACGATCGCCGGCCTCGCGACACCCGACTCGCGCGCCGAGGTGAAGATGGTGCGCTCGGGGAGGTCGGGCAGGTCGACGAGGCGGCAGCTCGCCTCGCGCCCGGCCCACTGGAGGTCGGGGATCAGGGCGACCGCGTTCCCCGATTCGATGAGCCGGATCTGCGCCTGCAGGTCGGCGGTCTGGTAGCGGACGTCGGGCTCGAATCCGGCGCGACGGCACAGCTGCTCGGCGAAGTGGCGCGACGCGGCGCCGTGCGGCTCCATCACCCAGGGCAGGTCGGCGGCGTCCTCGATGCGAAGAACCGGGTGGATCTCGTTCGCGACCGGTGGGCAGGCGAGGCGGATCGGGTCCGTCGCGAGCTGCCGGCGGTCGAGACCGGGGTGCCGTGGGGCGGCGTGCGCGGGGTACTGCTCCGCGACGACCACGTCGAAGTCGCGCGCCCAGGTCTCCGCGAGAGCCGTCTCCGGTTCGTGCTGCACCATCTCGACCCGCACCTGCGGGTGATCCCGGCGCATGGCGCTGAGGGCCACGGGCATGAGCGCGAGTGCCGCCGATTGGAACACGGCGACGCGGATGGTGCCCGACACCGTCGTGAGCGACGCGCCGAGGTCGGCCTCCGCCCGTTCGAGGGTGTCGAGGAGGGCGTCGGTGTGTCCGACGAGGATCTCGGCCTGCGGTGTGAGCTGCACGCGGCGACCGACCTTGCGGAGCAGCTCGACGCCCGTCTCCTGTTCCAGCACCGACAACTGCTGCGACACCGAGGACGGGCTGAAGTTGAGGGCCGTGGCCACTTCGGCGATGGTGCCCCGGATCCGCAGTTCGCGGAGGAGTCGGAGGCGGCGGACGTCCAGCACGGCGGACTCCAATCCATCGGCTCAGCCGATGCGTATCGTTCGAAAACCTTCGCTGTATCTTATGCGTCCTGCCACTGATACTGGCACCATGACCGACACTCTTGCATCGACGCAGCAGCTCGACCGCGACGCCCTCGCAACCGACGCGATCGCCCTCGTCCGCCGCTGGCTCCAGACCGCCTCGACGATCCCCGCCGACGCCTCAGCCCAGCAGCTCGCCGGTGTGCTGAAGGACCCGACCGGTCTCGAGTTCACCGTCGGGTTCGTCGACGGTGTCGTCCGCCCCGAGGACCTCCGCGTCGCCGCCCGCACCCTGCAGACCATCGCGCCGAAGGTGCCCGCGTTCCTGCCCTGGTACCTCAAGGCGGCCGTCCGGTGCGGTGGCGCGTTCGCCCCGATCCTCCCGGGCGTCGTCATCCCCATCTCGCGCAAGGTGCTCCGCAATATGGTCGGCCACCTCGTCGTCGATGCGACGGACAAGAAGCTCGGTCCGGCGATCGCGAAGATCAAGACCCCCGGCACCCGCCTGAACGTGAACCTGCTCGGCGAGGCCGTCCTCGGCACCGGTGAGGCGGCGCGTCGCCTCGAGGGCACCCACAAGCTCCTCGCGCGTCCCGACGTCGACTACGTGTCGATCAAGGTCTCCTCCACGGTCAGCCCCCACTCGGTGTGGGCGTTCGACGAAGCCGTCGACCACGTCGTCACGAGCCTCACACCCCTCTTCGAGCGTGCCGCCAAGGCCAGCCCGAACAAGTTCATCAACCTCGACATGGAGGAGTACAAGGACCTCGACCTCACCATCGCGGTCTTCACGAAGCTCCTCGACCTCCCGCAGTTCCACGACCTCGAGGCCGGCATCGTGCTCCAGGCCTACCTGCCCGACGCCCTGTCGGCGATGATCCGACTGCAGGAGTGGTCGGCCGGTCGTCGGGCCGCGGGCGGCGCGGGCATCAAGGTGCGCATCGTCAAGGGCGCCAACCTGCCGATGGAGCAGGTCGAGGCCTCCCTCCACGATTGGCCGCTCGCCACCTGGTCGACGAAGCAGGACTCCGACACCAACTACAAGCGCGTCGTCGAGTACGCCCTGCACCCCGACCGCATCGACAACGTGCGCATCGGCGTCGCCGGCCACAACCTGTTCGACATCGCGTTCGCGTGGCTGCTCGCGAAGCAGCGTGGTGTCGAGCGCGGGGTCGAGTTCGAGATGCTGCTCGGTATGGCGCAGGGCCAGGCCGAGGCCGTGAAGCGCGACGTCGGCGAGCTGCTGCTCTACACGCCGGTCGTGCACCCGCAGGAGTTCGACGTCGCGATCGCCTACCTCATCCGCCGCCTGGAGGAGGGCGCGAGCCAGGACAACTTCATGTCCGCCGTGTTCGAGCTGAGCGAGAACGAGACCCTGTTCGCCCGCGAGCAGGAGCGGTTCCTCGCCTCCCTCGCCGAGCTCGACACCACCGTCCCCGCGCCCAACCGCCAGCAGAACCGCACGAAGCCGGCCGAGGCCTCGCCCGCCGACGCGTTCGAGAACACCCCCGACACCGACCCCTCGCTCCCCGCCAACCGGGTGTGGGGACGCGACATCCTCACCCGCGTCGCCGACTCGCGGCTCGGGAACGACACCGTCGCAGCCTCCATCCTCGACAGCACCGAAGCCCTCGACGCCGTCATCGACGGTGCGACGGCTGCCGGCGCCGCGTGGGGATCGCTCTCCGGAGCCGAGCGCGCGGTCATCCTGCACCGCGCCGGAGATGTGCTCGAGCAGCGCCGCGCCGACCTCATGGAGGTCATGGCCGCAGAGACCGGCAAGACCCTCGACCAGTCCGACCCAGAGGTCTCCGAGGCGATCGACTTCGCCCACTACTACGCCGAGCGGGCGCGCGAACTCGACCACGTCGACGGCGCGACCTTCACCCCGGCGAAGCTCACGGTGGTCACCCCGCCGTGGAACTTCCCCGTCGCCATCCCGGCCGGTTCGACCCTCGCGGCGCTCGCCGCAGGTTCGCCCGTCATCATCAAGCCCGCCCGCCAGGCCCGCCGCAGCGGTGCCGTCATGATCGAGGCGCTGTGGGAGGCCGGGGTGCCGCGTGAGGTCCTCCGCTTCGCGCAGCTGGCCGACAACTCGCTCGGTGAGCGCCTCATCGCCCACCCCGCTGTGGAGCGCGTCATCCTCACCGGTGGCTACGAGACGGCGGAGCTGTTCCGGTCCTTCCGTCCCGAGCTGCCGCTGCTCGCCGAGACCTCGGGCAAGAACGCCATCATCGTCACGCCGAGCGCCGACCTCGACCTCGCCGTCAAGGACGTCGTCGCCTCGGCCTTCGGTCACGCCGGCCAGAAGTGCTCGGCGGCGTCGCTCGTGATCCTCGTGGGGTCGGTCGCCTCCTCGCGCCGGTTCCGTCACCAGCTGGTCGACGCGGTGACCTCGCTGAAGGTCGGCTACCCGGTCGACCCCACCACGCAGATGGGCCCGATCATCGAGCCCGCGAAGGGCAAGCTGCTCGGCGGCCTGACCACGCTCGGTGCCGGTGAGTCGTGGCTCGTCGAGCCGAAGCAGCTCGATGACAGCGGCAAGCTGTGGAGCCCGGGTGTCCGTGCGTGCGTCGCGCGCGGCTCCGAGTACCACCTCACCGAGTACTTCGGCCCGATCCTCGGCGTCATGACGGCCGAGACCCTCGAGGAGGCCATCGCGATCCAGAACGAGATCGACTACGGCCTCACCGCCGGTCTGCACTCGCTCAACCCCGCGGAGCTGCGCGTGTGGCTCGACGGCATCCAGGCCGGCAACCTGTACGTGAACCGCGGCATCACCGGCGCGATCGTGCAGCGGCAGCCGTTCGGCGGGTGGAAGAAGTCGGCCGTCGGTGCCGGGACCAAGGCCGGTGGGCCGAACTACCTCATCGGGCTCGGCTCGTGGTCGAGCGCCGAGAGCACGGCCGAGCGCACCGTCGGTCGCTCCGCGGAGCGTCGCGGCCCGAAGCCCGTCGTCGCCTCGCTGCTGCGTGCCGCCGACGCGGTGCTGCCCGCCGAGGAGTTCGCGTTCCTGCGTCGGTCGGTCGTGAGTGACACGGCGGCGTGGGCCGAGGAGTTCGGTGTCGCGAAGGACGTCTCGAAGCTGACGGCTGAGCGCAACGTGTTCCGCTACGTCCCGCGTGAGGTCCACGTGCGCTTGGTCGACGGCGGGTCCGTCGCCGAGCTGCTCCGTGTCGTCGCCGCCGGTGCGACCGCTGGTGCGACCGTGCACGTGTCGTCCGCCGTGGCCCTGGCACCGAAGCTCGTGCCCGCCGTCGAGGCGATCACCGGCACGATCACCGTCGAGAGCGAGGACCGCTGGTACGTGACGGCCTCGTCGCTCGTCGGGACGAAGGCGGGTGCGCGGGTGCGGATCATCGGTGGCACCACGGAGGGCGTCGCACACGCGACCTCCGGCAGCCCCGACGTCGCGATCTACGCGGGCGACGTCACCGAGGCCGGCCGCATCGAGCTGCTCCCGTTCCTCCAGGAGCAGGCGGTCTCGATCACGGCGCACCGCTTCGGCACGCCGAACCACCTCTCGGACGAGCTCATCTGACCCGACCGCTGCTTCCCCAACTCAGGAACGCCCCGGCGTGTCATCTCGACACGCCGGGGCGTTCTGCGCGACACACCGCGACCGTCCTGAGTTGTGGACGGAGGACCCGTCGCGTCGATCTTGTCCCTAACTCAGGACGAGCTGGGCGTGTTGGCGCCGGGCGTGCTCGGATGGGCGCGACACGCCGGGGACGTCCTGAGTTAGGGACACGGTGAAGGGGTCAGGGAAGGGGAAGTGGCGTCAGCGGAGGGTGCCGTGGACGGCGAACTCGTCGATGCGGGCGAGCTCGGCGTCGTCGAAGTCGAGACGGTGGATCGCCGCGTAGTTGCCCTCGAGCTGCTCGACCGAGCTGGCACCGATGATCGCGGACGTCACCGTGTTCCGACGCAGCACCCACGACAGCGCGAGCTGCGCGAGGGTCTGACCGCGCTCCTCAGCGATCGCCTGCAGGCCGCGGGCGCGCTCGAGGTACGTGTCGGTGATCGACTCCTCGTTGAGGAAGTGGCTCGTCGCCGCACGCGAGTCCGACGGCACCGAGCCACCGAGGTAGCGGTCGGTCAGCATGCCCTGCGCGAGCGGGCTGAACACGACGGCACCGAGACCGAGGCCGTCAAGGGTGTCGAGCAGGCCGTCCTCGACCTCGCGGGAGAACATCGAGTACCGGGGCTGGTGCACGAGCAGCGGCACGCCGAACTCGCGGATCGCGGCCGCTGCGGCGACGGTCTGCTCGGGCGAGTAGTTCGAGATGCCCGCGTACAGGGCCTTGCCCGACTGCACGGCCGACGCGAGCGCGCTCATGGTCTCCTCGATCGGCGTCTCCGGGTCGGGACGGTGCGAGTAGAACACGTCGACGTACTCGACGCCGATACGCGTGAGGCTCTGGTCGAGCGACGACAGCATGGTCTTGCGGGAGCCCCACTCGCCGTAGGGGCCCTGCCACATGTAGTAGCCGGCCTTCGAGGTGATGATGATCTCGTCGCGGTGCGCGGCCAGGTCGTCGGAGAAGATCTTGCCGAAGGCGGTCTCGGCGGAACCGGCGGGCGGGCCGTAGTTGTTGGCGAGGTCGAAGTGGGTGATCCCGAGGTCGAAGGCGCGACGCACGATCGCGCGCTGCACCTCGATGCTGCGGCTCTCGCCGAAGTTGTGCCAGAGGCCGAGGGACAGCGCGGGGAGGCGCAGTCCGCTGCGGCCGACGCGGCGGTAGGTCATGTCGTCGTATCGGGTTTCGGCTGCTTCGTAGGGCATGGTCTGCGCTTTCATCATCGAATCGTCGTGGTGCCGGTGTCAGCGTACCGTGACCGTTCACGGTGACGACAGGGGCGACGTGGACTAGCGTGAGCTGATGCCGTCCACCTCGTCGCCAGACCCGATCGCGCCCGCGCCCCAGCCGCAATCCGGATGCGGTGCGGCCATCGTCCGCGACGGCCGGATCCTGCTGCTCGAACGCCTCCGGGAGCCCGAGGCCGGGTCCTGGGGCATCCCGGGCGGCAAGGTCGACTGGATGGAACGCCTCGAGGACGCCGTCCGCCGCGAGACCCGCGAGGAGACCGGCCTGGAGCTCGGGCCCGTCGAGCTGCTCTGCGTCGTCGACCACTTCGAGGAACGGCTGCAACAGCACTGGATCTCGCCCGTGTACCTCGCGGAAGCGTCGCAGGGGGAACCGGAGCTCCGCGAGCCGGACAAGCACGGCGGCTTGCGCTGGTTCCCGCTCGACCACCTGCCCGAGCGCGTGACGGTCTCCACCCGGGCGGCGGTCGAAGCGATCGGCCGGCGTCGGGGAGCCGGGCGGCACGGCGACACCGACTCGTAGACTCGGGCGCGTGACCGATTCACGATCGTCCAACGCCCACAACGAGTTCGTGACGTTCGACGCGCTCCGTGCGGAGGCGGTCGAACGACCCGTGCGGCGCGGCGCGGGAGCGTGGGGTTTCTTCGGCACCGTCGCGATCCTGATCGGCGCGCTGCTCATCCCCGTCGCCCTCATGAGCACCTGGGCCGACACCCTGCTCCGGGACACGGACGCCTTCGTCGACACCCTCGCCCCGCTCGCCACGGAGCCGGCGGTGCAGGCCTTCGTCGGTGAGCAGGCGCTCGCCGCGCTCGAGAGCCAGGTCGACCTCGATGCGGCCGCGGCGAATTCGTCGGACCTCGCCGCAGCGCTCGGCCTCCCGCCCGCGATCTCGGAGGTTCTCGGCGCGATCGGCGGCGACACCGCCGACGCGTTGCGCGAGGTGCTGCGGCGGAACGTGGCCGAGTTCGCGGCGTCACCCGCCTTCGCGACCGCCTGGACGGACGCCCTGCGGGTCACCCACCAGCAGCTCGTCGCGGGGGTGTCCGGAGCCGACGGTGCGGTGATCGACGTCTCCGCCGAGCAGGGGCTCGGGATCCAGCTCGGTCCGATCGTCTCCGCGACGCGCGGCTGGCTCGTCGACGCAGGCTTCGGGTTCGCCGCGCAGATCCCGGAGGTCGACCGTGTGGTCGATGTCGTCCCGGCCGATCAGGTCGCGCCGGTGCTCGGCGTGGTCCGGGCGATCGAGACGACCGCGGGATGGTCGCCGTGGCTCGCCCCCGGGCTGCTCGTGCTCGGGGTGGTCCTCCTGCTCCTCGGGCGTCGCGACCCGAGCCGGACCGTGGCAGCGGGGGCCATGGGTGCGGTCGTCGGAGCCGGCGTGGCCCTCGTCCTGCTCGGCGCGGCCCGACTCGCGTTCATCGTCGCGATCGCGACGGTCATCTCCGGCGGGGTCGGTGAGGCCGCGGCGTCGTTGCTCCTCGGCCCGTCGACCGACTCGGCGTGGATCGTGCTGTGGGTGTCGCTCGGGGTCGCCGTGCTCGCGTTCGTCAGTGCCGCGCTCCGTCTCCCTCAGCGAGTCGCCGGTGGCGTCCGGGCTGCGAGGCGTCCGCTCCCTCGTCCGAACGCCTGACCGACCGCTGCCCGCCGGACGGGCGCTCGAGGTTGCCATCGTGGTCTCGCCGGGGCGCCGCGAGCTTCCGATGGGCTGGTGCCTCCACGAGGGTGTGGAGGAGCCATGACGCGCCGAGGATCGACCCGAACCAGACCAGGAGGACGATCGCGCGGAGGAGGAGGGGGAACGCGCCGACCGCTGCCGGCGTGATCGTCTTCGCCAGCAGGATGAGCACGAACACGTGCACGAGGTAGGTGCTGAACGACAACCGCCCGAGCACCTGCGCCGGTCGACTCCGCAACGCGGCGGTCGTCCGGGGACTCGCGACCGCCAGACCGCCGACGACGATCGCAGCGAAGGTGATCGCCGCCCACGCGCGCGGGGCGCCGGGTTCGAGGACGACTGCGGCGATCAGGAGCCCGAGGCCGCCACCCGCGGCGACCCACGCCGCGTGGACGGTGGCCGGGAGCCGTGAGGTCAGCTGCGCCACGCAGACGCCGAGCGCGAAGCCGCACAGCACGCGGACGACCGGGGGCGCCATGCCGTTCATGGCCGACGGCGCGAGCCCGGCCATGAGCGTCGACACCGCGATCGTCGCGCCGGCGAGGACGAGCAGGGCCGTGGTCGATCGACGCCTGGACCGACCGCGGATCGCCAGGGCCATCACCGGGAACAGGAGGAAGGCGAGGAACTGGGCGGACAGCGACCAGGCCGGCGGGTTCCACCACAGTGCGTCGCCGAACCAGGCGCGGGTCAGCGTGAGCTCGGCGAGGATGCCGACGGGCGGGAACGCGCCGGGTTCGGAATCGATGCCGACGAGTGCCCCGCCGAGGCAGAGCGCCAGGAAGGTGAGGAGAACCGCCACGTGTGCCGGGTACAGGCGCGCCAGGCGGTTCCGGAGGTAGCGGCCGTAGCTGCGCCAGGTCCAGCGCCTCGCGCCGTACGCCTGGGCGATCGAGTACCCGCTGAGCACGAAGAAGACGTCGACGGCGAGGCCGGTGTGCGCCAGTGGGGCGAGCCAGGAGAGTTCCGGCAGCACGCTGAACAGCCAGTCGGCCGAGTGGGAGAAGACCACCCACCAGGCGGCGAGAGCCCGGGCACCCGCGAACGCGGTGAGGTCCGCGCGTGGCGTTGCGACCTCGAGGCTCGGGTCGGGTGGGGGCTCGCGGTCCGCGGTCGAGGTCATGGTGCTCCTGGTCGGTCGTGCGGCGACGTTCATCGCAGGAATGTCAGTCTAGAGTGCTTCTGTGCCTCATGTTTCTGTACTCTATGAACTGTGAAGACGATCTCGACGAGCGGCCGCGCGGATCGGCGGATGGACGCGGTACCTCCCGAACCGACCCCCGAACCGACGAACACCCCCGAGCCTCCGGACACCCCGGAACCAGCGGATCCGCTTCCGACCCCTCCCGGCGAGGATCCGTCGCCCGAGCCGGCTCCCGCCCCCGCCGCCCCCGACGCGGTTCCGGCCTCGTCGCCAGCCGAGCTCGTCCTCGAAGGGCCGGGGATCGACCCGACCGGCGCGACGGTGAGCACGGCGGCGGTTCTCGCGTGGTTCGCCGCGGCCCCTGCCGGAAGCGCCGTCGTGGTGCGCGGTGGCGACGTCATCGCCCTCGACGCGACGCTCCGGATCCCGCGTCGCATCCATCTCCGCGGGCATGGCGAGCTGCGGTTCGTGGGTGGCGTCAGCGCCGCGCCGGCACTGAAACTCGTCGGCGACGGCAGCACGGTCACCGGCATCCGGATCACCTACACCGGGCCGGCCGTTCCAGCCACCGGCGGCCGCAGCACCGGCATCGGCATCTGGGCCGACGACGTGACCGTCAGCGGGGTCACCGTCGACGGCTTCCAGAACGGGGTCGCCGTCCAGCCGACCGGTGAGTTCGAAGGGGTGATCGTCTCCGGGTGCCACATCCTGAACGTCACCGGCTCGGGCGGGGGCCGTGGTTCCGCCTCATCGGCGGGAGAGGACCGCGGCGACGGCATCACCGTCTGGGGAGCTCGAGCCACCGTGGTCGGCAACGTCGTCTCGGCGGCGGCCGGGACGGACGCCCGCGTCGGCATCCACGCCGAGAGCCTGCCCGCGTATGCGGCCGAGCCTGGTGACTGGGCGGACTCCCTGGTCACGATCGAGGGGAACGTCGTGACCGGGCCGTTCCGGCGGTCCATCGCCGTGGAGGGCATGGCCCACACGGTGGTCACCGGCAACACCGTCTCCGACGCGACCTGGTGGGGCATCGCCGCCATCGACAGCCGCTCCGTCGCCCTGGTCGCCAACACGGTGCGCTGGACCCGCGCGGCCGCCGACGACCAGGGGTCGGCCTGGACGCCGAAACGCGGCCCCATCATGATCTACCGGAACGCCCGGGGGACGGTGGTCGCGAACAACGTCATCGACGTCCGTGGGGTCGCGAGCGCCGCGATCATGGCTCAGGCGGCGGGGGCGCCCGGGTCGGCCACCGTCGTCGGGGCCAGCGACGCCCTCATCACCGACAACGTGGTCCGCATCGCCGACGGCACCTGCCCCGTCGGGATCTCCCTCGATCGGGCGAGGCAACCGGTCGTCACGGGCAATCGCATCACGGTCACCCGCGGGTCGGGCTCCGTGGGTGGCATCGTCGCCTACTTCGCCGAGGACGCCGTCATCGCCGACAACTCCATCACCGGCTCCGCGACCTCGCACGGGTTCGGCGTGCTGCATGAGGGGCCCGGCTCCGTCGTGATCACCGGGAACCGGATCGACCACATCCGGGTCGCCGTCTCCGTGGCCAACTGCAGCGGAGGCGCCACGATCGCCACCAACACCGGCCGCGACTGCGAGTACGGACTCGACACCTTCGGGTCGACCGGGCGCTCGGTGGTGTACGGCAACCGCTGGGAGGTCACGAACACCGCCCACGCCAACGCGCAGCCCAACACGAGCTACCTGTCGACGAGGCACATGGGGCTCGCCCGTCCGTACGGCGGCGCGTCGGGCGACCTCCTCGTCGGGAACGGCCGTCTGTGGGTGAACGACCAGGGCACCTGGCGCTCGGCCACCCTGAGCTGAACAGACGGGCGGGCCCTCGGTGTTCGAGAGCCCGCCCGTGGTGGTAGCAGTGGTGGTGGTGTGGCGTCAGCTGCGGGGTGCGTGCGTCGCGTCGGCTCCGTCCGGCACGGCTCCGTCGACCGCCGACGCCTGCTCCCCACCGCGGAACTGCGTGCGGTACAGCTCCGCGTACGCGCCGTCGACCTCGAGCAACTGTGCGTGCGAACCCTGTTCGACGATGCGGCCGTTCTCCATCACGAGGATCGTGTCGGCGTCGCGGATCGTCGAGAGCCGGTGGGCGATCACGAAGGACGTCCGGTCGCTCCGCAGCGCCGCCATGGCGTGCTGCACGAGGAGCTCCGTGCGGGTGTCGACGGACGAGGTCGCCTCATCGAGGATGAGGAGTTTCGGCTTCGCGATGAAGGCACGGGCGATCGTGATGAGCTGCCGCTCACCGGCCGACACGCTGCCGCCGTCGGCGTCGAGGACGGTGTCGTAGCCGTCGGGCAGCTGCCGCACGAAGCGGTCCACCATCGTCGCCTCGGCAGCTTCGACGACCTCCTCGTCGCTCGCGTCGAGGCGGCCGTACCGGATGTTCTCGCGGATGGTGCCCTCGAACAGCCAGGCGTCCTGCAGGACCATGCCGACCTGTGACCGCAGCTCGGCACGCGTCAGCGCGGTGACGTCCACGCCGTCGAGGAGGATGCGCCCGCCGGTCAGCTCGTAGAACCGCATCACCAGGTTGACGAGGGTCGTCTTGCCGGCGCCGGTCGGGCCGACGATCGCGACCGTCTGGCCCGGCTGGGCAGAGAAGGAGAGGTCCTCGATGAGGGGCTTCTTGGCGTCGTAGCTGAAGGAGACCCCGTCGAACTCGACGTGGCCGTCGGTGTGCTCGGGCAGGTGCGCCGTCGCCGTCTCCGGGTCCTGTTCCTCGGCGTCGAGCAGCTCGAAGGTGCGCTCGGCGGAGGCGACACCGGACTGCAACTGGTTCGCCATGCCGGCGATCTGGCCGAGCGGCTGCGAGAACTCGCGCGAGTACTGGATGAACGCGGTCGCATCGCCGAGAGTCATCTGTCCGGAGGCGACGCGCAGCCCGCCGACCACGGCGATGAGCACGTACGACAGGTAGGAGACGAAGGTCATCGCCGGCATGATCATGCCCGACACGAACTGCGCGCCGAACGCGGCCGAGAAGAGCTTCTCGTTGCGCTCGTCGAACTCGGCGAGCATCTCCTTGTCGCGACCGAACACGCGGACCAGCTCGAGGCCGGAGAACGACTCCTCGATGTGCCCGTTGAGCGAACCGGTGTTCTTCCACTGCGCGGTGAACAGCTTCTGCGAGCGGGAGCCGATGACCCCGGCGATCAGCGCCGACAGCGGTAGGGCGATGAGCGCGATGAGGGCGAGCTGCCACGACACGATGAACATCATCGCCGTGATGCCGAGGACGGTGAGCGCCGACTGGACGAGCTGCGAGAACGCCTGCTGGAGCGCCGTCTGGATGTTGTCGACGTCGTTCGTGACGCGCGACATGAGGTCGCCGCGCTGCCGGGTGTCGAAGTAGCTGAGCGGGAGGCGGTTGAGCTTCCGCTCGATGTCCTGGCGCAGGTTGTAGACGACCCGCATGACGAGGCCGTTGAGGATGTACCCCTGCGCCCAGTTGAGGATGGAGGCGATGACGTACATGGCGAGCACGATGATGATGAGCCGGCCGAGCAGGGTGAAGTCGATGCCCTGACCGGGCGTGATGTCGGACTTCACGAGCATGTCGGCGTACTGGTCGTTGCCTGACGCCCGCGCTTCGTCGACGATCTGGTCAAGCGGCACACCCGTCGGCAACTGCGAGCCGATGACACCGTTGAAGATCGCGTCCATCGCGAGCCCGAGGATCTTCGGCGCGATGACGGTGAGGACGACCGACAGCACGACGAGCCCCACGACGAGGCTCATCTTCAGCTTCTCGGGGGCGAGCAGCCCGACGAGCCGCTTCGCGGACGGCCAGAACTGCTCCGCCTTCTTGGAGGGCGTGCCACCGAACATGTCGCCGTCGGCCTCGCTCGGCGTGAACTCCGGCGAGAGGGCTTCCTCCTCGACGGCGTTCAGCTCGGGGGCTTGCGCGGTGTCCTTCGACGCGCCGGAGGAGCGCTTGTCTCGTGGTGAACGGGCCATGATCACGCCACCCCTTCCACAGCGAGCTGCGATTGGACGATCTCGCGATACGTCTCGTTGGATTCGATGAGGTCGTCGTGGGTGCCGCGGCCGACGATGCCGCCGTCGTCCATGACGATGATGTGGTCGGCCTCGCGGATGGTGGCGATCCGCTGGGCGACGATGATGACCGTCGCGTCGGCGGTGCTCTCGCCGAGGGCCGCGCGGAGGCGGGCGTCGGTCGAGACGTCGAGGGCCGAGAAGGAGTCGTCGAACAGGTACACGCGGGGCTTCGCGACGAGCGCGCGGGCGATGCAGAGGCGCTGCCGCTGACCACCGGACACGTTCGTGCCGCCCTGCGCGACGCCGTCGTTCAGCATCTTCGGCTTCGCCCGGACGAAGTCCTCGGCCTGGGCGACGTCGAGTGCGCTCCACAGCTCCTCGTCGGTGGCGTCGGGGCGGCCGAAGCGCAGGTTCGACGCGATCGTGCCCGAGAAGAGGTAGGGCTTCTGCGGGACGATGCCGACCACGCCGGCGATCTGCTGCCGGGTGAGCTGCGAGACGGGCACGCCGTCGATCGTGACGTGTCCCTGCTGCGGGTCGTAGAGGCGGGGGATGAGCGACAGCAGGGTCGTCTTGCCGGAACCGGTGGATCCGACGATGGCCGTGGTCTTGCCGGGTTCCGCGGTGAAGGTGATGTTCGACAGCACAGGGCGCTCGGCCCCCGGGTATCCGAAGGTGACGCCGGTGAACTCGACGCGACCGACGGACGGCACGCGGATGTCGGTGCTCGTCGGGACGGCGAGGCTCGGTTCGGTGTCGAGGACGCTCTGGATGCGCTCGGCGCAGACGACGGCGCGCGGGATCATCATCACCATGAACACGCCCATCATCACCGAGGTGAGGATCTGGAGCAGGTACTGCAGGAAGGCGGTGAGCGAGCCGACCTGCATCTGACCGGCGTCCACCCGGTGGCCACCGAACCACAGCACGGCCGCGGTGGCGAGGTGCAGGACCATCATGATGACGGGGAACATGAGCACGAAGATGTTGCCGACCTTGACCGACACCCGGGTGAGGGACTCGTTGGCCCGGTTGTAGCGCTCGGACTCGAACGGCTCGCGGACGAAGGCACGGACGACGCGGATGCCGATGATCTGCTCACGCAGGACGCTGTTGATGCCGTCGATGCGGTCCTGCATCTGCCGGAACAGCGGCATGAGCAGGTAGACGAGGAAGCCGACGATGATGAACAGCACGGGCACCGACACCCACACGAGCCAGGAGAGCCCGGCGTCCTCGCGGAGGGCCATGATGATGCCGCCGACGCACATGATCGGCGCCGACACCATGAAGTTGAGGGTCATGAGCACGAGCATCTGGACCTGCTGCACATCGTTCGTGCCGCGGGTGATGAGCGTCGCGCTGCCGAAGCCGCTGATCTCGAGCGCGCCGAGCGAGTCGACCTTGCGGTAGAACTCGCGGCGCAGGTCGCGGCCGATCGCCATCGCGGTGCGTGCGCCGAAGTAGACGCCGCCGATGGCCGCGGCCACCTGCACGAGACAGACGACCAACATCGTCATGCCGGTGGACCAGATGAAGTCGGTGTCGCCGCGCGAGACGCCCTGATCGATGATCTGCGCGTTCAGGCTGGGGAGGTAGAGGGCCGCGATCGTCGAGACGAGTTGCAGCACGAAGACCGCGACGACCCACGCCGCGTACGGCTTGGCGTGTCGGAGCGCGAGGGCGAGGAGGGCCATGTGAGGTCCTTTGACGTTTCGTGTCCGGTGCGCGGGAGGGCGCGCGGACGGAGGAGAGGTGGAGCCGGCCTGGCGAGGACGCCAGTGCTCCCGGCGATGCACGGTCGGCGGGAGAGGGTGGTGCCCGTGTGACGATACTCCGCGCCGGTGACACGGTGGTGTCCTGGTTCGGAATCGTGATCATCGCCGATGCGGCCGTCGATCAGCGAGCGACGGTCCAGCATATATTCCAGATGATCGGCCGGCCAATCGACCGGGTTCGAGCGGCTCGGCTCAGTCGACGCCCACGGTGATGGTGTGCCAGCCCTCGGCGCCGTTCGGGACCACGTCGACCGGGGTCTCGCTCTGCGTCTTCCCGCTCGCGTCGGTGGCTCGGACGGCGATGGTGTGATCGCCGGCCGGGGCGTCCCACTCGAGCACCCACTGCACCCAGGTGTCGTCGGAGATGGCCGTCGCGAGCGTCGTGTCGACCCAGTCGCCGTCGTCGATCCGCACCTGGACGCGTTCGACGCCGGTGTGCTGGGCCCACGCGACACCGGCGACCGCGACGGTGCCGGCCGCGACCCGTCCGCCGTTGCGGGGGACGTCGATGCGCGACTCCGTCTTGATCGGTCCGCGCTCGGACCAGCCGCGGTCGGTCCAGTAGGCGCGGGCGTCGGCGTAGCGGGTGACCTCGAGCTCGACGACCCACTTCGTGGCGGAGACGTAGCCGTAGAGGCCGGGGACCACCATGCGCACGGGGAAGCCGTGCTGCAGCGGCAGCGGTTCGCCGTTCATCCCGACGGCGAGGAGGCTGTCACGGTTCTCGTCCTGCAGCACCTCGAGCGGAGTCCCGGCGGTGAAGCCGTCGATGCTTCGCGACAGGACCATGTCGGCGCCGGCCAGCGGCTTGGCGCGGGCGAGCAGCTCGCGGATGGGGTGGCCGAGCCACAGCGCGTTGCCGATGAGGTCGCCGCCGACGGGGTTGGAGACGCAGGTCAGCGTGATGATCGACTCCTGCAGGGGGAGGGCCAGCAACTCGGCGAAGTCGATCTCGAGTTCCTGCTCGACCATGCCGGTGATCTTGAGGCTCCACGTCGAGGGGTCGACGTTGGGCACCTGCAGGGCGGTGTCGATCCGGTAGAAGGAGTCGTTGGCGGACACGACCGGGGTGAGCCCGTCGATGCCGAGTTCGGCTCCAGCCGGGACCGGCGGTGCGGCGACGGCCGCCTTCGGGAGTTTCAGGGCCTTCCGGAGGGTCTCCACGGCGACGGCTCCGGCCGACGCCACGCGTGCACCGACTCCCACGACGAGAGCGCCCACGGCCGTGCCGCCGAGCAGGACGAGGAACGAGCGCCGGGGGAGTTCTGCGCGGGAGGCGCCCACGACCGGGCGGGCGGCGTCGGTGAGGGTCGCGTCGTCCCAGGTGCGGAGGCGGGCCACGAGGAGCCGCAGGATCAGGATGCCGACCGCCGTGCCGACGATGCTCGGGAACGCCCAGTTGAGCCCGGCGTCGGCACGGGTGACCGCCGCGACGACCGAGACGCCGCCGACCAGGGCGAGCGCGATGCAGCCGACAACCGGACGGCGCTCCTCGAGGACGCCGATGCCGACCGCGAGTGCCGCGACCAGGACGCCGAGCACGAGGAGCAGCACGAGCTTGTCGTTCGTGCCGAACAGGGCGATGACGAGGTCCTTTACCCAGCCGGGCACGAGGTCGATGACGAGGGAGCCGACCGCGAGGAGCGGCGAACTCGCCGGCGCGACGAACGCTGCGACGGCCTCGGCCGACCCGAGGGTGGCGACGGCTGCGACGATGCCGGACGCGCCGGCGAGCAGGGTACGACGGCGAGGCTCCATGCCGGTCATGCTACGCGCGCCCGCTGGACATTCCTCCCGGAACCGGCCCTAGAGGGGTGACTCGGGCGTCCATGCCCGTAGCCTGGGGGGATGACCGCAGTCGGGCTCGGAATCCCTCGTATCGGGTCGCCACTCAGGCGCATCCCGGACGCTGCCGGACGCCCTGACGTCGACGGCCTCATCGACCGCTTCGGACGCGTCGCCCGCGACCTCCGGGTGTCGATCACGGAGAAGTGCTCCCTCCGTTGCACCTACTGCATGCCGGAGCAGGGGCTCCCGGCGATCGCGCGCGAGGACCTCCTCACCCCGACGGAGATCGGTCGCCTCGTCGAGATCGCCGTCCGCGACCTCGGCGTGCACGACATCCGCTTCACCGGTGGCGAGCCGCTCATGCGCCCCGACCTCGCCGAGATCATCTCCCGCAGTTCCGCCGTCGCCGGCGACGCGTCGATCTCCATGACCACCAACGGCATCGGCCTCGACAAGCGGGTCGACGAGCTCGTCGCCGCCGGTCTCACGCGCGTCAACATCTCGCTCGACACCGTCGACCGCGACCACTTCGCCCGCCTCACGCGTCGCGACCGTCTCCCGGCGGTGCTCGCCGGGATCGAGGCCGCCAAGCGGGCCGGGTTGACGCCGCTGAAGATCAACGCGGTCCTCATGCGCGACACCCTCGACGGCGCGGTCGCCCTGCTGTCCTGGGCCATCGAGAACGGGTGCCGCCTGCGGTTCATCGAGCAGATGCCGCTCGACGCCGATGAGCAATGGGTGCGCGAGAACATGGTCGACGCGGCCGAGCTGCTCGACGTGCTCGGCTCGCGCTTCACGCTGACGGCCCCGCACCGCGAGGACCCCTCGGCTCCGGCCGAGGAGTGGCTCGTCGACGGCGGCCCGGCGACGGTGGGCATCATCGCCTCGGTCACGCGCTCGTTCTGCGACGACTGCGACCGCACGCGGCTCACCGCAGAGGGCACGATCCGGTCGTGCCTCTTCGGCGACGACGAGACGGACCTCCGCGGCATGCTGCGCTCGGGCGTCGAGGACGTCGAGATCGCCGACCGCTGGCGCGCCGCCATGTGGCACAAGCAGGCCGGGCACCGCATCGCGTCGGCCGACTTCGTCCGCCCGGAGCGGAGCATGGGGGCGATCGGTGGCTGAGACCACGACCCAGCAGGTGCTCGTCCGCTACTTCGCCGCGGCCGAGGAGGCCGCCGGTGTGCCGGAGGAGTCCCTCCCCGCGGTGGCGACGGTGGGCCAGCTGAAGTCGGTGCTGTCGGAGCGCTACGGCGACGCGATGGTGCGGGTGCTCGCCTCAGGGTCGTTCCTCGTGGACGGGGTCGTCAGCCGTGACGACGAGCGTCCGCTCGGTGCACGCGTGGACGTCCTGCCGCCGTTCGCCGGCGGCTAAGAGGGCGACGCCGCTAGGAGAACGACGCCGCTAGGACGACGCCGACGAGGTGTCGCGTTCGGAGCCCGCACGGGCGGCCCGCTGTTGGAACCATCGGACGACGCTCCGGATGCGGTGGTGTTTCGCCGTCGCGTCCTCGCGGTCGTCACCGGGCTCGTCGTATCCCGGGATCGGTCCGTCCGGGTAGTCGGCGAGCCGTTCGGAGCGCATCGTCCAGTCGGGGAAGCGACGGTAGGGGATCTCCTCCTCGAGCAGGATCCGCATGTCGCGGTGCCTCCGGTCCCTCAGCAGCTTCGCCAGCACGTCCTGGACGACCACCGGAGGGCCCTCGATCACCTGGAAGAAGTCGTCGGCCTTCACGGCGAGCATCCCGGTCAGGCCGGAGCGCTCGTTGTTCTCCCGCGATTGTCGAAGCAGCGCGTCCAGGGTCGCCCGGGTGAGCGGGGTGGACGAGGTGCTCACGTACGTCACGGAGAGCAACGCGGTTTCGGGCTGCGTCATACTCCGTGACCTTACACGCCAGGTGTCGGATAAGTCACCGGGATGCTTGCCATGCGCGGCGCGCGACCCCCGCTGATCGGAACGCGAGGACGAGCGAGGCGATCGCGCCGACGACGGTCGTCAGGAAGGCTGCGAAGGCGAGGATCTGGAGGAGTTCGCCCACCGACGACGATCGGCCGATGTACGGCGGGATCTCGTCCGACACGGTGTTCCCGACCCCGAAACCGGCGAAGAACATGGCCAGGAGCCCCAGCCAGACGAGCATCGATCCGAGGGTAGCGACGTGGACCCAGTGGGTGCCGAGGCGCCCGCGCCATCCGAAGGACGTGAACACCAGGATGGCGGTGAGGCCGAGGAGGAACGCGATCGCGACGCCGACGAGACCGACGGCCAAGGCGGTCGGCGTGAAGACGCCGTAGATCGCCTCGAGGCCGTACGAGTCGTCCGTCATCGCGAGCGGCGCCCAGATGAGTTCCTCGATGGGGGCGAGCACCAGCATCACCGTCGCGGCGACCGCCCACACGATCACGGCGATGCGCTGCGGGCGGAGGTCGCGGCGTGCGTCGGGCGTCTGCATGGACTCCACGCTAGGCGCTCGACGACGCCGGGGCGTCATCCTGCCGAGGTGTCCTCAGGCGACGGTGTATCGCCGAGGAGGGCCAAGCGCTTCGCGAGGTAGGGCGCCGTGCGGCTGGCCGGGTCCGCGGCGACAGCATCCGGGGTGCCGGCGGAGACGATCCGTCCGCCCGCGTCGCCCCCGGACGGCCCGAGGTCGATCACCCAGTCCGCCGCGGCGACGACGTCCATCTCGTGCTCGACCACGACGACGGTGTCACCGGAGTCGACGAGCGCGTTCAGCTGCGCGAGCAGCCGACGGACGTCTGACGGGTGCAGACCGGTCGTCGGCTCGTCCAGGAGGTAGAGGGTGTGTCCGCGGCGCACCCGCTGCAGTTCCGTTGCGAGCTTGATGCGCTGCGCCTCGCCGCCCGACAGCTCGGTGGCCGGCTGGCCGAGGCGCAGATACCCGAGCCCGACCTCAAGCAGGGTACGGAGGCTGCGTGCCGCCGCCGGGACGGACGCGAGGAAGTCCGCCGCCTGCTCCACCGTCAGCGCGAGCACGTCGGCGATCGACTTCCCGTCGTAGGTGACCTCGAGCGTCTCCGCGTTGTAGCGCGCGCCACCGCACGTCGGGCACTTCCCGTAGCTACCGGGGAGGAACAGGAGCTCGACGGAGACGAACCCTTCGCCGAGGCAGGTCTCGCAGCGCCCGCCCGCGACGTTGAACGAGAACCGGCCGGCCGTGTAGCCGCGCTCGCGCGCCAGGTCCGTGGCGGCGAAGGCCGCGCGGACGGCGTCGAAGAGCCCGGTGTAGGTCGCGAGGTTCGAGCGCGGCGTGCGTCCGATCGGCTTCTGGTCCACTCGCACGAGGCGGTCGATGTGCTCGAGGCCCGTCGTGCGGCGGACGGACAGGGTGTCAGCGTGCCCGTCGGGGACGGTCGCCTCGGCCAGGCCGGCGCCGGTCGCATCCGGCTCGTCCGTGGCGTCGTCCTCGTCGAGCACGTCGTCACGGTCGCCGCCGGCCCGGAGGTGGTCCCGGACGACGTCGCGGAGCACCCGGCTCACGAGCGTCGACTTGCCGGACCCGGAGACGCCCGTGACCGCAACGAAGGTGCCCAGCGGGATCTCCGCGTCGACACCGGCGAGGTTGTGCAGCGTGATGCCCTCGACGCCCAACCATCCGCGCGGTTCCCGCAGCGCACGACGAGCATCGGCCGACCCGTCCGCTTCGGGGAAGAGGAAGGGCCGCGTCGCCGAGGCCTCGACGTCGGCGAGCCCTGAGACCGCACCGCTGTAGAGCACCTCGCCGCCGCCCTCGCCCGCGCCCGGTCCGACGTCGACGATCCAGTCCGCGTTCCGGACGACGTCCATGTTGTGTTCGACGACGTACACCGAGTTACCCGAGCGCTTGAGCTGCTCCAACACGTCGAGCAGGGGTTCCGCGTCGGCCGGGTGGAGGCCCGCCGACGGCTCGTCGAGCACGTAGACGACCCCGAAGAGCCCGGACCGCAGCTGGGTCGCCAGGCGGAGCCGCTGCATCTCGCCCGGGGACAGCGTCGTCGTCACGCGGCCGAGCCCCAGATAGCCGAGGCCGAGGTCGGTGAGGACCCCGATGCGCGCGAGAAGGTCGGTCGTGATGGCGACGGCCACGTCGGTGCGCTCGCCGGAGAGCGTCGTCGGGAGCGCCGGTGCGGCGTCGGTGAGCTCGGTCGTCGGCCGGATGACTTCGGCGAGTTCCGTCATCGGGAGGGCGTTGAGCTCGGCGATGGTCCGGCCGGCGAAGGTGACGGCCAAGGCCTCACGGCGGAGCCCGGTGCCGTGGCACAGCGGGCATGGGCCGGAGCGGACGAACTGGAGGACCTTGTTCCGCATCATCTGGCTCTTCGAGTCGGAGAGGGTGTGGAAGACGTACTGCTTCGCGCTCCAGAACATGCCGTTGTACGGCTTCGCGACCCGATCGCGTTGGGGCGTGATCTGCACCACCGGCTGCTCCTCGGTGAAGAGGATCCAGTCGCGATCCTCCTGATCGAGCTCGCGCCACGGCCGGTCGACGTCGTAGCCGAGCGCGATGGTGATGTCGCGGAGGTTCTTCGCCTGCCAGGCGCCCGGCCAGGCGGCGATCGCGCCCTCGCGGATGCTGAGCGACGGGTCGGGCACGAGGGAGTCCTCGGTGACCGTGTGCGCGACGCCGATCCCGTGGCATTCGGGGCAGGCACCGACGGCGGTGTTCGGCGAGAAGGCGTCGGAGTCGAGCCGGGTCGTGAAGCCCTCGGGGAACGTACCGGCACGCGAGAAGAGCATGCGGAGGGAGTTCGAGAGCGTGGTGACGGTGCCGACGCTGGAGCGCGAGCTGGGGGCACCGCGGCGCTGCTGCAGGGCGACCGCGGGCGGGAGGCCGGAGATGGAGTCGACGTGCGGGTCGTGGCCCTGCTGGATCAGTCGCCGGGCATAGGGAGCGACGGACTCCAGGTACCGGCGCTGCGCCTCGGTGAAGATGGTGCCGAACGCGAGGGACGACTTCCCGGAACCGGAGACGCCCGTGAAGGCCACGATCGCGTCGCGGGGGACGTCGACGTCCACGTTGCGGAGGTTGTTCTCATTGGCTCCCCGGACGCGGACGAACGGGTCGGATGCTTCGGGGGCGTGTTCGGGCATCAGATCACCCTACGTCGCCCGCCGCTCAGGCGAGGGGTGGTTGACGCGTCTGGGCAGGTGTGCGGGCACGCTTCGTCAGACGCGCCGCGGGCCGTGGACGCGCTTCGAGCCGTGCGCCGTCGGGCGGGGATCAGCTGTCGAGGGTCGCGCGCGCATCGGAAGCCAACAGGTACAGGGCACGACTCGAGCCGGGGAACCGTTCGAAACCGAATCGTTCGTAGAACGGGATGACCTCGTCGGTGAGGGCGTGGACCAGGATCGCTCGCATTCCGATGATCTCCGCCGCGCTGATCGCCTGGAGGACGGCATGCTGCAGGAGGGCGGTTCCGAGGCCGTGGCCGGCGAAGTCCTGATCGATGGCGAGCCGCCCGATCAGCACGACGGGGATCGGGTCGGGCGCTCGTCGCGCGAGCGGCTGTGGCGCCTCCTCCCGGACGAGCGAACTCGCGGAGAGGCAGTAGTAGCCCGCGACTCGACCCTCGGTCGTCACTGAGACCATCGTCCTCGACCCGCCACTGCGGTCGTTGTTCCGCGCGTATCCGCGAAGCCAGCTGTCGAGGGCTTCCACGCCGCACCGGAACTCCGAGAGGACGTCTCCGGTGGCGAGAGGCCGTGGCGTCCGGAACTCAGTCAACGAAGATCGAGGGTCGGTTCAGGAGGTCGCGGAGCCCGTCGATCGAACGCGCTGGGCGTTCCAGGATCGCTTCGAACTGCTCGAGGGCAGCCGCGTCGACGCGGATGTCGCGCTCACGCCTGATGACGTCCGCCGCCCGTTCGGTCGCTGCAGACGTGGTGAAGTCGGTGATGGAGCGCCCTTCGATCGCGGCAGCCGCAGCGATCGCGTCCTTCTGCGCGCTGGTCACGCGGACCTCGATGCGCTTGTCTTTGAGTGGGCCAGGCATATCCCCAGTGTACGGCAAATATCCGTACGGGAGCACTGTCGGTGGCCGACGGCAGAATCGACGCATGACTCGTGAACATTCCTGGCGCGGCTGCGTCTTCATCGGCGTGAGCCTCGACGGATTCATCGCCAAGCCCGACGGCGACCTCGACTGGCTCACCGGACTCGCGCCGCGGGGGCACGCCGCGGATGCGCCGGGGGAGCACCCGGCACTCGTCTGGGAGACGTTCTTCCCGGACGTCGACACACTGGTCATGGGCCGGACCACCTACGAGACCGTCCGCGGCTTCGACGACTGGCCCTTCGAGGGCAAGCGGGTCATCGTGCTGAGCACCACGCTCGAGGCCGGGGATGACCGCGTCACGATCGCCGGGTCACTCGACGATGCCGTGGCCTTGCTCGACGAGGCCGGTGCCGGGCGTGTCTACATCGACGGTGGCAGGACGATCCAGGCGTTCCTGGGCGCCGGCCTCGTCGACGAGCTGACGGTGTCGGTCGCCCCGGTGCTCATCGGTTCAGGCGCACGCCTCTTCGGCGACCTCGACGCCGACGTCCTCCTGCGGCTTCGCGGCACCCACGCGACGCCCGAGGACGGCCTCGTGCGCATCACCTACGACGTGCTGGCGAAGGACGCCTAGGCGCCGTCACGATTATTGCGTTTTTTCAATACAGCCCAATACAGCCCAATACAGCCCGATACAGCCCGATACGACGCGATTCGCGGGCGGGCCCTCTACAGACCGACCCACTCCGTCTCGCCGTCGGCGAGGTGCTGACGCTTCCAGATGGGGACGGTGCGCTTGATCTCCTCGACGAGGCGCTCACACGCGGCGAAGGCTTCGGCACGGTGGGCGGCGGCGACGGCGGCGACGAGCGCCAGGTCACCCACGACGAGGGAACCGACCCGGTGGGCGGCGGCCACCCGCAGGCCGGTCTCCGCGGCGACGGTGCGGCAGCAGTCCTCCAGGAACCGCTGGGCGTCCGGGTGCGCCCGGTAGTCGAGCGCATCGACCGCCTCACCGTGGTCGTGGTCGCGGACGATGCCACGGAACGCCACCAGCGCACCGTTCGCCGGGGCGGCGACGAAGTCCTCGATCGCATGCGCGTCGAGAGGTGACTCCGAGATGAGGGCGAGGACCTCGGGAACCGTCGACTCACTCATGAGCGCCACCTCCGGCGATCTGGGCGACCAGATGATCGAGCAGGCCGTCGAGGACGCTGAGTCCGTCCTTCACGCCACCGGTCGACCCGGGCAGATTCACCACGACGGTTCCGCCGGACACCCCGGCGAGCCCGCGGCTGAGCGCCGCGGTCGGGGTCTTGGTCGAACCGAGCGTACGGATCGCCTCCGCGATGCCGGGCAACTCACGATCGAGATGCGGTCGGGTCGCCTCCGGGGTCCGGTCACTCGGCGAGAGGCCGGTTCCGCCAGTCGTGATGAGCACGGCGGGCGCGGCGTCCAGTGCCGCTGCGATCGCGACGTGCACGTCGGCGTCCGACACGACCGTCACCGCGTCGACCGCGTATCCGTGATCGGCGAGCCAAGCCGAGATGCGCGGACCGGTGAGGTCCTCACGCGCGCCCGCCGCACCAGCGGTTGAGGCGACGATGACGGCTGCAGTCCCCGGACGGACCACGCGCTCCGTCGGCGCTGCGACCGTTGCCGAGTCCTGCGCGTCGGGCGTCCAGTTCCCGCGTTTGCCGCCGGATTTCTCCACCAGGCGGATGTCTCCGAGGACCGATGCGGGATCGACGGCCTTCGTCATGTCATGGAGGGTCAGGCCGGCGATCGAGGCGGCGGTGAGCGCCTCCATCTCGACGCCCGTCTGCCCGGTCGTCTTCGCGGTCGCGGTGATGACGATCGAGTCCTCAGTGAAGGCGAAGTCGAGGCTCACGGAGGAGAGCGCAAGCTGGTGGCAGAGCGGGATGAGTTCGCTCGTCCGCTTCGCGCCGGCGATCCCGGCGATGCGCGCGGTCGCGATGACGTCGGCCTTCGGTAGACCGTCGGCCCGGACGAGCGCGATGACGTCCGGCCTGGTCGTGAAGGTCGCCGTCGCCGTCGCGACCCGCTTCGTCGTGGCCTTGTCGCCCACGTCGACCATCCGTGCGCGGCCGTCGTCGTCGAGATGCGTGAGCCCGGTCATAGCGTCCATGCTTCCACAGCGTCCCCGGCCTCGAGCGCGAGGACGTCCTCGGGGATCACGAGGAGGACGTCGGAGGCGGCGAGCCCGGCGACGAGATGCGAGCCGGGACCGGCGACGGGTTCGACACGACCGTCGTCGAGCCGGCGCCCACGGAGGAACTGTCGCTTGCCCGGCACCGACTGCACCGCGACGGCGAGCTCCGCCGGCCCGCGAGCCGCCTGGAGTAGTCCGGCCGCCCGACGCAGGACCGGGGCGACGAAGACCTCGAACGAGAGCTGGGTGCTGACCGGGTTGCCGGGGAACGCGATGATCGGGACGCCACGGTACGCGCCGAGCGCCTGTGGCCCGCCCGGCTGCATCGCGACCGATCCGATCCAACCGTCCAGCGGTCCGAGCACGTCGCGGACGACCTCGTGGTCGCCCATCGAGATGCCGCCGGAGGTGAGGATGAGGTCGGCGTCGCCGTGCAGCTCGTCGAGGAGCGCGAGCAGGGCGTCGCGGTCGTCGACCACCCGAGCCCGCCGGACGACCTCGGCCCCGGCCGCGACGACGGCGGCCGCCAACGCGGTCCCGTTCGAGTCGAAAGTCTGGCCGAGCGTGGGCGTCTCACCGGGTTCGACGAGTTCCGCACCGGTGGTGACGATCGCGATGCGCGCCCGCCGCCGTACCTCGACCGTCGTGATCCCGGCCGCGGCCAGGACGGCCAGGTGCCGCGAGGCGAGACGGATCCCGGCGGGGAGCAGTTCGTCACCTGCGTGGACGTCACTGCCGCGTTCGCGGACGAAGAGCCCTGGTCGGCGCTCGCCGCCGGAGCGCGGGGCCCCGAGGACGACGGTCTCGGTCCCGTCCGGCGAGGTCTCGACGGTCGACTCCTCGACGGGCACCACGATGTCCGCGCCGGGCGGCACCACCGCCCCCGTCATGATCCGCACCGAGGTGCCAGCCTGAAGCTCGGCCGGTTCGATCGGCCGCGCGGCGATCTCCCCGACCACCCGGAGTCGCGTCTCTCCATCCTCGAGATCCGCGGATCGCACCGCGAAGCCGTCCATCTGCGAGTTGCGGAACAGCGGCAGCTCGACGGGGGAGGTCACGGCGACCGCCGTCACCCGACCAGCGGCGTCGTCGATCGGCACGGATTCGGTGCCGGTGCTCGTCACGGGTCCGAGGATGGCTGCGACGTCGGAGGCATGCTCCTCGACCCGCTTCCGGCTCGGGGGCGGTGGCGTCGTCATGGTGGATCCCGTCGTCGAGGTCGGTCGGTGGGGCTGCACGGGGTGTTCGGAGCGGTGGTCAGTACCGGGGGACGGTCGGGTCCACGAGCCGCGACCAGGCGTCGATGCCGCCCTCGAGGTGGACGGCGGAGTAGCCGCGCTCGAGCAGCAGCCGGAGCGCGGACTCGGAACGGATGCCGTGGTGGCAGTAGACGACCACCGGTGTCTGCGGGTCCAGGCCGTGGAGTGTCTCGGGCAGGGAGCCGAGCGGCATGAGCGTCGAACCGGGCAGGCGCGCGATCTCCGCCTCCCACGGCTCCCGGACGTCGAGGAGGACGGCTTCGTCGTCGCTCGCGGCCAGCTGCTCGGCGGTGATCGTGCGGCCGGCGTGCCGGGGAGTGTGTGGCGCTGCCGACGTCGTGCTCGCCGCATCCTCCCCTGGCGTTCGATGCAGATGTTCGTCGAGCGACACCTGTCGTGCACCGGCGGGGTCGCGCTCGTAGCGGAGTTCGCGGAAGCCGCCGCTCAGGCCGTCGAACATCGTCACGCGCCCGAGCGACGGCGTCCCGACGCCCGTGAGGACCTTGATCGCCTCGGTCGCCATGATCGAACCGATGATGCCGACCGTGGTTGGCAGGACGCCGCCCGCTTCACAGGAGAGGATCGAACCGTCGGTGGGCGGGTGGGGGAAGAGGTCGCGGTAGCGGGGGCCGCGGCTCGCCCAGCTGAGCCCAGCCTGCCCGCCGTACTGCGACACAGCGCCCCAGACGAGCGGGACGTCCGCGAGGGTGGCGGCGTCGTCGACGAGGTACCTGGTCTCGAAGTTGTCACTGCCGTCGATGACGAGGTCGATCCGCGCGTCGGCCAGGAGCCCCATGATCTCGCCCGGCCCGAGTCGGAGCCGATGGCGGACGATCGTCGCGTCGGTGTTGATCGCCAGCGCGCGGTCGGCGGCGGAGTCGACCTTGGGGCGGCCGATGTCGCCGGTGCTGTGGACCGTCTGCCGGTGCAGGTTGCTGAGCTCGACCTCGTCGTCGTCCACGAGGTGGATCGCGCCGTCGCCGGCGCCGACGCCGGCTGCGGCGAGGGCGGGGATCACGATGCTGCCGAGGCCACCCGCGCCGACGATCAGGACGCGGGCGTCGGCCAGGCGTCGTTGCGCCGCAAGCCCGAAGCCGGGGAGGGCGAGCTGCCTGGCGTACCGCGCGGTCGAGGACATGCGCCGATTATCCCACCGGCTCCGTGACCGCCGCCCCTCAGACCGGGTTCACGCGCGTGCGCAGGAGGCAGAAGGCGTTGCCCTCGGGATCGGCGAGCACGTGCCAGGACTCGTCGCCGGTCTGCCCGATGTCGGCCGGGCGTGCCCCGAGGGCGAGCAGTCGGGTGAGTTCCGCGTCCTGGTCGCCGTCGGTGGGGCTGACGTCGATGTGGAGGCGCGACTTCTGCTGCGGTGGGTCGTCGCTGCGGCTCAGGATGATCGTCGGCTGCGATCCACCGAAGCCGTCGCGCGCTCCGATCTCCACGCCGTCCTCATCGCGGTCGAGCACGACGAAGTCCAGCACCTCGCACCAGAAGCGGGCGAGCGCCTCCGGGTCGCGGCAGTCCAGGACGAGTTCACTGATTCGACATGACATGGCGGCACTGTACCGAGCCGCCTGGATCCAGTGGAACCCGTTGCGCATCCGGCCGTCACTCCTCGACGACGGTCTCCGCCCAGCGTTCGAGCGTCATCGTGAAGCCGCGGACGAGTCGGTCGAAGCTGCGATCGAGGTCGCGGTCGAGCCCGAACGAGCCGGCGGCCTCGAGGGAGACGAAGCCGTGCAGGGTGGAGCGGAACGCGCGGATCGCGTCGATGGCGTCGTCTCCGCCCAGTTCGTAGGCGGTGAGGACGTCGGAGATCACCTGGATGGCGTCGAGCGATGCGGCGGCGTCCTCCTCGTCGTCCGGCCCCGCGATCCACTGCGCCGCGGTGTAGCGGGCCGGGTGGTCGAGCGCCCACCGTCGGTACTCGAGGGCCATGCCGTGGATCGCGTCCGCGCCCGAGCGGCCGACCGCAGCACGGCGGAGGACGTCGCCCAGCTCGGCCTTGGCCTGCAGCGAGATGCTGCGACGCAGGCCGGCCAGGGAGTCCAGGTGCTTGTACAGCGACGGTTGCCGGACGCCGAGGCGCTCGGCGAGTGCCGCGAGCGTCAGGGACTGCAGGCCGACCTCGTCGGCGAGCACCGCCGCCTCGTCGACGACCCGCTCCCGGCTGAGCCCCGCCCTAGGCACGGTGCAGCGCCGACTGGAGGAAGCCGAGGACGGCGCGCGAGGTGACCTCGGGCTGCTGCGCCTGCGGGTAGTGTCCGGCGTCCTCGACCAGGACGACCTCGGCGTTCAGGGTGTCGCCGATCCACTCGGCCTCGCCCGTCGGGTCGGAGAAGTCGGGGTCCTTGACGCCCATGATGACGAGGGTGGGTGCGCTCACGCGGCCGAGGACCGCCTCGGCCGGGGCGTGGTCGGTCTGCCGCGTGGTCAGCGAGAACGCCTTCCCGTAGGCGGGTCGGCGCAGGCTCGTGTAGACGGCGTCGCGGTAGTCGTCGAAGTCGACCGGCTTGCGACCGGCGTTGAGCGTGGGGAGGTAGGCCTTCCAGACCCGCGCCACCCAGAGTGGTGCGGTCATGGCGCGGAAGAGCGCCTGCAGGACGGCGCCCGCCTTCGGGTTGCGGACGAACGGCCCGACGAGGACGAGGGCGCTGACGTCTTCGGGGTGCTCGGCGGCGACGATCACGCCGGCGCCGGCCGCGAGGGAGTTGCCGACGATGACCGCCGGTGCGCCGAGCTCGCGGATGAGGGCGTGGATGTCCGAGGCGGTCGCGACGTCGCCGTAGCTGGAGAACGTGGTGTCGCTGTCGCCGTGACCGCGGAGGTCGGTGGAGGCGACCCGGTAGCCGGCGGCGACGAGCTCGGGTGCGAGGAAGCGGTAGGAGGAGCGGAGCTCGCCCATACCGGGGACGAGGATGACGAGGGGGCCTTCGCCCTGCAGCTCGTAGGCGATCTTGCCCTCCGGACGGTGGAGGTGGCGGGTGGCGGATCCTGCGGACGCCGGGTTCGTGTTCATGTAGCTATCTTGACTCGCCGTTTGGCTAATGTCAATAGCTTTCGTGGTGTGGTTCATTCGCCCATGTTTGGGCGACCGGATGTTCGTTCGCCCGAAGATGGGCGAACGAACCGGGGGAGCGACGAGTCAGCCGAGCTCGGTCCACCACCGCACGCCGTCGAGGGTGACCAGCGTGGTCTCGCCGTGATGGAGGACGACGAGGAGGACGTCGTCGCAGTGACGGCAGCGCAGCACCCAGGCGTCAGGCGTGCCGAACACGAACTCGGCGGCGAGCGGGGCGACGTCCTCGCAGCCGAGGCACTGCGACATGGTGTCGGTCGGATCGGTGCCCGTCAGCTCGGACAGGGTGCCGGCGAGGACGTTGCCGTCGAGATGGGTGGTCATCATGCCCCTCCGAACCGCTCGGTCTTGATGCGGGCGGGGTCGTGGCCGATCGTGACCAGGGTGTCGGCGACGGCCTCGACGAAACCGGTCGGGCCGCAGACGAACACCGACGGCGCCTCACCACCGGCCGCCTCGAGGGCCTGCAGATCGGCTGCCGCCAACCGCCCTGCGGGACGCGGCCAACCGTCGGGCGCTCGCCGCGTGTAGATCCAGGTGACCTCGACCCCGGTCGCCGCAGACAGTTCCTCGGCGAAGAAGGCGTCCTCGGGGGAGCGCACCGAGTACACGAGGCGGAACGGGGCCGTGCTCCCGGAAGCCTCGTGGGCGCGCACCATCGCCATGAGTGGCACGATGCCCGAACCGCCGCCGACGAGGAGGACGGGCTCGGTCTCCTCCGGCCGCCAGACGAACCACCCGCCGAGCGGTCCGCGGACCTCGACCTGGTCACCGACCTCGATCGCGTCGACGAGGAACGGCGACACCTCGCCGTTCGGCACGCGGTCGACGGCGATCTCGAGGCGGTCACCGGCGTCCGCCGAGGCGATGGAGTACGAGCGCACGGCCTGATACCCGTCCGGCGCGGTGAGTCGGACGTCGGCGTGCTGCCCGGCGAGGTTGCCGCCCCAGCCAGGCACCTCGAGCACGAGGCTCCGTCCCGAGGGTGTCAGCTGCGTCGCCGAGACCACGGTGGCCGTCTTCCAGACGTCGACATGACCCGTGCGCCTCACGAGTAGCGCTGCTCGAGCCAGGGATCGCCGTAAGCGTGATACCCGTTCTGCTCCCAGAAGCCCGGTTCGTCATCCTGCTGCATGACGAGGCCGCGGACCCACTTCGCGCTCTTCCAGAAGTAGAGGTGCGGGATGAGGAGGCGTGCCGGTCCGCCGTGTTCGGCTTCGAGGGGTTCGCCGTTGAAGCCGGTGGCGATCCAGGCCTTGCCGTCGAGCAGGTCGTCGAGCGGGATGTTGGTCGTGTACCCGCCGTAGGAGTGCGCCATGACGAAGTCGTAGCTGCTCTCGACGTCGGCGAAGAGGGTGTCGAGCGAGACGCCCTGCCAACTGGTGCCGAGCTTCGTCCAGCGGGTCACGCAGTGGATGTCGCGGGTGATGTCGTCCTGCTGCAGCGCCTGGAGCGCGTCCCAGTCCCAGCGATGGGTCTCACCGGTTTCGGTACGGATCTGGAACTCCCACTCCTCCGTGTCGATCCGCGGCGTGGGGCCTGCGGAGAGGACGGGGAAGTCCTCGGTGAGGAACTGTCCGGGTGGGAGCCGGTCGTCCTGCTTCCGTGCCCGACCTCCGAAACCGCGCGTGAACACCGCCATGTCGACCTCCTCAGGATGGTCATCACCCTAGTGAGCAGGTGTCGATGAAGCCAGGCCCTCCTGGGGCCACCAAGCGGCTCCGGCCTCGGTCAGCCGGTGATGAGGCTCGACAGCGCGTCGATCGAGTGCACGACGGCGAGGGCGTCCGCCGCCTCCGCGGGTGAGCCGTACCCCCACTCGACGAGGATGGTCGGGATGCCGTGCGCCGTCGCGCCCTCGATGTCGTGGAGGCGGTCGCCGACGAGCACCGTCCGCGAGGTGTCGACGCCGGCGGCCGTGAGGCGCCGCAGCGCCTCGCCGATGACGTCGGCCTTGCTGCTGCGGACCTCGTCCTCGGATGCGCCCGTGACGACCGTGAAGTACTGGCTGAGGCCGAAGTGGTCGAGGATCGTGTTCGCCTGCGACTCCGGCTTCGAGGTGGCGAGGCCGAGCGGGATACCGGCCTCGGAGATGCGGGCGAGGAGCCCGGCGATCCCGGGGAACACGGCGGTCCCGACCTCGGCGCCCTCGATGGCGACCTGGCGACGGTACTCGGTGAGGGCGAGTTGCGACTGCAGCGGGTCCATCCCGGCGAAGTCGCGGAAGGAGTCGAGGAGCGGTGGACCGACCCAGCGCAGCAGCGATTCGTCGGAGGGCACGGCGGCGCCGACGTTCGCCAGCGTCGTCTTCATGCGGGAGATGATGCCGGGGGCGGAGTCCACGATCGTGCCGTCGAGGTCGAACAGCACACAGGACCAGCTGCGATGGAAGGACACGGTCGTGCTCGCGAGATAGAGGTCGGTCACGCCGTCCATCCTAAGGTCCGCCCGTGAACGGTCTCGCTGGCAGGGTTGTCAACCGGTTGCCAACGTTCTAGGCTGGCACGACCGGCAGTGCGACTGCCCGGTTCCCGATGACGAGAACGAACGCGAAGGCGGAAGCGCACGTGAATGCACAACACCCGGTGACTTGGACCCTGTCAGGCTTCGGCGACGAGATCGACGCGGACCCGACGACGCAGATCGCGGTGCTCGAAGCTCTCGGCGCCTCTCACATCGAGGTGCGGAGCGCCTGGGGCACGAACGTCATCGACCTCGACACCGAGCAGTCGGCCCGCCTCGCCGCCCAGCTGGAGCAGGCGGGGATGGGGGTCTCCGCGATCGGCTCGCCCATCGGCAAGGTCGACGTGGCCCTCGACGCGGAGCTGGAGGTCGCCCGCCTCGCCCGCGCGATCGCCGTCGCCAACACGCTCGGAACCACCAACATCCGCATCTTCTCGTTCTTCCGCGGTGCGGACGTCCGCGTCGAGGACATCCGCGACGACGTCCTCCTGCGCATGCGACTGCTCGCCGAGCTGGCGGAGCGCGAGGGGGTCGTGCTCCTCCACGAGAACGAGAAGGACATCTACGGCGACGTGCCCGAGCGGATCCTCGACCTCGTCGAGTCGGTCGGATCGCCGGCGCTCCGCCTCGCCTGGGACAACGCGAACTTCGTCCAGTGCGGTGTCGCGCCGTTCGACGACGCGTACGCGATGCTCCGTCCCTACGTCGACTACCTGCAGGTGAAGGACGCGGTCGCCGAGTCGGGCCAGGTGGTCCCGGCGGGGGAGGGCGACGGTCAACTCCGCGAGACGCTCACCGCCCTGCGCGACGACGGCTACACCGGCTTCGCCTCGCTCGAACCGCACCTGTCCGAGACGCATGCGCTCGGCGGCTTCTCCGGGCCGGCCTCGTTCGGCGTCGCAGCCCGCGCGTTCCGCCGACTCACCGACGAGCTGGGGATCGGGCTGCGATGAGCCGCGAGCCACAGCCCCTCGTCCGCCGCGTCGCCGTGGTCGGGTGCGGGGACATCTCCGCCCTCCACCTCGCTGCCATCGCGACGGTGCCTGGCGCCCAGCTGGTCGCGGTGTGCGACGTCGACGCCGGCCGGCTCGACGCGGCGAGCACGGCGACCGGCGTCCCCGGGTACACGGACCTCGACCGCCTCCTCGATGAGGCGCGACCGGACGTCGTCCACCTCTGCACGCCCCACCATCTCCACGCCGCCCAGGCCGTCCGTGCGCTCGAACGGGGGATCGACGTCGTCCTCGAGAAGCCGCTCGCCCACACGCGTGCAGAGGCCGACCGGCTCGTGGCGGCCGCGGAGCACAGCCGCGCCAAGATCGCCGTGTGCTTCCAGAACCGGTACAACCGACCGGCGGAACGCGCCAAGGAACTCCTCGATTCCGGTGAGCTCGGGGCGGTGCTCGGCGCCTCGGCGGTCGTCCCCTGGCATCGCACGGCCGCCTACTACGAGGATCGCCCGTGGCGGGGCCGCTGGGCCACGGGTGGTGGCGGGATGCTGATGAACCAGGCCATCCACACGATCGACCTCGTGCAGTGGCTGGTGGGCGACCCGATCACCGCGACGGGATCGATCGCGACCCGCGCGCTCGCCGAGGTGATCGAGGTCGAGGACACGGCCGAGCTGCGTATCATGCACGCGGGCGGCGCGACGAGCACCGTCTACGCGACGGTCGCCGGCGTCGCGAACCTGCCCGTGACGATCGACGTCGTCTGCGAGCTGGGGACGTTGAGCCTCGGCGCCGAGCTCACGGCGCGCTTCGCCGACGGCCGGGTCGAGACCACGGCCGAGCGGGCCACCGCCAGTGGCGAGCGCGCGTACTGGGGGGTGTCCCACGAACGACTGATCCAGGACTTCTACGCCGGACTCGATGAGCCGGGGGCCTTCTGGCTCCACCCGGCCGAAGCGCGGAAGGCCTTCGACGTGATCCAGGACGTCTACGACGACGCGATCCCGGACCGTGTCACGCCGGCCACGGATCTGCCCGCATCGGCTGCCACCGCCTGACGACGCGCTCTGGGCGGGCGGGGCGGAGGCTCAGGAGACCGGTACCTGCCGTGCGAGGCGGCGAGCCTCCTCCGGGCCGGGGAACCGCTCCCGCTCGCGGACGGCGACTTCGAGCACGTGGTCGAGTCGCTGCGACGCCAGGCTGATGCCGCCGAGCGCCACCGCCTCGGAGCCCAGCGCTGAGACGACCACCTCCGGCGGGAGCGGGCAGATCGTATCGAGTGTCTGGATGAAGCGCGGGAGGAAGACGTCGGCACCGGGCGCGCTACCACCACCGATCACGAGCAGCTCCGGATCGACCGCCAGGGTGAGGGCCGCCGCGCCCGTGGCGAGGTCGTCGGCGAACTCCGCGACGGCGATGCCCGCGATCCGGTCGCCGGCACGCGCCGCGTCGAAGATCTCCTCGCGGGACGGCCGCGGCGTGCCGAGGACCGAGCCGCCGTACTCCTCGTTGAGCCGGGACCAGCGGAGTTCGGGCATCTCGCCGACGATGCCCGCCGCGCCGTGCACGCCGCGGTGCACCCTGCCGTCGATGATCGACGAGCCGCTCGTCCGCACCCCGCAGAGCAGGTAGACGACGTCGCGTCGGCCCCGTGCCGCGCCGAGGGCGAGCTCCGCGTGGGCGCCGAGGGCGACGTCGCCCTCCACCAGGACGGCTCCGTCGAACTCCCGCTCGAACCAGTCGCGGAGGTCGAGTCCGACCCAGCCGGGGAGGCCCGTTCCGCCGAAGTACAGCACCTCGCCGTTCCGCCCGATCGCGCCCGGCGAGCCGATGGTCGTGACCCAGACCGAACGGCGGTCCAGACCGAGGTCGGCGAGGGCCGCATCGCCGGTCGCGAGCGCCGTCGCGAGGCGTTCCGCGGCCTCGGTGTCCTCGTCGAGGTGCGCGGTGCGCTGCCCGAGCACGGCACCCGAGAGTTCGGCGACGACGACCTGGATGTGGTTCGCGCCGATGTCGATCGACAGGAGGTGCCCGAGTCCGGCGCGGATCCGGTAGGCCGCGGCCGGCCTGCCGATCCTCGAGGTCGCGGTCGCCTCAGCGGGTTCCAACCACCCGAGCCCGACGAGGTCGGTGACGATCGCGTCGACGGCCGTCCGGGAGAGACCCGAGTCGTTCGCCAGGGTCCGCAGGGTCGAGGGGGCCTGGAGGACCGCCCGCAGGATCCCGAGGGAGTTCATGCGGCGGAGCAGGGAGCGACTGCCCATCGACCCGCCGGTCGAATCGATCATCGCCTCGGGAGCCATGGCCGTCCTCTCTCTCGATGTCCAGGGACCTCTTGCGACTTATCACGCCACGTTGCAGTATTAACTGCTCGTCGGTCCGACTCTACCCACGTCGACCGACCGGAAGCCGCCGTCGGGCGGTCGAACACCCACGAGAGGGCACCCACCATGCTGCACACCTTCACCTTCGGCGACCTCCGCGTCCCCGCGAACCTTCCCGGTGCACCCGTCGCGACGCGCACCGGCTTCATCGTGCCGGCCGGCCCCGTCGCGCTCCTCCACCCGTTCGGCGACACCGGGTTCTACCGGCACGGCTGGAACTCGTGGAGCCCGAGCGGCTGGACCACGACCGACGGCGAGACCATCGGCATCAAGAACAGCCCGAACCGACTCCTCACCGCCGACGACGCGCTCAACGAGACCCCGCATCACCATTCCGGCAGCGGTGTCGGTGCCATCGCGGGACCCGACGGCACGGTGCTGCTGATCGGCACCCTCGGCCTCGGCAACCCACGCGTCGGCGCAGACCGCAACACCATCTGGGCGCGGAGCGAGACCGACGAAGCCGAATGGTTCGTGACCTTCGGGCCTGAACGGCAGGCGTTCGCCGACTATGCCGCGGTGCTGTCGGAACGCCTCGGGCGGCGCACGCAGCGGGCCGGTCGGGTCTGGAGCAGCTGGTACTCCTACTACGAGGGCATCGACGAGGACCTGATCGCCCGCACGGTGACGGACCTCGCCGGCTACCCCGTCGACGTCTTCCAGCTCGACGACGGCTGGGAGCCGATCGTCGGCGACTGGACCGCCGGACCGGACTTCCCGTCCGGCATGCAGGCGACAGCCGAGCGGATCTCCGCGGCCGGCTTCCGCCCGGGGCTGTGGCTCGCACCGATGATCGCGCTGCCGGATTCCACGATCGCCCGCGAACGCCCCGACCTCCTCGTGCAGGATGACGCCGGTCGGCCCCTCGCGACCGGATACAACTGGGAGTCGCACTACTACTCGCTCGACACCACGCAGCGTGAGGTGCAGGACCACCTCCGCGAGGTCTTCGAACGCGTCACCGGCTGGGGCTTCAGCTACCTCAAGCTCGACTTCATGTACGCGGGTGCCGTCGCCGGCCGTCGCCACCAGGACGTGCACCGCGAGACGGCCTACCGCGACGCGATCTCGCTCATTCGCGAGACCGTGGGCGACGACGTGTACCTGCTGGGCTGCGGGGTGCCGATGATCCCGTCGGTCGGCGTGTTCGACGGCGCCCGCGTCGGCCCGGACGTCGGACCGTTCTGGGACAACGCCGAACGGATCGGCGACCCCTCCGGTGTCGGCGCCTGGAACTCGATCGTCGACTCCGTGAACCGCGTCTGGCTGAAGGACGTCTACGAGGTCGACCCCGACGCCGTCTACTTCCGCAGCGCCCGGAACCTCCTCGACCCCACCGAGCGCGGGATCCTCCAGGACGTCGCCGCCATCCTCGAGTTCAAGTCCACCTCCGACCCGGTGAGTTGGTTGCAGGAGGACGAACGCGAGGAGCTTCGGCGGTACCTGTCGGAGACGCCGGTCGTCGAGCAGACGGGCCGGTTCACGTTCCGTCTCGACGGCCGGGACGTGGATCTGACGGCGATCGTGGCCGGTGAGCCTGTCTCCGACACCTCGTTCATCGGCTGACCCCAGCCGGCCGTCGGCCGCCACCCGTTATCCACAAAACGAAGCGTGGTCGCCCGATGGAGGACCTGCGCCCGAGTCGTGAGATTCTGGGCAGGATGAGCGCGAAACCAGGGTCCGCGCAGCGGTTCGAGGCCGCCGGGACCGATGTGGATCAGGCTCGGGAGCTGTACGGTGCCGCCTACAACATCGGCCGGATGACGGTCGAACCGACCGCCGCCGAATTCCGGTACCGCTTCACCTCCGTCGGCGACGACGATCTCGCGCTGCGTGCGTCGCAGGTCGAGGGACGGATCACGGGGGCGTCGTTCACGCAGGGCGAGTACGTCGTCGCCTGGATGACGCGCGGCGAAGGCGTCTCGGACCTGCTGGGTTCGCCGATGACGTTCCTGCAGGGGCAGCCGGCGATGTTCGCGAACGACCGCCCCGCGCAGTTCGACCTCATCGACTATCGGCTCAACATGATGCACTTCGGCGGAACGTACCTCGAGGGTGTCGCCGCCGAGCTCGAGGGCTCGGTCGGTCCGATCACCTTCGACACGACCTTCCGGCCGTCGGGCGATGCGCTGCGGCGATGGACGGAGGCGGTGGCGAGCGTCGGCCGCGTGCTCTACGACGACGGCAGTTCGGCCGTCTTGCGCGCCGAGGCGAACCGCTCGGCCGCGGTCGCGTTGCTCGAGACCTTCCCGCATCTGGCCGTGCAGCCACGGCGGGATCGCGTCGTGGCGTCCGGTCGGAAGACGGCGGCTGCGGTCGAGTTCATGATCGCCAACGCCCACCGCCCCATCCGGACCGAGGAGATCGCCGCTGCGGCCGGGCTCAGCCCGCGCAGCCTGCAGACGGCGTTCCGTCGGGAATACGACCTCACCGCCACCGACTACCTCCGCTCGATCCGCCTCGACCGGGTCCGGCAGGAGCTGCGGGACGCCGAGCCCGGCCTGGCGACCGTCGCCGAGCTCGCCCGACGGTGGGGGTTCTCCCATCTCGGACGGTTCGCGGCGTCCTACGCCAGCCGCTTCGGCGAGTACCCGAGCGTCACCCTGGCGTCGAGCGCCCGCTGAATCGACGGTCCTCCCTATGCTGAGGCCCATGACACGATCCACGGTGACCGACCTGAACGCCCCGAAGCCCGTCGGGCCGTATTCGCACGCTGCGGTCGCCCCGAGCGGAGCGCTGTACCTCTCCGGGCAGACGCCCATCGACCCGGCCACCGGGGCCCTCGTCGAGGGTGATGTCGGCGAGCAGACCCGCCGGGTGTTCGCCAACCTCGAATCGGTGTTGACGGCCGCCGGTCGCGGGTTCGGCGATGTGGTCAAGGTGAACGTCTACCTCGTCGACATGGCCGACTTCGCGGCGATGAACCGCATCTACGAGACGGTCTTCTCGGCGCCCTACCCTGCGCGCACCACGGTCGCGGTCGTCGGTCTGCCGCTCGGTGCGCGCGTGGAGATCGAACTGGTCGCCTGAGGTCACCCGAGGGACGACGGTACGTGTCCCGGGCGGTCGTCGGGGTGCGCAAGGGGTCATGGGTGGGCCCGACCGACCGGTACCGTGTCCGCATGACGACAGAGCGACACGGCGATTCCCGATGCGGACAGGGGTGACGCGTCGCGACGAGCAGTTCGTGCTCGACGACCGCTCCTACCGGGTCATCTCGACGACCGCGGAGCGCGCCCCCGGGGCCGCCCGCTTCGTCCTCGTCCACGGGGTCGGCACCTCGCACCGGTACTTCGCCAGGCTGCACGACGAGCTCGCGGCCGACAGCGACACCGTCTCGGTCGACCTCCCCGGGTTCGGTGGCGTGGCGAAGCCGGACCATGCGCTCGAGGTCGCCGAGACGGCCTCAGGGCTCGCGCGGGTGCTCGACGCGCTCGGTGCGGGACCGTACATCCTCGTCGGCCACTCCATGGGGACCCAGTGGGTCGTCGAGCTGGCGGCGCAGCGACCGGACCTCGTCCAGGCCCTGGTGCTCATCGGGCCGGTGACCGATCGTCGTCGCCGTTCGATGCCCCTGCAGGCCCTGGCGCTGTCACGCGACACGGTCGGCGAGACGCCGGGCGTCAACCAGCGGGTGTTCACCGACTACCTGCGCGCCGGACCGTCCTGGTACCTGCGGCAGGTGCGGCGGATGATCGATTACCCGATCGAGGACCGCCTCGCTGAGGTCGCCGCTCCCGTGCTCGTCCTCCGCGGCGGGAACGATCCGATCGCGCGTGCCGATTGGAGTCGTCTGCTCCGTGACCGCGCGGCGCGGGGTTCGATGGCGGTGGTGCCCGGTCACCGCCACGTGGTGCAGCACACGGCGCCGCGGGCGGTCGCGTCGGCGATCCGCGCGTTCGTCGACGGGTCCGGCTGACGCGTCGCCCCAGGCCGGGGCGGTGGACCGCAGGCGCTACTTGTCCCAGGCGGTCGTCGGCGGGAGGCCTCGCGCCGCGCGCTCCTCGTTCAGCAGCTCCTCGATGAGGGGGAGCTTCGCCGCGGTGTAGGCGCGGCCGTCGTCGTTCGCCGCGGCCAGGCCGAGTTTGAGGTCTTGATAGCGGCGCACGGCGGACGCGTCGTGCAGCAGCTTGTCGCGGAACAGCCGCTGGTTGCAGTGCTCCCAGTCGTCGGCGGTGAAGACGTGGAGGAGATGCGTCCGCCTGCTCCCGTCAGAGCGGGCGTAGACGGCGTGCGTGGTGGGGCCGGCGGGCTTCGGGTCGTAGCCGAGTGCCACCAGCAGCGGACCGAGGGAGCGGGGATCGGTGCCGTCCGACGCCCGCGCGGCGAGGTCGATGATCGGCTTGGCGACGAGTCCCGGAACGGCGGTGCTGCCGATGTGCTCGATCGCGTCGACCTCGTTGTGCAGGGCCGCGGTGAGCCGCGCCGCCTCGAGTCGGAACGCTTCGGCCCATTCCGTCTGGTGCCCGCTCAGCTCGATCATCGCGGCGGGGCGGTCGATTCGCGCATGATGAGCGTGGTCGCGAGGTCGGTGATGACCGGGACGTCGGTGCCCCCGAGGTGCGCGAAGAGGGTCTGCACAGCGTAGGAGCCGGAGGCGATGTGCGGGCTGCGGATCGAGGTGAGCGCCGGTGTCGTGAAGTCCGAACCGAAGATGTCGTCGAAGCCGATGAGGCTCAGCTGGGCGGGCATCTCGACGCCGCGGGAGCGCAGTTCCAGCATGATGCCGATGGCCAGGAGGTCGTTGTACGCCAGGACCGCCGTGGCACCCGTCTCGAGCACGGCCGTGGCCGCCGCCCTGCCCGCGGCCATGTCGGGCTGCGTCGACGGCACCCGCACCGTCTCGATCCCGCGCTCGGCGCACAGCTCCCGCGTCCGGTTCCACCGGTGCCGCGACATCCAGGACCGACCTGGGCCGGAGACGAACGCGAGGCGGCGGTGCCCGAGCGCGACGAGATGGTCGATCGCCGCCGTGAGGCCGGGGCCGATGTCGGCGACGATGCTGTCGACGTCGTCGACCTGACGGTTGATCACGACGACGGGCTTCTCCTGGCCCAGCGTGCGGACGTCGTCGGGGAGGAGCCGCGAGGTGGCGAGGATGAGCCCGTCGACCGAGGGCATGAGCCGTCTGGCGGTCAGCAGCTCCATCTCCGCCGACTCCTTGAACTCCGCGAGCACGAGCGTGTAGTTGCGCTCAGCCGCCTCGCGCTCAGCACCGCGGACGACGTCGAAGAACATCGGGTTGGTGATGTCGGCGACGATGAGGCCGAGCGTGCCGGTGCGTCCGGTGGGGAGCGCGCGAGCGGCCGGATTGGCGACGTAGTTGAGCTGCTTCGCGGCGTCGTGGATCTTCTGCGCCGTCTTCTCGTTGATCCGGCCAGGGCGGCTCAGGGCCCGCGACACCGTCGACGGGTTGACGCCCGCGAGCTGGGCGATGTCGTAGATGGTGGCGGCGCGCTTCGCCTTCGCGGGCGCGGTGGCGGCTTCGGGCGCCCTGGCCTCGGTTGCTTCGGTGTCGGGTGCCGGCAGGACGACGTCGGGCGACGCATCAGAGGTGCTCATGGTGCTCGCTCCTCTCGATCGCCGCCGTCGGCGACCTGAGCCATCGTACTGCCGCGGTCACCGCTCGCGGGCTCACCCCGGAGCCCTCAGCGGCTCCCGACGTCGAGCGCGTGGCTCGCCCATTCGTAGGACAGACGGTGAGACTCGAAGACGCTCTCGACGCTCGGGAAGTCGACCTCGATCATGTAGTCGCCGTCGTAGTCCGCAGGCATCGCCGCGACGATGGCGTCGAAGTCGAGCACACCGAGTCCGGGCTCCGCCCACAGGCGTTTCGTCTGCGAGGTCTCGTGGTACGACAGGGTGCCGTCGCCGGCCCCGTCGAGGTGGTCGGCGTAGACGTCCTTGATGTGGATGCCGCCGACCCGGTCGCGGTAGTCGGTGATCATGGCGACGGGGTCGGCACCCGCCCAGCGCAGGTGACCGGTGTCGGGACCGAAGCCGATGAGGTCCGGTCCGAGGGTGTCGAGGAGGCTGCGGATCTCGTGCTCCGTCTCGAAGACCCCGCCGACGTGCGAGTGGTGCAGTGGACGGATCCCCTCGGCGAGCAGGACCTCGCAGGTGCGGCCTGCGTACTCGATGGCGCGGTCGAGGCGCTCCTGCGAGAAGTCCGCGCCGACGGCCGGCGTGACCATGCGCGCCGGGACCGACATGGAGGAGATCATCGTCCGGTCGAGTCCGAGCGAGGCCTGCGCGGCTCCGAACGCCTTCGCGGCCTCCAGGACCTCGTCCAGCTCGACCGTCTCGTCGAACGGGTTGCTGAACAGGCTGAGCGACGGCGCCAGCCCGTAGCCGTCGATCCAGGACCGGTACTCGTCGGCGGTCATGCCCTCAGGGATGTCGGCCTTCACGGCCGTGAACCCGATGCGCTGGAAGTCGGCGAAGGCCTCCTCGAACACCTCCCGCGTCTTGCCGCGGGCGCTCCAGTACGGGATGGGGTTCGCCGCCACCCGGGGCGTCCGGGCGGTCATCGGGCCACCGCCGGCACGGTGTCGAGGCGGACGGGTGCACCGGTGCGGGCCGATTCGTAGAGGCCGGTGATGATCGAGATCGCCTGGCGGTTCTCCGCGAGGGTCACCCGCAACGGCTCCTCGCCACGGATCGCCGCGAGCACGTTGCGGTACTGCCGCAGATGCGCGTCCGACATCTGGCCGGCGACGCTGGAACCGGCCTGGGTCTGCTCGGTGAACTGCTCGGCCTGGTTCGTACCGGCGCCCTGCGAACCGAAGAAGGCCTCGGCGCGCTCCGTGCCGGCTGGGGTGGCGTGGAAGTAGGTGAGTTGGTCGTTCTCGATGACCGCCGACCCGCGATCGCCGTGCACCTGCAGCCTGGCCATGAGTCCCGGATAGACGGCGGTGGAGCCGTGGAGCACGCCGAGCGCACCGGAGGCGAACCGCAGGACACCGACCGCGACGTCCTCGGTCTCGATCCGTTCGTGGGCGAGGAGCGCGGTGTAGCCGAAGACCTCGACCGGACGCCCGAGCACCGCGACGAGCAGGTCGACGGTGTGCACACCCTGGTTCATGAGTGCACCACCGCCGTCGAGCGCCCACGTGCCGCGCCAGTCGCCGGAGTCGTAGTAGCTCTGACCGCGCCACCAGTCGACGGAAGCGATGCCCGAGGTGAGCCGACCGAAGTCGCCGCGCTCGACCGCGTCGAGGATGATCTCGGTCGAGGGGTCGAACCGGTGCTGCGAGATGACGGTGACGAGCGTCCCGGCTCGCTCCTGGGCGGCGATGATGTCGTCGGTCCGCGAGACGGTGACGTCGGCCGGTTTCTCGATGATGACGTGCTTCCCGGCCTCGAGCGCTTCGATCGCGAGATCGGCGTGCAGCCCGGTTGGCGTGCAGACGACGACGATGTCCGGGTCGGTCTGCGCCAGCGCCTCGGTGAGGCTCGCGAACGCTCGCCCGCCGCGCTCGGTGACGAGGGCATCCGCCTTCGCGAGTTCGGGGTCTGCGACGGCGACGAGCTCCAACTCGTCGCGCAGCTGGTCGATGACGATGCCGTGCTGCTTCGAGATGATGCCGGCGCCGGCGATGGCGATGCGGTGCGGTCGGGTCATGCGGGGGTTCGCTCCAGTTCGGTGGGTGATGCGGGCTGCGGTCGCGCCGGTTCAGGCGAGGCGGCGGAGGTGTGCAAGGGCGGCTTCGAGTTCCGGTTGGAAGTCCTCGAAGAGGCACTCGACGGTGACGGGGCCGTCGTAGCCGCCCGCCCGGAGGGCCTCGATGAAAGGCGAGAGCGGCCAGTCGCCCTGCCCAGGGGGTCGTCGATCGGCATCGGCGATGTGCGCGTGACCGATGCGCGGCCCGAGGTCCCGGACGACCGACAGCGGCTCGGCCTCGAGCATGATGTGGAAGAGGTCGGCGACGACGGGGACCCGCTCGATGTCGAACTCGTCGAGGAAGGCGACCGTCTCCTCGAGGGAGTTCAGGAGGTTCGTCTCGCGTCGGTTGAGCGGTTCCAGGACGATCTGCAGCTCGTTCCGCTCGGCGGCGTCACGGGTCTCGACGACCACTTCCGCGAACCGTTTCCGGGCGGCCGCGAGGTCGACCCCGTCGGGGATGGTCCGCGCGGTCCCGCTCCCGAAGACGATCTTCGCGCCGGGCTCTGCGACCGAGCCGATGATGGGCATGGCGGCGTCGAGGTAGGCGGTGACGCGGTCCGCCGGGACGCCCGGGTCCGCCAGGGACAGCTCGGCGGGGAACAGGATCGCGAAGGAACCGCGGCGGACCGTGGCGTCGTACGCCGGGTTGCGCACCCAGCCGTCGCCCTCGGCCACGACGAGGTTGCCGACGATGGTCGATTCGGCGTAGTCGGCGCCGGCGGCGAACGCTGCGGCGATGCGCTCGCTCGGCACGATGACGCCGTAGCCGCTGAGCGGGTACCGCTGGGCCGTCGGGTTCGTGGCGGATCGCGTGTCCGTGTCGGACATGGGGGTCCTTCCGTTCGTGGGGTGGAGGGTCGTCATGGCTACTTCAGGCTTCCTGAGATGAGGTCCAGGCGCCAGAAGCGCTGCAACACCAGGACGAAGATCACGACGGGGATGACCGCGACGAGCGCGCCCGCGATGGCCACCGAATAGAGCACCGGTTCGCTGCCGCCGCGGTTGAGCATGAGGAACATGGCGACGGTGATCGGGGAGAGTTCCGACTTCGACTGCATGATGTACGGCAGTAGGAAGTTGTTCCAGGCGCCGATGAACTGCAGGAGGAACACGGTGACGAGGCCGGGGAACAGCAGCGGGAGGCCGATCGAGACGAAGGTGCGCCCCTCGTTCGACCCGTCCACCCGTGCGGCCTCGAGGAGCTCCTGCGGGACGGACCCCCGCGCGAACACGTAGGAGAGGTAGATCCCGAACGGCGTGATCGAGATCGGGATGAGCACCGCCCAGTAGGTGTTGGTGAGGTTGAGCTGCGCGAACAGCATGTACTGCGGGATCGCGAGCGTGATCGTCGGCAGGAGGACACCGGCGAGCAGCCCGACCATCACGGCCTTCTTGCCGGGGAACCGGTAGAGCGCGAGCGCGTACCCGGCGGCCGCCGAGACCACCGTCGACAGCAGCGCTCCACCGATCGAGTAGATGAAGCTGTTGCCGAGCCACCGGGTGAACGAGCCGTTCTCGTACTCGAACAGGTCGACCAGGTTGTCGACGAGGCTCGACCCGACGGAGAAGGCGCCCGTCGAGAACAGCTCACCGGTGCTCTTCGTCGCGGCGAACACGACCCACACCATCGGGAGCAGGAAGTAGACGACGGCGATGAGCAGGACGATCGTGGGCAGGAGGCCGCCGAGCTTCCGGACGAGGCTCGGACCACCCTGCGGCTTGCGGTCGTGCTCGCGGTGGCTCCGGCGCGAGGTCTCCCTGGCACGTCGGTCCTCCTCGACCCGTTCCAGGGTGCGTGCGGTGGTGGTCATGCGTTCCTCCGAGCGGCGAGGCGTTGCCCACCGAGCACCAGGAGCGACAGCAGCACGGTGGCGAGGGCGAGGATGATGGAAGCCGCCGACGCCGAGTTGAGGTCGTCGTGGGCGAAGGCGTCCCGGTACACCCGCATGAGCGGGAAGTAGGTCGAGTTGATGGCCGGCGTGAGACTCGAGAGCATCTGCGGTTCGCTGTACACCTGCAGCGCGCCGATGATCGAGAACAGGCCCGTCAGGATCGTCGCCGGCACGATGTGCGGCAGCTTGATGTACCAGGCGATGCGCGGCTCGTCGCAGCCGTCGATGCGGGCGGCGTCGATCTGCTCCTTCGGCAGCGACTGCAGCGAGGTGTACAGGATGATCGTGTTGAACCCGATCCCACCCCACAGCACGACGTTGATGATCGCCGTCATGACGAGGTCGCCGCGCAGCAGCGTCGGGAACTGCAGGCCGAAGGTCTCGGCGAGCTGGTAGATGGGGCTGATCTCCGGCACGTACAGGAAGCCCCACATGAGTGCCGCGATGACGCTCGGGACACCGTACGGCAGGAAGATCGCCATGCGGCTGAACGCCCGGAGGTGGGCGCGCGGCAGGTCGAGGAGGAGCGCCAGCAGCATGGCCGTCAGCATCATGATCGGGACGAGGAACAGCGCGTACACGGCGAGGTTGCCGAGGCTGGTCCAGAACGTCGGGTCCTCGAGGACCTTCACGTAGTTGCCGAGCCCGACGAAGACCTCCTCGCGGACGCCGTAGGCGCTCGCCCCGGCCGCCGTCCCCATGAGGCTGAGGCCGCCGGAGTAGACGATCGGGATGATGAAGACGAACACGAAGAGCACGACCGCGGGTGCGATGAGTCCCCAGGCGAACAGGTGGTGCGGGCGCGTCAGGGAGGCGCGCCGTCCGGTGGGAGCCGTGCCCGCGGCGGTGCCGCGGGCACGGGGCTGCTCGATGGTCGGCGCGGTCATCACCCGGCAAGGTCCTTCTGCACGATGTCCTGCACCTTCGGGAGGACGTCCGCCCACGGGCTCGTCCCTTCGATCGCGTTGCCGAGCTCGTCGGTGATCGCGGTGAAGGCGACCTGCGTGTTCGGTCCCCACTGCACGGACACGAGCTTCGAGGCGGCCTCGGTGGCGCTCGGCCAGTACGTGGTGTCCTCCGGCATGAGGTCCGGCGGCGTGCGGTCGATCTCCTGGCCGTGGAGTGCCCCGGTGAACTTGTTCACCTCGACGAGCCCCTCGGCGCCCTCCTCGGAGGCATTCAACCAGGTGATGAATTCGAGGGCCTGCTCGTAGTGCGGGCTCTCCTTGAGGATGACGTTGGCCGAGCCGCCGCGGGCGAAGACCCTCGGGTCGGCGGTGTCCCACTGCGGGATCTGCGCGGCCGACCACAGGCCCACCGTGTCGGGGTACTGGTTGAGCAGTGGCCCAGGCGCCCACGCCCCGGCGATGGTGCCGAGCACGCGGCCGCTCGCGGTCGCCTCGATCTGCTCGGGGCTGCCGGTCTGGTAGGTGCTCACGAGGTCGTCCTCGACCATGCCCTGCCAGAAGTCGAGGACCTCCTGCGTCTGGGCGCTGGCGATGTCGACGCTCCACTCCTCGTCGGAGTAGTCCCACCACTCGGCCCCGTTCTGCAAGGCGAGGCCCATGAATTGGTCGGCGTCGATGGAGCTGAAGTTGAAGAGGTACCGGTCGCCGTCGAGCGTGCGGACCTGCTCGGCGAGGGCGCGGAAGTCGTCCCAGCTGGCCGCCGGTGTGAGGCCGTACTGGGCGAAGAGGTCGTTGCGGTAGACGAACAGCGCCGGCCCGAGGTCCTGGGGGACGCCGTAGACCGTGTCGTCGAAGGAGACGGTGTCGAGCACCGTGGGGGAGTAGGCCTCCTCGAGCTCCGCCTTCGCGCTGTCGAGCGGGGCGAGCACGCCGGCGGAGACATAGGTGGGCATCTGCGTGTACTCGGCCTGGGCGATGTCGGGTCCGTCGCCGGCGCGGACGGCGCTCAGCACGCGGACGGGCATGTCGGCGCCACTCGCAGGTGCCGAGATGTTGACCTGGATGTCGGGGTTGGCCTCGTTCCACACCTCGACGCGTTTGTCGATGTTGGAGCCCCAGGCCCAGAACTCGAGCGTCACGGGGCCGTCGGACGAGTCGTCGCCGCCCGGCCCTGAGCAGGCGGTGAGTGCGAGGGCGAGGATTCCCGCGGTCGCGATTCCGAAACGAATGCTGCTTGCCACTGCAATCTCCTTTGATAGCGGGGGTGCGCTCCTCGCGGCAGTGAAGCGTTTCAGCGGTGGTCGGCCGTGACGTCCTGGGCGGAAGCGGGATCAGTCTCGCAGAAGGTCCGCGACGTGGCAAGCGATTGCCACCAAGTAGTGGCAATCGGTTGACACGGTGTCGGTCGCTGGCTTCAATGGAGGCGTGCCAATGACGCTGCAGAACGATCCAGACCGCCTGCTCCCCGCCGATCCGGGGACGCGCGACGTCGCCCGAGAGCTCTACCGCTCCGTCGCCGAGCTGCCGATCATCTCCCCCCACGGCCACGTCGACCCGGCGATCCTCGTCGACGACACCCCGTTCACGGACGCCACCCAGCTCTTCCTCCGTCACGACCACTACGTGACCCGCCTGCTGCACGCCTCCGGTCACGCGCTCGCCGAGGTCGGCGTGCCCGACGCAGCCGACGGCGGGGCCGTCGCCGCCCCGCGCGACGCCTGGCGTCGGTTCTGCGAGGAGTGGCCCCGCTTCGCCGGCACCGCTTCCGGATACTGGCTGAGCACGATCCTCAGTGAACAGTTCGGTGTCACGGAGCAGCCCGACGCGGCGAACGCGGACCGACTCTTCACCACGATCGAGGACGCCCTCCAGCAGCCGGCGTTCCGCCCACGTGCGCTCTTCGACCGCTTCCGCATCGAGGTGCTCGCGACCACCGACGACCCGATGGACGACCTCGCGGCCCACGCCGCGCTCGCGGCCGATCCCGGCTTCCGGGGGCGCGTGCTCCCGACGTTCCGTCCCGACGCCTACCTCGACCCGTCGAAGCCCGGCTGGTCGGAACGCGTCGCCGCGCTCGCCGCCTGGAACGGGACGCCCGAGGGCAGTCACCGCGGCTACCTCGAGGCCCTCGCCGGCCGTCGTCGGCACTTCATCGAGCACGGGGCGGTGTCCGCCGACCACGGGGTCCTGGAACCGCGCACCGCGGAGCTCGACGCCTCCGAGGCGCAGGCCCTCTTCGACCGGGCGCTGTCGGGGACCGCCGACGCGGCTGAGCTGGAGCGTTTCGCTGCCCACATGCTGTTCGAGAGCGCTCGGATGAGCGTCGAGGACGGTCTCGTCATGACCGTCCACCCGGGCGTCTTCCGTGACCACCACTCGGCCACGCGCGGACGCTTCGGGCCCGACACCGGCCACGACCTGCCGGTGCGCACCGACTACGTGCAGCCCCTCCGCCCGCTGCTCGAACGCTTCGGGACGGCTCCCGGATTCCACCTCGTCCTCTTCAGCGTGGACGAGACGAGCTACTCGAGGGAGATCGCCCCGCTCGCCGGGTTCTACCCGAGCGTCTTCATCGGCGCACCGTGGTGGTTCCTCGACGCACCCGACGCCGTGCTCCGGTTCCGTGCTGCCGTGACGGAGACCGCCGGCTTCTCGCGCGGGTCCGGGTTCATCGACGACACCCGGGCGTTCCTCTCGATCCCGGCACGTCACGACATGTCGCGCCGCCTCGACGCGGCGTTCCTCGCGCGGCTCGTCCGCGAAGGACGGGTCGACCAGGTGACGGCCGAGCGGACCATCGTCGACCTCGTTGTCGACCAGCCGCGACGGGTGTTCAAGCTGTGAGGGCGCCAGCGGCTGAGCGTCCCGTCGACGCGGACCACGGAGCGGAGACGGCCCCGCGCCTGTCGCGCGCGCTGCTGCCCGGGTTCCCGACGGCGCCGGTCAGGATCGTCCACCTCGGACTCGGCGCCTTCCACCGCGCGCACCAGGCCTGGTACACGCAGCTCGCCGACCCCGACCACGAGTGGGGCATCGCCGCGTTCACCGGCCGAAGCCCACAGGCCGCGACCGAGCTGAGCGCCCAGGACTGCCTGTACACCGTCGTCGAACGGTCGGCCGTGGGCGATACGGCGACCATCGTCGGCTCCATCGTCGAGGCCAGGGACGGCACCGACCTCCCACGCCTGCTCGACCTCCTCGCGCTGGAGTCGACCGCGATCGTCACGCTCACCGTCACCGAGTCCGGGTACCGGCTCGACGCCGACGGTCGACCGGACGCCTCGGACCCGGCGGTCGAGCAGGACGTCGCCATCCTGTCCGCCGCCTGCCGTGCCGGAGCGGCGCTCGAGGACGCCCGGCCGACGACGGCCCTCGGTCGGCTGGTGCTGGGTCTCGAGGTGCGCCGTCGCTCCGAAGCCGGCCCGATCGCGATCGTCCCGTGCGACAACATCGCCGACGGCGGCGCGCTCGTCCGGGGTGCGGTGCTCGCGCTCGCCGAACGGGTCCACCCGGAGACCGCGCGCTGGATCGCCGAACAGGTGTCGTTCGTCTCGGCCTCGGTCGACCGCATCACGCCGCGGCCGACCGCCGCGGACGAGGTGGCGGCCGCCGCGCTCACCGGCTGCTCCGACGCGGTGCCCGTCGTCACCGAGCCCTTCACCGACTGGGTGCTGAGCGGCGACTTCCCCGCCGGACGACCGGCCTGGGAGCGAGCCGGCGTCCGGTTCGTCGACGACCTCGAGCCCTTCGAGCAACGCAAACTCCGCCTGCTCAACGGTGCCCACAGCCTGCTCGCCTACGCCGGACCACTCCGCGGGCACGCGACGGTCGCCGAGGCCGTCGGCGATCGCGCCTGCCGAGCCTGGGTCGAGGAGTACTGGGACGAGACGGAGCGCCACCTCCCGGAGGACCTCGACCTGGCGGCCTACCGGCGTGCGCTGCTCGAGCGCTTCGACAACGCCCGCATCGAACACCGGCTGCAGCAGATCGCGCTCGAAGGGGTGACGAAGCTGCGGGTCCGGATCGTCTCGACCCTCCTCGGCGAGCTGGCGGCTGGTCGCCCAGGAACCGGATCGCTCCGCGTCATCGCCGCCTGGATGCTCGCCGTGCAGGCGGACGACCGGCCGGGTGACGCAGCCGCGGACGCCATCGCCGAGGCCCTGCGCGCGCAGGGCTCCGAGCGCACGACGGCGCTCGTCCGCCTGATCGATCCACGTCTGCTCGACCCGTCGACGGGTGGTGGCCCGGCGCTGGTCACCGAGGTCGAACGCCTCGGTGCAGACCTGGTCCGAACCCGCCCGCGGCCCTGACGCCGCATCCACCCGACCCGCGCGGCCACTTCGGTCGCACCGTACGAAGGAGTAGCACCGATGAACATCGACAAGGCCGAGGTCATCGTCACGAGTCCCGACCGGAACTTCGTGACCCTGAAGCTCACGACGGATGACGGGCTCACCGGGCTCGGTGACGCCACCCTGAACGGTCGCGAGCAGGCGGTCGTCGCGTACCTCGCGGAGCACGTCGTGCCGCTGCTCCTCGGGCGTGACGCGGCTCGGATCGAGGACACGTGGCAGTTCCTGTACCGCTCGGCGTACTGGCGTCGCGGTCCGGTGACGATGGCGGCGATCGCTGCGGTGGACATGGCGCTGTGGGACATCAAGGGCAAGGCGGCGGGCATGCCCGTGTACCAGTTGCTCGGCGGGGCGTCGCGGACGGGTCTGCTCGCCTACGGGCACGCGTCGGGCAAGAGCAATGAGGAGCTGTTCGACAGCGTGCGCGAGCACCAGGCGCAGGGCTACAAGGCGATCCGTATCCAGACCGCGGTGCCCGGGCTGAAGTCGATCTACGGGATCGCCTCCAACGCCACCTTCGAGGGCAACACGGGCGTGCGCTACGACCACGAACCGGCCCAGCGCGGTGGCCTGCCGAACGAGGAGGACTGGGACACGCGCTCCTACCTCCGGCACCTGCCGACGGTGTTCGAGGCGGTGCGGAACGAGTTCGGTCCGGAGCTGCCGCTGCTGCACGACGGGCACCACCGGATGACGCCGATCCAAGCGGCGAAGCTCGGCAAGAGCCTCGAACCGTACGACCTGTTCTGGTTGGAGGACTGCACGCCGGCGGAGAACCCGGAGGCCCTGCGGCTCGTCCGGCAGCACACGACGACGCCGTTGGCGATCGGCGAGATCTTCAACACGGTGTGGGACTACCAGCAGATCATCCGCGAGCAGCTCATCGACTACGTCCGCAGCGCCGTCACCCACACCGGTGGGATCACGCATCTGAAGAAGGTGCTCGACTACGCCTCGCAGTACCAGATCAAGTCGGGCATGCACGGGCCGACGGACATCTCGCCGGTGGGCATGGCGGCTGCGATGCATCTCGGGCTCGCGATCCACAACTTCGGGATCCAGGAGTACATGAAGCACGGCGAGAAGACCGACGCGGTGTTCCAGCAGTCCTACACGTGGACCGACGGCTTGCTGCACCCGGGCGAGGCGCCCGGTCTCGGCGTCGAGCTCGACGTCGACGAGGCCGGGAAGTACCCGTACCAGCGCGCCTACCTGCCCTACAACCGCCTGGCCGACGGCACCGTCCACGACTGGTGACGGTCGCGGCGGGTGGAGCCGCTGGCTGACCTTCGGCTCCATATGCTGGTATTCTAAGTTCCAGTGGACTAGTCTGGATCGCTGGCGAGGGGCGCCAGGTTCGGGGGAACGCATGGCGATCGACGACGGCACGATCGTCCTGGCCGGCCCCGGCATCGATCCGACCGGGGCCACCGTCTCGACCGCGGCCGTGCAGGCGCTGCTTGCGGCCGCACCCGACGGCGGCACCGTGATCGTGCCGGGCGGAGCCGTCCTGCAGCTCGACGCAACCCTCCAACTCGATCAGCGGCTCGCCCTGCGGGGCAGTGGTGAGCTGCGGTGGACGGCCGGGATCGCCAATGCGCCCGCGCTCCGCGTCATGGCCCCCGGCTCGACGGTGCGGGAGGTCCGGCTCACCAACCCCGACCATCTCGGCTCGGCCACCGGTGCCCGCAACGTCGCGATCGACATCCGGACGAGCGACGTCACGGTCGACGGGGTGCGCATCGTCGGGTTCCAGAACGGCGTCGTCAACGAGCCGACCGGGGAGTTCGAGGGCGTCATCGTCACCAACTGCCACATCGTCGACATCGTGGGCGCGGGCGGCGGACGCGGTTCGGCCTCCCGCGCCGGCGAGGACCGCGGTGACGGGATCACCATCTGGGGTGCGCGCGCCCTCGTGTCCGGCAACGTCGTGAACGCGCTCGCCGGAACGGACGCACGGATCGGCATCCACGCGGAAGGCCTGTCGGACTACGAGGTCGACCCAGGTCAGTACCCGGACGCCATGTTCTCGATCAACGACAACGTGGTCAGCGGGCCGTTCCGCCGGGGCATCGCGCTCGAGGCGGTGTCGCACGCGACCGTGTCCGGGAACACCGTCACCGGCAGCACCTGGTGGGGCATCGCCGCCATCGACACCCGCTCGACCGGCATCTCGAACAACACCGTGCGGTGGACCAGGGCCGCCGAAGACGACCAGGGCTCGGCCTGGGGTCCGTCGCGCGGGCCGATCATGGTCTACCGCAGTGCGGAGGCCACGGTGCTCGACGGCAACGTGATCGAGATCCGCGGGGTGGCTTCGGCGGCCATCCGCTTGCAGGACGCCGCGATGCCCTCCGGTGACACCACGACATCCGTCGGATCGACCGACACGGTGATCACCGACAACGTGATCCGGCTCGCGGGAGGCACATGCCCGAACGGTGTTGTGCTGCAACGCGCCGTCCGTCCGCTCGTCATCGGCAACCGCTTCAGCGTCACCACGCCGAGTGGCGCGGCCGGCGGCATCGTCTCGTACCTGAGCGCAGACCTCGTCATCGCCGACAACTCCCTGCTCGGCGCCGGGGAGGCCAGCGGGTACGGGATCCAGCATCAGGGTGCCGGGACCGTGCAGGTCACCGGCAACCGGATCGAGGGGTTCCGCATCGGGATGGGCATCACGAACGCGTCCGCCGGCGTGACGATCGTGGGCAACACGGTCCTGGCCTGCGCGACCGGGATCGACACCTACGGATCCAGCGGTCGCTCGGTGGTGGCCGCCAACCGCCTGTCCGTCTCGGGCACGCCGCACATCAACGCCCAGCCCGCGACGAGCTATCTCACGACGCGGCACATGGGGACGGCGCGCCCGGCCGGCGGTGGATCCGGTGACCTGCTCGTCGGTGACAAGCTCCTGTGGGTGAACGACCGCGGGACCTGGCGTTCCCTGCCGCTTCCCTAGCCGACTGCGGGAGCATCGTGCGGGGCGGGCAGAGTGCCGACTAGGGTTACGCAGAACCCCATTTTGCAATGACCTGGTGCTTTAGGTGACTTTATAAGGAATGGCTAAACCATCCTAAACTGCCTAACATGGGGCCATGGACAGTGTGAGCAATCCCTATACGCCGAACGCCGGGGCGGCGCCGGAGATCGTCGTGGGCAGAGACGATCAGACGGACACGTTCACGGTGCTGCTGCAGCGGCTTGAGCGAGGCCGAACGGAGCAATCGATGATCGTCACGGGGTTGCGAGGGGTCGGAAAGACAGTGCTCCTCGGGCGGTTCGGCGATATCGCACGCGCTGCTAATTGGGAGATCATCGAGATCGAGGCGAGCAAACACGATGATTCGCATTTCCGCCAGACCATGTTCTCTCAGCTGAAGTCAGCTCTTCTCCGGTTGTCCCCACGAGCACGATGGACCGACCGCGGCCGCCGAGCGGCCGAGGTGCTCAGCGCATTCGCGCTGTCGGTGACCGCCGATGGGACGTTGGCTGTCGGCTGGGATGTGCCTGCAGCGGAAGGCCTCGCGGATCACGGTGACCTCGGCATGGACCTCACTGACGTCTTCGTCGCCCTGGGGGAAGCCGCGAAAGAGCAGGGGCGCGGGGTCGCGCTGCTGATCGATGAGGTGCAGTTCCTGCGCACGACGCAGCTGGAAGCCCTGATTCAGGCGGTCCACAAGACCGTGCAACGCAAGCTTCCGATCACGTTCGTCGGGGCAGGGCTTCCTCAGATCGCAGAACTCGCCGGCGACGCGAAGTCCTACGCAGAACGACTGTTCAAATTTCCGACCATCGGATCGCTTGCTGGGGAGGATGCGCGGAAGGCCATCACCGAACCAGCGGCAGGCGAAGGCGTGCAGTTCGAGTCGGACGCTGTGGATCTGGCGATCGAGATCACCAAGGGCTACCCGTACTTCATCCAGGAACTCGGCTACCAGGTGTGGGGGATCGCAACAGACGGGGTCATCACCGCAGCGGATGTCGAAATGGCGAGGGAGGCGTACGAGTCGAAGCTCGACAGCTCCTTCTTCCGAGTGCGTCTGGATCGTTCCACACCGCTTCAGACCGCGTACATGCGGGCGATGGCCGAACTCGGGCCTGAGCCGCAGAAGGCGTCTGATGTTGCTCAGGTCATGAAGCGGGAGTCAACCCAGCTCGGCCCCACGCGCGCCGAACTCATCGACATGGGTCTGCTGTACACACCTGAGCACGGCTACGCGGCATTCACGGTTCCGGATTTCGACAAGTTCATGTTGCGAGCGGTGCCTGAACTGCTGGTGCCGGAGATTCGTCGCCGCGCGCCGCGCAAGGCGGAGTGATCCGGGCGGTAGAGCGGGGTCAGTCGACGATGGCGATCGCGTCGATCTCGACGAGCATCTCCTCGCGGGGGAGGCCGGTGAAGACCGTGGTGCGCGACGGCAGGACGCCGCTCTTGACGCGCGAGCCGACGAACTCGCCGTAGGCGTCGTTCATGATCGCGAAGTCCTCCCGCTTCGTGAGATAGACGCGCAGCATCATGACGTCGTCGAAGGTCGCGCCGCCGGCCTTGAGGATCGCCTCGACGTTCTGCAGCGTACGGGTGGTCTGCGCGGCGACGTCACCCGGGAACAGGTATTCATTCGTCGCCGGGTCGACGGGGCCCTGGCCGGAGACCTGGACGAAGTTGCCCTTGCGGACCCCCTGCGAGAAGGTGTGCGCGGGAGCCGGAGCGTCGGTCGTGGAGATGGCGGTGCGTGCGGTCATGGGGGTGTCCTTCGTGTGGGTGGCCCTTCGACAAGCTCAGGGACCGGGGTGGATGGTCAGGGACCGGATGGATGGTCAGGGACCGGGGTGATGGTCAGGGACCGGGGGTGGGTGGGGGAGGCGCGTAGCCGAGCTCGGCGGAGATCGCCTCCGTGGCGGCGAGCAACTGCGGCAACAGGGCGCGGACGCCGCTGTGGGGGAGCACCATCGTCGGGACCGAGATCGACACGGCGGCGGCGACGCGGCCGTCCGGTCCGAACACCGGCGCGGCGACGCAGTTCATGAAGCTCTCGTGCTCCTCGTGGTCCTCGGCCCACCCGCGCCCGTTGGAGCGTTCGATCTCCGCGAGGAGGGCGTCGGCGTCGGTGATGGTCTTGTCGGTGTACCGCTCGAAGACGATGCCGGTGACCACGCGGCGGCGCTCGGCCTCGTCGAGTCCGCCGAGCAGCACCTTGGCCACCCCGGTCGCGTACAACGAGGCGGGCAGGCCGACGCGCGAGTACATCCGGAGCGGTTGGCGCGACTCGACCTTGTCGATGTAGAACACGGAACCGTTCTCGTACGCGGCGAGATGGACCGTCTGGCCGGTCGCCGCGCCGAGTGCGCGGATGTGCGGGGCCGCGACCCCACGGACGTCCTGTTCGTCGAGGGCGGTCTGGGTCAGTTCGAACATCGCCCGCCCGAGGTGGTAGCGGTACGAGGCGTCACGGGTGACGAAGCCGTGCTCCTCGAGCGTGTTCAGGAGGCGCAGCACGGTCGTCTTGTGCACACCGGCCGTCGCCGCGAGGGCGTCGAGGGAGTTCGTGCCGGAGACGATCTCGCGGAGGAGGTCGAGTGCACGCGAGAGCGACTGACTCATGCGCCCACCGTCCCCGGTGATCCGGCCGTCGACCAGGGCAGCGGCCGGTCCGCGGCGATGCGCCACGACGCCCATGCCGTGTCGTCCGCCTCGACGATGGCGCGCACGCCGGGTGCGTCGGGGACGAGTTCCGGGCGGTCGCCGTGACAGATGAGGGTCGATGCCGCGACCGCGTGGCCGAGCCGCGTGCAGGCGGTGTCGTCGAGGCCATCGGCCAGGCCGGCGAGGTATCCGGCGGCGAACGCGTCGCCCGCGCCGACCGTCTCGACGACGTCGACCGAGAGCGAGCGCACCACGCAGTGCTCCCCGACGCCCCGGTGGACGGTCGTCGCGGCGTTCTCCTCGTCCTTCAGGACGATGCGCTGCAGGGTGGGCAGATCCGCGAAGAGCCGCTCGGCGTCCGCATGCCCGAAGAACAGCTCGGCTTCGTCGGTGCCGAGGAAGAGGACCGACGCCTGGTCGAGCAGACGGTGGAGAGCGGCCGTGGACCGGCGTTCCCACAGGCGCGGCCGGAAGTTGAGGTCGACGCTGAGGACGGCGCCGTCGGGGAGGGCCCCACCCAGCTCGCCCACGAGTTCCGCGGTCGAGTCGGACAGCGCGGGCGTGATGCCCGAGGTGTGCACGATGGCCGACGCGGTGACGGCCGCGCGGGTCGCGTCGTGCCGGAGGGTGTCGGCACCGAGCGCCGACGCGGCCGAGCCGCTGCGGTAGTAGTGCATCCGCGGTCGTCGATCGCCGTCGGCGCCCACGACCGTCTCCTTGACGTAGAGCCCGGTTGGTCGGTGGTCGTCGCGTTCGACGGCGTCGGTGAGCACGCCGTCGTGGCGGGCCGTCTCGAGGATGTAGTCGCCGAAGCCGTCGTCGCCGACACGGGAGATCCAATGGGTGGGGACGCCCAGGCGCGCGAGGCTGGACGCGACGTTGAACTCGGCACCCCCGACGCCCGTGCGGTACTCGCGCGCCTCGGCGACGGGGAGCTGCCCCTCGGGGAGGAGGACGACCATCGCCTCGCCGATCGTGCTCACGGTGGACGGTGACGTCGTCATCACGGTTCCCCTCGAGTCGCGGCCCTGTCCGGTTGACGGCCTGTGGTCGCAATGCTAGAACAGACGTAGCGATCGGTGCAATACACGTTGCACATGTTGCAACGCGACCCACCGATTACGGTGGTGCGACGCTCGGACCCGAAACGAGGAGACCATGACGGACGACTTCGACGCCGCCGACCTCGGGGTGCTCGACGGCAGCCTCAAGGGCTTCCCGCCGGCCTCCGTCGGAACCCATGCGGCCACGTTCCTCGGTGCTCGCCCGGCGCTCGCCGACTTCACGACACCCCTCGTCACGCTCGACCGCTCGGCGGTTACCGACAACGTCGAGACCATGCGGCAGTGGTGCGAGCGCGCCGGTGTCGGGCTCGCCCCGCACGGCAAGACGACGATGAACCGTGCCCTCTGGCGACGCCAGCTCGACGCCGGAAGCTGGGGTGTCACCGTCGCGACGCCGTGGCAGCTCTCGATCGCCCTCGATTGGTCGATCCCCCGCGTCATGCTCGCCAACGCACTCGTGCAGCCCGAGCACCTCCGCGCCGTCGGGCGCGCGTTGGACGAGGGCGACACCGAGATCGTCGTGTGGGCCGACTCGGTGCGCGCGGTGGAGATCATGGCCCGCGTGCTGGCCGAGCAGCCGCCACGTCGTCCCTTGCCTGTGCTCGTGGAACTCGGAGCACCGGGCGGCCGGACCGGGGCCCGCGACCACGCCACCGCTCGGGAGATCGCCGACGCCGTCGTCGCCTCGCCAGAGCTCGCGCTCGCCGGCGTCAGCGGGTACGAGGGCGCGCTCGCGCACCACGGCGACAAGGGTTCGCTGCGGATCGTCCGCGACTACCTCGAGTCCCTCGCGGCGCTGCACACCGAGCTGCTCACCGGTGGGCGCTACGACGAGCGCGTCGACACCGTCATCGTGACCGCCGGCGGCAGCGCCTACTTCGACGTCGTCGCCGAGGTCCTCGCCGGCCTGCGCGACCTCGACGGTGCACGCGGGCGGCGCGTCGACGTCCTGCTGCGCTCCGGCGCCTACATCACCCACGACGACGGCTTCTACCGCGGGATCACGCCGCTCGCGCGGCACGAGGGCGTCGGTGCGTTCCGCTCGGCGATCCACGGCTGGGCCACGGTCGTGTCGCGCCCCGAGCCCGGTCTCGCGCTCATCGACGGCGGCAAGCGCGACTTCCCCTTCGACGAGGGGCTGCCCGAGGTGCAGGGCGTCCGTCGTGCCGGCTCCAGCACCGTCGAACCGCTGGCGGGTGCGACGACCACAGCCATGAACGACCAGCACACCTTCGTCTCCCTGCCGCCCGGCAGCGACGTCGAGGTCGGCGATGTGATCCGCCTCGGCCTCTCCCACCCCTGCACCACCTTCGACAAGTGGCGTGCGCTCATCGTCGTCGACGACGTCCGTCTCGCCGAACCGCACGCCGTCGACGCCGTCACCACGACCTTCGGCTGAGCCGACCCCGAACAGGAGACCCGCATGACGCTCGAGACCCCTCCCTCCACCCCGCACGCCCTCGACGCGCTCTACGCCGACCGCGCCATCGCCGTCGTGCGCGTGCCCGCCATCCCCGACCCGGTCGAACTCTGCCGGGCGCTCGCCGCGGGCGGCATCCGCAGTGTCGAGTTCACCTTCACCACCCCCGGTGTCGAGGCGCTGATCCGGGCCGCGGCCGATGCGACGGCCGACCACGGGGCGGTGATCGGTGCCGGGACGGTCGTGGACCGCGACACCGCGCAGCGTGCCATCGACGCCGGCGCGCAGTTCCTCGTCACCCCCGGTCTGAGCGAGGAGGTCGCCGAGGTCGCCACGGCCGCCGGTGTCCCGTTCCTGCTCGGCGCGATGACGCCCAGCGAGGTCATGCGTGCGGCGGCACTCGGCTCGCACGCGGTGAAGATCTTCCCCGCCGCCGCCATGGGCCCCGGGTTCCTGAAAGACCTGTCCGGCCCGTTCCCCGGTCTCCGGCTGGTCCCCTCCGGCGGCCTGCACGCCGGCAACGCCCGTGAGTACATCCAGGCCGGTGCCGCCGCCGTGACCGCGGGCTCCAGTGTGGTCGGAGCGGCCGACGTCGCCGCTGCGGATTGGGCGGGCGTCACCGAGCGCGCGGCCGCCTTCACCGCGGCGGCCCTGCTGCCGTGACCTCGCTGCCGACGAGTGCTGCGCGCGCGGTGCTCCTGCGCGACGCTCGCATCGTCGACGGCACCGGTGGCCCGAGCTCGCTCGGCTCGGTGCTCATCGAAGGCGGCCGCATCGTCGCGATCGGTCCTGACGCCGCCACCGGCGCGCCGGCCGATGCGCTCGTCATCGACGCGGAGGGGCTCGTCGCCGCACCGGGGTTCATCGACATGCACGCGCACTCCGACCTCGCCGTGCTGCGCGACCACGACCACCTCGCGAAGGTCTCGCAGGGCGTCACCACCGAGGTCCTCGGGCAGGACGGCCTCTCCTACGCGCCGACCGACGACCGCACGATGGCGATCGTCCGACAGCAGATCGCCGGCTGGAACGGCCAACCCGACGACGTGGACTTCGCCTGGCGGAGCGTCGGCGAATACCTCGACCGCGTCGACCGCGGGGCCGCACTGAACGTCGCCTACCTCGTCCCGCAGGGCTCCGTCCGCATGCTCGTGGTGGGCACCGAGAACCGGGCTGCGACCCCGGACGAGATCGTGCGCATGCAGGAGCTCGTCGCCGTGGGGCTCCGGGAGGGCGCCGTCGGCATGTCCTCCGGCCTCACCTACGTGCCCGGCATGTTCGCCGACACCGACGAGCTCGTCGCGCTGTGCCGAACGGTCGCGGAGCACGGCGGCTTCTACGCGCCGCACCAGCGCTCCTACGGGAAGGGTGCCCTCGAGGCGTACGCGGAGATGATCGACGTCAGTCGTCGCTCCGGCTGCGCGCTGCACCTCACGCACGCGACGATGAACTTCGGCGTCAACGCCGGTCGTGCCGCGGAGCTCGTCGCGCTCATCGACGACGCCATCGCCGACGGTGTCGACCTCACGCTCGACACCTACCCCTACCTGCCGGGATCGACCACCCTCTCGGCACTGCTCCCGAGCTGGGCGGCCGTCGGCGGACCGAAAGCGACGCTCGAGCGTCTGGGCGACGACGACGTCCGCGCGCGGGTGCGGTACGAGCTCGAAGTACTCGGCACCGACGGCTGCCACGGCGTCGTCACCGACTGGGCGACGATCGAGATCTCCGGCGTCGCGAACCCCGAGCTCGCCGGCTACGTCGGTCGGACCGTCGCCGCCATCGCCGCCGAGGAGACCGGCCACGCTTGGTCGGGTGACCCCACCGCCCTGTTCTTCGAGCTCCTCGAGGCCGACCGCCTCGCGACCGGCATCCTCCAGCACGTCGGCGACGAGGCCAACGTGCGCACGATGATGGTGCACCCGGCCCACACGGGCGGCAGCGACGGCATCCTCATCGGCGCGAAGCCCCACCCGCGCGCCTGGGGCACCTTCCCGCGCTACCTCGGGCACTACGTCCGCGAGGCGGGCGTGCTCGGACTCGAGGACGCCGTCGCCCACCTCACCTCCCGTCCCGCCGCCCGACTCGGACTCACCGACCGCGGCGTCCTCCGCGTCGGTGCCGTCGCCGACGTGGTCCTCTTCGACCCCGAGACGATCGCCGACCGCGCGACCTTCGCCGAACCGCGGCAACAGACCGCCGGCATCCCGTGGGTCTTCGTGAACGGCGCCGCCGTCATCGCCGACGGTCGTCGCACCGATGCCGTCCCCGGTCGCTCGCTCCGGCGACGCCCGTCCTGACCCGTCCCTCCTCCCCGCCGACACAGAAGGTCCTCCCATGCCCATCCACGCCCTCGCGAGCCGCGTCGCCGCCGCCGCACCAGCCCCGAGCGACCCCATCGGCTGGTTGCAGCAGACCACCCCGGGCCTGCTCATCCTGTGCGCCGTCGCCATCGCGGTGCTGCTGTTCCTCATCATCCGGGTGAAGCTCGAGCCCTTCATCTCGCTGTTCATCGTGGGCATCGGCCTGGCACTCGCGACCGGGACGAGCATCTACAAGATCGTCGGCGTCGCCGTCCCCGACCCGTTCGACGACGAGCAGATCAAGCCGGGTGCGTCACTCCTCGAGACCGGCTTCGGCGGGATCCTCGGGCACATCACCATCATCATCGGCCTCGGCACCGTGCTCGGCGCGATCCTGGAACGCTCCGGCGGCGCCGACGTCCTCATCCGCAAGCTCCTCGGCCGCTTCGGTGAACGTGGCGCGCCGGTCGCGATGGGGCTCACCGGGCTCATCTTCGGCATCCCCGTGTTCTTCGACGTGGGCATCTTCGTCCTCGCGCCCCTCGTCTACATCACCGCACGCCGCGGCGGGAAGTCGCTCGTGCTCTACGCGCTCCCGATGCTCGCCGGCCTCTCGATGACGCACGCGTTCCTGCCCCCGCACCCGGGACCGACGGCGCTCGCCGGCACCTTCGAGGTCGGGCTCGGCTGGCTCATCCTCATGGGCTTCCTCTGCGGTATCCCCGCGTTCATCGCGTCCGGTATCGCCTGGCCGCTGTGGATCGGCAAGCGCGTCATGGTGTCCGTGCCCGAGGAGTACGTGCTCGAGCCCGAGGACGACGCCCCGGAGCGCAAGGACGTCTCGCTGTGGGCGGTCGGGCTCATCATCATCACGCCGATCCTGCTCATCCTCGCCGCGACCTTCGGCGCCCTCGCGCTGCCGAGCGGCCCGCTGCTCGAGGCGCTGACGCTCATCGGGAACCCCGCGGTCGCGCTGACGATCGCCGTGTGCCTTGCCTACTACGTCCTCGGTGTGCGGCGCGGCATGACGCTCGCCGAGCTGGGTGAGCTCTCCGGGCAGTCGCTGCGTCCCATCGGCATGATCCTGCTCGTGGTCGGCGCCGGTGCGTTCTTCGGTGCCGTCATCTCGGCGACGGGTGTCGGGGCGGCACTGGCCGAGGTGCTCGGTTCGCTCGGCCTGCCGATCATCGTGTCGGCGTACCTCATCAGCTCCGGACTCCGCATCGCGCAGGGCTCGGCGACGGCGGCGATCGTCATCACCGCGGGCATCCTGCAGCCGGTCGTGCTGGCGGGCGACTACTCGCAGCCGCAGTTGGCGCTCATCGGCATCGCGATCGCGGCCGGATCGATCACGCTCTCACACGTCAACGACGGCGGGTTCTGGATCATCTCGAAGTACTTCAACATGTCGGTCAAGCAGACGCTCGCGACCTGGACCGTCCTCGAGACGATCCTCTCGGTCGTCGGCTTCGGGATGGTCGCCCTGATCTGGCTCTTCGTCTGACCGTCCCTCACTCAGGACGGCCCTGGTGTGTCCGGGTGGGGTCTCGGCCTGTCGCGTCCGACGCGCCGGGCCCGTCCTGAGTGAGGGACAGAGCCGACGCGAGATGGTGCCGTTCGCAATTCAGGACGGGTGCGGCGTGTCCGCGAGCGGCCTCGGTGTGTCGTGTCCGACGCGCCGAGGCCGTCCTGAATTGCGGACGATCAGAAGAGGCGGGACTCGCTGTCGTCGAGGCCGCGCATCGCGTCGTAGTCGAGGACGACGCAGCGGATCCCGCGGTCCTGCGCGAGGGTGCGCGCCTGCGGCTTGATCTCCTGTGCGGCGAACACACCCTGCACGGGGGCGAGGAGCGGGTCGCGGTTCATGAGTTCCAGGTAGCGGGTGAGCTGCTCGACGCCGTCGATGTCGCCGCGGCGCTTCAGCTCGACCGCGACGGAGGCGCCACTCGCGTCGGTGGCGAGGATGTCGACCGGACCGATGGCTGTCATGTACTCGCGACGGATGAGCCGGTAGCCGTCGCCGAGGAGCTCGATCTGTTCGGCGAGGAGCTTCTGCAGGTGCGCCTCGACGCCGTCCTTCTGGAGGCCGGGGTCGACGCCCAGCTCGTGGGCGCTGTCGTGCTGGACCTCGTGGATCGAGACGATGAGCGCGTCACCCGTCTTCTTGTGGGTGACCTTCCAGAGTTCGGTGATCCCGGAGGCCGCCTGCGTCTCGTCGGGTTCGACGGTGGTGAGGGTGCAGGGCGGACTCATCCAGTTGAGCGGCTTGTAGGAACCGCCGTCGGAGTGGACGAGGAGGCTGCCGTCGTTCTTCACCATGAGGAGCCGGGTGGCGAGGGGCAGATGGGCACTGAGGCGTCCGGCGTAATCGACGGAACAGCGGGCTATGACGAGACGCACCAGACGAGTCTAGAAGGCGAGCCGCGGAAGCGGGTGACTCGATGGTGGCGAACCGCGTTCGAGCCGCCCATGCAGCTGGTCGGGCGGCATCCGGTTCGCCGTTAGAGTGAGCCGGATGAAGCCCCTCCTCTCGCACGACGTCACGATGTTCCGCGGCGTCACGCAGATGAGCGGGGTGCCGGCCCGGATCGAATTGCACGACGACCGGTTCGTGCTCAGCGTCCTCGACCGGACCGGCCAGCCGTCCGAGACCGTGATGGACACACCTCTCAGCGCGCTGCAGGTCGGCGGTTCGATGGCGCTCCTGACCTTCAAAGTGGGTGACCTCAAGCGCCGGGTCGACTTCTCGTTCGCAGCGCGTGCGGCGATGGTGCGTCCCGGCGGCGTGTTGGCGGTCGGGCCGATCCTCAAGGAGAGCGGCATCTACCCGTGGCTGGCGGCGTTCCGTGCCCGAGGCGTGCGGGTGCGGTACTTCTCCCTCGGGCACATCTGGCTGGTCTCCCTGGGAGCGGTCGCGATCATCGTCGCCGTCGTGGCCGCCATCGGCGTCGCCAGCGTCACCTGAGCCGAGACGACCGACGGGTGTCAGCGCTTCCGGCGGCTGCTCTCGCGCGCGGCGGGGGAGGCCAGGCCGGCGAGCACGATGAGGACGAGGACGACGAACAGGGCGTTGAGGAGTCCGATGCTGTCGCCGAGGATGCCGATGAGCGGTGGCCCGACGAGGAACGCGCAGTACCCGATCATCGCGACGGCGCTCACCCGTGCCGCGGCGTGCTTGGAGTCGTCGGCCGCGGCGGACATGCCCACCGGGAAGCCGAGCGAGGCGCCGAGCCCCCACAGCACGGTGCCGAGGACCATGAGGCCCGTCACCGGCGTCAGGATGAACAGCACGAGCCCGGCGATCGCGGCACCCGCCGACACCTGCAGCACCGGCACGCGGCCGAAGCGGTCGATGAGCGGCCCGCCGACGATACGGCCGACGGTCATCGCGGTGACGAACACGCCGTAGACGAGCGCGCCCGTCGTGTTGCTCTGCTCGTGGCCGTCGACCACGGCGAGGGCGAGCCAGTCGTTGGCGCTGCCCTCGGCGAACGCCATGCCGAGCATGATGACGCCGATGAGGATGAGTCGGCCGTCCGCCCAGACGGACAGGCTCTCGCGCAGCCGTTCGCGCCAGGGCGTCTTCGGGGTGTCGTCGAGGCCGACGGCCGCCTGCTCCGTCGGGACGAAGCGGACGGCGATGACGGCGGCGACCGCGATGGCGATGGCGAGGATCAGTGCGTGCCAGATGACCTCGACACCGGCGGCCGACGCGAGGGCGCCGAGCCCGGCACCCGCGACGGTTCCGAAGCTGAAGCACGCGTGCATGAACGGCATGACCGTCTTGCCGAGTTCCTGCTCCGCCGCCGCCCCTTCGACGTTCATCATGACGTCCAGGGCGCCGTTGCCGAAGCCGAAGATGACGAGCCCGACGAGGACGATGCCCGCCATCGGGACGAGGCTCGCGCCGATGCCGATGAGGAGCAGCCCGACGGAGATGAGTCCGAGCGTCAGCTGCATCCCGTGCCGCGGGCCGAGCCGGCCGAGGATGTGCTGTGAGGCGATGAGGCCGAGGATCGACCCGATCGACATGCCGAGGATGAGGAGCCCGACCGTCCCGGTGGTGAGGTCGAGGTTGTCGCGGATCGCGGGCAAGCGCGCGACCCAGGTGGCGATGCTGAGGCCGCTGAGCGCGAAGATCACGAAGATCGCGTTGCGCCAGGCGAGGAGTTCGCGGCGGGGACGCACGGCGACGGGTGCGGTCGGCGGGGTGGTCGGCTCTGACACGGGGTCCTCGGGATCGGTGCTTCGGGCGCCGGAGCGCTGGGTGGAACGGGTGGGTCGTCGTCGGATCGGCGTCGATCCGAGCAGAGTCGAATCGATTCGATTCCGTCGACTAAGCTAGCAGATCGTGGACCAGGAATCACGCCCCTCACGACCGACGCTCGCCGATGTCGCCGAGCGCGCCGGGGTGTCCCAGTCGACCGCCTCCCTCGCGTTCAGCGGCGCCGGGCCGGTCTCCGAGGCGACCAAACGACGCGTGCTGCAGGCCGCGGCCGACCTCGACTACGGCGGCCCGGACCCCCGCGCCCGCTCGCTGCGTCAGGGTAGGAGCGGCATCGTCGGAGCCGTCGTCGCCGGTCGGATCGGGCACTCCTTCCGTGACCCGGTCATGGTGCAGACGCTCGACGGGCTGGCCGACGAGCTGGGTGCAGTCGGTGCGGGTCTCCTCCTGCTGAACGACGCCCAGGAGGGCACCCTCCAGCTGAGCAACGCGCCGATGGACGGGGTCGTGCTCATCGGCTGCAGTCCGAACCTCGACAGCTCGGTCGCGGTGCTCAGCCGCCGCGGGATGCCGATCGTCTCGATCGAGGGGCTCGCCGCACTCGGGGTCCCCGACATCGCCGTCGACAACCGCGGTGGCGTTCGGCAGGAGGCGCAGCACCTCGCCGAGCTCGGGCACGAGCGCGTCGCCGTCGTCACCCTCAACCTCGATCCGACGGAACGGCGGGGGCCGCTGACGCCCGAGTGGGAGCGCGGCGCGACGACCGTCCCCGCCATCGAGCGCCTGCAGGGCCTGCGCGACGTCTTCCCCGGCGCCAGCGGCTTCGTCTCCACGGGGTCGTCGCTGGAGGAGGGGCGCATCGCCGGCCACGCGATCCTCGACGTCCCGGTGGGTGAGCGCCCGACGGCCGTCGCCGCGCAGAGCGACCTCCTCGCTGCCGGGGTGATCCGTGCGGCTGAGGAGCTCGGCATCGCCGTGCCGAGCGAGCTCAGCGTCGTCGGGTTCGACGGCATCCGGGTCGAGGGGCTCGACTACGACCTGACGACGGTCTGGCAGCCCTCCCGGGAGAAGGGCTCGGCGGCCGGCCGGGCGATCGTCGCGATGCTGGACGGCCGTGAGCCGGACTCCGAGCAGTTCGCGGTCCGCTTCCACCGTGGCGCGACGACGGCGCCGGTCCCCGCTCCACAGGGCTGAGGTCGACCCGAGGTTTCCCGGGCCCCTGCCGCGCGGCGGACCAGGCCCGTAGGGTTGAGGACGACGCTCGAAGGAGACCCATGACCGACCAGCCCATCGCCACCGCAGCACTCGTCCAGCAGGAGGCGGCATCGCTGGCCGTCGCCCTCGCCCCCGTCTACCAGGACCTCCACGCCCACCCGGAGCTCTCCTTCGCGGAGCATCGCACCGCGGCGCTCGTGGCCGATCGGATCACGGGCCTCGGGTACGCCGTCGCGACCGGGATCGGCGGCACGGGCGTCGTCGGCGTCCTGGAGAACGGTGCTGGGCCGACGGTGCTCCTCCGTGCCGACATGGACGGTCTGCCCGTGTTGGAGGAGACGGGCCTCGACTACGCGAGCGTCGTGCGCGGGGTCGACCCGGAGGGCAACGACGTCCCCGTCATGCACGCCTGCGGTCACGACGTCCACGTCACCTGCCTGCTGGGCGCCGCCGAACTGCTCGCCGCCCGGCGGGCAACCTGGTCGGGCACGCTCGTGGTGCTCTTCCAGCCGGCCGAGGAGGCCGGGGGAGGCGCACAGGCGATGGTCGACGACGAGCTGTACACCCGGGTGCCGAAGCCCGACATCGTGTTCGGTCAGCACGTCGGACCGCTGCCCGCCGGTGTGGTCGGCACGCACGCCGGCCCCTCGTTCGCCGCGACGGACGCCTACCGCGTCACCTTCCACGGCCGAGGCGGGCACGGCTCCCGCCCCCAGTCCACGATCGACCCGATCGTGATGGCGGCGTCGGCGGTCGTCCGACTCCAGTCGATCGTGTCGCGCGAGGTCGCCGGCACCGACACCGCGGTGCTCACGGTCGGCACCATGCACGCGGGGACGAAGAACAACATCATCCCCGACACGGCGCAGATCGGCGTCAACATCCGCAGCTACGAACCGCACGTGCGCAACCGCGTCGTGGGGTCCATGGAGCGCATCATCCGCGCCGAAGCGGCGGCGTCCGGTGCCGAACGCGAACCGGTGATCGAACACACGGAGGCCTTCCCGGTGCTCGTCAACGACCCGGCCGCCACCGCAGAGGTGACGGCGGTCTTCGGTGAGGCGTTCGGCGCCAACCGAGTCGTCGACCCGGGGGTCGTCACGGGCAGCGAAGACGTCGGCATGCTGGCGACGGCCGCCGACGCTCCGATCGTCTACTGGATCCTCGGCGGAGCCGACCCACAGGCCTTCGCCGCGGCCTACGCGTCCGGGCGCATGGAGCAGGACCTCCCCGGCAACCACTCCGCGAAGTTCGCGCCGCTCATCCACCCCACCCTCGACACCGGCATCGCGGCGCTCTCGCTCGCCGCGTTGTACCGCCTGACTGGAACGGAGGCCGGCGCATGATCGTCGTCACGACGGACACGGTGGCCGGCCACCGCATCGACGCCGTCCTCGGTGAGGTCGTCGGCCTCACGGTGCGGGCCCGTGACTGGGGCTCCTCGATGTCCATCGGGTTCTCGGCACTCGGCGGTGGCGAGGTCCCCGGCATGACGCAGCTGCTGTTCGAGTCCCGCCAGGAGGTCATGCGGCGCCTGGTCGCGGACGCGGAGCAGCGTGGTGCCAACGCGGTTCTGGCCATGCGTCTCGAGACGACCGACATCGGCGGCGCCTGGACGCAGCTCACCGCCTACGGCACCGCCGCGTACCTCGTCCCGATCCCCGAGGGGGAGCCCGGCGCGACGGGGCAGTCGGCCTACGCGGCGGCGCAGCCCGACGCGCCCAAGCCCCGCGGCAGCGTCTGATCGCCGGCCGGCCGTCACCGAAGAGGGATCACCATGACCGCGTGGATCGATGAGCTGATCGCCGAGGCGACCGCGGCCGTGCGCGAGCGCAGCGACCAGCCGGTGGCGGAGCGGTTCGAACGCTGCTTCGCCGACACCCTGCACAGCACCATGACGCCCATGCCGGACGGCACCGTGTTCATGCTCACCGGCGACATCCCCGCGATGTGGCTGCGAGACTCGAGCGCGCAGCTCGCGCCGTATCTCCACTTCGCGGCCGACCGGCCCGAGCTGGCCGACCTCCTCGTCGCGGTCAACCGCCGCCAGCTCGACGCGATCGCTCTCGACCCCTACGCCAACGCCTTCAATGCCGAACCGAACGGCCACGGCCACCACGACGACCGCACGGATGCGTCACCCTGGGTGTGGGAACGCAAGTACGAGATCGACTCGCTCTGTTACCCGCTCCAGCTCGCACACGACCTCTGGCTGGCGACGGGTCGTTCCGACCACCTCGACGAGCGGTATCGCGCCGCCGTCACCGCGGCGATCGGCGTCTGGCGCACCGAGCGGCACCATGAGGAACGATCGCCGTACCGGTTCCAACGGTTCGACGCGCCGCTCTCCGACACCCTGGTCCGCGACGGACTCGGCCCGGAGACCACGTTTACGGGGCTCTCGTGGTCGGGGTTCCGACCGAGCGACGACGCGACGCGGTACGGCTACAACGTGCCGGGCAACCTCTTCGCCGCGGTGACGCTCGCCGGGGTCGAGACGATCGCGGTGGACGTGCTCGACGACGAGGCGCTCGCCGCGGACGCCCGCTCGCTCCGCCTCGAACTCGAGACGGCGGTCGACGCCCACGGGGTCGTGTCGACCGACCGGTACGGCGACGTCTACGCCTACGAGGTCGACGGATTCGGAAACGCCCTGCTCATGGACGACGCGAACGTACCGAGCCTCCTCTCGCTGCCGTTCCTCGGCTGGTGCGCGCCGGACGACGCCCGATACCTCGCCACCCGGCGGTTCCTCCTGAGCGAGGACGACCCGAGTTTCTTCGTCGGCTCCGCCGCCCGCGGGATCGGGAGCCCGCACACGCCACCCGACCACATCTGGCCGATCGCCCTCGCCATGGAGGGGCTCACCTCGACGGACGACGCGGAGCGCGCCCGGCTCCTCGACACCCTCCTGCGCACCGACGCCGGCACCGGGGTCATGCACGAGTCCTTCCACAAGGACGACCCGGTCACCTTCACCCGCCCGTGGTTCTCCTGGGCCAACGCGATGTTCTGCGAGTTCGTCCTCGACGTCGTGGGTCTGCGCACCCACATCAGGCGTCCCGTCCCGCGCGGAGCCTGAGCCGGCCACCGAGACCCGCGCACCGGGCTGCGAGCTCGGAGCTCAGGGCTCAGAGCAGCCGGAGCTCCTGCGCCCGGGTGACGGCGCGGGTGCGGTCGGCGACTTCGAGCTTCTCGAACACGTGGAGCAGGTGGGTCTTCACCGTCGACTCCGAGATGAAGAGTCCGGCGGCGATCGCCCGGTTGCTGTTGCCGGCGGCGACGAGCGCGAGGACCTCCAGCTCCCGGGCGCTCAGCTGCGGGCGCGGTGACGAACCGCCCTGGACGCGGCCGACGAGGGTCGCCGCGATGGTGGGCGCGAGGACGGTCTGGCCCGACACGACCGAACGGATGCCGGCGAGGATCTCCTGCTCGGGAGCCGCTTTCAACAGGTACCCGCTGGCACCGGCCTCGATGGCGCCGAGGATGTCGTCGTCGGTCTCGTAGGTGGTCAGCACGAGTACCCGCACCCCGGGCAGGCGCTGCACGATGCGGGCAGTCGCCTCCACGCCGCCGAGGACCGGCATCCGGAGGTCCATGAGGACGAGGTCGGGGTGGTGTGCTTCGGCCGCCTCGACCGCGGCGGCACCGTCGGCGACCTCGGCCACGACCTCGAGGTCGTCGGCCCGACCCAGCAGGGCGACGATCCCCGACCGGACGATGGGGTGGTCGTCGGCGACGATGATCCTGATCCGCGTCATCGTCCGACCTCCGCGGTCCCTGTGCGTGTCGACGGGCCCGCTTCGATCCTCACGGGAACCCGCACGACCACGGTCGTCCCCGCTCCGGCGGCACTCGTGAGGTCCACCGTCCCGCCGAGGAGCGCCACGCGGTCGTGCATGCCGTGCAGCCCGAAGCCCGCGCCCGGGCTGGTTCCGAGGAGCGCTCCGTCGGGGTCCGCGATGCCGACCCCGTCGTCGGAGATCCGGAGTTCCGCCCAGCCGTCGTCGACGGTGAGCACCAGCTCGGCGCGGTCGGCACCGGCGTGTTTCCGGATGTTCGCGAGACCCTCCTGGGCGCTCCGGAGCAGCACGACCTCCGGTGCCCGCTCGAACCGATCGGATGGCGCGTCGATCTCCACCGCGACGCCCGTCTCCCGGGCGAACCGCTCGCCCAAGCGGCGGAGACTGTCGCCGAGCGTCGTGTCGGCTGCCGGCATCGCCGCCATCGTGGCCACGAGGGTCCTCGCCTCACGGAGGGCGTCGCGCGCCGTCCCCTCGATGAGGTCGATGCTGTCGAGCGCGGCGTTCGGGCGGCCGTCCAGCGGAGCAGCGTCCGGGGTGCCTGCGACGGTCACCCCGATCTCGGATCGGGCACGTTGCGCGAGCAGCACCACGCTCGTGAGACTCTGGGCGATCGTGTCGTGGATGTCGCGTGCCATGCGCTCGCGTTCGGCAGCTGCGCCGGCCTCCCGGCTCGCCCGTTCCGACTCGGCCTGAGCCGTCTGCAGGCTCACCAGGAGTCGTGCCTTCTCATCGCCGAGTTCGGCGATCCGGGTGATCCACAGGCCGAGCGACAGGGCGAAGACGAGCGAGACGCTCTGGATCGCGAGCCCCTGCACGATGGCGTCCGGTGTGGCGCCCCGACCGACGATGAAGCCGATGGCGAGCGTCGCGGCGCTCGCGACGTTGAGGACGATCGCATTCCGCGTCTCCGGGGTCAGCACCCACAGCAGCGGGAACACGAGGCACTGCAGGGTCAGGACGTTCGGTGAGAACGCCGTCCCGACGGCGGTGAGCGCGATGAGGGTGATCGCGAACCAGAGCCCGCCCTGTGGACGCTCGAGGGTCCGTCGCCCGGCCGTGTAGTAGACGAGGCAGAGCACCGCCAGCACCACCCAGACACCGATCACCCGCTCCGGCGCTTCGGGCGCGCTGACGCTCACGAGCGCGCCCACGATCACGCACCCCGCGCCGAACGCGACATCCCACCACCGTCGTCCGTCCATGTCCTTACCCTCCCACTTCCGCGCGCCGGCCGTCGTCAGGAGCGACGGACCCAGCGGAAGGAGAGGCGCGTCAGGACGAGGCCGACGACCGCCCAGACGACGAGGACGAGCGCGACCGTCGTCAGGTCCCAGCCGCCCGACTGCTCCTGCGCCGCGAAGGAGTCCGGGAGGAACACGGACCGCATCCCCTGCGCGATCCACTTCACGGGGAACACGCTCGCGACGTTCTGCAGCCAGTCCGGGAGCATCGCGAACGACAGGTACACGCCGGAGATGAACTGCAGGACGAGCACGATCGGGATGATCACGGCCGTCGCGCTCTTCCCGCTCCGTGGCACCGCCGACAGCGCGATGCCGAGGACGGCCGACGTCGCGATCCCGAGGAGGTAGATCCAGGCGAAGGTGACCCACCGTTCGGGTTCCGTCGGCAGCGCGACGCCGAAGACGAGGTTCGCGACGAGCAGGAGCAGGGCGAGCTGGAGCATCGAGGTCACGAGGACCTGCCCCATCTTCCCGAGGAAGTAGCTGACCACGGGAAGCGGGCTGCCCCCGAGACGCTTCAGCGTGCCGTCGCTCTTCTCCGTCGCGATGTCCGTCGCGAGGTTCTGGACGCCGGAGAGGAGGATGCCGGCGGCGATCATGCCCGGGAGGGTGTACGCGGCCTGGGTGGCCCCGCCCGTCCCGTCGGGTGCCTCGCCGACGTTCCCCATCGCACTGAACGCGGCGGAGAAGATCGCCAACATCACGACGGGGAACAGGAAGGTGAAGAACACCTGGTCGCCGGAACGGAAGTAGATGCGCGTCTCGTACCCGATCCGGCTCAACCCGAGGCGGAGCGTCCGGCCACGGGGCAGCGGCGGGACGAACGGCGAGACAGCGCGATCGGTGGATGTCGTGGATGTGTTGGTGCTCGTGGTCAGGCTCATGCTCCTGCTCCCGTCTGGAGGGTGACGCGCGGATCGGCGGAGCCGGCGGTCGCCGTGGGAACACCGGCGCTCGCCGCGTGGACGAGGCCGAGGTAGATGTCCTCGAGGCTCGGGCGGATGACCTCGAGGTCGCGTGGTTCCCCTCCGGTCGAGGCGGTGAGTTCGGCGACCCGTGCCGCCGGCGTCTGGGTGCGCTCCTCGTGGAGCCCGTCGCCGTCCCGCCACCGGACCACCGGGATCCGTGCCGCTGCACCGCCGATCTCGTCGACCGCGCCGATCTCGACGAGTCGTCCGCCGGCGATGACGGCGACCCGGTCGGCGAGCTGCGCGGCCTCGTCGAGGTAGTGCGTCGTGAGGAGGACGGTGGTGCCGTCCCGCTTGAGGGAGCGGATGAGGTCCCAGAACTGCCGCCGGGCCTCGGGATCGAAGCCCGTGGTCGGCTCGTCCAGGAAGAGGAGCGCGGGGCGGCCGATCACGCCGAGCGCCACGTCGACCCGTCGGCGTTGACCGCCGGAGAGCTTGCCGATGCGCGTGCCGGCGGCCGCGGTGAGGCCGACGGCGTCGATGACCTCGTCGACGTCGCGCGGTTCGGGGTAGTACCGGGAGAACTGGGTGAGCTGTTCCCGGACGGTGACGTTCGAGGCTTCGGCGCTCGACTGCAGGACGATGCCGAGGCGGGCCTTCCAGTCCAGGCCGCCGTGTGCGGGGTCGACGCCGAGGACGCTCGCCGACCCGCCCGTGCGGTGCCGGTACCCCTCGAGGACCTCGATGGTGGTGCTCTTCCCGGCGCCGTTCGGGCCGAGGAGCGCGAAGGTCTCGCCCTCCTGGATGTCGAAGCTGATGCCGTCGACGGCGGTGAAGTCGCCGTACTGCTTGCGCAGTTCGCGGACCTCGATGATCGGTCGTGTGCTCATGGTGTCCATGCTCGTCCGGGTCGTCGGCGGCCGGTAGCGGTGGAGCGGTTGATCCTGGCATCCACCGATCGGTTGATGCCGTGACGCTGATGCCGTGACGCACCTGCGCCCACCCGCCCGAGCAGGGCGGATGGGCGCAGGTGGGACGGGCCGGTGCGGAACCCGGTCTTAGCCGAGCGCCGCCGTCGAAGCGATGACCACGAGGTCCTCGACGTTCTCGAACCCGGCGGTCTCCTTGGTGAGCTGGGTGAACGGGACGCCGACGATCGTCAGGTCCTCGAGGGATCCGGTGAAGGTGCCGGCCGCCTCGGTGATCTGACCACCCGCGTTGGTGGCGTTCGCTGCGGCGGCGGTGAGGCTCGCGGCACCACCGGAGACGACGGCGTAGCTGCCGGACACGGCACCCGCCTCGAAGCTCAGCACGCACACGGTCGTCAGCCCCTCGATGACGGATGCGGGCGCGAACGAGGCCTTCGCGGCGGCGACACCGGCGGCGGGGACCGCGACACCGCTGGCCGCGCTGAGCGTGTTGACCTGCTCCTCGGTGCACTTGGTCGCGCCGGACCCTGGTGCGTCCTCGGTGGTGTCCTCAGTGGCCTCCGCCTCCGAGGTCGCGCTCGCCTTCGGCTCGGAGTCGGCGGGTGCCGATCCGCTGCTGCAGGCGGCGAGCCCGAACAGTCCCAGGACGGCGACGGCGGTCACGGTCGAGACGCGGAGACGGTGGCTGGCGGTGGCGATGGTCATGGTGGTTCCCCCTGGAATCGTGAGCGTGGATGGATGCTCACAGGCCAGGATCGTGGACGGAGGCCGCCGATTCAATGGGGAGGACTCCCCAATCGTCGGTCAGATCCCGGTGCGCATCCAGCCGCTCGTGCGGGCGCGGAGTCCGAGTGTGGTCGCTCGGGCGCCGAGGTATCCGACGAAGAAGGCGAGGGCCAGCCAGGTGAGTCCGGTGGGTCCGCCTGGTGCCCAGGCGAGCACGGCGAGGGCGAACGGGAGGAACACGACCGTGTTGAGCAGGCCGGTGATCGCGAGGTACTTCGCGTCGCCGGCGCCGATGAGGACGCCGTCGAGGACGAACACGATCCCGCCGAGTGGCGTGGTGACGGCGAGCACGACGAGCGCGGGGACGATCAGGGCCGCGAGCTTCGGGTCGCTCGTGAAGACGAGACCGATGACCGGGCTCGCGAGTGCGACGACGAGGCCGAGGACGATCCCCGATCCGACGCCCCACTGCAGGCATCGGACGAGGACGGCGCGGACCCCGCCCACGTCGCCCGCGCCGAGGCCTTTGCCGACGAGCGCCTGGGCGGCGATCGCGAGGGCGTCGAGCGCGAAGGCGAGGGTGGCGAAGAGCGTCATGACGAGTTGGAAGCCGGCGAGCTCGTCCGTGCCGAGGTCGGTCGCGACGAACACGGCGATGAGCATCGCCGCGCGGAGGCTGACGGTGCGGAGGAACAGCCAGCCGCCGGAACGAGCCGCCCCGCCGAGCCCGGCGCGGTGCGGGCGCAGGCTGGCCCCGGTCCGCCGCGCGTGGCGCAGGACGACGACGAGGTAGGCGACGACCATGCCCCACTGGGCGATGACGGTGCCGATGGCCGAGCCGGCGATCCCGAGGCCGAGACCGTAGATGAAGAGGAAGTTGAGGCCGATGTTCGCGGCGAAACCGGCACCGGCGACGACGAGGGGAGTGGTGGTGTCCTGGAGGCCGCGCAGCAGACCGGTCGCGCCGAACACGAGCAGCATCGCGGGGATGCCGAGCATGGAGATGCCGAGGTAGGTGTCGGCCTGCTGGGCGACGGCGTCGGTCGCGCCGAACAATCCGACGAGGGTGGGGGAGAGGAACCAGCCGGCCACGCCGATCACGACACCGAGGCCGAGTGACAGCCAGAGTCCGTCGACGCCGAGCGAGACCGCGCCGCGTTCGTCGCCGTGGCCGAGCCGGCGGGCGACCGCGGGGGTCGTCGCGTAGGCGAGGAACACCATGAGGCCGATGACCGTCTGCAGGACCGCGCTCGCGACGCCGAGGCCGGCCAGCGGGACGACCCCGAGGTGCCCGATCATCGCCGAGTCGGCGAGGAGGAACAGCGGCTCCGCCATCAGCGCTCCGAGCGCCGGCACCGCGAGCCGGAGGATGTCGCGATCGACCGGCCGGAGTCGTCGCCTGTCCTGTCCCGTGGTCACCCGCCGAGCCTAGTCGTGGCCACCGACCCGGCTGCTCGCGTCGTCGGGCAGCGCTCCGGAGCGCCCGTCCGACTCCCGCACGAGGAGCGAGCCGCTCAGTGCGGGGAGGTCGCGCAGGCGGATGCCGGTGAGGAACCCGGCGGCAGCGGCGTAGGCGACCCGCGGCTGGTCGGCGTCCTCACGGCAGGCGAGGAACAGCGCGACGGGCGCGGCACCGAGCCGTTCCGTGACAGCGGCGATCTCGGCGAAACCGTGCAGCGGATCGACGCGGTGGGCGATGCCGGCCACCGTGCGCACGGCGACACCGTCGGGCTCCGAGCCGTCGCGCGCCAGGCCAGACGCCGCGAAGGAGACCGTCGACGCCCCCTCGGCGGCGAACCGACGGCAGGCGTCGGTCAGTGCCCGCTCGACGGCGCGGCCGACGTCCGAGGAGGACGGCGCGTCCGAGGTGTCCGGCGCGTCGGTCGTCACTGCGCGCAGGACCGTGTCGAGGGCCCAGCCGCCGACCGTGACGCCGGGTCCGGGGATCGGCAGCCACGTCAGTGCCGCCAGCACCGCACCACGGGCGTCGGTCACGACGGAGCTCCGAGCCGCTGCCTGACCCTGCCCTGCGCCACGGGCGGTCTCGACACTCGTGCCCACGGTGAGCCCCAGTTCGGGCACCCGCCGGTCCGAGACCCACACCGAGGTCAGCGCACGGATCTGGCTGCGCAGCTCCCAGGGCAGCTCGTCCGATGGCAGCAGGATCGACAACCACGCGGGCTCCGCGATGGCACCGTCGTCGGCCGGCTCGCCGGCACTGTCGCTCTGGTCGGCCGCCTCGTCCACCGCAGACAACTCGAGCACGAGGTCCCGCCCGAGCGGCGACACGCGCCACCCATCGGGCACGATGCCCGGCTCCCGCACCGCGAACGCGGCCGGGGTCAACCCTGCCTGCTCGGCCGCCGCCGCGAACGCCAGCACCGCGTCCGAGGCACCATCGCCTGCGCCGATCGGTTCACCGAGTGCCAGGGCGACGCCCGCGTGCTGTTGGTAGACCACGGCATGACCGCCGTCCGTCGTGACGAAGATCCGGTTCTCCGGTCGGAGCGCCGACGCCGACAACGGTCCGCCGCCGTCCTCGCGGAGCAGCTCCGCGGCTCGCGCCCTCGCCCGCCGTGCTCCCGGCCCGACCGCGCCGGGCAGTCGCCGCCTGGTCTGGTTCGCCGCCACCCGGAAGGCGTGCCGCGAGAGCACGAGCACCACCGCCTGCCCCACCCAGAGCACGCTCGCCGAGATCCAGATCGTCGACGCCACGAGCGGCACCATCGCAAACCAGGTGAACGCCACGAGGGCGAGGGTCGTGAGCAGGTTGCCGACGGTGAGGACCATCGCCGCCCACCACGCCCAGCGGTGCCCGCGCCGGAGCCAGTTCGCGATCAGCAGGATCGCGACCGTGTCGAGCCCCACGTCGAGGATGGAGCCCTGCGTCAGGGTGGTGGAACCGAGCGGCCCGTCGAGCGGCACGAGGGTGACGAGCAGCTGCACCGCGCCGATGACGAGCAGCCCGGCGACCGCGAAGAGCCGCCAGTCCCGCATCGTCGGTCGCGGTGTCGAACGGTGTTCTCCGATGAGGAGTCGGGCGACGACGACGAACACCACCGTCGCGATCCAGTGCTCGAGGTCGTCGATCTTCCCGACGTAGAGGAGGGCGATCGACACCCACGACAGCAGGAGGAGCCGCCAGCGCAGCCGGTACGGGGACCGCATGAACGCGGTGGCGGTGGCAACACAGGCGAGGATGCCGCAGCTCGGGCCCACGTCGAGGGTCGTCGTGAGCGACTGCGCCCACGGCCAGTCGAGCTGCGCGAGCGCGGTCGCCGCCCCGAGGGCTCCGAGGATGCCGACGAGGTGCCCGGACAGGAAGATCGCCGACGCACGCAGCGTGCCGAACCGAGCCTCGACCCATCCGCCGAACACCGCGGCTCCGAGGATCGCGATGAGATAGGTGAGCGGGTCGGCGGTGATGAACATGCCCGTGAGCACCGTCCACCAACGACCGGCCTCGAGACTCGGGACCCCGTAGGCGAACGACGGGTACCAGGCGGCCTGGTCGATCGGGCGCCACAGCCCGCCGGTGACGACCCCCAACGCGACGAAGACGGTCACGAAGGCGGTGGTCGCCGGCGTCGTCCTCAGCGCCCAGCGGAGCGGGGTGAAGACCGCGGCGATCGCTGCGCGCAGGTCGGTCCGGATGGGAGCGGCGCTCGACGTCGGAGCCCTCGGCGTGGTCTGCTGCGCCTCTGATGCCAGGGCCGCCGAGCCGGACGGCGACAGCAGCTCGTCGAGTTCCGCCTCGGTCAGCGAGACCGGGGTGCGTTCCGCGACCGGTCGGGCGGCGCGCCGACGCGCGCGGAAGACGAGGACGACGGCGATCACGACCGCAGCAGCACCCGCGAGGGCGAGGGCCGCCCAGGAGAAGCGGTGCAGGAACTCGGTCGCCGCACTGCCGAGCAGCGTGACCACGGTCACGACGAGCGATGCCCAGGCGATACCACCGGCGGCGTTGGCGAGCAGGAAGTGCGGGTAGGTCATCCGGAACATGCCGGCCAGCGGTCCGGAGAAGATGCGGAGGACGGCGATGAACCGTCCGACGAACACCGCCCACGGCCCCCAACGACGCATGAGGTGCACCGCGGCACCGAGCCGTTTCGGGCCCACCTGCTTCGGGAACCGACGGTTGAGCACCGAGAGGAGTCGCCGCCCGTAGCGCTTGCCGATCCAGTACCCGATCGAGTCGCCGAGGATCGCCCCGCCCGCGGCGGCCGCTGCGACGAACACGGGGTTCAGACCGCTCGTCGCCGCGAGGAGCGTCGCGCCGATCAGCACCGTCTCACCCGGCAGGGGGACGCCGAGGCTCTCGACCGCGACGACCAGGAAGACGACCAGCAGCAGGACTCCGGGCGGGAACTCGGACAACCAGTCCACGCGGGCTCCTTCCGACCGGTGCGTCCACGGTAGTCCCTCACCCGTCGACCCACGTTCGACACCGCTCCACCGATGGTGGACCCGAGCCGTCTTCCAGCTCTGAGAGAACTCCCGACCCGTCGTCAGGAGCCGTCGCTAGGCTGAACCGCATGACTGACGCGCAGCTCGCCTCCGGCATCGACCGCTCCGAACTCGACCCGGCCGTCCGGCCGCAGGACGACCTCTTCCGGCATGTGAACGGCAAGTGGATCGACCGGACCGAGATCCCCGACGACAAGGCCCGCTGGGGGTCGTTCCACCAGCTCGCGGAGGACGCGGAGAACGCGGTCCGCGCCATCATCGAGGAGTCGCAGTCGAACCCCGATGGCCCGGAGGGCGTGAAGATCGGCGCCCTGTACGCCAGCTTCATGGACGTCGACCGCGCCAACGAACTCGGTGCCGCCCCGCTCGCCGACCAGCTCGCCCGCGTCGCGGCCGTCGACTCCATCGAGGCCTTCCTGCGGCTGTCGGGTGAGTTCGAGGCCGAGGGCGTCGGCGGCTTCCTGCAGCTCTTCGTCGACAACGACCCGGGCAACCCTGAGCGCTACCTCGTCTTCGCCGAGCAGGGTGGCATCACCCTCCCCGACGAGTCCTACTTCCGTGAGGACACCTTCGCCGAGATCCGTGACGCGTACCGCGCCCACCTCCAGACGATGTTCGAACTCGCCGGCCTCGACGACGCCGCAGGGCGTGCCGACCGCGTCTTCGCGCTCGAGACCGCGATCGCGTCCAAGCACTGGGACAACGTCGCCACCCGCGACAGCGAGAAGACCTACAACCTGTACGGCTGGGACGAAGCGGCGGCCCTCGCGGCCGGTGCCGATCTCGACGGCCCGAACCTCGCCGTCTGGCGCGACGCGATCGGCGCCGCGGACGAGGTGTTCGCCGAGCTCGTCGTCCGCGAGCCGAGCTTCCTCGAAGGCCTCGGTGAGCTCCTCGTCGGCGAGCAGCTCGAGTCGTGGAAGGACTGGCTGGCCTGGAAGGTCGTCCACGGTGCCGCCCCGTACCTCTCGGAGGAGTTCGGCCGGGCCAACTTCGACTTCTACGGCAAGACGCTCACCGGCACGCCGCAGCAGCGCGAGCGGTGGAAGCGCGGCGTCTCGCTCGTCGAGGGCATGCTCGGTGAGGCCGTCGGACGCATCTACGTCGACCGCCACTTCGGCACCTCGGCCAAGGACGAGATGGACGTCCTCGTCGGGTTCCTCGTCGAGGCGTACCGCGACAGCATCGAACACCTCGAGTGGATGAGCCCCGAGACCCGCACCCGTGCGCTCGAGAAGCTCGACAAGTTCACGCCGAAGATCGGCTTCCCCGTGAAGTGGCGCGACTACTCGGCGCTCGAGCTCGACGCCGACGACCTGCTCGGCAACGTCCGTCGCGCCAGCCGCTTCGAGATGGACCGGGAGCTCGGGAAGATCGGCAAGCCGCTCGACCGCGACGAGTGGTTCATGACGCCGCAGACGATCAACGCTTACTACAACCCCGGCTTCAACGAGATCGTCTTCCCCGCCGCCATCCTCCAGTACCCGTTCTTCGACGCCGGCCGCGACGCCGCCGCCAACTACGGGGCCATCGGGGCGGTCATCGGTCACGAAATCGGCCACGGCTTCGACGACCAGGGCTCCAAGTTCGACGGCGACGGCCGACTTACCGACTGGTGGACCGAGGCCGACCGCGCCGCCTTCGAGGAGCGCACCGCGTCGCTCATCGAGCAGTACAACGCCCTCGCGCCCGCACAGGTGCCCGACCACCACGTCAACGGTGCGCTCACGATCGGCGAGAACATCGGCGACCTCGGCGGGCTCGGCATCGCCTGGAAGGCGTACCTCCTGTCGCTCGAGGGCGCGGAGCCGCCGGTCGTCGACGGCCTCACGGGTGCGGAGCGGTTCTTCCTCTCCTGGGCCCAGGCCTGGCAGCAGAAGGGCCGCGACGCCGAGGTCATCCGCCTCCTGTCGATCGACCCGCACTCACCGAACGAGTTCCGTTGCAACCAGATCGTCCGCAACATCGATGCCTTCTACGAGACGTTCGGCGTGACGGAGTCCGACGCAGCCTGGCTCGCCCCCGAGGAGCGCGTCACCATCTGGTAGCACCGGCACGCGGCACCTGGCCCCCGGTCCCTGAGCCTGTCGAAGGGCAGGAACCGCGCGTCGAAGGGCCACCCACGCCTGTCGCCCCTCCCCGATGTCCCCTCTATTGGGACCTGTGGAGGGGCGTCGGTCGCTGTCAGAATCGCTCTGGAGTCGACGAATCGTCATCCCGATGCACCCGTGAAGCCCGCGGCGCGAGACCCGAACAGCGCCTGGGTGGACCTGGTCCGATCCGTCCGGTTCACAGCAGCGTCACCGTCGATGCCGCCTGAACGCCCGCCGTCCCCCGGCGGGCGTTCGGCGGTACCGGCGGTGACGTGCTCCGCTCCCCGCGAACCCGTAGAATCGCAGGCGTGTCTAAAGTCTTGAGCAGCCTCCCCGTCGGCGAGCGCGTCGGCATCGCCTTCTCCGGAGGTCTCGACACCTCCGTCGCCGTCGCCTGGATGCGCGAGAAGGGTGCCGTCCCGTGCACCTACACCGCCGACATCGGCCAGGCCGACGAACCGAACATCGGTGCCGTGCCCGATCGCGCGAAGGAGTATGGCGCGGAGATCGCCCGACTCGTCGACGCGAAGTCCGCGCTCGTGGAAGAGGGGCTCGTCGCGCTGCAGTGCGGTGCGTTCCACATCCGCAACGCCGGCAAGACGTACTTCAACACCACGCCCCTTGGCCGCGCGGTGACGGGCACCATGCTCGTCCGCGCCATGAAGGAGGACGGCGTCGACATCTGGGGCGACGGTTCCACCTACAAGGGCAATGACATCGAGCGGTTCTACCGTTACGGCCTGCTCGCCAACCCGCGCCTGCGCATCTACAAGCCGTGGCTCGACGTCGACTTCGTCAACGAGCTCGGTGGCCGCAAGGAGATGAGCGAATGGCTCGTCGCCCGCGACTTCCCGTACCGCGACTCCACCGAGAAGGCGTACAGCACCGACGCGAACATCTGGGGCGCCACCCACGAGGCCAAGCGTCTCGAGGAGCTCAGCTCCGGTATGGAACTCGTCGAGCCGATCATGGGCGTGCCGTTCTGGCGTGAAGACGTCGCGATCGCCTCCGAGGTCGTCACCGTCACGTTCGAGGCCGGTCGTCCGGTCGCGCTCAACGGCGTCGAGTACGACGACGCGGTCGCGCTCGTCCTCGAAGCCAACGCCATCGGTGGTCGTCACGGTCTCGGCATGAGCGACCAGATCGAGAACCGCATCATCGAGGCGAAGAGCCGCGGCATCTACGAGGCTCCCGGCATGGCCCTCCTGCACATCGCGTATGAGCGTCTGCTCAATGCGATCCACAACGAGGACACGGTCGCGAACTACCACAACGAGGGTCGCCGTCTCGGCCGCCTCATGTACGAGGGCCGTTGGCTCGACCCGCAGTCGCTCATGCTCCGCGAGTCGATCCAGCGCTGGGTCGGTTCCGCCGTCTCCGGTGAGGTCTCGATCCGTCTGCGCCGCGGCGACGACTACACGATCCTCGACACCTCGGGCCCCGGCCTCAGCTACCACCCCGACAAGCTCTCGATGGAGCGTGTCGGCGACGCCGCGTTCGGTCCGGACGACCGCATCGGGCAGCTCACCATGCGCAACCTCGACATCGCCGACTCGCGTTCGCGGCTCGAGCAGTACGCGGCCGCCGGCATCGTCGGTGGCGCGACGGCTGAGCTCGTCGGCAAGCTCGAGCAGGGTGAGGCGCAGGAGATCCTCGGCGGCGAACTCCTCGACCCGACCGCCGATGCCCTCGAGCGCGCGACGGACCTGGCGTCCGAGGGTGCCGCGTTCGACTCCGGCACCGACTAGTCGCACCCCGCAACGTCGAACGCCCGCCGCACTCCAGGAGTGCGGCGGGCGTTCTGTCGCGGTCCCTCCCGTCCCTCACTCAGGACTTCGGCGGCGTGTGGGGCTGCTGCTCCCGCTACACGCCGGAGGACTCCTGAGGTAGGGGCGCAGGAGGGAGGGCGCCCCGGGTGCCCGGCAGGTGTGGTTCTGTCCCTAACTCAGGACCGCTGCCGCGTGTCGGGAGCGACACGCGGGTGGGGCGGCGCGACACGCCGGAGGTCTCCTGAGTTAGGGCGATCGGGCAGGGGGGGCGACACGGGGTTCACAACTCAGGACCGGTGCGGTGCGTCGCACCGGACACGCCGGGCGGTTGACGTGACCCGCCGGGGCCGACCTGAGTTGTGAACCGACCGGACTTACGCGGGTACGGGCGACTCGGCGTACCGCTCCGGGCGGAACGTCGCGAGCAGCGGCGACGGTTCGCCGTCGACGATCTCGTCGGCGAGGAGTTCACCGGCGATGAGTCCGAGCGTCGCCCCGCTGTGGCTGAACGCCGTGAACAGCCCCGGCAGCTGCGGGACCGCCCCGAAGACCGGCTCGCCGTCGCCCGGGATCGGCTTGTACCCGGCGCCGATGTGGTCGAGCTCGAGGCTCGGGTTGCCGGCGAGCACCCGCGAGCCCTCGGCCAGCAGCCGCTCCACCGTCGAGTCGGCGATGTGCAGCGATCCGTCGTCCCGGACCTCGATCTCCTCCTCCGACCACGCGGAATCCAGCGCGAAGCCGCCGTCCCTCGTGCGGCGGACGGCCACGTTCGGCGTGTTGAGCACGGCGACGAGCTCGGACGCGGCCGGCTTCGTGAACGCGACGAACGCGGCCGGGCTCTGGTCACCGATCGTGATGCCCAGCGCGGCGAGCTGGGCCGGGACGTCCGGACCCGTGGCGAGCAGGACCGCGTCGGCGTCGATGCGGTCACCGTTCGCGAGGACCGCACCCACCGCGCGGCCACCGGCGGAGGCGATCTCGGCCCCGGCGTCCGTCACGATCCGTCCGCCACGGGCGACGAACTCGCGGGACAGGACCTCGATCACCGACGGCAGTTCGACCCACCCCTCGCCCGGGTTGAAGATCGCGCCCTCAGCAGCCACGGCGGCCGGGTCGACACCGGGGGTGACCGAAGCGATGTCCTCCGGCGCTAGCCACCGGGCGTCGTAGCCGATGCCGCGCTCGTACGCGAAGGTGTCGGCGTAGGACTCGCCCTCAGGCGCCCACATGAGCCCGCCGTCGAAGCGGAGGAAGTCCGCACTCGGCACCTGCGCGGCGAAGGTCCTCCAGCGGTCGATGCCGAGGACGCGGAGCGCGTGGTACTCGCTCGAGCGCCGAGCCGCGGAGTTCAGCCAGGCGAGCGACCGCCCGGAGGCCCCGCTGGCGAGTGACCGGTCGGTCACGAGGGTCACCTCGGCGCCTCGGCGGGCGAGGGCCACGGCGCTGGACGTTCCGAGGATGCCTCCGCCGATCACGACGACGCGACGGCTGGTCTGGGTGCTGGTGCTCATGCTGTCTGCTCTTTCTGTTCTGGAGTGCTGCGTGGTGAAGCTGTTGCCGCCGCGTGGACGGCTTCGATGATCTCGAGGACGGCGATCGCGTCGGCCGGATCGACCGGAGGTGGCCCGCCGTCGTCGAGCGCCGTCGCGAGGAGGCGCGTGAACGCGGCGTAGTCGCCGTCGGCCATCGGGACGCGCTCGGTGGCGCCGTCGACGCCGATCGAGCCCCAGCCCGACGGGTCGCGGCGGCCGAACCCGTCGTCGCGGGGATCGGCGCCCGCCTTGAGCGACGGCTCCTGGCCGTCGAGTCCCCACGAGGTGTAGGCGCCGGAGGACCCGAGGACGCGGAACCGCGGGCCGGCCTGGGCGACGAGCGACCCCATCCACAGGTGCGACCGCACCCCCGAGCGGTGGCGGAGCGCGACGAAGGCGTCGTCGTCGGCGACCGCGCCCGGCCGGACGACCCCGAGCTCGGCGTGGACGTCCTCGACCTCCCCGAACAACTGGATCGCCTGATCGATCACGTGCGTGCCGAGGTCGTAGAGGATGCCGCCGCCCTCCGCCGCGGTGGCGGCCGTCTTCCACGATGCGGGCGGGTCCGGCTTCCACCACTCGAACCGCGACTCGAAGCGATGCACGCGGCCGAGCGCGCCGTCGTCGAGCAGCCGCCGCACGGTCAGGAAGTCGCCGTCCCATCGGCGGTTCTGGAAGACGGTGACGAGCCGGTCCGCCGCAGCCGCGCGGTCGACGATGGCGCGACCCTCGGCAGCGGTGACGGCGAACGGCTTGTCGACCACGACGTGCAGCCCGGCGTCCAGAGCCGCCGTGGCGAGTGCGGCGTGCGTGCCGGACGGCGAGCCGATGACGACGAGGTCGAGCTCGTCGGCTCGTGCGAAGAGCTCCTCCGTGGTCGACACCACCTCGACACCCGGGTACCGGCGGAGCGCCTCGGCGCGGCGATCCGCGTCGGAGGTCACCACGAGGTCGAGCGAGTAGTCGGGATCCGCCGCGAGGAACGGTGCGTGGAACACCGCGCCGGAGGTGCCGAAGCCGATGACACCGGTCCGGATCGCGCCGGCGACGCGCGCCGCCATCAGAGCACCTCGGAGAGGAACCGCTGCAAGCGCGGGCTCTGCGGTGCGTCGAACAGCTGCGAGGGGGTACCCGACTCGACGACGCGACCCTCGTCCATGAACACGACCTGGTCGGCGACCTTGCGCGCGAAGCCCATCTCGTGGGTGACCACGAGCATCGTCATGCCGCGCTGTGCGAGCCCGGCCATGAGGTTGAGGACGCCCTTCACGAGCTCGGGGTCGAGCGCGCTCGTGGCCTCGTCGAACAGCATGACTTCGGGTTCCATCGCGAGGGCCCTGGCGATCGCGACCCGCTGCTGCTGGCCGCCCGACAGGTCGCGCGGCCGGTGGTCGGACCGTTCGCCGAGCCCGACGTCGTCCAGTCGTGCAGCGGCGACCCGGAGCGATTCGCTCTTCGACATCCCCTTCACGTTCCGGAGCGCGAGGGCGACGTTCTCGAGTGCGGTGTGGTCGGGGAACAGGTTGAAGTGCTGGAACACGAGCCCGACCCGTGTCCGGAGCCGCTCGGGCTTCATCTTCAGGGCGCTCTCTCCGGCGAGGAGCACCTCGCCGGAGGTGGGCTCGTGCAGCCGGTTCACCCCGCGGAGCAGCGTCGACTTCCCGGAACCGGACGGCCCGATGATGCACGTCGTGGTGCCCGGCTCGACGTCGATGCTGACCTCGCGGATGACCTCGATGTCGCCGTACGCCATCGAGACGTCGCGGAGCTCCAGGCTGGAGCCGCGGTAGAAGTGTCCGTCGGTGACGGGCAGGGGAGAGGTGTAGGTCATGTGTTGCTCCCGGTGGTGGCTGGCAGGGGTGGCTGCACCTCGTCGAGCTCGTCGAGGCCGCTCTTCGGCGGGGTGGCCTTGCGGCGCCCGGTGCGGAAACGGTTGTCGAAGAAGTTGACGAGGTGGGTGAGGGGCACGGTGATCACGAGGTAGAACAGACCCGCCATGACGAGCGGCGAGAGGTTGCCGGTGAGGACGGCGGCGTCCTGGCCGACCCGGAACAGCTCCCGCTCGCTGACGAGGAGTCCGAGGAAGTAGACGAGGCTCGAGTCCTTCACGATGGCGATGAACTGGTTGACGAGCGCCGGCAGCACCCGGCGGATGCCCTGCGGTACCACGACCAGTCGCATGGCCTTGCCGTAGCTCATGCCGAGCGCCCGGCAGGCCTCCAGCTGGCCACGGTCGACGCTCTGGATGCCGGCGCGGAAGATCTCGCCGATGTAGGCGGAGGCGATGAGGCTGAGGGCGAGGATGCCCAGGGGGTAGGGGGAGGGGCCGAACAGCTGCTGGCTGAACCGGGCGAAGCCCTGGCCGATGAGGAGGATGGTGAGGATCGCCGGCAGGCCGCGGAACACGTCGGTGTAGATCCGCGCGGGCACCCGGAGCCAGCGCGAGGACGAGATGCCCATGATCGCGATGATCATGCCGAGGACGACGCCGATGACCGTGGCGGCGATCGAGATGACGAGGGTGTTGACGAGTCCCACGCCGAGCAGCTGCGGGAACACCTGCCACATCGCGTCGAAGTCGAAGAAGGTCTTGATGATGCTGTCGAGCCAGTCCATGCTGTCTGCTCCTGAGGGGTGGGATGGTGTGGTGCGGGCCGGTGTGCGACCCGCACCACGAGACGGGGCTGGGGGCTACTCGGACGCGCTCGGGCTGGGGCTGGACGTCTGCTCCGCCTTGGGGAGGTACTGCTCGGGCATCGGGGAGCCCGGGAACCACTTCTGGTAGAGCTTCTTCCAGGTGCCGTCCTCCATCGCCTCGGCGAGGGCCTTGTCCAAGGCCTTCTTGAACTCGGGCTTGTCCTTCGCGATCGCGAAGCCGGCCGGTGCGTCGAAGGACGGGATGTCGATGGCGTTCACGAGGCCGTACTGCGCCGCGTACTCCTTCGCCGCCTCGTAGTCGAGGAAGTGGGCGTCGATGCTGCCGCTGTTGACCGCGGAGATCGCCGAGTTGTTGTCGGGGAAGCGGACGAGTTCGGTCTTCGTGAAGTTCTTGACCGCGTACGCCTCCTGGAGCGTGCCCTGGACGACGCCGAGGCGCTTGCCCTCGAGGCTGTCCGCATCCGTGATGCCGGAGTCCTTCGACGCCATGACCGTGAGGTACCCGGCGAGGTAACCGTCGGAGAAGTCGACGGTCTGCTCGCGCTCCTTGGTGATGCCGATCGCGGCCACGCCGACGTCGAACTGGCCGTTCGCGACGGCGGAGAGCAGACCGGAGAAGTCCTGACCGGTGAAGACGACGTCGTCGATCCCGATCCGCTTGGCGACGTCGGTGAAGAGTTCGACGTCGAATCCGGTGAACGTCCCGTCGGCGTCCGTGAAGGTGTACGGCTTCGAGTCGCCGAGGCTGGCGACGCGGATCTGTCCGGGGGTGATGAGCCCGTAGGGGTTGTCCTCGGTGCTGCTCGCGGCGCCGGCACCACCGGAGCACGCGGAGAGGATGAGGGCGGTCGCCGCAGCGACGGCCAGGAGGGCCGTCCTGCGGAGGGTGGAGCGATTCGTCACGGCGAGTCCAATCGTGGGGAGGAGTTCTTGGTGCGTGGAGGGAACCGTCGGCTCGTGTCTTGTGGACGCCGTCAGCTCCATTGCTGTCGTTCTGCTGGTGAGACCGGTCTCAATCGCGTAGGTTGAGACCGGTCTCAACAGGTTGTCCAGGACAGTACCCTGGTTCCGGAACGACGTCAACGACGAAGCAGAACCCCATCGGAGGGCACATGGCAACGGATCCGGCTACCGGACGGCGCGAGACGACGGTGTCCGACGTCGCGAAAGCCGCCCGGGTCTCCAAGGCCACCGCGGCCCGAGCGCTCGGCGACTACGGGGCCGTGAGCGACGACGTCAGGGACCGCGTGCAGGCCGCCGCCGAACGCCTCGGCTACCGCCCCAACGCCCTCGCGAAGAGCATGAACACGGGGAAGTCGAACACCATCGGCGTGGTCATCGGCGACATCGAGAACCCCTTCTTCGCCCGCGCCACCCGGGGCATCTCCGACGTCGCGCAAGCCGCCGGATTCGACCTCATCCTCGCCAATTCCGACGAGGAGGTCGACGCCGAGACGGCCGCGATCGAGCTCCTCCTCGACAAGCGGGTGGACGGGTTCATCGTCACGCCGGCGTCCTCGATCGAAACGAGAAGTTTACAAACGGCGCTCGCGGAAGGGCGTCCCGTGGTGCTCCTCGACCGGCGCGCGGCGGGCATGCAAGCGGACACGGTCGTCGCCGACAACGCCTCCGGAGCGGCGATGGCGACCCGGCATCTCCTCGCCACCGGTCACCGGCGCATCGCCTTCGTCTCGACGCTCGCCCACGAGCACCCCTACGTCTCCGGAGACGACGTCGGCTCCTCCTCGGTGGGAGACCGCATCGACGGGTTCACGGCGGCGCTCGGTGAAGCCGGGGTCGAGGATCCCGCCGCCTTCGTCCACCTCAACGCTCGCGCGGAGGGGATCGACGTCATCACGCGGAAGGTGCTCGGTGGTCCAGACGCCGTCACCGCGATCGTCGCCTCAGACAGCCTCGTCGGCTCCGCCGTGTTCCGGACCATCCGGGAACTCGGCCTGTCGATCCCCGGCGACGTGTCGCTCATCGTCTTCGACGACGCCGACTGGACGAGCCTCACGACGCCACCGATCACGGTCGTGTCCCAACCGATCTACGAGCTCGGTGCCGAGTCCGCACGCCGGTTGATCGCCCGGATCGGGGGGACGGGCTTCGATGCGGAGGAGTTCGTGCTCGCCCAGACGCTCATCGAGCGCGGATCGGTGGGCGCGCCCCCGCGTCGGTGAACGCTGCCGTTCTGTCCCTAACTCAGGAGTGCTGCGGCGTGTCGGATGCGGCGCGCCGGTCGGGCGACGCGACGCGCCGGGGGTGTCCTGAGTTAGGGACGGTGGGAACGGGTGTCGGTCCGGGTGCCCGGCGGGTGTGGTTCTGTCCCTAACTCAGGAGTGTCGGGGCGTGTCGGGTGCGGCGCGCCGGTCGGGCGGTGCGACGCGCCGAGGGTCTCCTGAGTTAGGGACGGTGGGAACGGGTGTTGGTTCGGGGTGCCCGGCGGGTGTGGTGCTGTCCTAACTCAGGAGTGCTGCGGCGTGTCGGGTGCGACGCGCCGGTCGGGCGGTGCGACGCGCCGAGGGTGTCCTGAGTTAGGGACGGCGGCGGAGGTGGAGGACGCTGTCGTCGAGTTCGGCCGGTTCGCCGTCGGGCCCGGCCGCAGCGCGCGGGACGAGGGCTGCGATGACGACCTCCCAGTCGCCCGCCTCCAGCTCCAGGGAGGTGCGCACTTCATCGGGTGTCGGGAAGTGCGCGTGTGCGATGTGCTCGGTCGCCCAGGGCGGCGGGCCGGCATGACCCACGACGAGCAGGGTGCCGCCTGGCGCGACCGCTGCTGCGGCACGACGGAGAACCTCCTCGCGCGGGAACGCGACCGGGGAGTGGAGGAACGTCGCGGTCACGAGGTCGAAGCCGCCGGACGGTTCCCACGCGGCGAGGTCGGCCTCGATCCAGGCGATGCGGTCAGCGACCCCGGCGGCCTCCGCGGTGGAGCGGCCGAGGGCCAGCGCGGTCGGGGAGATGTCGACCGCCGTGACGGACCAGCCCTGCTGCGCGAGCCAGACCGCGTCGGCACCCTCACCGCTGCCGAGTTCCAGCGCGGTGCCGGGGTGGAGGTCGGCCACCTCGCGTTCGAGGGCGGCGTTCGGCCGACCGCTCCACACCTGGCCGCGGCTGCGGTAGCGGTCCTCCCAGAACTCGGCGGGATCGGTGAGGGCGGGCTCGTGTGCGGAGGTCATCCGCCCAGCCTGCCCTGCGGCGGGCATCAGGCGGTGGTTTCTTGCCGGAACAGCAACGCGGGCCCTTCGACAGGCTCAGGGACCGAGGTGCGGGTGGGCGGGTTTGGTCACTGAGCTTGTCGAAGTGGGAGCGGGGAGGCGGGTCGTCAGTGCCCTTCGACAAGCTCTGGGACCAGGGTGTGCTGGGGTGAGGCGGGTCCGGCCAGGGCCCTTCGACAGGCTCAGGGACCGGGTGGACGCCGGGGGAGGCGGGCTCGGTCGCTACCCTTCGACAGGCTCAGGGGCCGGGCGGGGTGCGGGGGCTCTGAGCCCTTCGACAGGCTCAGGGACCGAGGTGGAGGCTCAGGGACCGGGGGTGAAGCTCAGGGACCGGGGTGTGGGTGGGGTCGGCGGGTCCCTGAGCCCTTCGACAGGCTCAGGGACCGAGGTGGAGGCTCAGGGACCGGGGGTGAAGCTCAGGGACCCGCCGCCCGCGGGTCAGGCGCTGAAGTTCAGCGCCAGGTCGACGAGGAGACGCGTGCCGTAGCCGGTCGCACCCTTCGAACGCCACGACTCGTCGGACTCCACGAGCATGGTCCCGGCGATGTCGAGGTGCGCCCACGGCACGTCACCGACGAACTCGGCGAGGAACAGCGCGGCGAGCGTCGAACCGGCGTAACGACCACCGATGTTGGCGAGGTCGGCGACATCGGAGTCGAGCTGCTTCCGGTAGCTGCGTTCGAGCGGCAGCTGCCACAGCTGCTCGTCGGTGGCCTTCGCCGAGGCGAGCGTCCGGTCGACGATCCCCTGCTCGGTCCCGTGCACCGCGGCGGTCTTCGTGCCAAGGGCCATGATCGCGGCACCCGTCAGCGTCGCGATGTCGACGATCGCGTCGGGGCCCTCCTCGACTGCCAGGCTCAGTCCGTCGGCGAGGACGAGGCGACCCTCGGCGTCCGTGTTCTTGATCTCGACGGTCGTGCCGTTGCGGAAGGTCAGCACGTCGCCGAGCATCGTCGCCGAGCCGGACGGCATATTGTCCGTGCACATGAGGAACGCGGTGACGCTGCTCGCGCAGTGCAGCTCGTCCAGCGCGGTCATGGCGGAGAGGATCGCGCCGGCACCCGCCATGTCCATCTTCATCGCGGCGTGCGACGGGTCGGACGGCTTGAGCGAGATGCCGCCCGAGTCGTACATGATGCCCTTGCCGACGAGCGCGAGGTGCCCGGCCGGTTCGACCGGCGACCCGTCGGCGTCCTTCGGCGTGTACCGCAGCTTGATCATGCGGGGCTCTTCGACGCTGCCCGCGTTGACGCCGAGCAGGCCACCGAGGCCGAGCTCGATGAGCGCGTCCCTGTCGAAGACCTCGACATCGAACCCGTTGGCGGCACCGAGCAGCTGCGCGACCTCGCCCAGGTCGGTCGCCGTGAGGTGACCGGGCGGGGTGTTCGCGAGGTCGCGGGCCAGGTTCGCCGAGCGGGCGAGGACCTCGCCGCGGTGGGCGCCGGTCGCGGTCTCCGCGAGGTCGTCGCCGGCCGCGACGAGGTGGAGCGCGACGAGCGGCGTGCGCTTCGCCTCGCGCTTGAGTTCGGTGTAGCGGTAGCGGGCGAGCAGCGCGCCCTCCACGACGAGCTGTCCGGCCGACGCCGCGTCGAGGTCGAACGCGTGCGCGACGTCGAGGCCGATGGTCGCGAAGGACGAGGCGGCGCGGGCGAACGCTGCGGCGACGTCGCGGAGTGCGGCGGCGGTGCGCTTCTCGGGTGCGCCGACGCCGACGGCGATGAACGTCGGTGCGTCCTGGCTGGGGATCACGAGGGTCTGGCCGAGCTCGCCGGTGAATCCGGCGCGGGTCAGGGCAGCCCGGTCGAGGCCGAGGGCCGCGGGGATCTCGTCGTCGACGCCGTCGAGCGCGGGGGCGACGGCGAGACCGATGGCTTCGACACCCTCGGGGAAGTCGATCGCCACCTCCAACTCGACCGTCTCGGCGTCGAGCGACGGCGTGCGGGAGAAGGTCGGCGGGATCAACTTGGTGGGTCGGGATGGCATGCAGCGTCCTTCGTCTCGGAGTCGGGCTCCGTCCATCGTATGGGCCCGACCTGGCCGCGGATGGGCGTGGTCTGCGAGGATGCCGGGATGGGCGCATGGGGAACCGCGATCTTCTCGAACGACACGGCGTCGGACATCCGCACGGAGTACCGCGAGTTCGTGCAGGACCGGGTGCCCGACGACGACGCGACGCGACGGACCATCGCCTCCTTCGCCCACCTGGTTGACCGCGACGACGGCGAGCTGTGGATCCCGCTCGCGGCCGCGCAGAGCGAGGTGGGCCGGCTCGATCCCGACGTGCAGGCGCGGGCGATCGCGGCGATCGACCGGGGAGCCGACCTCGAGCTGTGGGCGGAGGCGGGCCGGACGGAACTCACCCGCCGCACCGCCGCGCTCCAGCGCCTGCGTGAGCAGCTCCTCGGCCCGCAGCCCGCGCCGAAACGCCTCCGCCGATCGTGGCGCCATGTGGAGGACGACCTGACGCCGGGCGACGTCCTCGCGTTCACCGCACCGAACGGACGGACGGCGCTGTTCCGGGTGGTCGGCATCCACCGGTCCCGGTACGGTGACTCGCCAGAGCTCGACGTGCTCGACTGGGTGGGCGAGCGCGTGCCCGAGCCGGAGACCCTGTTCGGGCTCCGGGCGAAGCGTGCGCCGGCCTCGGGCAACCTGCCGGAGCGCCCGGTCGTCTGGCAGCCGAATCGGTTCCGCAAGACCGACCCGGTGTGGCACGAGGCCGGCTTCGTCCGTGTCGCGCGCTTCGCGGGGTGGCCGAGCCGGTCCGCGCGGACGCCGGGTCACTCCGGCCTCTGGCGGGCGTTCAGCCTGAGTGTGGCCCGCAACCTCGACGACGGTACGTGGTGAGCTGAGGCGGATCGTCGTCCGCAGCACGCGATGACGACGATCCGCCCCACCTCAGCTGGTGGGGACGAGCGCCGCTCGGACGTCGTCGCGCGGTTCGACCTCGATCGCCTGCGCGTGCGCCTGCGCGAGCACGTCCGCGATGGACACCCGCTCGCCCGTCTCCGCGGACCGCACGGCGGCCTCGACCATCGCGAGGCTCAGGACGTTCGTATGGACTTCGCCCGAGGGCACCCGTCCCGTCCGGATCGCTTCGACGAACTCGACGAGCGAACCGGCGATCTCCTCCGGCACGTCGGCCTCGAGCGTCGCGGTCTCGACCTCGGCGGCCACCCCGTCCGTCGGCGCGAGCTGTCGCCGGGGCGCGGAGTCGCCGTCCCAGACCGCGGTACCGTGCTCGCCGTTGACGCGCCAGCTGCCGTTCCAGGACGTCTCCACGCCGTCCGCGCACCAGCTGCCGCTGTAGGTGTACCGGACACCGTCTGCGAACTCGAAGACAGCGGTGGCGGCGGCATCGGCCGAGAACCAGCTCCAGGCGGGGTTGAACTCCTCGCAGTACACGGCGATCGGGTCGCTCCCGAGGACGTAGCGGGCGGCGTCGAAGGCGTGGATGGCCATGTCGACGAGCAGCACGTGCGGCATCTCCTCGCGGAACCCACCGAAGTGCGGCGCCTTGAAGAACTCGGTGGTCGCGGACCCCAGGCGGCCGAGCGAGGCGACCTGCTCCCGGAACGCGGCGATCGACGCGTAGTAGCGGCGCGACTGACTCGTCATCAAGAGCTGTCCGCTCGCCTCCGCCGTCGCGGCCAGGGAGAGCGCCTGCGCCACCGTGGGCGCGATCGGCTTCTCACACAGCACGGGCAGCCCGGCGAAGAGCGCCTCGGTGTTCACCGGGTGGTGCGCGGCGGGCACGGTGACGTTCACGACCGCGTGCGCCCCGGCGGCCTCGGCGACGACCGACACGCTGGTCCCGACGACGACACCATCGGGGCCCACCTGCAGCCCGGCCTCGAGGACGGCCGACTCGGCAAGTGCCGTGTCGAGGTCGACGACGCCGACGAGCTCGGTCTCGGGGTTCGCGAGGATGGTCCGCAACCAGGCCCTGCCCATCCCGCCCGCGCCCACGAGGACGAGCCGCACCGGCGCGGTCGCGTCCGAGAGCACCGCGAAACCACCGTCGACAGGCGCACTCATCGTTCGAGCGCCCCCTCGTAGCCGCGACCGTTGTAGAAGTCCTCGGTCTCGTACCGGAGCAGGACCGGCACCGCGCGCTCCGGCCGCAGGGTGTGCGCCCACCGGACGCCGTTCGCGAGGACGCGCCGGACGTGCTCGTGGTGGTAGACGGGGTAGTCCTGGTCGCCCGGGGAGAAGAAGAAGATCTTGCCGAAGCCGCGCTTGTAGGTCATGCCGGAGCGGAACACCTCGCCACCCGTGAACGTCGAGAGGAAAATCAGCTCGTCGGGGGCCGGGACGTCGAAGAACTCGCCGTACATCTCCTGCGCCGGGATGATGAACGGGTGGGGGACACCCTGGGCGATGGGGTGGGTCGGGTCGACCGTCCACACGATCTCCCGGTCCTCCTCAGACCGCCACCGCAGCGTGCAGGTGGTGCCCATGAGCTTGCCGAAGATCTTCGACCAGTGGCCCGAGTGCAGCACGAGCAGGCCCATGCCGGCGAGGACGTGCTGGTGGACCCGCTCGACGACCTCGTCGGCGACCTCGTCGTGCGCGGCGTGACCCCACCACACGAGCACGTCGGTCGCGGCGAGGACCTCCTCGGTCAGGCCGTGCTCCGGCTCGTCGAGCGTCGTGGTGGTGACGACCGCATCGGCGCCGAGGTGCTCCTCGATGCCCTCCTTGATGGTGGTGTGCATGCCGTCGGGATAGATCGCGCGGACCTTCTCCTCGATCTGCTCGTGACGGTTCTCTCCCCAGACGAGGACGCGGACGGGGGTGGTGCTGTCGGACATGGTGGTGCTCCTTCGAGGATGCGTTGCGTGGTCGGTGATGGTGTCTGGGTGCTGGTCGGTCATTTGACGGCGCCGCCCGTCGCCCCGGCGGCGATGAAGCGTTGGGCGATGACGAGCAGGATGATGGCCGGCAGGGACGAGAGGACCGCGGTCGCCATGACCGCGCTCCAGTTCGACACCTGCGAGCCGAGGTACTGGTAGATCCCGAGGGTCACGGGGCGCACGTCCTCGGTCGTCGTCAGGGTCAGGGCGAACAGGAAGTCGCTCCAGGAGAACAGGAACGCGAACAGCCCGGCGGTGATGAGCACGTTGCGGCTCACCGGTAGGACGATCGAGACGAACGCCCGCACGAGCCCGGCGCCGTCGACGCGGGCGGCCTCGACGATCGAGGGTGGGATGGTCTGCATCGACGCCCGCAGGATGAGGATCGCGAACGGGATGGCGTGGGACGCGTCGGCGAGGATCAGTCCGGGGATCGAGTTGAGCAGGCCGAGGTCGTTGTAGGCGGAGTAGAGGGCGTTGGCGATCACGATGCCGGGGATCATCTGCGCGATGAGGATCACGAGCAGGGCGATGCTGATCCACCGGAACCGGAACTGGGCGAGCGCGTAGGCCGCGGGTGCGGCGATCGCCAGGGTCAGCACGACGGTCCCGAGCGAGATGACGAGGCTCGTCACGAGGTGCCCGCCCTGGTCGGCGATGGCCTTCTCATACCCGGCGAAGCTCGGATTCACGGGGAAGAAGTCGCCGGTGAGGGTGTTGCCCGACGGCTGGAGCGACGCGTTCACCATCCAGTAGACGGGGAAGAGCATGATCGCGAGGATGAGGACGCCGAGGACGGTGGAGCCGAGGCGTCGTCGGTCGCCACGGCGGCGCGACGGGCCGACCGGGGCGAAGCGACGGGTCTGTCGGCCGCCGGTCACGATGCTGGTCGTGGTCATGAGGGGTCGGTGTCCTTACTCGTCGACCGCGCGTCGGTTGACGCGGAGGTAGACGATCGCGAAGAGGAGCGAGATGACGATCAGGATGTTGCTGAACGCGGCGCCGACGCCGAACTCGAAGTTCACGAACGACTCCTGGTACGAGCGCACGGACAGCGTCTGGGTGGCGTTCGCCGGCCCGCCGTTCGTCAGGCCGAGGATGATGTCGAGCACCTTGATCGTGTAGACGACGCCGAGCACGAGCACGACGCTCACCACCGGGCGGAGGTTCGGCCACGTGATGTGGCGGAAGGCCTTCCACCCCGTCGCGCCGTCGAGCGCACCGGCCTCGTACAGTTCGTCGGGGATGTCCTGCAGACCTCCGTAGAGGATCGTGACGTTGAACGGGATACCGATCCAGATGTTCACGAGCACGACCGCGAACAGGGCGACCGAGGGGCTCGTGAGCCACGGGACCCCGCCGAGGCCGATGGTGCCGAGGGCGGTGTTCAGGACACCGCTGTCCTGATCGAGGATCGACCGCCAGGTGGCGCTCGACACGATCAGCGGGAGGAGCCAGGGGAGCAGCAGCATCGCCCGGAGGAACGAGCTCAGGGGGAAGCGTCGCTTGAAGAACACCGCGAGGGCGAGCCCGATCACGAACTGACCGGCGATGGAGCCGATCGTGAACAGCGCCGTGTTGAGGAGCGCCGGGGTGAACAGCTGGGAGCTGAACACGGTCACGTAGTTCGCGAACCCGACCCACGGTGCCTCGCCCGTGAAGAAGGTCTTCGTCGTGTACTCCTGGAAGCTCATCGTGACGTTCTTGACGACCGGGTAGCCGAAGAACAGCACGATGTAGAGCGCTGCCGGGGCGACGAAGCCGAGCTTGACGAGGTCTTCCCGACGGACGCGTCGGCGCCGGCGGGCGGCCCCGGCGGGGGTGCGCTTCAGGGGCGCACCCCCGTCGGTGCCATCGGGCCGTCGGTCGGTCTTCCGGTCCTGGAGCGAGGCTCCGGCGATGCCGCTGCTCATCGGGATCAGCCCGCGGCCGCCTGCTTGAACGCCTCTTCAGGCGTCGCCTGCCCGGTCAGGGCGAGCTGGATGGCGGTGTAGATCTCGGTCGCGGCCTCGGGCCATTCCTCACCGAGTTCACCGGTGCGCGAGCGGGCGTTGGCGACCTGCTCGGTGAACGCGGCCATCTCGGGCACCTTGGCGACGTACTGCTCGGCCAGGGCCGTCTTCGTCGGGACGGTGAAGCGTGCCTCGGCGAGGGCGAGCTGGTTCTCGTCGCTCGAGATGCACTCGACGAACTTCGCGGCCTTCGCCTGCTTGTCCTTGTTGCCGGTCACCGGGACGGTCCAGACCTCGCCACCGAGCGGGGCGACGGGCGTCTGCCCGGCCTTGTTCACCGGAACCTGCACGCTGCCGTACTTGAGGTTCGTGTCGGCGCTGAGGGCCGGGATCTGCCACGGGCCGTTGATCATCATCGCGGCCTTGCCGGCCATGAACTGGTCGTTGACGTCGGCCTGCGACCAGTTGATGACGCTCTTCGACGCGGAGCCGGAGTTCACGAGGTCGACCTGCAGCTGCAGGGCCTCGGCGACCGCCGGCGTGGTGAGGTCGGTCTCGTCGCCCCCGTTGGTCCACATGAACGGCAGGAACTGCCAGCTGCCCTCGTAGGTGGCGATGGAGCTGAACGCGAGCCCGTAGGTGTCACCCTCGGTGAGTGCGGCGGCCGCCGTCTTCAGTTCGTCCCACGTGGTGGGCGGGGTGATGCCCTTCGCGGCGAGGAGGTCCTCGTTGTAGAAGAGGCCGAGGGTGTTGACCGTCGGCGCGAGGCCGTACACCTCGCCCTCGTAGCTCGCGGCGTCGAGGATGCCCTTCGCGAAGCCGGAGGTGTCGACGTCGTAGTCGCTGAGCGGCGAGAGACCGCCGGTCGCCGCGATCTCCTGCACGTCCGGGTTGTCGAGCATGAGCACGTCCGGCAGCGTCTTGGACGACGACTGCTGCAGGACCTTCTGGATGAGGTCCTTGCCGGGGACGTTCTCGCGCTTGATCTTCACGTCGAGCTCCGTGGCGCAGCGGTCGAGGGCTTCGCCGACGAGGGTCTTGTCGGGCTCGTTGTTGTAGTAGTCGAGGATCGTCAGGGTGTCGGCGTCGCCGCCGGCCGCAGCGCCACCGCCGCCGCTGCACGCGGTGAGGGCGAACGGGGTGATCGCGAGGATCGCGAGCGAACCGAGCACGTGCGGCCGCCGGATGAGGCGCTGCTTCGTGTCGCGGGTGGTCGTGGATCGCATGTCATGGCTCCTTTGCCTGGTGAGTGGTGATCGTGGTGCGGTGGTGATCGTGGTGCGGTGGATGGTGGTCGGATCGGTCGGTGGTGGTCGGGCGGGGTGGTCAGTGGTCGAGGGCGACCCAGTCGGCGTTCGCTGCGGCGCTCTCGGCGACGGCGGTGAGGATGCGCTGGACGCGGAGGCCGTCGGCGAAGCCCGGCTCCGGCCGGCGGCCGGCCGCGAGGTCGCGGGCGAGGTCGGCGACCTCGTGGACGAAGGTGTGCTCGTAGCCGAGGCCGTGTCCGGCCGGCCACCAGGCGCCCGCGTAGGGGTGGCCGGGCTCGGTGACGAGGATGCGCCGGAAGCCCGCCTCCTCCGCCGGGAGGGTGTGGTCGTGGAACTCCAGTTCGTTCATGCGCTCGAAGTCGAACGTGATCGAGCCGTCGGAGCCGTCCACCTCGAGCCGCATCGCGTTCTTCCGGCCGGTGGCGAAGCGGGTGGCTTCGAAGGTCGCGAGCGCCCCGCCGTCCGTCCGGCCGATGAATACGACCGCGTCGTCGACGGTGACCGTGCCGGTGCGAGGGGTGGCGGCAGTCGAGGTGGCGCTGAGTCCGCTCGACGCGTCGGGGAGTGGACGTTCGGTGATGAAGGTCGAGCTGAGGGCGCTGACCCCGGTGAGCTCCTGCCCGGTCACGAAACCGACGAGGTCGATGATGTGGGCGCCCAGGTCGCCGAGCGCTCCGGAGCCGGCCTGCTCGGCGTCCAACCGCCAGACGAGGGGGAAGTCGGGGTCGACGATCCAGTCCTGCAGGTACTGCGCGCGGATGTGACGGATGGTGCCGAGTCGGCCGTCGGCGACGAGGCGCTGCGCGTAGGCGAGCGCGGGGGTTCGGCGGTAGCTGAAGCCGACCATCGCCTGGACGCCTCGGGCGGCAGCACGCTCGGCGGCCGCGACCATCCGCTCCGCCTCCTCGAGCGTGTTGGCGAGCGGCTTCTCGCAGAGGACGTGGATGCCGGCGTCGAGTGCGGCGATCGCGATCTCGGCGTGGAGGTGGCCCGGCGTGCAGATGTCGATGACGTCGACGTCGCCCCGGGTGAGGAGGGCGCGCCAGTCGGTCTCGACGTCGGCGATGCCGAAGCGGTCGGCGAAGGCACGGGCGGCTTCGGCGTCCCGACCGCTGACGGCGACGAGTTCGACGCCGGGGCCGAGGTCGAAGAAGCGCGGGGCAGTGGTCCAGGCCTGCGCGTGGATCGACCCCATGAAGCTGTATCCGACGATTGCGACGCGGAGCGGCTGCGCCGGACGGTCGTCGACGGTGGTGGCTGCAGGCATCTTCGCGGCTCCTTCGCCGGTCGAGGTCGGATCGCGCATCGCCGAAAGTTAACCGGTTTACTACGCGCTTCGGGAACCAGCATGCCTGCGTCTCCGCCCGCCGTCAAGGATGAATTTAACCGGTTTACCGAATCGTGATCCGTGAGAGACTTGCCGGACACCAGAGCACGTGAGCGGGGATCCATGGCAACGATGCGTGACGTCGCGCGGCTCGCCGGAGTCTCCGTCGCCACCGTCTCGTTCGTCGTCAACGACTCCAAGCCCGTGTCTCCCGCCACCCGCCTCCGGGTCGAGTCGGCCATGGTCGAGCTGGACTTCCGGCGGAACGCGGTCGCCAGGGCGCTCGCGAGCCGCCGCACCCGCATGATCGCGCTGCTCTTCCCCGTCCTGCAGCACCGCCTGTCGGACACCGCGGCCCGCTTCTTCACCGGCGCCGCCGAGGCGGCCTCCGAGCTCGGGTACACCGTGGTCCTCTGGCCGGAGCCGAGCGACCCCGGAGCGCTCCGTGAACTCACCTCGGACGGCCTCATCGACGGCGTGATCCTCATGGAGGTGCGGCTCGACGACCACCGGGTCGACCGGTTGCTGGCGGCGCGGACCCCGCTGACGCTCATCGGCCGCACCCGCGACCCCTCCGGCCTCGACTACGTCGACGTCGACTTCGAGGGCATGGTGGAGCAGTCCATCGACCGGCTCCAGGAGCTCGGGCACCGGGAGTTCGTCCTCGTCGAGGAGGTGGAACGCGAGGGGCTCGACGGCTACGGCCCGGTCGTGCGCGTGCAGGAGACGTTCCACGCCGTCTGCGACGAGCGCGGCCTCCGCGGCCGCACCCTCCGGTGCGCCCCGGACCCCGCCGGTGGTCGCGCGCTCGCGGCGACCCTCGTGGCCGAGGCCCCCGAGGTCACGGCGATCCTCGTCCTGAACGACCGGGCGGCCCTCGGCCTCGTGAGCGAACTCGGCAAGCTCGGCGTCTCGATCCCGGATGAGCTGTCCGTCGTCCTCATCGGCTCGACGCGCGAGGTGTCGGAGGCGGCCGATCCGGCGCTCGCCGTCACGCTGCTCCCCGCAACGGAACTCGGACGGATGGGCGTGGAGACGCTCGTCGGTCGCCTCGACGGCACGCTGGGCGAACTCCGCCACGAGCTCGTGAAGGGTCCGTTCCTCGAGGGCGAGTCACTCGCTCCGCCACCGGTCCGTTGACAGACGGCACTGTGCATACCCGTTTTGGGTATACCCGGTGCAGTCTGACGCCGGGTCCAGCACTCAGCGGCTGAGGGTCCGGACGAGCGCGATGGCCTCCTTCGGGGAGACGTCGGGGAGATAGGCCTTGCCGACGGCCGTGCCGATGAGCGGGAGCGCGAGCGGGTCCGAGTAGGTCATGTAGATGGTTTCGTACGTCGGGTTGAACTTCGCCTTGAACCGGAACAGCGAGGAGAACCCGTAGGCGGGCTCGAGGGTCTTCGCGAGGAAGTCCATCAGGCGCGTCATCGTGGTCGCGGGCGGTGGCGTCTCACCCGGCCCGAGCGGTTTCGTGGCCAGCGGGGCACCGGAGAGCGACAGCACCTCGACGCCCGTCTCGCGCATGTGTAGCGCGGCCGAGGCGATGAGGAACTCCATGACGCCGTTCAGACTGCCGTCGGCGCGGCGCATGAAGTCGATCGTCCAGCCGACCACGCGCCCGTCGCGGTACGACGGCAGCCAGCTCGTGATCGCCTGCAGTCGTCCGTCGGGCCCGATCGCGAGCATGAGCGCGACCTCCGGGTCCTTCAGCTCTTCCATGGCACCCAACGTGAAGCCCATCTCCGGGAGCTCCTTCTCAGCCACCCACTGCTCGGAGATCGACGTGATCTCGTTCACCATCGCCAACGGCAGCTCGTCCCAGGTGGTCCAGAGCGTCGTCAGCCCCTCCTTGATGCCCCGGTTGAGCGCCTGCCGCACCTTCTGCCACGGCTTCCCCGTGAGCTCGAAGGTCGGCGGGTGCATGAGCGTCTCCTCGCCGACCGACATGACCTGCCAGTCGAGCTCCGCGAATACCGGCAGGTACTGCTCGTGCACGCTGTAGAACACCGGGATCCAACTGTTCGCGTCGCAGAACTCGGCGAACCCGCGGATCGTTGAGCGGCCGTCGGAACCCGGCGCGATCGGATCGGACATCGTGATCGCGATGCCGTTGATCACCCGGTAGGCGACCGCGCTGCGGCCGTCCTCGGCGAACCAGTAGTCGTTGCCCGGCCACGTCGCCATGAACCCCATGGTGCCGCCGCCACCCTGCCTGAGCAGCTGCCGGATGCGGGCGCCGTCACCCTGGTGCGACGTCGGCCCGGTCGCAGCGAACAGCCGGAGCATGGCGAGCAGGAACACCGCCCAGAAGATGGGTCCGACCCACTCGAACGCGAACACGGTGAGCCCGTCCGTGGGGAAGGTGGGGCTCCCGAGCGAACCGAGGAACACTCCGGGCAGGAACCGGCGCGGCACGTCGGAGAGGAGGGTGGCGACACTCGCCGGCTCCGGGAGGAACGTGGCGCGGTTGATCCACCCGATGAGCAGCTCGCCGACGAGCAGCACGACGAACGCGAACACGACGGTGAACACGAACTCGCGACGGGCGTCGCGGGGTGCACGCACCTGGAAGTGCCGGCGTTGCGCGACGAGCAGGAGGGCGAGCGCCAACGGGACGACGAGCGCGGCCGCACCCCAGAGCAGGATCTCCCACAGGTCCGTCCCGTTCTGGTCGAAGCGGAGCGCGTACACGAACGCGAACGCGCCGATGACGGCGAGCGCGAACTTCACGACGATCGTGAGGATGAGTGCGAACCGCCGGCCGTTGCGCAGGCCGATCGCCGCGACGACGAGGAGCACGAGCGGCACGAAGGTCAGCACGAGGGACCCGGTTCCGGCCTGGCTGGCGATCGCGATCTCGCGGTTGCACTCGTCGGTGAAGCTCGCGGCACACCGGCCCATGACCTCGTCGTAGTCCGGGACGGTGTCGCTGAACACGTTCCCGAGGTAGGAGAGCAGGCCGATCGCGTTCGGGGAGATGATCGAGATGAGCGGCCCGATCGCCGACACCGAGATCGTCGCCGCCAGCAGGGTCCTCGTCTCCTGGTGCGAGCTGCGGTTCCAGCGGGTGCGCTGCCGCCCCAGGGCCCGCGCGAGCACCCGGCCGAGCACGAGCCCGAGCATGGCGGCGATCAGCCGGTACACGTCGGTCGTGTCGCCGTTGTAGAGCACGAACATGAGGATGAACCCGATCGTGATCACCCGGATGCGTCGCCGCCAGAGGGGGAGGGCGAAGGCGCTCGCCGCGAGGAGGGCGCCGACGATGCCGACGAAGGGGTCGAGGGTCAGGTCCAACTCGACGGTGATCGCCCAGAGCTCGCCGATCGCGGCCCCGATCGCCTGCAGGCCGATGCCCACGAGGGTGCCGGCGACCCCGAGGACGAGGAAGATCCAGAGGGTGCGCCGCGAACCCATGAGGCGTTCGGCGACCCCGAGCAGCCCGACGGCGCCGAGGACGGCGAAGACGAGTTGGAACGGGTCCCAGGCGATGACGAGGGCGCTGAGCGGCGTCCACCAGTGCCCGGCCTCGATGGTCGTCGCGAACCCGGCGGCCCACTGCTCCTGGACCGCCGTGGAGGCCGGCCCGGTCGCCGTGCCGGTCAGGATCGCGAGGACGAGGATGATCGCCGCGAGCCCGAAGCTCACGGGTGTCCCGCGGACGAATCGCACGGCCGACGTCTGGAAGCCCGCGAGCCGTGCGGCGGTGCGTGATCGCCGCGACTCCGTCGATGTCGTGCCCGTCGATGTGGAAGGTGTGCCCGTCCCCGGTGTCTCGCTCGAGCTCATGATGTCCCTTCCGCCGTGCTGTCCGGCGTGCCACTCCTCATGATCATGGCCTGCGGGGAGCTGACTTGGCGAGTCCGCCGGGCGGCTTCACGGCGGACGTGCCGGCCGCTGCACTATGGGGCGCCCCCGCTCGTGCCCGGTTTGGTGGTGCTCAGCGACGCGCCCGTAGGATTGGAGGGTTCCGGGAGCGGGCGCCAGCCAGGCGTCAGCACCGAAGGCACCGCCGCGATCCGCGGCATGGAGAGGTCCACATGGCAGAGCAGTCCCGACTCGATTCCGTCGTCACCCTGGCGCAGCACCGAGGGTTCGTCTTCCCCTCCGGCGACATCTACGGCGGAACCCGATCGGCGTGGGACTACGGGCCCCTCGGCGTGGAGCTCAAGGAGAACATCAAGAAGCAGTGGTGGAACGCCTTCGTGCGCGGCCGCGGCGACATGGTGGGTCTCGACTCCGCCGTCATCCTCCCCACCGCCGTCTGGGAGGCGTCCGGCCACGTCAAGGTCTTCAGCGACCCGCTGACCGAGTCGCTCATCACCCACAAGCGCTACCGGGCCGACCACCTCTTCGAGGCGTACGAGGCCGAGCACGGCCACCCGCCGGAGAACGGCCTCGCCGACATCCCCGACCCCGAGCACCCGTCGAAGATCGGCCAGTGGACCGAGATCCGTCAGATGTCCGGTCTGCTGAAGACCTTCCTCGGTGTCGTCGACGACGAGTCCGGGCTGCACTACCTGCGCCCGGAGACCGCGCAGGGTATCTTCACCAACTTCTCGAACGTGCTGCAGACGGCGCGCAAGAAGCCGCCGTTCGGCATCGGCCAGATCGGCAAGGCGTTCCGCAACGAGATCACCCCCGGCAACTTCATCTTCCGGACGCGTGAGTTCGAGCAGATGGAGATCGAGTTCTTCGTCGAGCCCGGCACGGACGACGAGTGGCAGCAGACGTGGATGGACCTCTGCTGGGCGTGGTTCATCGACCTCGGCATGACGCCCGACAACATCCGTTGGTTCGAGCACCCGCAGGAGAAGCTCGCACACTACTCGAAGCGCACCGTCGACATCGAGTACAAGTTCGGCTTCGCCGGCAGCGAGTGGGGCGAGCTCATGGGCGTCGCGAACCGCACCGACTACGACCTCAAGGTGCACGCCGAGAGCTCCGGCAAGGACCTCAGCTACTTCGACCAGGCGAAGAACGAGCGGTACATCCCGTACGTCATCGAGCCGTCGTTCGGCCTGACCCGTGCGCTCATGGCCTTCCTCGTCGACGCCTACGAGGAGCAGGAGCTGCCGCCGAACGCCAAGGGCAAGATCGAGAAGCGCACCGTGCTGCACCTCGACCCGCGCCTCGCGCCCGTGAAGGTCGCCGTGCTGCCGCTGTCCCGCAACGAGGCGCTCTCGCCGCTCGCCCGCCAGATCGGCGACGAGCTGCGCGGCTCCTGGAACATCGACTTCGACGACTCGGGGGCCATCGGTCGCCGCTACCGCCGTCAGGACGAGATCGGTACGCCGTTCTGCGTCACGGTCGACTTCGACTCCCTCGAGGACAACGCGGTGACGGTCCGCGACCGCGACAGCATGCAGCAGGAGCGCGTCGCGATCGACGAGCTCTACGCCTACCTCGCCACGCGCCTCAAGGGCGCGTAGGCCTCCACCGCTCCACACGAACGCCCGCTCGCCCATGTTTGGGCGAGCGGGCGTTGCTTCGCCCAAGAATGGGCGAACGGAAGCGGATCGCTCGGGGCTAGGCGTTGCCGAGCGAGGTGTCGAGGAACGCGAGGGTCTTGACCCAGGCGTCGGCGGCCGCGTCCTCGCGGTAGGTGATCGTGTTCGTGTCGTTGAAGAACGCGTGTCCGGCCTCGGGGTAGACGGTGGCCGTGAACTCGACGCGGGCGTCCTCCATGGTGGTCGTGAGGTCGGGGAGGCTCTTCATGAGGTCCTCGTCCTGGTCGCCGTAGAACGCGAGCACCGGGCAGGCGATCGACGTGACGGCCTCGGGCTCCGGCGGGTACCCGTAGAACGGGACGGCGGCACGGATGCGGCGGTCGGCGGCCGCGAGCGCGAAGCTGTACCCGCCACCGAAGCAGAACCCGACCACGGCGACGCGCCCGTCGACACCGTCCTCGTCGAACAGGACGTCGACGGCCTTGCCGAGGTACCCGAGTGCCTCCTCGGCGTACTCCGGCGACTTCGCCACCGACAGCGCCTCGCGGAACCGCGGCTGCGCGGCCGTGCGGGTCGCCTCGTCGCCGCTGAAGACGAGCTCCTGCAGCTCCGTACCGATCTCGGGCGTGACGCCGGCACCGCTCAGGATGTCGGGTGCGACCACGATGTAGCCTTCCGCGGCGAAGCGGTCGGCGACGTCGATGATGTGCGGGACGAGCCCCCAGATCTCGTGGATGAGGACGAGCCCGCCGCGGAGGTCGACGCCCTTCGGCGGATCGGCGCGGTAGGCGGTGACGCCCTTGGTCAGCGTGATGGTGGTCATGTCGCCAGTGTTCCAGCCGACCCTCCGCGACACCTGGGGGTTGCGCTGGGTGGACAGCGGGCGCCCTTCGACAGGCTCAGGGACCGAGGTGCAGGCTCGGGGACCGGGGTGCTGGCTCGGGGACCGGGGTGCAGGCTCAGGGACCGAGGGACGGGGCCCTAGGCGCGGATGTCCTTCGTGAGCTCCTCGACGAGGGCGGCGCGCTGCTCGCGGGTCGACGGCCGTCCCTCGGCGTCGGGACGCTCCTGCCACGGCAGTGGACCCGACGCCCGCCGGTACTCGACCCCGAGCGCGTCGAGTCGGGCCAGGTGCTGCCCGAGACGCTCCTCGAACCCCGCGAGGTCCCGGTCGCGCCCGACCCACGCCACCTCGGCGAGGGCGCAGAGGCGCGGATACGCCTGATAGTCGATGACCCGCGCCGAGTCCATGTGCTCGGTCCAGATGTTCGCCTGCACCCCGATGACGTGCGCGCCCTCCGCTTCCGTCAGCTCCGCGGGCACGGGCTCGAAGGTGTAGACCTCGGCGACGGTGAGTGGCGGACCGACCGGGATGGGTTCGCGCGGGTCGTCGGACTCGCGGTAGTCGAGGTACACGCGGTCGTCCGGGCAGGCGATGACGTCGTAGCCCTGGCGCGCGGCCACGACCGCACCGAACTCACCACGCCACGAGGCGACGGTCGCGTCCTTCGGCAGCCCGCCGCCCTCGAGGATCTCGTCCCAGCCGTAGAGCCGCCGGCCGGCGGCGGACAGGTGCGTCTCGAGCTGGCGGATGAAGCAGGCCTGCAGCTCCTCGACGGAGGCGAGCCCGCGCTCGTCCATGAGGGCCTGCGTGCGCGGGCTCGCCGCCCAGCGGGCCTTCTTCGCCTCGTCGCCGCCGACGCCGATGAAGGTGGAGGGGAACAGCTCCATCACCTCGTCGAACACCGTGCGGAAGAAGTCGACGGTCGCCTCGCCCATGTCGAGGATCGCCTCGTTGATGCCCCAGCGCGTCCACACCGACGGCTCGTCGGGGTCCTGGGCGACGTCGGGCACGGCGAGTTCCGGGTAGGCGGCGATGATGGCTCGTGCGTGGCCGGGCAGATCGACCTCGGGGACGACCGTGATCGAGCGGGCTGCGGCGTAGGCGACGATCTCGCGGAGATCGTCCTTCGTGTAGAAGCCGCCGTGCGGTCGACCGTCGCCAGGTGCGTGCCGCGCGGCACCGTGCTGGCTCTCCGTGCGCCAACCGCCCACCTCGGTGAGCTTCGGGAAGGCGTCGATCTGGATGCGCCACCCCTGGTCGTCGGTGAGGTGGAAGTGGAGGACGTTCAGCTTGTGTCGCGCGGCGAGGTCGATGAAGCGGAGGACGTCGGCCTTCGGCAGGAAGTGCCGGGCGACGTCGAGCATGACCCCGCGCCAGCCGAAGCGGGGTGCGTCCTCGATCGTCGTGGCCGGGACGGTCCAGTCGACGCCCGGCACGAGCGCCCGGCGGTTGACGGCGGGCGGCAGGAGCTGGGTGAGGGTCACCGCTCCGGAGAAGGCGCCGGACGGGTCGGACGCGACGATCCGCACACCCTCCTCGCTCACCGTCAGACGGTAGCCGCCGGCGGCCAGGCCGTCCTCGTGGATGAACGCGATGCTGTCGGTCCGCAGATCGATGCGGGCGTCCAGGTCGTAGCCCGTCGATGCCTGCAGGACCTCGCGCAACCAGCGGCTCGCCGCCGTGAAGCGGCGGTCCCCGCCGAGGCCGGTCGTGTCGCGGAGCGTGAACGCGCCGTCGTGCTGCTGGACGGTCGTTGGCAGTGGCAGCATCGGTGGTCTCCTGGGGTGGACGGGCTCAGCCGCGGGTGTCGACGAGGGTGGTGAGGCGGTCGGCGATCAGCGTATCCGAGACGACGGTGAGCGGCGTCTGGCCGGCTTCGGCCGCGAGGTCGGCGATGCTGCGACCGACGAGCTCATGCAGATCGGGGTGCGAGACCTGGGCGATCCGGACGGTCGACCAGTCGATGCGTTCGGCGACCGGCGGTTCGGCGAAGGAGCGCTCGAGCTCGGCGACCACGGCGTCGTCGCGCAGGCGGTCGAGGACCGCGTCGCCCCCGCCACCGGTCACCCAGCTCGGCAACAGGGCGGTGAGCGCCGTTCCGCGGAGGACGCTGCGCAGCAGGATGGTGCCGGTTCCGTCGTCCATGGGTCGCACTCCAGTCGTCGAGCGGTTGCGCATGCCGCAACGTGGGTTGCGCGAATGCCCGACAACTGTAAGTGGTCCGAACAAACCTGTCAACGGGGGCACTTCGACAGGCTCAGCGACCGGAGGAGGGGCGGCTCGGCGACCGGGGAGGTGCACTTCGACAGGCTCAGTGACCGGAGGAGGGGCGGCTCGGCGACCGGGGAGGTGCACTTCGACAAGCTCAGTGACCGGAGGAGGGGCGGCTCGGCGACCGGGGAGGCGCACTTCGACAGGCTCAGTGACCGGAGGAGGGGCGGCTAGGTGGGCGGGAGTGGCACTTCGACAGGCTCAGTGACCGAAGGGGCGGCTCAGTGACCGAAGGAAGGGGCGGGGCGGCTCAGCGACCGGGGGTCACTCCACGCGGCGGAGGCGCACCGCCATGAACTGCCGGCCGGGGAGGTCGACCCGGACGGTCCCGGAGAACGTGCCGGGCAGCGTCTCCACGGTCATGTTCCAGGTGTCGAGCACGTCGACGTGGAACTCGCCTTCCGGAAGGAAGACGTTCCGGAACCGCGGACGGTTGAACCCGAAGTACCCGATCACGTAGCGCCCGGCGACCCCACCCCACGGCACGTCCCAGTCGCCGGGGAGCGGGTCGAGCACGCCCGTCGGGGACTCAGCCGAGATGCGCTCGAGGAAGGCGATGCGGTCCGGGCTCGAGCCGATGAGCGGTCCGCCCTTCGACCAGAACAGCTCCTCGCGCTCGTTGAGGTACGTCTCCCCGTGACCGACGTAGCCGCCGCGGATCGCGCCCTCCCAGAACCGCCGCACCATCTCCTCGCCGGTGATGTTGCCCCAGCCCTGGTCGATGTCGCCCTCGTAAGCGCACTCGTCGATGACGATCGGCTTGCCCCACTGCTGCCGCCAAAGGTCGGTGTTCTCGGCGGTGCGGTACACGTCCACCCGCTGCACGCTGCAGTGCGTGATCCACGGCTTCGTGTAGTCGTAGAAGCCCTGGCAGTTGTGGATCGAGTTGAGGTGCCCGTGCGGGTCCTCGTCGCCGACCACCGCGGCCAAGCGCTCCCAGTCCTCGGTCGTCTTCGCCCACAGCAGGTCGTATTCATTGGCCATGGACCACCACACGTTGGCGAAGGCGGCGAGTCGGCGGACCGCGTAGCGGAGGTACCGCTCGTCGACGGCCGGGCCGAGGTCGGCGAAGCCCCACCGGTCGTAGGCGTGGAAGAGGATGAGATCAGCCTCGATGCCGAGTGCCCCGAGCTGGGCGATGCGGTGCTCCAGATTGGCCCAGTACGCCGGGTCGAACCGCTCGACGTCGAAGCCCTCGGCCAGTGAACCGACGAAGGGGAACGACGTGGGTTCGTTCGCGTTGTAGAGGTACGACTTCGGGAACACGCACATGCGGATCTTCGTGAACGGCGCATCAGTCAGGGCGGCGAGCGTCGCCTCCTGCAGGTCCTCGGTCTGGTGCGTCCAGGCGTACGCGGTCGTCCCGAGCGGGCGGTGCCGGGTGCCGTCGGCGTGCGCGAAGTGGAACCCGTCCACCCGGACCGGACCGTGCTGACCCGGTTCGGCGGCGCCGACCGTCACCATCCCGGTGATCCCGTCGAGCGATCGCGCGGTCGAGGTCGTGGTGAACGTCCACTCGCCCGGCTCCTCGGCGAGCAGCCGAACGAGGTACCGGCCGTCGCCATCGTAGAAGCCGCCGACGGTGAACTCACGCGAGCCGTTCGTGAACGTCGCGCCGAGCTCGACGTCGACGAACGGGTTGCCGTGCGACGGACCGTCGAGGCGGACCTCGACGACGCCGTACTGCGGGACGGTGCCCGGCACGGTCACGACCGCCGAGCCGCGTTCGACCTCCTCGCCCTCGTACCCGGTGTCCGGCTCGATCGCCTGACCGTAGGGGGCGCGGGCCTCCGGGCCGTCGTCGACCTCGGCCAACGCGGCCCACAGGCGTTCCTTCGCCTCGTCGTCTGCGAGTTCGGGGACGATCGCCGAGAGCTGGCCGAGGCGGATGCTCGTGAACTGCTTCGCCATCGGCGATGCCGCGATCCCGGGCAGGAACACCTCCAGGACGGCTCGGCCGGCCGGGCTGGTGAGGACGTCTCCGAAAGCTGAGCTGCGGTCGAACATGGATCTCCAGTGATCAGCCGAACGGGTCGGCGGTGGGTGAACGGTGGTGCGAGTGGTGGTGCTGTCGATACGGGTGGTGCTGGCGGTGCGAGTGTTGCACGTGAAACAGCCGAGTGGCGTTTATCGCGCAACCCCCGCGGCTGACGCGGCGGCCAGGGCAGCCGCGACGTCGTCGAGCATGGTCGGCGGCGTGAACATGAGGAGCTGCCGGACGGTCCGACCGCGGCTCCACTGCGTGCCCCGTCGGATCTCGTCGGCCTTGCCCTGGTCGTGCCGGGCTACGGACGCCAGGAGTGCTTCGTAGGCGGCCGGTCGGTCGATGATCTCCGAGAGCGGCGATTCGAGGTCGAGTTCGACGGTGTCGTCGACCGCGGCCGTCTCGACCACCGGCACCGCCCACTCGTGCCGGCCTGAGCCCACCGTCTCCACCGGTGCGCCGGGCAGCTCGACCGTCGCGGTCGTGTTCGGCGGGACCTCCGCCGTGACCACGAGCGACGAGCCCTCGCGGCGCCAGGCGACGGACGCCGGTCCGTACGGGGTGAGGTGTCGAGCTTCGGCGTGGTCGAGCCCGTCGATCGGCTGCGGGGCGATGCGCAGCTCCCGATAGCCGGGAGCTGCGGGAGCGAGCCCCGCGACCGTGCGGTGCAGCCAGTCGGCGACGGCACCCAGGGCGTAGTGGTTGAAGGAGGTCATTTCGCCGGGGTTCACCGAGCCGTCCTCCAGCAGGCTGTCCCAGCGTTCCCAGACCGTGGTCGCGCCCTTCGTGACGGGCGACAGCCACGACGGGTTCTCGGTCTGCAGCATGAGGCGGCCGGCGGCACGGAGGTGACCGCCGTCGGTCAGGGCGTCGGTGATGAGCGGTGTCCCGACGAAGCCCGTGCCGATGCGGTAGCCGTCGGCGCGCACGAGGTCGGCGAGCCGGTCGGCGAGCCGCTGCCGCACCTCGGGGTCGTCGACGAGGTCGAACCGGAGGGCGAGGGCGTACGCCGTCGGTGCGTCGGACATCATGCGACCGGCCGGCGTCACGTACTCGGCGGCGAAGGCGGCGCGGCTCCGGTCGGCCAGGGCGCCGTAGTGCTCGGCGTCCGCCGTCTCACCGAGGAGGGCCGCGGTGTCGGACAGGATCCGCAACGACCTCGCGTGGTAGGCGCTCGCGACGATGTCGGAGTCGACCCGGGCCTTCGCGGGCTGGTCCGGCGGCGCGCTCGGGTCGAGCCAGTCGCCGAGTTGGAAGGTGTTCGACCAGAGCCCGTCGGTGCTGACCCGGAGGACGGCCTCGACCCACGACCGCATGGACGCGTACTGCTCCCGGAGCACACCGACGTCGCCGTAGCGTTCGTGGAGCACCCACGGGACGACGGTCGCGGCGTCACCCCACGCGGCGGTCGGGCCACCGCCGGCGAACCCGGAGAGCGCCGCCGGCACGACCATCGGGACGACGCCGTCCGCGTGCCCCTGCTCGAGCGCGAGGTCGCGCAGCCAGGAGTCGAGGAAGGCGGAGCTGTCGAAGAGGAAGCTCGCGGTGGGCGCGAAGACCTGGAGGTCGCCCGTCCAGCCCAGGCGCTCGTCGCGCTGCGGGCAGTCGGTGGGGATGCTGAGGAAGTTCCCGCGCATGCCCCAGACGACGTTCTCGTGCAGACGGTCGAGCAGCTCGTGCGACGACGAGAACCAGCCGGTGCGCGTGAGGTCGCTGTGGAGGACGACCGCGGTGACGGACGCCGGGTCCAGGTCGCCCGGCCAGCCGTCGATCTGCGCGTACCGGAAGCCGTGGAAGGTGAAGCGGGGCTCGATGGTCTGCTCACCGTCGCCCGAGAGGGTGAGGTGGTCGGTGGCCGCGGCGTTGCGGAGCGGTCGGAGGGCGAGCTCGCCCTCGTCGAGGACCTCGGCGTGCCGGAGGGTGAGGACCGTCCCGCGCGGACCGGAGACCGTGATGCGGAGTCGGCCGACGAGGTTCTGGCCGAAGTCGAGGATGGTCGCGCCGGACGGCGCCGTGAGCACCTCGGCCACCGCGCGTTCCTCGATGCGGCGGACGGGCGCGGCGATGCGGGCCTCCGGCACGGGGTGCGCTGCGTCGTCGACCAGGGCGGCGGACCACCCGGACGCGTCGAAGCCCGTGGTGGCCCAGCCGGGTTCGGCGAGCGTCGTGTCGATCGCCTCACCGGCGTAGATCCCGCTGTCGACGAGGTCCGCGCCGTCCGCGGCCGACCAGCTGTCGTCGGTGACGATGGTCGCGGAGGTGCCGTCGGCGTAGTCGAGCTGCAGCTGGGCGGCGACGAGCGGCTGCTCCCCGTAGATCCGCTTCGCGAACTGGAAGAAGCCGTACCGTTCGGTGTACCAGGCACCCGCGACGGTCGCTGCGACGACGTTCTCGCCCGGCTCGATGAGCCCGGTGACGTCGACCGTCTCGTGCACGAGCCGGTCACCGTAGGCGGTCCAGCCGGGGGAGAGGACGTCGGCCGAGACGAGGGTGCCGTTCAGTTGCGGTTCGGCCGCCCCGAGTGCGGTCCAGTACAGGCGGGCACGACGGACGGGTCGGTCGACGGTGAACGATCGACGGACGCGCATGGGCTGAGCGGGTCGTTCCGGTGCGGCCAGCCCGATGAAGCCGGCGGCCCAGGCGCCGTCCGCGAGGAACGCGGCCTCGACGGAGAGCGGTGCGCTCCACGGGGTCTCCTCCCCGCTCGTCGAACCAGCGCGGACCTCGAGGGTTCGGATGGTGTCCGGTGCCAGCGGCTCGAACGGCCAGGAGACGAGGACCGACTCGCGACCCTCCACCCGGGCGGTCGCGCCGGTATCGTCGCGCAGCTCGGCCCAGGCCTGCACCCAGTCGGTGCCAGGCGTCTCGACGGTCCAGCTCAGCCGCGGGGTCGGCGTCGCGACCGCTGGGCTGTCGTCGCGGGCCTCCGCCCGCAGCCGCGCGATCCGCGCGCCGGTCGCCGCGGCCGTCATCGGACGGTCCCCGTGGCGATCGGAACGACCGTCTCGTGGACGAGGTCGACCACCGAGGAACCGATGCGGAGCGTGACGTCCCCGGCCTCGACCTGCCAGCCGTCGGCCCAGTGCGCGAACACCCGCGCGGGCAACGGGACCTCCCAGGAGACGGTCTCGCCGGCCTCCGCACGGACCACGGCGGATCCGACCAGCCAGCGCACCGGGCGGTCGACCGCGGAGTCGGCGCGCTCCGCGTACACCTGGACGATGTGCTTGCCGGCGCGCTCGCCGGTGTTCGTCGCGGTGCCGGCGAGGCGGGCGGTCCCGGCGTCCACCGCACCGGAGACGGTGCCTTCGTCGATGGTCCAGCTCGTGTAGCCGAGGCCGTGACCGAACCAGAACGCGGGCTGGGCGCCGGAACGCAGCCACGCCCGGTACCCGATGTGGATGCCCTCCTCGTAGCGGAGCACACCGTCCACCGGCGTGACGTCGAGGACGGGGACGTCGTCGAGTGACGCGGCCCAGGTCGTGCTCAGGCGCCCTCCCGGTTCCGCGACACCGAGGAGGACGTCGGCGAGGGCGTTGCCCATCTCCTGGCCGCCGAACCACCCGAGGACGACGGCGGCGACGTCGTCGCTCCAGGGGAGCAGGACGGGGGCGCCGGAGTTCACGACCACGACCGTGCGCGGGTTCACCGCGGCGACCGCGCGCACGAGCTCGTCCTGGCGGCCGGGCAGGGAGAGGTCGCTGCGGTCCCAGCCCTCGGACTCGACCTTCGCGTTGGTGCCGACGACGACCACCGCGACGTCCGCGGTCCGCGCCGCCTCGACGGCCTGTGCGATGAGGGCGTCGGGGTCGGAGTCGTCGGGGGCGCGACCGACGGTCACGCTGATCGCCCCGAGGCCGTTCTCGCTCGGGGTGAGGTCGAACTCGGCTCGGATCTCGACCGGCACCTCGGCCTGCGCGGAGAAGGCACCGGTCGCCGAGGGCGGAGCGAGGAGTGCCGCACCGAGGTCGTTGCCCACGATGACGGGCTGCTCGTCGACGAGGAGGACGCCGTCGACGAAGAGGCGGCCGTGGAGTCCCGTGGCGAAGCCGAGCTTGAGCTGCTCGGAGGTCTCCGGGGTGTACGTGGTCGTGAGCACGAGCTGCGCCGCGGTGCCGATCGGGGCGTCGCCGCCGAACCAGACGAGCGCGGTGGAGCGGCGGTCCTCGGCGAAGAGCTCGGTCCCCTCCGCATCGACGAAGGAGGCGAGCAGCCCGGGCTGGCCGGTGCGCGGGTTGGTGAGGCGGTCGAGCGGCAGCTCGGCGACGCCCTCCTGCACGATGGCCCCGACGGCGTAGTCGATCGTCGCGTCGGGGAGGGCGAGCGTCAGGCCCTCGAGCGGGCTGACCGTGTGCTCGGGGAGCACCGTCGCGCTGCCGCCGCCCTGGGTGCGGGAGTCGCGGGCGTTGTGCCCGATGACGGCGACCCGGCTGAGGGAGGCGGCGTCGAGCGGCAGGCTGCCGTCGTTGGTGAGCAGCACCACGCCCTCGGTCTCGGCCTCCCGGGAGAAGGCGACGCCGTCGACCGGGGCAGGGGCGAGCGCCTCCTCGCCGAGCGCGCCGACCCGCACCGCGAGCGCGAGGAGTCGGGCGACCTTGCGATCGACGGCGGCCTCCTCGACCCGGCCGTCCCGCACGGCGGCGACGAGGGCGTCACTCCACGCGGGGGCTGGGCCGGGCATCGCGAGGTCCTGCGAGGCCGGCGCGGAACCGAGGCTCCGCACGCCGGTCCAGTCGCTGACGACGACGCCGTCGAAGCCCCACTCCGAGTTGAGCGGCGTCTCGAGGAGGTCGTTCTCGCTCATCGTGACGCCGTCGACGGAGTTGTAGGCACTCATGATCGCCCAGGTGCCGGCCTCGGTGACGGTGCGCTCGAACGGCGCGAGGTAGAGCTCGCGGAGGGCGCGCTCACTGGCCCGCACGTCGACGGTGAACCGGTCGGTCTCGGAGTCGTTCGCGACGTAGTGCTTGGGGGTCGCGGCGACCCCGTTGTCCTGCAGCCCGCTGACGTAGGCGGCGGCGAGCGAACCGGTGAGCTCCGGGTCCTCGCTGAAGGCCTCGAAGTGCCGGCCGCCGAGGGGCGAGCGGTGGAGGTTGATGGTCGGGCCGAGGACGACGTCGACGCCCTTCCGGCGGGCCTCCGCCGCAGCGACCGCACCGTAGCGGTAGGCGAACGACGGGTCCCAGGACGACGCCAGCGCGGTGGCCGACGGGAGGTTGATCGAGGGCGAGCGCTCGTCCCACACCGGCCCACGGACGCCGGCCGGCCCGTCGGACAGGACCATGGCGCGCAGGCCGATCTTCTCGAGCGGCACCGTCGTCCAGAAGTCGGCACCCGAGGCGAGCGCGACCTTCTCCTCGAGGTCCAGGCGGGCGACGAGGGCGTCGATCGCGTCGGTGTCGACGGGCTTCGTGGCGGCGGCGTGCCGGGGAGTGGTGATGGTCATGCGATGTGGGTCCGTTCTGGGGTGGCCCTTCGACAAGCTCAGGGACCGGATGTGGGTCTCAGGGACCGGATGGTGGGTCTCAGGGACCGGATGGTGGGTCTCAGGGACCGGTGGTGCGCCCGGCCGGCCAGGTTCCTGGCCCCGGCCGACCGGGCGGTCGTGGTGATCCGGACGGATCAGGCGGCGGACTCGGCGGCCCGCTGCTCGTCGATGAGGCGGCGACGCTCGACGCGGCGGTCCTCCTGACGGTCGGGGTCCGGGATCGGCGCGGCCATGAACAGGCGCTGCGTGTAGGGGTGGGCAGGGCGCGCGGTCACCTGGTCGCCGTCGCCGGACTCCACGATCTCGCCGTGGTACATGACCGCCACGCGGTGGCTGATGTGCCGGACGACCGCGAGGTCGTGCGAGATGAAGAGGTAGGCGACGCCCGTCTGCTCCTGGATGTCGATGAACAGGTCGAGCACGCGGGCCTGCGTCGACAGGTCGAGCGCCGACACCGGCTCGTCGCAGACGATGAGCTTCGGGTCGAGAGCCAGGGCACGGGCGATCGCGATGCGCTGCCGCTGCCCGCCGGAGAACTCCCGGGGCAGGCGGGACGCGGCACCGGTGGGCAGCTGCACCTGGTCGAGCAGCGTGCCGACGCGCTTGCGGGCGTCCGCTCCGGAGACCCCGCGGACGGTGAGCGGCTCCGTGAGGATCTGCTCGATCGTGAGCGAGGGGTTCAGCGAGGAGTACGGGTCCTGGAACACCACCTGGATCTCCGAGCTCAGCGCCCGACGCTCCTTGCGCTTCAGGTGACCGATCTCGCGGTCGCGGTAGCGGATGCTGCCGCCCGTCACCGGGGCGAGGCCCAGCACGGCACGACCGAGGGTGGTCTTGCCCGAGCCGGACTCGCCGACGAGGCCGACGGTCTCGCCGGGCTTGATGTCGATCGAGACCCCCTTGAGCGCTTTGAAGGACTGGGCGCGGAGCCCCTTGCCCGGGTATTCGACTTCGAGGTCCTTCACCTCGAGCAGTGACGTCGTCATCGGGTCTCTCCTGTCAGGTTCGTCGCGAGCGCCGGTCGGGCGGGACCCTCGTCGAGGATCGCGCCGAGCAGCGACTGGGTGTACGGGTGCTGGGCGTCGTTGAAGATCGAGCGCACGGGCCCTGTCTCGACGATGAGGCCGTTCTGCATGACCGAGACCCGGTCGCAGAGGTCGGCGACGACCCCGAAGTTGTGCGTCACGAGGAGCATGGCCATGTGCCGCTCGGCCTGCAGGTCGCGCAGCAGGTCGAGCACTTCGGCCTGCACCGTCACGTCGAGCGCCGTGGTGGGCTCGTCCGCGATGATGATGTCCGGGTCGGTGGACACGGCGCCGGCGATGAGCACGCGCTGGGCCATACCGCCGGACACCTCGTGCGGGTACGCGGCGAAGGTGCGCTTCGGGTTGGGGATGCCGACCCGCTCGAGGAGGGCTAGGGCCTTGTCGGTCGCGTCCTTCTTGCTGAGGCCGAGGGCGACCCGGAGCGGTTCGACCAGCTGGCTGCCGATCGTGAACGCGGGGTCGAGATTCGACATCGGCTCCTGCGGGATGTAGCCGATGCGCTTGCCGCGGATGGCCGTGTACTCGCGCTCGCCGAGGGTGTCGAGGCGCGTGCCCTCGTAGCTGATGGTGCCGTCGGTGACCCGGCCGCCACGGGGCAGGAGTCCGAGGACACCCCACGCGGTCTGGGTCTTACCCGAGCCGGATTCGCCGATGAGGCCGTGGACCTCGCCGCGACGGATGTCGAGGTCGACGCCGTGGACGACCTCGGTGACCCGGCCACCCTCCTGGTCGTACCCGACACGCAGGTCGCGGACGCTGAGGACGAGCTCCTCGGCACGGACGGCGGCGCGGGCGTCGTCGTCGTGACGGATGGGCGGCACCCCGACGATCTCGTCCTCCGAGATCCCCGACGTGCTGATCGACTGGGTGACGATCGTGTTCGAGCCCGTCTTCGACGTCGTCACGATCTTGCGACGACGGCGGCGCACACTGACGGTGCGCTCCAGCTCGTCGCGCATCGCGTTGGCGAGCAGGGTGAGCGCGATGCAGGTGAGGGCGATCGCGAGCGACGGCCACACCATGAGGATCGGTGCCTTGTAGATGTTCGTGAAGCCGTCGTTCAGCATCGAACCCCAGGTGGGGACCGACAGGTCGCCGAGTCCGAGGAACTCGAGGCCGGACTGGATGGCGATCGCGATGCCGGCGATGATCGCCGACTGGATGATGATCGGCGCGCGGACGACCGACAGGATGTGCTTGCCGATGATGCGCGGGTCGCTGAGGCCGGAGACCCGGGCGGCGTCGACGTACAGCTCGGACCGCACCGCCGTGACCGCCGCGTACACGAGCCGGAAGTACGAGGGCGAGAGCAGGATGCCGAAGATCGCCATCGAGATCCACACCGACGGGCCGAGGACGGCGCGGGCGGCGAGGAGGACGACGATGCCGGGCAGCGCCATGATGAGGCCGGTGAACCAGGACGACACCGAGTCGAACCAGCCCTGGTAGTACCCGGCGATCAGGCCGGCGACGACACCGATGACGATCGCGACGACGAGGGCGAGGAGCGCCGCGGCGACGCTGATCTGGGTCGCCGCCAGCAGCCGGGAGAGCACGTCGCGTCCGGCGCTGTCCGCTCCGAGGAGGTGGTCGGCGCTCGGCGGTGCCAGCACGAGCTGCAGGGAGGCGAGGTTCGGGTCCTGCGGGGCGATCAGCGGTCCGAAGATCGCGATCACGCCGACGATGGCGAGGAACACGAGCGACGCGGCGCCGATCGGGCGCTTGAGGAGCCGGCGCAGGAGGTTGACGCGGACCTGCGGGGTCGGGACGGTCAGCGGGGTTTCGATGGCGGTCATGACAGTCGCACCTTCGGGTTGAGCGCAGCCTGCGCGAGGTCGATGAGCAGGTTGACGACGACGACGATGATCGCGGTCGCGATGACGACGCCCATCACGATGGGGATGTCACCGGAGGTCGTCGCCTGCACGGCGAGCTGACCGATGCCGGGGAGGGCGAAGATCTGCTCGATGATGACGGCGCCGCCGAGGAGACCGATGAACTGCACGGCGAGGACGGCCAGGGCCGGGCCGCCGGCGTTCCGGAGCACGTGCTTGTAGATCACGCGGTTGGTGCCGAGGCCGCGGCTGCGGAGGGTGCGCACGTAGTCCTTCGACATCGCGTCGACGACCGAACCGCGCACCTGCTGCGACACCGTCGCGATGGCACCGATGGCGAGTGCGATGATCGGCAGCGTCACCGAGGCCACCCACCCCGGGAAGGAGGTGGTGATCGGGATGTACCCGGTCGCCTTGAACAGGCGCAGGTTGATCGCGAAGGTGATGACGAGCACGAGGGCGATGAGGAAGCTGGGGATCGCGAACCCGATGACGGAGATGAACTGGACGACGTTGTCGATCCATCCACCGCGTCGGGCGGCGAGGACACCGAGGATGACCGAGACGATCGCGGCGATGATCGTCGCGCCGAGCACGATGGACAACGTGACCGCGAGGCGACCGGAGACGCCGGAGGAGACGAGCTGGCCGGTGAACCAGGACCGGCCGAGGTCGCCCTGGAAGGCCGAGGTCAGCCAGTCCACGTACTGCACGGGGAGCGGGCGGTCGAGGCCGAGTTCCGCGGACTTCTTCGCGACGGTCTCGGCGGTCGCGCTCTGGCCCAGGATGCGGCGGGCGATGTCACCGCCGCCGAGGTAGAGGAGGGAGTACGCGATCACGGAGATCACGAAGATGAGGACGACACCGGAAACCAGGCGTCTGAGGATGAATCCGAGCATGGGTCACTCCAGGAAGTGGGTGAGCGAGGAGAGGGTGTGGACCGAGGTGCGGCCGGGGTTCCGGTCCCTGACCAGGTCCCGGTCCCTGAGCCTGTCGAAGGGCGGCCCCCCTCGACAGGCTCAGGACGAGCGGACTACTTCGGCTGGATGTCGTAGATCGACGGGTACGCGTTCGTCGGGATCATCTTCACCGTCGTGTTCGCGTCGGTGGCGAAGCTGCCCTGCACCCGGTAGAAGGGCGCGAACCAGGCCTGCTCGACGATGTACGCGTTGAGCTCCTTCGCGACCTTGCCCTGCGTCGCCTCATCGCCGTACTGGATCTGCTTGATGTACTCGTCGACCTTCGGGTCGGAGTACTTGAACGGGTTGAACACCGCGTTCGGGGCGATCATGAACTGGATGAGCTGCCAGTCGGGGTTCTGCTCGAGCGCCATGAACGACACGGGGAACTTCGGGGCCAGGAGGTCGGCGATGAAGTTGTTGCCCGGGTCCACGTACTCGGCGGTGATGCCGACGTCGGCGAGCTGCTGCGAGATGAGCGTGTAGGTGGTGGCACCCAGCACGGCGGAGGACGGCATCGAGAGGGTGAGGCCGTCGGCGTATCCGGCCTCGGCGAGGAGTTCCTTCGCCTTCTCGGGGTCGTAGCCGTAGCGGTCGTCGAGCGCCTTGTCGAAGGCCGGGGAGTTCTCCGGGAAGACCTGGCCGGTGACGGTGCCGTTGTCGCCCTGCAGCGCCTTGAGCAGTGCCGGGCGGTCGAACGCGTAGTTGATGGCCTGGCGGACGCGGACGTCGGCGATGGCCGGGTTCATCGTGCCGGCGCGGTCGAGGAGGAGCATGCCCTGGAAGTCGAGCTCGTTGGCGTTGACGGTCCAGCCGGCGCCTTCGACCTCGGCGAGGTTGTCGTTGTTGGCGAGCTTGATGCCGTTGACCTCACCGGACTTGACGGCGTTGAGGCCGGCGGTCGCGTCCTGGAGGACGTTGATGGTCAGCTTGTCGTAGTGCTGCCAGTCCTTGTTCCAGTAGTCGGGGTTCGCGGTGTACGTGTAGCTCGTGCCGGTGACGGTGGCCGCGGTGTCGAGGACGTAGGGGCCGGAGCCGACGGGGTTGGTCGCGAGGTCCGGGCTGTCGAACGACTCGGCGCTGGCGACGAGCCCCGGGTCGCGGGTGAGGTAGTTGAGCATGGCCGGGTCGGGAGCGCTCAGGGTGATGACGACGGTGGTGTCGTCGGGGGCCTCGACGGAGGCGACGCCCGCGAAGTAGCCGGCGTCGGGGGAGGTGCCGGTCTTGAAGCGTTCGAGGTTCTGCTTGACGACGTCGGCGGTGAGCTTCGAGTCGTCGGTGAAGGTGACGTCGTCGCGGATCTTGAGCGTCAGGACGGTGTTGTCCTCGTTGTACTCGTAGGAGGTCGCGAGCGAGGGGACGATCTTGCCGTCGGCGGTGGCGACGAGCAGCGTGTCGAAGACGGCCTGGTAGAAGGGCGAGCGGTTGCCCCACTCGGAGCCGGCGGGGTCGAAGGTGGTGGGGGGAGTGATCGCACCAATGATCAGGGTGCCACCGGAGCCGCCGTCCGAGCCGGAGGGGCTACCGGAGCATCCGGTGAGCACGAGTGCAGCGGCGGTGACCGCGACGGCTGCGGTCGTCTTCCATCGGAACATCTTTGTCCTATCGCTGTGAGCAATCCCTCATCGGATCGCTGGTGATTGAGGACGCTAGCACGAAACCCGAGTGGTCACTAGCTTTTTGTTTTCGCCCATGTCACAGTTGGATCACGACCAGGCCGCGGGTGTTCGACGACGAACGCGCTATCGTGAAGCCGTCCGAAGGGGGAGGTCGTCCGATGACATCGGCCAAGACCGGGAACAAGCCGCAGGGGAAGCCACGCGGTGCATATGCCAAAACGGGGATGAAGCGCGTCGCGATCCTCGACGCCGCGCTCGCGGTGTTCGCGAACGGGGGCTACCGCGCGGGTTCACTGCGCGAAGTGGCGGCCCAGGTGGGCATGAGCGAGGCCGGGCTGCTGCACCACTTCCCGAACAAGAGCGCACTGCTCGCCGCCGTGCTCTCGCACCGTGACGACCTCTCGGCCACCCTCGTGCCGATGGACGGCGACGACCCGATCGAGACGCTCCGGGGGTTGGTCGCACTCGCCCGGTACAACGCTTCCGTGCCCGGCGTGGTCGCGCTCTACTGCACGCTCTCTGCCGAGGCCACCTCGCCCGACCACCCGGCCCACGACTACTTCGTCGACCGCTATGAGAGCACCCGCGGGCGGCTGGAGCGGACCTTCGGCCTGCTCGTCTCCGCCGGTCGGGTCCGTGCGGGCTTCCCCGTGACGAGTGCCGCCTTCATGACGCTCGCCCTCATGGACGGCCTCCAGGTGCAGTGGCTGCTCGCGCCGGAGTCGGTCGACATGGCGGACGAACTGCACGCGTTCCTCTCGGGGCTCCTCGGCTCCGAGCTGTAGGCAGCGAGCTACGGCTTGGGCGAGCGCGCGTCGCGCAGTTCCGCGCCGACCGACGCGTAGGAGACTCCTCGTCGGGCCCGCGTGAACGGGACCGACACGACGGCGACCGTCACGATGATCGCGCTCAGGAGGCCGACGACGCCGACGATCGTCTGCGCGAGGCCGCTGGTGGCATCGGGTGTCTGCGCCGCGGTCGTGGTGGCGATGTACGGCAGGGCGACGATGGACCCGCGGTAGAGGCGGCGGAGGGCCGACCCGCGGCCGTCGGGCCACTCGGGCGTCAGCCAGACGAGTCGCTGACCGATCGAGGCACCGCTTCCGATGAGCGCCGGGAGGACGATCACGAGGACGACCGTGCCCGCACCGATACTGAGCACCTCCGCGAGCGTCGGGTCGTTCGCGGTCCCGGTCGCGCCCGTGAGCAGCACGCGCGGGACGACGAACACCAGCGACAGCACCGTGATCGACAGGTTCACGGCGACCGCGTCGAGGACCATGCCGAACCACCGGCGCCAGACGGTCACCGGGCGCGCGCGGTCGCGGGTCGCCCGCAGTGCCCGGGCGCTCGGCATCCAGCCCAGCACGATCGGTGCGATGAGGGCACCGATCGCCGCGCCCATGGTGTTGGTGATGACGTCGTCGACGTCGGCCACCCGGTAGGCGCACTCGTAAAGCCCCCAGATGCCGGTGTACTGCGTCGACTCGATGAGCAGGGAGACGAGCGCGCCGAGCAGGATCGAGACGCCGAGGCCGCGGTTCCAGTACCGACGGGCGATGGCGCCGAACGGGATGAACAGGACGACGTTCAGGACGACCTGGAGGAACGCGTGGCTGGTGAGCGTGCTGAGGACCGAGAAGCCCGCGGTCTCCCGCGCGATGTCGCCGATCGAGTGCCCGGGGATGAGCTCGAGTGCCCCGTGGGCCGTGGCGCAGTTCGCGCGCTCGTCGGGCAGTGGGAGCAGGGTGTAGGCGACGAGCGCGACCGCGTAGATGCTGACGGCCGCCGCCCCGAGGACCCGCGGGAGGGACATCTGGCCGTACCGGCGCACCTGCACGAGCAGGATGGGCCCGAGCACGGCGAAGAAGATCGCCGTGCCGCCGACGAGTCCGATCCACGCCTGCCAGGTCCATCCGCTCATTCCGACAACAGTAGGGCGAGCCCGGGGTTCACGGCATCAGTCGTCGGATTGACGCGCCCCGGCCAGGGTCGATCAGAGGTCGTAGGTGCCGCTGCCCTCGGCGTACCGTTCCTCGCGACCACACCGACCGGAGGTCGACATGGGCAAGCTCATCTCCGACACGGTCCCTCGCGCGCCGGGTTCCTGACTCAGGAACAGGCCGGCCGGAGAGGACGCGGCGTCGAGCAGCTGCGCGATCCACTCGGGGTTGATGTCGTCCGAGACGTTCGCATCGTCGATGACGAAGTGCAACGGCAGCGCCGGATGGATCCAGATGGTCTCCCGCCCCTCGCCGACCGTGTGCACCCGCCACGTGAAGAAGAACGGCTCCGCACGGCGGAGCTTGACGCCGGTGACGATCTGCAGGTGGCGCAGCGCGCGGTCCGGGATCGTGATGCTGAACTCGGAGCCGTAGATGAGCCTGCCCATGATCAGCTCGGGGCCGCGGCCGAGCAGGTGATCGTCAGCTCCCCACTGTTGGCCTTGTGCATGAGCGACTCCAACAGCGGGCGGTCCAGTTCGCTGCGGTCGTCGGCGTCGAACCGGAACTGCAGCGGGATCGCGGGGTGCAGCCACAGCGTGGTGCGGCCCACGTCGCTGTCGCCGAAGCGGATCATCAGCGCGAAGGACTCGTTCCTCCGCAGTTTCATCAGCGCGATCGCCTTCACCTGCGCGAGTTCCGGGTCCGGGATCGGCACCTGAGCGCTCGAGATCCCGTAGACGAGTGTCCCCATGGTCGTGTTCATCCCCTCGAACCCCGATGAAGTCGTCGACGGGTAGCCGAACACACACGCACGGTCCGACGGGGTCCGGGTCGAAGGCACGTGTTCCCAGGGTAGAAAGCGCGGAGGTTCTTCGTGCAACTCTGGCTACGCGACCGTAGCGCGACTACACTTCGTGGCCGGTGCTGCGACGGCAGGTGCGGCTCGCGAGCCGTCCCCATCCAGGCGATGATGGAGTGTGCCGACGCTCATCGTGACCGCCCATCCCGACCCCGACTCCCTCGTGCAGCACCTCGCCGAACGGTTGGTGGCCGCGCTCGACGCCGACACCTCCGAGCTTGCGAACCTGTCGGCCGAGGGCTTCGACCCGCGGTACACGCTAAGCGACCGGCACACGTACCGGGTGGCTGGCGACTACACGCCCGACGTCGCCCGCGAACAGGAGCGGCTCGACCGGGCCACCGACCTCGTGCTCGTGTTCCCCGTGTACTGGTGGTCGATGCCCGCCCTCCTCAAGGGCTGGTTCGACCGCGTGTTCGTCAACGGATGGGCGTTCGGCCTCGACGCCGACGGCAGGATCGTGCGGCAGCTCGACCGGCTGCGGATCCATCTCGTGCCGGTCGCCGGCGACGATGCGGGCGTCTACGACCGCCACGGGTACGAGCAGGCGATGCGGACGCAGATCGAGCACGGCATCGTCGACTTCTGCGGTGCCCGCCGCGGCGTGACGGCCTTCGTGCACGACTCCGAGCGGGAGGATGCCGAGGGGCGTGCGGCCGCGGTGGACGTCGCCGTCGCCGCGGTTGTGGAGGCTATCCGCGCCTGACCGCCCTTCGACAAGCTCAGGGACCGGGGATTTGCCGCGGAGCCAGTCCGGTCCGTGAGTCTGTCGAAGGGCTACGCCGTGAGCGTCCGGTTCAGTCGCTCGGTCGCGGTGTCCATGTGGTGCTGCATCGCGGCCGTCGCGGCGGCCGGGTCGCCCGACATGATCGCTTCGTAGACGGCCTCGTGTTCCTCGAAGGCGAGCCGCGCGTCGACGTCCTCGTGGATGCCGCGCTCCACCCAGATGCGCAGCAGGGACCGGATGCTCTGCAGGAGGTCCGACAGCACACGGTTCCCGGTGGCGGCGGCGAGTTCGAGGTGGAACTTGAGGTCGGCCTCGATGAACTTCGTACGGTTCGCGCCGGCCTCGCGCATGGCGGTGAGGTGGTTGCGCAGCCGGTTGCGGGCCATGTCGTCCATGCGGGTCGCGGCGAGCCCGGCGGCGAACACCTCGAGCTGCCCGCGCACCTCGATGAGTTCGCGGGTGCGCGGCTCGCCGAGCATGAGGCCCCAGCTGAGGGTCTCGGGGAGGAGCTCGGACACGCTCCCGCGCAGGTAGGTGCCGCTCCCGGGGCGGACGTCGACGACGCCGAGGATCTCGAGGGCCGCGAGCGCCTCCCGCACGGCTGAACGTCCGATGCCGAGCGACGCGGCGAGCTGACGCTCCGGAGGAAGGCGGGTTCCCGGCGCGATGTCGCCGCTCGTGAAGTGGTCGAGGAGCCGTTTCGCGACGGCCGAGACCGCGGATCCGACGGCGACGGGACCGAGGCTGGACGAGATGTCGTCGGTCGGCCGATCCGGGAACGCAGGCATGGGTTCACTGTATCGCGGCCCTTCGACAAGCTCAGGGACCGGGAGGGGCGCTCAGGGACCGGGAGGGTGCCGGGACCACCTCGGTCCCCGAGCCTGTCGAAGGGCGGTTGAATTGGTCAACCGGTTGATGTATCGTTCATTCCGGTCCGGACCGGACCACGCCCTGCCCGCGGCATCGATGCCGCCCAGACGAGGAGTCATAGTGGACACCACCGCCCCCGCGGCCAATCCGGCTGTCGAGCGATCAGCCATCCGGAAGGTCTCGATCCGCCTCGTGCCGTTCGTGGCGCTGATGTTCTTCATCAACTACCTGGACCGCACTGCGATCGGCTTCGCCGCCCCCAACGGCATGAACGACGACCTCGCGCTCTCCGCCGCCCAGTTCGGCTTCGCGTCCGGCGTGTTCTTCATCGGCTACATCCTCTTGGAGGTGCCGAGCAACCTCGCGCTCAACAAGTTCGGTGCACGCCGCTGGCTCGCGCGCATCATGGTCACCTGGGGCATCGTCGCGGTCCTGTTCACCTGGGTCGCCAACTTCGAGCAGCTCGCCATCCTGCGCTTCGTGCTCGGTGTCGCCGAGGCAGGCTTCTTCCCGGGCGCCATCCTCTTCCTGAGCCTCTGGGTCCCGGCCAAGCACCGCAGCAAGATCCTCGCGCTCTTCTACCTGGCGCAGCCGCTCACCACCGTCATCGGTGCCCCGCTCGCCGGGTGGCTCATCGGCCAGCACGGCGTCTTCTTCGGCCTCGAGGGCTGGCGGTTCATGTTCCTCGGCGTCGGTCTCCCGGCCATCCTGATCGGTGTCATCGCCTGGTTCTACCTGAAGGACCGCCCGGCCGACGCCAAGTGGCTGACCACCGAGGAGCAGGTCTGGCTCACGGCCGCCCTCGCCCACGAGAAGGCGACCACGGAGCAGAAGCAGGGCCACGTCAGCCTCAAGCACGCCTTCACGAGCGGCCGCGTCTGGATGCTCGCCTTCATCTACTTCGGCTTCATCTACGGTCTCTACGCACTCGGCTTCTTCCTGCCCACGATCATCGAGGGCTTCCAGGCGAGCTTCGGCGTCGAGTTCAACGTCATGCAGAAGGGCCTCATCACGGCGATCCCGTACGTGCCGGCCGCCATCGCCCTGTACTTCTGGTCGCGTGACGCGACGCGTCGTGGCCTGAAGACCTGGCACATCGTGATCCCCGCGATCGTCGGCGCCGTGAGCATCCCGCTTGCCCTCTTCGCGAACTCGCCCGCCCTCACGATCGCGATCATCGCGGTCACCGCCATGGCGATCTTCGCCGCGCTGCCCAACTTCTGGACGCTGCCCACGCAGTTCCTGACGGGTGCTGCAGCCGCCGCCGGTATCGCGCTCATCAACACCGTCGGCAACCTCGCCGGCTTCTCCGCGCCGTACATCACCGGTGCCGTCGCGGACCTCACGAAGGTCGGCGACACCCCGCAGTACGTCGTCCCGATGTTCATCGTCGGCGGTTTCATGATGATCTCCGCGACGCTCATGGTGATCCTGTCGAAGCAGCGCAGCTCGAAGGAGCTGCGGGTCTCGCACGACGACCTGACCGGTCAGACCCGATGACCCGCCTCTTCAACGACCCGGCGGACTTCGCCGACGAGATGATCGACGGCTTCGTCGCGGCGAACCGTCACCAGGTCCGGCGCGTGACCGGCGGGGTCGTGCGGAGCACCCGCACCCCCGAGGGCACCGTCGCGGTCGTCATCGGCGGCGGCTCCGGGCACTACCCGGCTTTCGGCGGCATCGTCGGCCAGGGCCTCGCGCACGGTGCGGCGATGGGCAACCTGTTCGCCTCGCCATCCGCGCACCAGGTCGAGTCGGTCGCGAAGGCCGCCGAACGCGGCGGCGGCGTGCTGCTCAGCTACGGCAACTACGCCGGCGATGTCCTCCACTTCACCCAGGCGCAGGACGCCCTGAACGCGGCGGGGATCCCCACCCGCAGCGTCGCCGTCACCGACGACATCTCGAGCGCGCCGCTCACCGAGCAGCACAAGCGTCGCGGGATCGCCGGCGACCTCACCGTGTTCAAGTCGGCTGCCGCCGCGGCCGAGGCCGGCTACGACCTCGACGAGGTCGTCCGCGTCGCCACCCACGCGAACGAGCGCACCCGGTCCTTCGGCGTCGCCTTCAGCGGCTGCACCTTGCCGGGCGCGACCGAGCCGCTCTTCTCCGTACCCGAGGGCCGCATGGCGGTCGGGATGGGCATCCACGGCGAGCCCGGCATCGACGAGACCGACGTGCCGACGGCCGACGGACTCGCGACGCTGCTCGTGTCCTCCCTCCTCGCGGAACTGCCCGAGGGTGTGACCGAGGCCGCAGGCGCGCGCGTCGGCGTCATCCTCAACGGACTCGGTTCCGTGAAGTACGAGGAGCTGTTCGTCGTCTACCGTGCGGTCGCCACGCAGCTGGAGGCCGCGGGCATCGAGATCGTCGACCCCGAGGTCGGCGAGCTCGTCACGAGCTTCGACATGGCGGGCGTCTCCCTCACCCTGTTCTGGTTAGACGAGGAGCTCGAGGCCTTCTGGGCGGCCGGCGCCGACACGCCCGCGTACCGCAAGGGCGTCGTCGCGGCGGCCGAGCAGCTCGACCCCTCGGAGCTCGTCGCCGAGGTCGCCGCAGCGATCCCGGCGTCCACCCCGGCCTCACGCGAAACCGCCACGACCGTCGTCGCCGCCCTCGACGCCCTCGTCGAGGTGATCGAGACGAACGTCGAGGAACTCGGCCGGATCGACGCGGTGGCCGGCGACGGCGACCACGGCATCGGCATGCAGCGGGGCGCCCGCGCCGCCGTCGCCGCGGCTCACGCGGCCGCCGACGCCGGAGCCGGTGCCCGCACCGTCCTCCACCTCGCCGGCGACGCCTGGGCCGACCGCGCCGGCGGCACCTCGGGAGCCCTCTGGGGTCTCGCGCTCCGCTCGGTCGGCACGTCCCTCGGCGACGAGACCGCTCCCTCCCGCAGCGACGTCGCGGCCGGCGTGCAGGCCGCCGTCGACGGCATCATGTCGTTCGGCAAGGCCGAAGTGGGGCAGAAGACGATGGTCGACGCCCTCGTGCCGTTCACGACGACGCTCAGCGCCTCGATCGCCGACGGGGCCGATCTCCTCACCGCGTGGACGACCGCTGCCGCTGCCGCCTCCACGGCCGCCGCGGAGACCGCCGACCTCCTGCCGAAGATGGGCCGCGCCCGTCCGCACGCCGAGAAGAGCCTCGGCACCGTCGACGCGGGTGCATACTCGTTCGGCCTCATCGTCCAGGCGATCGTCCCCGTCCTGGGGTCCGCCGCATCCACCAGCACCACCGCAGAAGGAGTACCCGCATGACCGACCAGTTGCGCATCGTCATCGGCTCGGATGACGCCGGGTTCGACTACAAGGAGATCGTCAAGCGCGACCTCGAACAGCACGACGGCGTCGCCTCGCTCGTCGACGTGGGGGTCGACGCCGACGGCCACACCGCCTACCCGCGCGTCGCCATCGCCGCCGCCGAGCTCGTCGCTTCCGGGCAGGCCGACCGTGCGCTGCTCTTCTGCGGCACCGGCCTCGGCGTCGCCATCGCCGCCAACAAGGTGCCCGGCATCCGTGCCGTCACCGCCCACGACAGCTTCTCCGTCGAGCGCGGCGTGCTGAGCAACAACGCCCAGGTGCTCACCATGGGCCAGCGCGTCATCGGCATCGAGCTCGCCCGCCGCCTGGTGCGCGAGTGGCTGACGTACCGCTTCGACGAGTCCAGCGCGAGCGCCGAGAAGGTCGCTGTCATCGGCGAGTACGAGGCGACGGGCTCCTGCTGATGACCGCCTCCCCGTCGACCGCGAGCACGTCGACCGCGCCCCGCGTGGTCGGTGTGAGCCTGAAGATGTACTTCGGCCACGCGCAGACCCTCGACTGGATCGAGCAGGTGGGCGCCCTCGCCCGCCGGCACGAGGCCGTCGTCGACGGTCGGGTGCGGTTGTTCGTCATCCCCGGCTACCTCTCGATCGCCGCCTCGGTGGCGGCGCTGGCGGGGACGGGCGTGCTCGTCGGTGCGCAGGACCTCGCGAGCGCCGACCGCGGCGCCTTCACGGGTGAGGTCGGCGGGCCGGAGCTCGCCGAGGTCGGTGTGACCGTGGTCGAGGTCGGCCACGCGGAGCGCCGGTCGCTCTTCGGCGAGACCGACGAGGTCGTCGCCGAGAAGACCGCAGCCGCCCTCCGCAACGGCATCTCGCCCGTGCTCTGCATCGGTGAGCGGGAGCGGATGGCGCCCGAGGACGCCGCGGCGGAGTGCCTGCGTCAGCTCGACTCCGCGCTCGCGGACGCCGTCGCCGGCCCGGTCATCGTGGCGTACGAGCCCGTGTGGGCGATCGGCGCGGCGGAACCGGCGGAGCCCGCGTACGTCCGAGCCGTGGGTGCGATCCTCCGGACGGCGATGGCCGGTCGCGGTGACCGCGCGGGCAGTTCGGTGATCTACGGCGGCAGCGCCGGACCGGGCCTGCTCACCGCACTCGGCGACGACGTCGACGGCGTGTTCCTCGGACGCTTCGCCCACGACGTCGCGGCGCTCGAAGCCGTGCTCGACGAGGCGGCCCGCGCATGATCGGCTTCGGCACGTACACCTTCTTCTGGGAGGGCTCGGAACTCGCCCCCGAGCGCCTGAGCGTCATCGGCATGATCGAGCGCACGGCCGAGGCCGGCGTGGGGCTCTTCCAGATCTGCGACTACGCACGCATCGAGACCATGTCCGACGACGAACTCCGTCAGGTCGCCGAGGCCGCCCGCTCGCTCGGGGTGGTGCTCGAACTCGGCACCAAGGGGATCGCGGTCGCGCACCTCGAACGGTTCCTCCACATCGCGACCCTGCTCGGTGCGACGCTTCTGCGCAGCATGGTCACCTCGGGCGACGACCGTCCGACCCACGACGAAGCCGTCGAGCGCCTCCGCCAGGTGCTCCCGGCGTTCGAGGCCGCCGGCGTGACCATCGCGCTCGAGACCTACGAACAGTTGTCGTCGCAGGAGCTCGTCGACCTCGTGACCGCCGTCGACCACCCGAACCTCGGGATCTGCCTCGACCCGGCCAACACCGTCGCGCGACTCGAACACCCGAGCGACGTCATCGCCCGCACCGCCCCGCACGTGCGCAACATCCACGTGAAGGACTTTGCATTCACCCGCCGGGGTGGCTGGGTCGGGTTCACCCTCGAGGGTGCGCCGCTCGGCACCGGCCTGCTCGACTACCCCGCCCTCACCGCCGCCGTCCGTCCGGACGAACGCGGCGTCAACCAGATCATCGAACACTGGCTCCCGCTCGGCGACTCCATCACGGAGACCATCGAGCTCGAGCGCACGTGGACCGCACACAACCTGCAGTACCTGAGAGAAGGAAGATCATGACCGACACCACCACCGTCGCGGACCAGCTCACCATCGCCGTCATCGGCGCCGGCGGCAAGATGGGCATGCGCGTCTCCAACAACCTCGTGAAGACCAGCCACACCGTCTTCTACAGCGAGGTCTCGCCCGCCGGCCAGGAGCGCGTGACCGAAGCCGGTCGCGAGCTCACCGAGACCGACGCGGCCGTCACCGACGCCGACGTCGTCATCCTCGCCGTCCCCGACCTGGCCCTCAAGGCCGTTTCCGCTGGCGTCGTCCCGCTCATGAAGTCGGGCGCCGTGCTCCTCACGCTCGACCCGGCCGCCGCCTACGCGGGGCTGCTCACCCGTCGTGACGACGTCATCCAGGCCGTCACGCACCCCTGCCACCCCTCGGTCTTCGTCGAGCGCCACACGCCCGAGGAGTACGCGGACACCTTCGGTGGCATCGCGGCCCTGCAGGACGCCATCGCAGCGATCGAGTCCGACGACGCCGCCAAGCAGGCGCAGGTCGAGGCCGTCGTCCGGGCGATCTTCGCCCCTGTCGGCGAGGTCCACTGGGTCACGGTCAAGCAGCTCGCGCAGCTCGAGCCGACCCTCGTCGAGACCATCGCCTGCATGATCGGCGCGCTGCTCAAGGAGTCGCTCGACGAGGCCGTGAACACGATGGGCGTGCCGGAGCCGGCCGCTCGGGCGATCCTCCTCGGCCACACGCAGGTCGCGCTCGCGAACTCGCTCAAGGGCGACAACCCGTTCTCCGACGCGTGCCTCATCGCGATGGACTACGGTCGCAGCGCCATCATCAAGGACGACTGGAAGAAGGTCTTCCAGGACGACGAGCTCGACAAGAACCTCGCCGCCATGCTGCACCTCGACAAGATCGAGCGCTAGGCCCCGGCTCCACCTCACCCCCTTCTCGTTCCCTTTCTCAGGACTCCTGCGGCGCGTCGGTCACTCCGGCGGACGGCGCGCCGGGCATGTCCTGAGAAAGGGAACCGGACGGGACAGGGCTCAGCACATGCGGTCAACCGGTTGTGCCGGATAGGCTGCAGACGACCCGACACACCACCTCTGACACCCACTGCGACACCCGAGACACCACCCCCGCAGCACCGCACGAGAGACAGGCGACGATGACTGGACGACTTGCAGGAAAGACCGCGCTCGTGACGGGCGCCGGATCGGGGATCGGCCGTTCGGTCGCCGAACGCTTCGCGCGCGAGGACGCCGTCGTGATCTTCTCCGACCGCGACATCCAGGCCGCGCGGGAGGCCGCCGCACCTTTCCCGTCGGCCATGGCCGTGCGTCTCGACATCGCCGACGAGGCGAGTGTCGAAGCCGCCTTCGCCGTGATGGACGCGACGGGCAAGACACCGGACGTCGTCGTCGCCAACGCCGGCGTGCAGCTCTTCGGTCAGGACGCGAGAATCGCCGACCTCGACCTCGAGGTGTGGCGGCGCACCGTCGACATCAACCTCACGGGCACCTTCCTCACCACCAAGCACGCCGTCCGGGCGATGCTCGGCAAGGGCGGCTCGATCATCCTCACCGGCAGCCCGACCGGGCTCAACGGCGAGGGCGCCGACTTCACCGCCTACAGCTCCACGAAGGCCGGCATCCACGGCCTCGGGCGCACCGTCGCCGCGGCCTACGCCGACCAGGGCATCCGCGTGAACACCGTCGTCCCCGGCTACACGGAGACCCCACTCGTCACCGCGATCTCGGACGACCCGGAGTCGCGCGCCGCGATCGTCGGACGCATCCCGCTCGGTCGACCCGGCCGGGCCGAAGACGTCGAGGGCATCATGGTCTACCTCGCGAGCGACGAGTCGAGTTTCGCCACCGGAGCGACCTTCCGGGTCGACGGCGGCATGACGAGCCTCTGAGCCGACGATGACCTCGCGCTTCGGAACCACCTTCCGCGTCGCACCGGACCTGCTCCTCGAGCAGGAACGCGCCGCCCGTGCCGTGACGCGAGGGCCCTGGTCGCTGTCGCTCCGCGGCTCGGACCTCGACGACATCGCCTTCGACGGCGAGACGGTGCTGCGCAGCATCCGCTTCGTCGTCCGCGACCAGGACTGGAACACGCTGCCCGTCATCGTGGACGCCGTCGACCAGACGACCAGCGGCCTGCAGCTGCGCGGCAGGGTCGGCGACGACGGCGAGACGGTCGCCTGGTCGCTGTCGATCGACCTCGGCGCGTCGACCCTCCGGGTGGCCGTCCGGGCCGAGGTGACGGCGGCGTTCCGACGTGCGCGCATCGGGCTCATCGTGCTGCAGGCCCCGGCGCTCGCGGGCACCGAGCTCGTCGTCGGCCACCCCGAGGGATCCACGACGACGACCCGCCTGCCGGAGCACATCGCGCCACACCAGCCGGCGATCCGCATCGAGTCCCTCACCTGGACCGGCGACCGGATCACGACCACCGCCCGCTTCGCCGGTGACGTCTTCGAGATGGAGGACCAGCGGAACTGGACCGACGCCTCGTTCAAGACGTATTCGACGCCGCTCTCGCTGCCGTTCCCGGTCGCGCTGGCGGTCGGCGACGTCGTGGAGCAGTCCGTCGAGCTCTCCTGTGCGCGCGCCGACGGTGTCGAACCCGCCGCCCCCCTGGCCACGCCGCTCGCCGTGACCGTCCTGCCCGAGACGGACCTCGAGCGCCCGGCCGCCGAGCCGGTCGAAGCACGGGTCGGTGCGCCGCTCGACAGCCTCGTCCCCACGATCTCGACCTCGGTGTCGAGCGACCCCGACGGCGGACGGTCGGGCGCGTCGGTCCCCGACGCGATCACCGAGCTCCTCGTCGAGATCGACCCGGCGGTCGTGGACTGGCCGGCCATCCTCGACCGCGCGGTCCGGCAGGCCGGCACCCGAGCCCTCGACCTGCGACTCGTGCTCGGCACCGGTGACGAGGCCGAGCCGGTCCTGCGGCGGCTCCGCGACGCGGGCGTCCCCGTCGTGCGCGTCGGGGTGTTCCACCGCCGGACCCATCTCTCGGAGAGCGCCCTGCTGACCGCGCTCGGCGACCTCCTGCGGCGCCTGTGGACGGATGCCGAGACACCGTCGCCCGTGCTCGTCGGCGGCACGCGGGCGCACTTCACCGAGCTCAACCGCAACCACGCGCGCCTCGACCGTTGGACCGGCCCGGTGGGCTTCAGCGTCACGCCGTTCATGCACGACCGCGCGGGCCACCAGCTGGTCGAGTCACTCGACATGCAGGCCGTCGTCGTGGCCGACGCCGTCCGGATCGCCGACGGCCGGCCGCTGCACGTCGGCCCCGTGACGCTGGGCGCCCGCTACAACGCGGTCGCCACCACGAGGGCGGGCGCGGGAGCCACGGCCGACCCGGACCTCCGCGCGGGGTTCGGCGCGGAGCTGGTGCCGGGCGCCACCGACGACCGGCAGTCGGCGGAGGCCCTCGGCGCGTGGGTGGTCGCGAGTGTCGCCGCGCTGGCCGTCCCCGGCGTCGAGTCGCTGTCCTACTTCGAGGCCACCGGGCCGCGCGGACTCGTCGCCGCAGACGGCACGGTCACGGCCGCCGGTCGGGCGCTCGGGTGGATCGCGGAACTCAGCGGACGTCCACGCTCGGCGGTCGTGATCGGGGGTCGTCGTCTCGACGTCGGCTCGCCCGTGTCGACGGAAGGTGTGATCGCGATCGCCGCCGTCGATGCCGCGGGCGAGACCGTCGTGATCCTCGGCAACCTCGGCGAGACACCGGTCCGGGTCCTCCTGGCCGGCGCGTCCGACCCGCACACGGTGGACCTCGGTGCGGGTGCGGTGGTCCGGGTCGTGATGGCCGGTTCGGGTTCGTAGCTCCTGCTCAGGCGAGCGGGCGCCGGAGGATGGCGAGGTCTAGCCAGCGACCGAACTTCGTCCCGACCTCCGGCAGGAGGCCGACCTGCTCGAAGCCGAGCTTCGTGTGCAGGGCGATCGACGCCGTGTTGCCGGCCTCGACGAGCGCGAGCATGACGTGGTGCCCGTCGGCGGTCGCGCGGTCGAGCAGTTCGACGAGGAGCGCCTTGCCCAGACCGCGTCCCTGCGCGTCGGGGTGCACGTAGACGGAGTTCTCGACGGTGTGACGGTAGCCCTCCTTCGTCGCGTACGGACCGTAGCTCGCGTAGGCGAGGACGCCGCCCTCGGGGAGTCCGTCGTCGGGGCCGTCGGCGACGGCGACGAGCGCGACCCGACCGGGCTCCTGATGGCGGGCGAGCCACGCCTCACGCTCGGCGAGGTCGGGTGCGACCTCGGTCCAGATGGCGACACCGTTCGCGACGGCGTCGGAGTGGATGGCGAGGACGCCAGGCAGGTCGGCGGGTTCGGCGAGACGGATGCGCATACATCGATCGTAGAGCGCCCTTCGACAAGCTCAGGGACCGGCGGTGTTGGGATCGGTGGGCGGGGAGCCGGGGCGCCCTTCGACAGGCTCAGGGACCGAGGACCCGGCGGCCCGCGGAGAGTAGATTCGATGCATGTCCTCCTCCACTCCGCTCCCGATGGAGCAGCTCACCGCCGTGCTCAACGCCGAGGTCGCCCGCTACGCGGCCCGAGGCTGGTCGGTGTCGTCGGTCCAGGGGCAGCAGGCGGTCCTGCAACGGCAGAAGCGCATCGGCTGGTTCTGGAACCTCATCTTGACGCTCATCACCGGTGGGCTCTGGCTCATCGTCGTGATCATCCGCGTCGTGAACCGGAAGGTCGAGTCGCTGATCGTCACGGTCGACGCCTACGGCCGCATCTCCACGCGCCGCTGACGGCCGGAGCATGACCGACAGCGCCGAGTCCGACACGAGCAGGGCGGCGACGACCGCGCGCATCGGCGCCGAACGCGCGCGGGTGCAGCGGCGGACGCTCACCGTCGTCGTCATCAGCCAGGTGCTCGGCGGGGCCGGCCTCGCTGCCGGAGTGACGGTCGGGGCGCTGCTCGTGCAGGACGTCCTCGGGAGCACGAGCCTCGCGGGTGTCGCAGCCGCGCTCCTCACCCTCGGTTCGGCGCTCACGGCGTTCCTGGTCGGCCGCGTCACACAACGCCTTGGCCGACGGATCGGACTCGGACTCGGATTCGCGGCGGGCGGCGTCGGCGCGATCGGTGTGGTCGTGGCCGCCACCACCGCCCTGGTGCCGCTCCTCTTCGTGTCGCTCTTCGTCTACGGCGCGGGAACCGCCACGAACCTCCAGGCGCGCTACGCCGGCACCGACCTCGCGACCCCGGCACGCCGCGGGACCGCCATCAGCGTCGCCATGGTGTCGACGACGCTCGGTGCCGTGGCCGGTCCGAACCTCGTCGAGCCATTGGGAGCGTTCGCGACCGGCCTCGGGCTCCCGTCGCTCGCCGGGCCGTTCCTGCTCGCCGCGGTCGCGTACCTCGCTGCTGGCACGGCGTTCCTCGTGCTCCTGCGTCCGGACCCGTTCCTCCTCGCGCGCCGACTGGACGCGGAGCTCGCGCAGCTGGACGCGGTCTCGGAGGAGGCGACGACCGGCCAGGACGAGCCGGCCGAGGGTCCGCGCCCACGTCCCGGCGTCGGCGCCTATGTCGGTGCCGCGGTCATGGTGGTCACGCAGATCGCGATGGTCGCGGTCATGACGATGACGCCCGTGCACATGCGAGCCCACCACCACGGACTGGGGGAGGTCGGGCTCGTGATCGGCATCCACATCGCCGCGATGTACCTGCCGTCGCTCGTGACCGGCGTCCTCGTCGACCGCATCGGCCGCACGCCGATGGCGATCGCCGCCGGCGTGACCCTCCTGCTCGCCGGTGTCACGGGAGCTCTCGCGCCGGCGGACTCGCTCGGCCTGCTCATCCTGGCGCTCGCCCTCCTCGGACTCGGCTGGAACTTCGGGCTCATCGCGGGTACCGCGCTGGTCGTCGACCACACCGTGCCCGCCAACCGTGCACGCACGCAGGGCACCCTCGACGTCCTCATCGCCCTCGCCGGCGCAGGTGCGGGCGTCATGTCGGGCGTCGTGATGGCGGGCGTCGGTTACGGTGCGCTGTCGATCGCGGGCGGCGTGCTCGCCCTCCTGCTCATCCCCGTGCAGCTCTGGGCCCGGCGGGTCACCCCACGGGGGTGAGCCCGCTCGCGAGTCCGCTCGCCGCTACTCGGCCGCAGCCGGAACGCGGACGGTGAGGGCACCCGGCTCGATCCAGGTGTTGATCGCGACGGCCTTGCCGAAGCCGTCGCCGTCGAGCTCGATCTCCTCCGGCTTCGACATGCGGGCGACGAAGCGCTTCGCCGTGCCGTAGCGGAGCTCGCCGTCGTCCTTCTGCTTGCCGGCGAGGGCCCGGCCGGTCTTGGTCCGGCGGAGGACCCCGTTCACCCAGGCGACCTTCGCCCAGATGCGGATCCAGCCGAGGACCCCGCCGGGGCGCATGAACATGAGGTCGAAGAGGCCGTCGTCGACGACCGCGTCCGGCAGCAGCAGGATGTTGGCCGGCAGCGAACCGCAGTTGCCGATGATGACCGTGTGCACGGTCGCGCGGATCTGCGGCTCGTCGTCGATGCGGAAGCGCAGGTGCAGTTCGTCCGGGTCGCGCAGCGACTTCACGATCGCGTCGACGTAGGCGGCCCAGCCGGCCTTGGCCTTGAGGTCGTCGTCGGTGTTCTTGATCATCTTCGCGTCGATGCCCATACCGGCCATGACGACGAACACGTGGCGGTCGCGCGAGTGGTCGGCGCGCTCGATGTCGATCACGCCGAGGTCGATCGGCTTGTCGTCACCGGTGAACGCGGTGATGACGGAACCGGGCAGGTCGTTGAGCGTGAGGTCGAGGTTGCGGGCGAGCAGGTTGCCGGTGCCCGAGGGCAGGAGTGCAAGGGGGATGCCGCTGCCGCGCAGCGCCTCGGAGACCGCACGGACCGTGCCGTCGCCGCCGGCCGCGATGACGAGGTCGACCTTCGCGGCGATCGCCTCGGCGGTGACGCCCTGGCCGACGTCGTCGACGCTCGTCTCGAACCAGAGCGACTCGCCCCAGCCCGCGTCGGCGGCGGAGCGGTCGACCGACTCGCGGAGCGCGTCGAGGTCCACCTTCACGGGGTTGTAGATGACGGCGGCGGTCTTGGTCGCCGTGGTGTCGCTCGGCGTGGTCGTGCTGTCAGGAGTCGTCATCCGATCAGCATAGGAGCGGAGGCGCGGGGGAGGGAGATCCCGCTCGCGGGTTGACGCGGCACGTGGGTTCTGCAGGCGGCGGAAGAGTATCGTTGAGTCCTTGCAGGCACCGTCCATGCCCGCCACGAACGCAGTGTCCGCGGCGGCCTCCCCATCGTGATTGCGACATCGTGAAGATCCTCAGCATCCAGTCCGCCGTGGCCTACGGGCACGTCGGCAACTCCGCAGCCGTGTTCCCCCTCCAGCGCATCGGCGTCGAGGTGATCCCGGTGAACACCGTGAACTTCTCGAACCACACCGGCTACGGCGCGTGGCGCGGCCCGCTCATCTCGCCGGAGCAGGTGGGCGAGGTCATCACCGGTGTCGAGGAGCGCGGCGCGTTCCCGCAGATCGACGTGGTGCTCTCTGGGTACCAGGGCGGCGTCGGCATCGGCGACGTCATCGTCGACGCGGTGCAGCGGGTCAAGGCGGCGAACCCCGACGCCCTGTACGCGTGCGACCCGGTCATGGGCAACGCGAAGTCCGGTTGCTTCGTGGCCCCGGATATCCCCGTCCTCCTGCGCGACCGCGTCGTCCCGAACGCCGACATCATCACGCCGAACCAGTTCGAGCTCGGCTTCCTCACGGGTACCGAGCCCGGCTCGCTGGAGTCGACGCTGGCGTCCGTCGAGCTGGCCCGCGCGATGGGCCCGTCGGTGGTCCTGGTGACGAGCGTCGAGCGACCCGACCGCGACCCGGAGACCATCGAGATGCTCGTCGTCGACGACGCCGGCCGGTGGATCGTGCAGACCCCGTTGCTCCCGTTCAAGGCGAACGGTTCGGGCGACGTCACGGCGGCGCTGTTCGCCGCGCATTACGGCGAGACGCGCGACGCGAAGCTGGCGCTGGAGCGGACGGCGTCGAGTGTGTTCGACCTGGTCGAGCTGACGTACCGCTCGGGCCAGCGCGAGCTGCAGCTCGTCGAGGCGCAGGAGTTCTACGCGAACCCGCGGATGCAGTTCACCGCGACGGCGGTCTGAGGAGGGCGCGCGCCCGGTCCCTGAGTTCCCGTTCCGGTCCCTGAGTTCCCGTTCCGGTCCCTGAGCTTGTCGAAGGGCGGCGTTGTCCGTGTGCACTTCGACAGGCTCAGTGACCAGTGTCGGTGTCGCGAGCAGTTTCCGGTCCCTGAGCTTGTCGAAGGGCGGCACTTCGACAAGCTCAGTGTCCAGGGTGGCTCAGTGACCAGGATGGCTCGGGGACCAAGGTGGCTCAGTGAACCACGCTCAGCGCACCGCGCGGCAGGCGAGGTGCAGCGCGAGGCGCACCTCCGGGTCGGCCATGTCGACGCCGAGGAGCTCCTGCGCCCGGGTGATCCGCGTGGCGACGGTGTTGCGGTGGAGCCCGAGCGCGGCGGCCGTCGGCCCGACCGCCGACTCGTGGTCGAGGTAGGCGGACAGCGTCGTCAACAGCTCGCCCTGCCCGGCCTGCAGGGGCGCGAGCAACGAACGCGCGGCCGGCACGAAGATGTCGTTGCCGGTCCAGGCGAGGAGGAGTTGCTCGAGGCCGAGGCCGTCGACCCGCACGAACCACCCCGTCGTCGACCGGTTCACCGCGATCCGGACCGCGTCCGCCGCCTCGCTGAGTGACGAGGTGAGTCCCGCCGAACCGCTCGCCAGTGAACCGATGGCGGTCGCCACATTGAACGACCGGCGCGCCTCGACGTGCAGCTCGCGCAGGGCGCCGACGTACCGCTCGACCTGGGACGGCGGCGGAGGCTCCCTGAAGGTGAGCCACCCGCTCACCCCTCGGCCGCTGGTCGTCGCGTGGGAGTCGGCGGCGATCCGACCGAGCGCGCTCGTCACGAACCGGAGGAGTTGGAGGGCGTCGACCCGGCTCCGCCCGACCGTCCGGAACGCGAGGTGGTACCCGGTGGTCCGCCAGCCGCGTTCGAGCATGCGCCGCTCGACGTCCGGATCGGGCCGGCCGCGCAGGTCGACGAAGTCGCGGAGGACACCGGAGGACACCGAGGCGTCGCTGACCTCCGCGACCTCGTCGATGAGGATCCTGGCGGCGACGGCGGGCATGGCGACCTCGGCCGCGACCGCGAGTGCGCTCACCTGCCGTTCGTCGAGCCCGTCGCCGAAGAACGCGAGCCGGAGCCCCTCGCGGCTGGGGCTGTCGACCCGGACGGATGCCGCAGTGCCCGTCCCGGCGCGGGTCAGGTCCGTCCAGGGGGAGAAGTCGATCGCGGCGTGCACCTCCGGCGTCAGCCGCCCGCCCGCCTCGAGCAGCACGCCCTCGCTGTCGATGAGCGCGATGCCGTGGCCGACGCTGGACGAGAGGTGCCGCAGCAGGTCCGGGAGGCCTTCGGCGTGGTACTCGATGGACTGCGCCACCTTCCGCACGTAGCCGAGCGTCAACGAGTCGCGTGCCTCGACCAGCTGCCAGCACGCCTTCGCGAGCAGCATCGGCCGGTCGACGTGTAGGAGCGTGAACCCGAGGCGGTCGGCGAGGGCGCGCGTGCCCGCGCCGAAACCGTCTGCCTGCTGCATCGCGAGTGCCCGGTACCCGCGGTCCCTGATCCGACGCACGAGCGCGTCCTGCTGCCAGGGGCGCGTGGGTGGGACGCCGGTCAGCACGGCGAGTCGGCCGGCGTCGTCGTCGGGGAGAGCAGCCTCCTCCGTCTCGACGACCACACCGGCCCAGTTGGCGTCGGCCGGGCCGGCGACGAGCCGCACGCCGCCGTTGTCGGGGTGCGCGAGGAGGGCGCCCGACTGCAGGCGATCGCTCATACCGGGACCCTGTCGTCGGTGTGGACCTCGTCGAGTTCGTCCAGGCCGTAGGCCGAGGGGAGCACCCGACGGAGCCGCTCCGGCGTCCTCGACCACCAGTCGGGGCCGTCGATGCGGATGACGGCGACCTGCCTGGCCATCGAGATCGCGGGGACCTCGAGGATGTCCCGGGAGACGGTGTCGAGGACGACGATGAGGTCCGGCGCGGCGGCCTCGACGCGGCCGTCGGTCATGAGGGCGAGCGTCTCCGACCTCGCGACGAGCCGGTGCACCTGCCCTCCGCTGCCGTCGATGGCGAACGCGAGCACGTGCGGGTCGTTCCGGTCGGCCTCGATCGCGCTGACGCGTCCCTCGGCGAGGAGACGACCACCCATGGAGCCGGCCAGCTCATCGAGGGAGCCTGATGCGGCACCGAGGAACGCCGCGCCGAGCTGCACGGCACGGGTGGCGTTCCCGACGATCGCATGCTCCCGGAGGTCGCCGACGGTGAACCCGGCGTAGACCATCCCACCGCTCCCACCCGCCTGCACGATGGCGGCGCGCACGACCCGTTCGATGTCGAGGGCGCGTTCCGTCTCGACGAGGGCGACACCCCCGCCGCCCGTGTCGCAGGTCACGACGATGCCGGGGACCTCGTCGACGAGCAAGGACATCTGGTCGAGCGACGGCACGGCGCGACCGGTGAGGTCGGCGTCGACGATGAGGCGGTCGGCGGCGAACGCGAACGGGGTGAGTCCGTTGACCCCGCCGCCTTCGAGGGAGCAGATCGCCGGGATCCGGTGGCCGAGCCAGCGTTCGGCGGCGCCGATCAGGCGCCCGAACGGGTCGGTGCCCGGCAGCCGTTCGCCGAGGAGCAGCGTGGAGCCGACGAAGCCGAGGGCGAGGCACGGCGTCGCCGGGTCGAGGTCGTCGACCGCGTGCAGCTCGAACGGCCAGACGCCGGGGTCGGACAGCACCAGTTCGAGCATCGTGGTCGCGCCGCCGCCACCGGAGCCCAGGATCGCGAACCCCGTCGCCAGCGCGCGGAGTCGATCGTGCTCGAGGGTGGTCGGCATGGCACCAGCCTAGGCTCGGACCGCCTGCCCGCCTCCGAACGCCTCAGCCGCTTCTGCGGCAGCCGCCTCGCCCTCCACGGGGACGAACGGTTCCGACAGCCCGAAGGCACTCGGACCGAACGCGCGGAGGGCGTCGGGGGTGCGCATGAGCGCCGGCGTCGAGATCCCGAGCACCCGCACCCGTTGGCCGTAGCGCAGGCCCTCCGTGGTGATCGGCTCCGCGGTCTCGTGGTCGACGATGCAGATGAGGTCCGGCACGATCGCCACGACCTCACCGTTCCACCGAGCGATGAGGTTCTCGTTCTGGAAGGAGATCTCGAGACGTTCGGAGCTCGCCGGGTCCGTCGACCAGATGACGGCCGTGCCCTTCGCGAAGCCCTCCGTGGTGCGGCGCTCCACATCGGCGACCTTCCCCACGAACAACTCCCGCATGTGCGAGTAGAGCGTCGTGGACAGCGTGTCGGCGATGGCGGTGAACGGCGACCGGTGCTCCTCCCGCGCGACCCGGATCGCGCGGCCGAGGGCGAGCGCCATCGAGATGGTCCTCGGCACCGCCGTGCGCCGGACGTCGGCCCCGCTCATCGCGTATTCGGCGATGTGGGCGACGCCACCGAGCCGGATGGCGATGCCCCGTGCCAACCACTCCATCTGCCGGTCGTCGTCGCCGGTGTCGATGATCACGCGCTCGCCGCGCTCACCGGCGATGGCCAGCGGCGACCCGTGCACTCCGTAGACCGCGAAGGTCTCCATCGAGAGCTCCGGGAACGCCCGACCCATGCCGTCGGCGTCGACGACCGGCAGTCCGGTCTCGGCGGCGACGATCAGCGGGATCATCGAGTTGATGCCACCGCACTCGATCGGCATGGTCGCGTCGGCGGTGCGGCCGAGGTGCTCCTCGAGCGTGCGGAGGGCGAGCGTCGGCTCGAACCCCGCGGGGATCTTCTCCACCATGACGGTCGGTGCGCCCATCTGCGCGGTGGGGATGACGAACAGGTCGTCGTCGAGCTCGTCGGGGTCGAGGATCGTGATGCTGCGATCGCCGAGCACCTGCTTGACGAGCATCATGCCGATGTACGGGTCGCCGCCGCCGCCCGTGCCGAGAAGCGTGGCGCCGCGGGCGAGGTCGGGGAGGTCTGCGGCGGTCAGGGTCCAGCTCATGCGGCGACCTCCGGAGCCTCGTCGACCGGGGTCTCCGTCGTGCCGTCGAAGCGGTGCGAGGCCACGTCGTAGCCGAAGTAGCCAGGACCGACCATCGCGAGGGCCGCCGGACTGTGCCAGCGTTCGTCGCTCGGCGCGGCGATCACCCGGACGCGCTGGCCGTAGCGCAGGCCCTCCGTCGTGATCGGCTCACCGGAGTCGTGCTCGAGCACCATGATGAGGTCGGGGGTGGTCACGAGCGTGACGCCGTCCAGGGCGGCGATCAGGTGCTCGTTCTGGAAGGAGAGCTCCAGGCTGGCATCCGCACCGTCGATCCGCGCGCGGCCGCGGGCGAACCCCGTCGTGGTCGCACGCTCGACGTCGACGACCTTGCCGGAGAACAGTTCGCGGCCGCCGAGCAGCTCGACGGTGCGCGTGACGGCGTCGGCCTTCTCCTCGCGGGCAGCCGCGATGCCGTCGCCGATCTCGCGGCACAGCGACAACGAGTCGGCGACGAGTGCCTCGCGGGCCTGGGCGCCGGACATGGGGAAGCCGGAGATCATCACCGAGCACCCCATCTCCACGCAGGCGACACGGGCGATCCGCTCCGTCCAGCTGTTGTCGACGGTGGTGAGGACGCCGGTGTTGCCCTTCTCGTCGCTGAACGCCAGGGGCGAGGCGTCGATCCCGTACAGGGTGGGGAGCACCATCTGCAGTTCGGGGAAGGCCCGGCCCATGCCGTCGGCGTCGATGAGCGGGAGGCCGAGGGCGGCCGCTGCCGCGATCGGGATGGTCGAGTTGACGCCGCCGACCTCCGCGCAGGCGACGTGGGTGACGGGGCGTCCGAGCGAGGCGCTCAGGGCGTGGACGGGCGCGACCACCTCGGTGAGGCTCGGCAGCTTCTCGACCATGACGGTCGGTGCGCCCATCATCGCGACGGTGAGGACGAGCGCGTCGTCGGGGACCTCGTCGAGGGTCACGACCGTGACGTCGCCGTGCTCGCGCAGGGCTTGGGCGGCGAGCAGGGCGCCGATGTACGGGTCGCCGCCGCCACCGGTGCCGAGGACGGCCGCCCCACGGGCGAGGCCGGGGATGAGCTCGGGGGTGATCGTCCAGCTCATCGGAGGCCTCCCATGTCGAGGTCGCCGACGGCCTTCACGCGGATCCGGGTCGCGTTGCCCGGCAAGTACGGGATGGGGACCTCGTCGAAATCGACGATCGCGACCGACGCGGGGGAGGCGCCGGCCGCGATCGCCTTATCGATCGCCTCGGTACGGACCTCGGCGATCGCCTCCTCGCGCCGACCGGGCTCGATGGCGTAGACCTTGTCGATCTCGCCGCCGACCTGCGCGATGGAAGCACCGATGGCATTGGCCACGGCGTAGTTGTCGGGCCGGTGGACGGCGCCGAAGATGGGGAGTTCGTCGGACAGCAGGATCGACCCGCCGCCGACCGCAACCACGGGGATGGGCTCGGGGGAGGTCCGCATGCGGTCCACGGCCTCGGCGATGCGCTCACCGATGCGGGCGAGCACGCGCTCGACGAAGTCGGGATCGAGGTGCGCGACCTTCGAGGCGTCGCCGATGGAGGCGCGACCGGCGGCCACCGCGATGTCGGTCGCCGTGAGGGTGTCACCGCCGAAGACGAGGGCCTCCGTCATGAGCTTGTAGCCCACGGACGCCGGCCCGACCTCGGCCGACTCCTCGTCGACGATGCTGCCGCCGCCGATGCCGATCGAGAGGACGTCGGGCATCCGGAAGTTCGTGCGGATGCCCGCGACCTTGACCTCGTTCGCCGTCTCGCGGGGGAAACCGTTGATGAGGAGGCCGATGTCGGCCGTAGTGCCGCCGATGTCGACGACCGCGCACGTCGCGAGGCCGCTCGTCAGGGCGGCACCGCGCATCGAGTTCGTCGGGCCGGAGGCGAAGGTGGCGACCGGGTAGAGGCGCACGTAGTCCTCATCCATGAGCGTGCCGTCGTTCTGGCTGAGGAAGATGGGCGCCTCGATGCCCTGCTTCCGGACGGCGGCGGTGAGGCCGTCGACGATCTCCGAGGCGAGTTCGCGCAGCGCCGCGTTGATGATGGTCGCGTTCTCCCGCTCCAGGAGGCCGATCCGCCCGATCTCGTGGGAGAGCGAGATGGCGACGTCGGGTCCGAGGACCTCGCCGACGATCCGTGCCGCCTCGACCTCGAGGTCGTGGTTGACCGGACTGAAGACGGAGGAGATCGCGACGGAGCGGATGCCGTTCGCGCGCATGTCCTCGGCGTGGGCCCGCAACTCGTCGGGGTCGATCGGGGAGATGGGGCGCCCGTCGAACTCGTAGCCGCCGTGCGCGAGGTAGCTGCGGGCGCTGATCGCCTCGACGAGCTCGGCCGGCCAGTCGACGAGCGGCGGGAGCGCCCGCGTCGCCGGCAGGCCGAGCCGGAGCGCCGCGGTCGGTGCCAGGCGCTTGGCCTGCACGAGGGCGTTGATGAAGTGCGTCGTCCCGATCATCACCGCGGTGATCTGTTCACCGTCGAAGTGGTGGCCACCCCGCAGTTCGCCGATCGCCTGGACGATCCCGTCGGTCACGTCCGGTGTGGTCGCGTGCTTCACGGCCGCCAAGGTGGTGGTGCCGTCCATGAGCACGGCGTCGGTGTTGGTGCCGCCGACATCGATACCGATGTGCATATGAGGGGTTCGCTTTCTGTCGGTGCGGTGGAACGTGCGCGGTGGGTGCGCGGTGGGTCAGTTGGAGGCGTTGGCGGGGCTGTCCGTCGGCACGTCCGCTGCGATCTGCGAGGTGTGGGCGACGCCGACCCCGCGGACCCAGCCGAGCTTCCCGGCGGCGATGTACAGCACCATCGAGAGGATGAGGGAGAGGACGGCGGGGATGCCCCAGGTGACGAAGTAGCCGGTGATCGCGGACACGGCCCAGATGATGATCGTCGCGGGGACGATGCGCGGCGCCGTCGTGGGGAGGCGACCGGACGCGCGGGTCTCGTCGAGCTCGCCGCGCCAACGCTTCACGATGAAGTACTCGGCGACCATGATGCCCGCGATGGGCGGGAACGCGACGCCGAGGATGATGAGGAAGCCGGAGAACTGGCCGAGGATGCCGACGGCGGCGAGGATCGAGCCGACGACGCCGAGGACGATCGTCGTGGTCACCCGGTTGAGGTTCTTGCCGAAGGCCGTGGAGATGAAGTTGACCAGGCCGAGGGTCGAGGAGTACAGGTTCCAGTCGTTGATCTTCAGCGTGCCCGTGATGACGATGATGAGCCCGATGAGGCCGACCGACGACGTGACGATCGCGACGACGTTGCCCGAGGCGGCGGCGTGGGCGAGCAGGACGCCCGAGAGGCCGATGACGAACTCGCCGAGCGAGACGCCCACGACGGTCTGCTTGATGACGTCGGCGCGGGAGCGGTTGAAGCGGGTCATGTCGGCGGTGATGATCGCGCCGACGATGAGGCCGCCGGCGACGATCCCGGTGCCGGCCCAGACGCTCATGGTCGGGCCGGGGGCCGGGCCTGTGACGAGCTCCATGAAGTCGTGCTTCGTGAGTTCGCTGATGATCGACCAGCCGACGAGGATGAGGAAGAGCGGCACGGTGATGTTCGCGAGCCACTGCATGCCCTTGAACCCGTAGGCGACGATGGCCGTGACCGCGAGGCCGAAGATGAGGCTCCAGGCCCACACCGGCATGAAGCCCGGCAGGAGGGCGTCGAGCGACTCGGCGGAGATGGCGCTCTGGATGCCGAACCAGCCGATGAGGCTGATGCCGATCGCGAGGCCGACGAGCGACGCGCCCACCTCGCCGAAGCCGGTCCATCGGGCGAGGAGGGCGGTGTTGAGGCCCTCCTTCTGGCCGATGATGCCGACGATGCACATGATGACCTCGAGGATGATCGAGCCGAGGAGGAGGGCGAGGAAGGCCTCGCCGAAGGTCATGCTGTAGCCGAGGGTCGCGCCGAGGAGGAACTGGGACAGGGCCGACACCTGGCCGAACCGCTGGACGGCGATGCCGAACCAGGGCTTTTGTGCGTCGGGTCGGACGCGGGACAGGGCGAAGTCGTCTGCGTGTGCCATGCGAGCCATGGAGGTCTCCTGAAGGTGGGGGAGGAGCGGTGCGGGTTGCCGCAACGGTACTGACGTCCTGATCGCAGCACGATGTGCATCGTGCAGGAATTACCTCCTGAAATCAGCACTCTGCACAATCCGAGCCCGGACCGGTCCCCGCCCGGTCCCTGAGCTTGTCGAAGGGCCCGCCTCCAGTTCAGAGCGCGCGCTGGATGACGTCGAAGGTGCGTGCCCCGTCGAGCCCCATCATGTCGTGGCGGATCGCCGGGAACCGGGTCACCGTCCAACCCAGCTGCGCGTAACGCGGGACGTCCCTGCTCGGGACGACGAGCTTGGCGTCGTCGGACAGCACTAGCGTCGAAGGGACGACCGGCGCGGCCGGCGTCACGGGGTTCGCGGCGACGTCCTGCAGCACCTCGGCGACCATCGACCGGTCCCACGCGGCGTGGGCGGCCTCGGCGAGCGCGACGTTCGCCGGGCCTGTCGCGGGGTCCGTGCGGTCGTAGAGCCAGGCCAGGAGCCAGGGCAGCCCGGGGATGCTCCAGAACAGTCGGGCCCCGAGGCCGCGGCCGGGGAGTTTCAGCCCGAATCCCGGATCGAGGTAGATCGCGCGTGCCGGGCGGAGCGGTTCCACGATGTCGGCGAGGACCCGGCCGCCGAGCGAGTGGCCCACGATCGCGTCGAGGCCGGTCGGGAGCGTTTCGACGAGGTCGGCCGCGAGAGAGGCGAGGTCGTAGCGCCCGCCGCGTGCCCGATCGGCGCGAGGGCTGGCACCGTGGCCGCGCAGATCGACGAGCAGGAACGTGTACTGCTCCGGATCGGAGGCGGCGACGACGTCGGTCCAGGCGGCGCCGTCGGCCAGGAACCCGTGGACGAGGGCGATGCGGACGGGTCCGTGCCCGCGTTCCTCGACGTGCAGACGCATGGCCCTCTTTCGATGGTGGTGGTGACGGTGGGACGACTCTACGCGGCGTCGCTGCGCTCAGGAGCGCACGAGCAGCCAGGCGAACGCACCGAAGGAGACGAGCCCGAGGATGGCCCCGAGGATCGACCCGATCAGACTGAAGGTGGGCCAGCGTGCGCCGGGTTGGCGGCTCATCCTGATGCCCTGGGCTGCGAACAGCAGGGGCACGAAGCAGGCGAGCACCGAGAACGTCCACGATCCGCCGTCCCTCGCCGTCGAGGCGACGAGGAAGATGGAGATCGCGGCGATGGCGACACTGAGGATCGCACAGGCACGTGCGGAGATCGGTTCATTCTTCGCGGCCATGCGCTCAGGGTATCGAGTCGGGGTGGACACCGACCAGAGCAGAATGGACGGCATGACCGACGCGACTTCGCCGACCCTGACGGAACGATTGACGCTCGCGCGTCCCTCCGAGCACGATCTGCCGGAGCTCCACGAACTCCACGCCGACCCCGCGGTGTGGACGCACCTACCCTCCGCTCGCCACACCTCGCTCGCGGAGACCCGGGAACTGATCGACCGCTATCAGACCGGATGGGAGGCCAACGGGCTCGACGTGTGGGTGGCGCGTGACACCACGACGGGTTCGCTGGTCGGCATCGGCGGCCCGAGTCTTCGCGGTGGGCTCGCTTGGAACCTGTACTACCGCCTGGCGCCCGCTGCTTGGGGGCGCGGATACGCCCAGGAGCTCATCTCGGCAGCGCGGGCTGCAGCGTCGGCGTCGGCGCCGGATCCGCCGGTCGTCGCCTTCCTCCTGGAGCACAACGAGGGGTCCCGGCGGGCCGCAGAGCGTGCCGGTCTGGAGATCGTCTGGCGCGGCCCCGACGCGGGCAACCCGGATCCCGATGCCGTGCGCGTCGTGTTCGCGGACCGCCCGCTCACCGACGAGGCGCTGCGGGTGTTCCTGAACTGAGCCCTGAGCCGACGGGCCCGATGGTCGGATGGTCGGTTCGGGAGCTCCGAGCGGTCTGCTGCTTCCGGGCGCGACCGGGCATTTTCGGCCAACCGGCCCGGAAACGCAAGGAGCTTCACCGAGTCTGTTCACCGACGGCATTCCTCGATACGGTGGGGAGATATGTCAGCCACCGTCGAGATGGAACACATGAGTCAGGTAGAACGCGAACGTCCGCTCCTGCGCAAGGGCAGCGAGGCGAGCTTCGTGCGGTGGGCGTTCGACGGACGCGCGTGGTGCGCGGACCTCGTGAGCGGCCAGTACCGCGGCGCGACGAAGACCGGGTGGCTCCTCCAGACGGACGACGAGCAGCGTGAACTCTCCAACCAGGAATGGGCTCCCTGTATGGCGTGAGTGCTTCCTCCTGAAGCACGCGAGCTTTACTTGAAGGCGATCGCGTTCGGCGGCGAGCCGACACCGCCCGGCACGTAGAGCGGCTTGCAGGTGACGAAGCACTCGTAGACGCCGTCGGCCGCGCAGTCCTCGGCGAGCTCGTCCAACCGCCACAGCTCACCGAGTGCCATGCCCAGCAGGGCGATGAGCGGCCGGTGGAGCATCCCGCTGTGGTCGACCCCGCGCTCCGGCGGCCGGTCGTCCGGCGATCGGAAGTCGCTGTCGACGACCGGATCCGCCTCGACGGCGAGGTTGTCGGCTGCGACGAGGGCGATCTCGTGATCCCACAACCACCGGAGCACGGATTCGCGCTGCGCCAGCCCGGGCGACTGCCGCCACGGGGTCGCCAGGCGCTCGGCGGGCGTCTTCGCGAGGTACTGCTCGGCCCAGGCGGTCCGGAGGAGCAGCAGCTCGCCGCCTCGCCAGGTCACGCCCTGGTGTTCGGCGATCGCGTCGAGGAGCGGAGCGTCGATCGGGATCGTGGACGACGGGTCGTACGGCTCGCCGACCGCCGCGAAGTAGCGCGGTACGTCGAGCAGGACCCCGCGGCCGGCGATACCGGCGTCGGCCCAGGTGTGCACACCGAGCCGGTTCGACGAGGCGTCGTTCGCCGCCGTGCTCAGCCCGTTGTAGAAGCCGTGCTCCGGGTGGCCGATGTGGCGGAGCGCGTCGATCTGCGACGACGACTGCAGGTAGAAGGAGTCGAGGTAGTCGTCGCGGTGCGAGGGGTTGTTCGAGAACACATGGTGTTCCAGTGCCCGGCGGGTGCCGGTCGGGTAGGGCTCGAAGGCGGTGATCGCGTGGTCGAGGCCGAACCGCCGGCCGGTCCTGACGAGGGCTGCTGCGGCGGCGACGCGTTCGGCGGTCAGGAAGTTGACGGTGCCGAGTTCGTCGCCCGGGCCGAAGACCGCCCAACTGGATCCGGGCGGGGTGGCTGCTGCGAGCTGGTCATAGCTCGGAATGGTCATCGGTCGGTCCGTCCGGTCTGCCGCGGAGCTCGTTGCTCAACACGGTCGTCGTGCGCAGGAGTGCGCGGATGATGGGGGAGTCCGGCGTGAGGTCCGCCTGGGGGTCGGCGCCGAGGAGCCCGACGGTCGCGGCGATGCCGTACTCGTCGAACACCGGTGCCGCGGCGGTGAACACGCCGCCGGACTGGGAGGCGATGCAGTAGCCGGAGCGGCGGGCGGTGTAGACCGCCGCCTCCAGCTCGGCCCGCTGCGCCGTGGTCGAACCCGCCGCCGTCCAGTCGAAGGCCCGGGCGTCCGTGAGGTGCGCGAGGAAGACCCGGGTCTGGGCGGCCGTGGCGTCGAGCTGGGTGCCGGCCCGGACGGTGACGACCGCTGAGCGGGTCCGGTCCTCCTCGACGAGCGTGACGATCGGACCACGAGCGCCCCAGAGGCTGAGCACCGCCGTCATGCGGACGGCGGCGCTCAGCTCGGCGAGGTGCGGCGGGGCGATCTCGGTGACCCGCCGGCGGCTCAGTGCGTGGATGCCGAGCTGGAGCATGAGTCCACCGAGGACGAAGGTGCTGCGACGCGGCCCACGCTCGAGGATCCCGGCCGACACCATCGACGCGCAGTAGCGGTAGGCGGTGGTGCGGTTGAGTCCCAGGCGTTCGGCGACGTCCGCCGCCGTCAGCTCCGTGGTGTGCGGACCGAACAGTGAACAGATCTGTCCGACCCGGTCCACCGCCTGGATCTCGGACCCGGATGCTTCGCTCGTGCCGTCCATGTTCGCCATGACTGAAGCGTAGTTCAGCTGGAGAACACGGCCGGTCGAGCGCAGCCTCGGCTCGGGCGGGCTGATCACCCGGCGAGCCAAGTGGTCAGCTTGGTCGTCGTGTCGTTGAAGTTGTCCGTGTACCAGTCGATGTCCTGGAGCACGGTCTCGCCGGTGTTGGCCGGCCCGTACACCTCGACCTGCTTGGTGAACTCGTCGAGTTCCGGCTTCGCCGCCGTGTTGACGGGTGCGACCCCGAGCAGTTCGGAGATCTTCGCGACCTGCTCCGGTTCGACGACGCTCGAGATGAAGTCGACGGCGGCCTGCTTGTTCGGAGCGCCCTTCGGGATGGCGAAGGCGTTCAACGAGGCGACGGTGACGTCCCACACGATCGTCATGTCGAAGCCGCTCTGGAGCAGTGGCACGAGCCGGGAGTCCGGCAGGAGGAACATGTCCACCTGGTTCGCCTCGACCGCCTGCTGCAGAGCCCCGACGTTCGGGGCGAAGGTCGTGACGTCGCGGATCTCGTCGAGCTTGTCGAGGGCGCGGTCCACGTCGAGCGGGTACAGCTCGTCGGGCTTCACCCCGTCGGCGAGGAGCGGGTACTCGAGGATGCCGTTCTGCAGGTTCGTGACGATGCCGCGTTGGCCGGGGAACCGTTCCGTGTCGAAGAAGTCCGCGACCGACTCCGGGCCCTTGCCCTTCGGGAACGCGTCGGTGCGGTACGCGATCGGGGTGGCGTTGATCCAGTTGCCGAGGTAGCACTCGCCGACGGTGCCCTCCGCGAGGTCCGTCTGGTCGATGTCGGCCAGGTCGAGCTTCTCGAAGAGCGTGCCGCAGTTCTGCTGCGCCGCGTAGGGGGCCGTGGCCATGACGTCCCACTGCACGGAGCCGCTCTCCACCTGTGCCTTCACCTGCGCGACGTCGGGCGGTGAGGTGTTGACGAAGGTGACGTTCGGGTGCGCCTTCGTATAGGGCTCCTGCCAGGCCGCGATCTGTGCGTCCTGGCCGCCGCCGCCGTACCCGACGAAGGTGATCGTGGCCGCCGCGTCGTCACCGGCCGCTGCGGAACCGCTCGGGGCGGCCGTTCCGCCGCTCGCGCAGCCGGACAGCAGGGCGGTGATCGCGACGACGCTCACGCCGACGGCGAAGCGGGTGCGGCGGGTGCGGGGGTCGGTGTTCCTACTGATGGATCTGGAGGTGGAGCTGGGCGCCATTGTCGTCTCCTCGGTGTGTGCGCGCCGACGGCCGCCGGGCGCGGGTGGGTGTTCGGGTGCGTCTGCAGGTGTTCGGATGTGTGGGTCGGTTGTCGAATGATCCTCGGGGTGGCTCACGCGGCGACGATGCGCTGCCGCTCCGGTCGCCACCAGGCGGTCACGGTGTCGCCGAGCGTGTGGGCGGCGTCGAGGGCGTCGATACGGACGCGGCCGAGCAGGCCGGTCCCGCCGAGGTCGAGCATGGCGGTCCGGTACGAGCCCATGTACTCCAGGTCGCGGATGGTCGCCTGCACCGTGTTGGCACCCGGTGGGACGGTCGTCGGGTCCTGCACGATGCGCAGGTCCTCCGGTCGCACGACGACGGCGCCGTGCACGCCGACGCCGGGGTGGTCGGCGACGGTGGTCGGATCGATCGACCAGGTGTTGCCCTCCCAACCGGCCTGCGGGCCGAACGCGGAGCCACCGAGGTCGAAGACGTTCGAGTCGCCGAGGAACGTGGCGGTGAACAGGGTGTCCGGCTCCCGGTACAGCTGCTCGGGCGAGCCGACCTGCTCGATGCGTCCGCTGTTGAACAACGCGATCCGGTCGGAGAGGTTCATCGCCTCCTCCTGGTCGTGCGTGACGAAGACGAAGGTGGAGCCGACCTCGCGGTGGATCCGCCGGATCTCCATCTGCAACGCTCCGCGGAGGTTGCGGTCGAGGGCGCCGAGCGGTTCGTCGAGGAGGAGCGCCGCCGGGTTGAACACGATGGCCCGGGCGAGCGCCACGCGCTGCTGCTGCCCACCGGAGAGCTGGGAGGGGAAGTTCCCGTCGCGTCCGGGCAGCTGCACGAGCTCGAGGACCTCGCTCACCCGCCGGGCGATCTCGGCCTTCGGCAGCCGGCGCTCCCGGAGCGGGTACCCGACGTTCTGCGCCACGGTCATGTGCGGGAAGAGGGCGTAGTTCTGGAAGAGCATGCCGAGGTTGCGCTTGTGGGGCGGCAGGGACCCGACATCGGCTCCGTTCAGGTCGATGGTGCCGGCGCTCAGCGTCTCGAAGCCCGCGATGAGGTTCAGCGTCGTCGTCTTGCCAGAGCCGCTCGGGCCGAGCAGGGTCATGAACTCGCCGGGCTCGATGGTGAGCGAGATGTCGTCCACGGCGGGCGCGGCGAGCCCGTAGTCCTTCGTCACCCCGTCGAGACGGATCCTCGTCCCCTGGCGTGGCTGCGTCGCCGTGGTCGACGGGGTGGTGTCTGCGCGTGAGATGGTCACGACGTCTCCTTACGGGTCTTGGTGCGGCTGCCGATGAGCATGGGCACCAGGAAGATGATGGTCACGGCGACGACGACGAGGCTCGACGACGCGGAGATGGTGGGGTCGAGCTCGAAGGTGACGCTGTTGTACATCTGCACCGGCAGCGTCTGGAAGGTCGGCGAGCGCAGGAACAGGGCGATCACGACCTCGTCGAACGAGGTGACGAAGGCGAAGATGGCACCGGTGAGCACGCCACGGCTGATGAGCGGCATGGTGACGGTGATGAAGGACCGCAGCGGTGAGGCTCCGAGCGAGGCCGAGGCGCGCAGGAGCTTCGGGTCGAAGCCGCCGAGCGCGGTCGTCACCGACACGAGCACGAACGGCACCCCGAGCGCGGCGTGGGCGAGCACGTACCCGAGCAGGCTGCCTGTCAGGTGCCACTGGAGGAAGGACACGTAGACGGCGACCGCCACGACGATGGCCGGGGTGACCATCGAGATCATGAGTAGGGTCCGCAGGAACCCGGCGAGCCGTCCGGTCAGGCGGTTCAGCCCGACCGCCGCGGCCGTGCCGACGAGGGTCGCGATGACGGCCGCCAGGATGGCGACGAGGAACGAGTTCCCGAGCGAGGAGAGCCACTTCGGGTCGGTGAAGAAGTTCTCGTACCACCGCAGGGAGAACTCCGTCGGCGGGAACTGGAACGCCGAGGCTGCGCTGAAGCTCAACGGGATGACGATGAGCGTCGGCAGGATGAAGTAGAGGGCGACCAGGGTCCCGATGACGATGAGCCACCAGGGGACCGGGTCGACCCCGCGGTCCTTGCGCCGGACCCGGCGTGCCCCTGGCGAGGTCGAGGGTCCGCGGGCGGTGAGGACGCTGCGGGTGTCGACGTCGTCGACGTCGCTCAGCGCGGTCATGAGTGCTCCTTCGTCGGGGCGGTGCTGGTGACGCCGATGGCCGAGATGGTCCCGCCGAAGCGGTTGGCCCACGCGACCAGGGTGAGGGTGACGACCAGGACGAGGATGCCGAGGGCCCCGGCCCCGGCGAAGTCGAGGAGCTGCGTCGTCCGCTGCGCGAGCAGCTGGGCGATGAGCGACTGCTGCGGCGAGCCGAGGAGGGCCGGGGTGACGTAGAAGCCGAGGCTCAGCGTGAAGACGAGGATGAGTCCGGAGACGACGCCGCCGCGCGAGAGCGGCCAGTAGATCTTCCAGAACGCGACGAGCGGGGAGGAGCCCAGGCCGCGGGCCGCGAGGAGCAGCTTCCGGTCGATGCCGCCCAGTGAGCTGTACAGGGGGAGCACCATGAAGGGGAGGAGCACCTGGCTCATCGCGATCGTGACGCCGACGACACTGCCCTGGAACACCACGTCCCCGGCGCCGAAGAACTCGAACACGCTCTGCACGGGCCCGCCGCGCTGGAGCAGCACGATCCATGCGTAGTTGCGGGCCATGACGGAGGTCCAGAACGGGATCAGCACGATCACGAGCAGGATGCCGCGGGTGCGCGGGCCGACACGCGTCATGAGGTAGGCGTAGGGGTAGCCGAGGAGGAAGGCGACGACCGTGACGATGATCGCCGTCGTGGCCGTCCGGCCGAGCACGGTGAGGGTGACGCCGTCGGTGAAGAGGGAGGCGTAGTGGTCGAGCGTGACGTCGGGCGTGCCGAAGCTGCGGAGGAGGCTTTGCCCGAGTGGGACGAGGAGCACCACGGCGAGGACGCCGAGCGCCGGAACGAGCAGCAGCCAGGCCGGTCGCGGCAACCGTCGGGTGTGCGGGGAGGTGGTCGTCATCTGATCATCCGTTCAGCATGGCGCTGAGCTGCTCGGCAGCCTCACGCAGCATCGTCACGCGCTCCTCGGATTCGGGAGAGGAGGGGAGCATGGTCGTGGTGCCCAGGACGGCCATGGCCGCCTGGACGTCGTCGGCGCCGAACACGGGGGCAGCCACGGAGGCCAGCCCGACCCGGCCGAGGTCGGCCCAGGCGATCCGGTCGCGCCGGGCGAGGGCGAGTTCCGCGTGTTCGCGCTGGGCCTCCGCCGGCGGCAGGCCGGCGTGCAGGCGGGCGACGACCGTGGGGTCCGATTGGAAGGCGAGGAGCACCCGCGACTGGGCGGCCTTGATCTCGAGGACCGTCCCGACGCGCACCGTGAGCACGATGGTGCCCTCGTTCGCCTCCTCGACATGGCCGACGACGGCGCCGGAGCGGCCGAGGAAGCTGACGACGGCGGTGAGACCGGTGCGGTCGGAGAGCTGCCGGAGGAGGGAGGGCGCGAGGCTCATGATCTGCTGGCGCGTCGAGACGAGCCCGGAGAGCTGGTCGATGAGCGGACCGGGGCCGGACGAGGCGTTGAGGAAGCCGGAGGACTGCATGGAGAGCAGGTACCGGTGCGCCGTCGTGCGGTTCAGGCCGAGCCGATCCGCCACGAGCGCGGGGGAGAGGACCCTCGTGTGCTGGTCGAACAGCGCGAGGATCATCGCCGCCCGTTCGATCGACTGGATGGACCCGCGGTCGGTCTCGGGGAGCGGAACCGGCTGGGCCGGAACCTGCTGGGCGATGCCTGCGGTCGCGTCACTCATGTCACACCTCCTCATCGAGGGTCGAAGCGGTTGTCGTCGATCAGTACAGCAGGTGTCTGTTCATAATGCAATCCTCAATTTCGCATCATGAACACAGGACGGTCGACAAGTCCGGGATGATCCTGGCGCTTTCGCTAGACACGATCGGCTTGTGTGCGTAATCTGAACCAAAAGTACGCAATCCGAACACAAGGAGGTTCTCGGATGCTCGCCACCGAAGACGCACCCATCCCGTCGCCCGCACTGCTCAAGGTCCTGCACGGAGCGGTCGACCTGCACGTGCACTCCGGCCCCAGCCCCTTCCCCCGTCGGCTCAACCACGTGGAGGCGTCCTACGACGCCGCCCGCATCGGGCTGCGGGCCATCCTCATCAAGTCGCACCACCACAACACCGTCATGGACCTCCTGGCGATGCGCGACCTCCTCGCCGACGCACCGACCCCCGCCTACGGTGGTGTCGCCCTCAATTCCGAGGTGGGCGGGATCAACCCCTCAGCCGTCGCCGTCGCGATCCAGATGGGCGGCCGCGCCGTCTGGGGTCCCACGGTCTCGGCCGGTCAACACATCCGCGCGCACAGTCACGACGACGGCTTCCCCACCGCCGGTTCCAACCTCGAGGAACGCGAGGAGTCCATCTGGGCGGCGGAGGGCGACGTCTCGGCCGAGACGGTCCGCGTCACCCAGCTCGTCGGCGAGGCCGGCATCATGCTCTCCGGTGGACACCTCGACGCCGAGTCGATGAAGGCGCTGTTCGCGACCGCGAAGGACAACGGCGTCACCAGGCTGCTCCTCCACCACCCGGACTTCATCGTCAACGCCTCCGACGGCGACGTCGAGGAGATGCTCGGCTACGGCGCCTTCGTCGAGCATGAGATGTCGATGTACCACCCGGGCGTCCCCGCTCCCGGCTTCCCCATCAGCCAGCTCGTGGACTGGATCGAGAAGGTCGGCCCGGAACGCACCGTCATCGACTCGGACCTCGGGCAGCTCACCAACCCGCTGCCGGTGGACGGGTACATCTACGTCATCCAGCAGCTGCTCGACCACGGGGTGTCCGAGCGCGACATCCGGCAGATGATCTGCCGGAACACCGCCTTCCTCCTCGGGCTCGAGGAGACCAACTGATGCTGGCCGCCGAGCAGGTCATCATCAGTACGGCCGTCACGGGTTCGGTCAACGTCCCGTCCCAGAGCGACGCCCTGCCGCTCAGTGCCGACCAGGTCGTCGCCTCCGCACTCGAAGCGGTGGAGGCGGGATCGGCCGTCATCCATCTGCATGCCAGGCATCCGGACGGACGGCCCGCCTGGGAGGCCGAGGTCTACGAGCAGATCATCCCGCGGATCCTCGACGAGACCGACGTCGTCATCAACATCACGACGGGCGGCTCCTCGGCCATGACCATGGAGCAACGGCTCGCGGGGGCGATGCGCTTCGCCCCCGAACTCGCCTCGTTGAACATGGGGTCGATGAACTTCGTCTACGCGGGCATCGCCGACAAGGTCACGGAGTGGAAGCACGACTGGGAACGCCAGTACGTGCTGAACACCTACTCGCAGCCGTTCATCAACTCCTTCGACCGCATCGAGCACACGCTCCGCGAGCTGGGCGACGGCCTCGGGACCCGGTTCGAGTACGAGTGCTACGACATCGGCCACCTCTACTCGCTCGCCTACTTCGCCGACCGTGGGCTCGCGAAGGCGCCGTTCCTCATCCAGGGGGTCTTCGGCATCCTCGGTGGGATCGGGGCCGACCACGAGAACCTCACCCACATGGTCGCGATCGCCGACAAGCTCTTCGGCGACGACTACTCGTTCTCCGCGTTCGCCGCCGGCCGCGGCCAGATGCAGTTCGGCACCCACAGCGCCTGGCTCGGGGGACACGTCCGGGTCGGCCTCGAGGACAGCCTCTGGATCGGGAAGGGCGAGCTCGCCACGAGCAACGCACAGCAGGTCCGGAAGATCCGGGCGGTCGTCGAGGACCTCGGCAAGACGATCGCGACGCCGGACGACGCTCGACGCATGCTCCACCTCAAGGGCCTCGACCGAGTCACCCGCTGACCAGGACCCCACCTCACGACAAGGAACCCCATGACGATGTATGCCAAAGACGACATCCGTTCACGGCTGGCGATGGCACCGACCGGCGCCGCGCCGTCGATCGACCCGACCACCCCGGTCAAGCCGTCGCAGTGGATCGCGTTCGACGACGTCCCGCCCGCCGAGACGGGCTCCGCCGGCGGCCGCACCTGGATCGCCAGGGCCGCCAACCTGGTGATCGTGTATTCCGACGCGCGCGCCGGTGAGCGGTTCAGTCGGGCCGGGCAGCCCGATGAGTACGCCGTGCTCCTGTACTCCGACAGCGCCGCCCTCCGCATCTCGGCGGGTGGCGCGGAGGCCGACGTCGCCGAGGAGGCGTTCGTCGTCGTCCCGCCCGGCGACAGCGAGATCGAGGTCGTCACCGACGGGCCCGTGATCCGGCTGTTCTCCACCCGGGCCGAGGACCTCCTGCAGCGCGCCTCGAACGCCGACGCGTACGCCGAACCCGACCAGCGGGCCGCTCCGCTCGAGCCCTGGCCGGACCCGGTCGGCGGATTCGCGCTCCGGGTGTACCGGCTCGCCGACACCCCGATCGCCGAGGGGCGGTTCGGTCGGATCTTCCGCACCACGAACCTCATGGTGAACTTCCTCGCGGAGGAACCCGCGCCACGGGACGCCCACAAGCTCTCGCCGCACTTCCACGATGACTTCGAGCAGATCTCCTTCGGCGTGAAGGGCCGGTTCCGTCACCACATCCGGTACCCGTGGGGACCGGACTCCTCGCAGTGGCGCGCCGACGAACACGAGGAGATCGGCACCCCCTCGATCTGCATCATCCCGCCGCCGACGGTGCACACGACGCAAGGGGTCGGTCCGCACCAGCAGCTCCTGGACATCTTTGCGCCCCCGCGCGTGGACTTCTCGGCATCCGGTTGGGTGCTGAACGCCGACGACTACCCGGCCACGTGACCATGGCGACGAGACGGACGAGCCGGTTCCGAGCCGCCCTCGCCGCTGACGCCGGTCCGGCTCTCGGCACCTGGGTGAAGCTGCCGGCGATGGAGAGCATGGAACTCGTGGCGCTCGCCGGCTTCGACTTCGCGGTCATCGACCTCGAGCACTCGCCGATGAGCATGGAGACGGCCGCGCAGCACATCGGGGTGGCGCTGCTCGCCGGCGTCTCACCGATCGTGCGCATCCCGTCGCTCGATGGCGGTGTCGTCCAGCGCGTGCTCGACGCCGGTGCGGAGGGGATCATGCTCCCGCATGTGGACTCGGTCGCGCAGGCCGAGGCCGCAGCGGCAGCCGTGCGGTTCGCCCCGCTCGGCACCCGCGGTGTCGGCAGCACGAGCCGCGCCGGTGCGTGGGGGGCGACGTCACGCGAGGAGTACCTGCGGTTCGGGCAGGAGGAGGTCGTGTTGATCGCCCAGATCGAGAGCGCCGCCGCCGCACGCGCCGCCGGGGCGATCGCCGCCGTCCCCGGGGTCGACGCCCTGCTCATCGGCGCGGCCGACCTCTCCACGAGCGAGGGTCGGAGCGAGGCCGACCCGGTCGTCGTCGACCTCATCGCCCGAGCGATCCGCGACACCGTCGCCGCCGGGAAGCCCATCGGCAACGCCGGCGGCGCCAGTGCGGCCTCCGTGCAGGCCTCGGTCGACGCCGGCTACCGCTTCACCCTCATGAGCAACGACGCGAGTCTGCTCGGCGGCGCGGCGTCCGCGGCGGTGCAGGCGGGCCGCTCGGTGCGGTACGCCTGACGACAGCAGGACGATGAGACATCCCGACGACACCGACTCCCGAACCGATCAAGCCGCAGCACCCACCTGGTGGAAGGACCCCATGAACACAGCGACACACACGACCACACCGCGCCCTCTCCTCGACGGCAAGGTCGTCCTCGTCGTCGGCGCGAGCGCCGGCATCGGTGCCGACGCCGCGCGCGTCTTCGCCGAGCACGGTGCCTCCGTCATGCTCGTGGCGCGCACCGCCGGGCCGCTCACCGCGGTCACCGACGACCTCGTCGCGGCCGGGTACGACGCCGCGTCGATCACCGGCGACATCAGCGTCGGAGCCGACGTGGCCCGCATCGTCGACGCGACCGTCGAGCGGTTCGGCCGGCTCGACGGCGCGTTCAACAACGCGGCGCTCACGCAGGCAGGGCGCCTGGACGAGGTGAGCGAAGCGGACTTCGACCGCCTCCTCGCCGTCAACGTGAAGGGTGTGTGGCTCTGCCTGCGCGAGGAGCTCCGGGTCATGCGCGCGGCCGGTGCCGGCTCCATCGTCAACGTCAGCAGCATCGGCGGTCTCCGCGGCAGTTCCGGCATGGGCGCCTACCAGGCCACCAAGCACGCCGTGATCGGACTGACCCGTACCGCCGCGCACGACAACGGACCGCTCGGCATCCGGGTGAACGCGCTCGCCCCCGGCCCCACCGAGACCCCCATGCTCGACCAGACGAGGGTCGCCATCCCGGGCGGAGTCGAGGCGCGGATCGCCGCGACGCCGCTCCGCAAGGCGGGCACCGGCGCCGAGGTCGGTGAAGCGGCAGCCTGGCTCCTCAGCGACCTCGCGAGCCACATCAGCGGTGTCGTCCTCCCGGTGGACGGCGGCTTCAGTGCCTGACACCGGCCTCGACCATCGCACCACCGAACACGCCACCGCCACCCACCCCGCCGCCTCCGAACGGACAGGACCCAGCAGCATGACCGAGACCGGAACCCTCCGCCTCCCACCCCGCATCCACGTCGGCTTCGGCGTCCGCCGCCAACTGCCCGTGATCCTCCGCGAGCACGGGACGCGCGTGTTCGCCGTCGTCGACCCCTTCCTCGCCGACTCGCCGGACTTCACGACGATCGTCGACACCCTGCGTGCGGACGGGTTCGAGGTCGCCGTCTACACCGAGGTGCTCCCGGAACTCCCGGTCGACTCGCTCACCGAGGCGGGCCGAGTGGCCGCGGACTTCGCCCCCGACGTCGTGCTGGCCTACGGCGGTGGCAGCTCCCTCGACGCGGCGAAGCTCATCGCGGTGCTCGTCGCCCACGGTGGCGTCCTCGCCGACTACTACGGCGAGAACAACGTGCCGGGCCCCGTCCTCCCGATCGTGGCCGTACCGACGACCGCCGGGACGGGCTCCGAGGTCACCCCGGTCGCCGTCATCTCCGACCCCGCCCAGGAGATGAAGATCGGCGTCTCGAGCCATCACCTCATCCCGGTCGCCGCCGTCGTCGACCCCGAGCTGACCATCGGTGCACCACCGTCGGTCACCGCGTACGCCGGCATCGACGCCCTCGTGCACGCGCTCGAGTCGTTCACCGCGGCCGAGCTGCCGTTGGACTGGGAGACCCGTCTGCCAGTGTTCACCGGGCAGAACCTGTTCGTCCGACACCTGGCGCTCGAGGCGATCCGACGGATCGCGCCCAACCTGCCCAGGGCCGTCGCCGACGGCACCGACCGCGAGGCCCGAGCCGAGGTCGCGTACGGCAGCCTCCTCGCCGGCATGTGCTTCGGTCCGACCGGCACCCACCTCTCCCATGCCGTCCAGTACCCGGTCGGCGCGATCACCAAGACCCCGCACGGACTCGGTACCGGGCTCATGATCCCGTACGTCCTCCAGGCGTGCGTGCCCGTCATCCCCGAACGGCTGGCGGCCATCGACGCGGCACTCGGCGGCACCGAGACCGACGTCCATGCGGCGGCACAGGACGCGGTCGACCGCGTCGCGGAACTCTGCCGCACCATCGGCATCCCGACGAGCCTCGCCGAGATCGGCGTCGAGGCCGATCAGCTGCCCCGTATCGCCGAGCTGGCGATGCGCTCGAGACGACTCGTCGACATCTCACCGATCGGCTCCGACCCGGAGCTGCTGCACGCCATCCTCCAGGCCGCCCACGCCGGCGACCGATCCGCCCTCCGAGCAGACACGGACGCACGATGACCACCACCCTCACCACCACGAGCACCGAACCGATCGCCCGCCTCTTCATCGACGGCGTCTGGCGGGCCGGGTCCGACGGACGCACCTTCCCCGTCGTCGACCCGGCCGACGGCAGCACGATCGCCGACTTCGCCATCGCGAGCCGCGAGGACTGCCTCGCCGCCGTCGAATCCGCCGTCGCCGCCCAGGCCTCCTGGGCGGCCACCCCGCCCCGGGAACGCGGCGAGCTGCTCCGTGCCGCCTACGAGGTCCTCACGGACGAGGTCGAGACGCTCGCCGAGATCATGATCCGGGAGAACGGGAAGTCCTACCGGGACGCCATCGGCGAGGCGAACTACGCCAAGGAGTTCTTCCGGTGGTTCGCGGAGGAAGCCGTCAGGATCCCCGGCGACTACCGGCTCTCCCCGAGCGGCGACAAACGGATCGTCGTCGACCGACAGCCCATCGGCGTCTCCCTCCTCATCACCCCGTGGAACTTCCCCGCCGCGATGGCGACCCGCAAGCTCGCCCCGGCGCTCGCCGCCGGGTGCACGGTCATCCTCAAGCCCGCGCGCGAGACGCCGTTGGCCGCGGCCTACGTGGTCGACGTCCTCCGTCGGGTCGGGTTCCCGCCGGGTGTCGTGAGTCTCGTCACGCCGGTACCCACCGGGCCGATCGTCGCCGAGATGCTCGCGCACCCGGCCGTCCGCAAACTGTCGTTCACCGGGTCGACCGAGGTCGGCCGGGAGCTCCTGCACGCGTGCGCGGACACCGTCGTGAGCGCCTCGATGGAGCTCGGTGGCAACGCCCCCGTGATCGTCCTCCCCGGAGCCGACCTCGACCTCACCGTCCGCGAGTCGCTCCTCGCCAAGATGCGCAACGGCGGCTCGGCGTGCACGGCGGCGAACCGCTTCTACGTGCACACGAGCGTCCACGACGCGTTCGTCGATCGGATGGGCGAGGCGCTCGCCGCGATGCGGGTGGGGCCGGGGCTCGACCACGAGAACGAGCTCGGCGCGCTCGTCTCGGTGCAGGAGCGCGACAAGGTGGCGGCGCTCGTCGAGGGCGCGGTCCGCGACGGGGCCAGCGTCGTGCAGGGCGGTCGACCGTCGAAGGAGGGCGCGTTCTACGACGCGACGCTCGTGACCGGCGTCCGGCACGGCTCGGAGATCACGACTACCGAGATCTTCGGTCCGGTCACGGCCGTGGTGCGGTATGACGAGGTCGACGAGGCGGTGCGCATGGCGAACGACACGGTCTTCGGACTCATGGCATACGTCTTCGGTGAGGAGCGTGAGGCGGTCGCCGTCGCCCGCCGCCTCGAGGCGGGCATGGTCGCCGTCAACCGCGGTGTCGTGAGCGACCCGGCCGCGCCGTTCGGCGGGGTCAAGCAGAGCGGCCTGGGGCGTGAGGGGTCGAGCGAGGGCATCCTCGAGTTCCTGGAGGAGCAGTACATCGCGCTGACGGCGTAGCCGGGGGTGATGAGGCTGGCGGCCGGCTGGGCGATGCGGCATCGTGGGAGCGGCGCCCGACGGTTCCGTCCGCGCCCAGCCGCGCCAAGCATCGAGGAGCTCACGCATGACCGATCGCATCCTGACCACTCATGCGGGGAGTCTGCCGCGCACGCCCGAGTTGACCCGGTTGCTCGTCGCCCGGGACCAGCGGCGCGCGTTCGACGTCGCGGAGCTGGAGGAGGTCGCGGCGGATGCGGTGGCCGCTACGGTCGCCGCCCAGCTCGCGACAGGCCTCGACCTCATCAACGACGGTGAGGTCCCGCGCGTCGGGTTCTCGACCTACGTCCTCGAACGCATCGAGGGATTCGGCGGCGCAGGGCACCGGAAGCCGACGCTCGACTCCCTGGCGTTCCCCGACTACGCCGCCTTCCAGGCCAAGCAGATCGTCGAGGGCGCCGACGTCGCGCGCGTCTGGGATCCGCCGATGGCGCAGGGACTGCTCACCTACGACCCGACGCTGTCCGGCATCACCGCCGACCTCGACGGCTTCGACCGGGAGCTCGCCGTGCAGGCAGCCCAGGGGCGGGTGCCCGCCGGTACCTTCTTCTCCGCGGCGACGCCCGGGATCGTCTCGACCACCCTGCTCCTCGACGCGGCGAACCCGCACTACGGCGACGACCGGGCGTACGTCTTCGCGCTCGCCGAGGAACTGCGGGTCGAGTACGAGGCGATCGCCGCTCGAGGCCACGTCCTGCAGCTCGACGCCCCGGACCTCGCCATGGAGCGGGTCATCCAGTTCGGCGATGCGACGCTCGAGGAGTTCCTCGCGGCGGTGGACCTCCACATCGGCGCCCTCAACCACGCCATCCGGAACATCCCTCGCGAGCAGGTCCGGCTGCACGTCTGTTGGGGCAACTGGCAGGGTCCGCACCAGGACGACGTCCCCGTCGACGTGCTCCTCCCACACCTGTACCGGGCGAACGTCGGTGCGTTCAGCATCCCGCTCGGCAACCCGCGGCACCAGCACGAGGCCCCCGCGTTCCGCGAGCACCCATTGCCCGAGGGGGCGCTGCTCATCCCGGGCGTCATCGACGTCACCACCAACTACCTGGAGCACCCGCAGGTCGTGGCGAACCGCATCGTCGAGGTCGCGGAGGCGGTCGGTGATCCGACGCGCGTGATCGCCGGAACCGACTGCGGTCTCTCGACGTTCGCGAGCTACGAGTTCGTCGCGACGGACGTGGCCTGGGCGAAGCTCGGCGTGCTCGTTGAGGGTGCTGAGATCGCATCGAAGCGGTTGTTCGGCGCCTGACCCGTCGCCGATCCGACGTGGGCGAGGGCGCGGGCGCTCACGTGGTTATCGACGTTTCGTCGCTGACCGAGAGCGTGAGCACGGCCTTGCCGATGAGGGCGTCCTGCTCGAGGTCGCCCTCCAGTCGGCGGAGCTGCCGCGCGACGTCGTTCTCCCGGTCGTCGCCGACGAGGTCGACCGAGGCGACGAGGAAGAGCCGTTCCGGGCCGCTGAACTCGAGGTATAGCGCCGTCACTCGCTCGATCTCGGGGTGCGCCAGGAGCGCGCTGATCGTCTGCGCCCGATACGCCGGGCTCGGGGAGGCCCCGAGGAGGTAGCGACGGTTGCGGTTGATGAGCAGGAGCGCGACCCCGCCGAGCAGCACGCCGATCGCGATCGAGCCGATGGCGTCCCAGACCGGGTCGCCGGTCACCTGGTGGAGGCCGATGCCGGCGCCGGCGATGATGAGGCCGAGGAGTGCCGCGGAGTCCTCGAAGAAGACCGAGCGGAGCGTCGTGTTGGACCCGTTCACGATGTAGTCGAAGAACCCGCGGCCGTACTTCTTCGCCGTGCGACGGCCCTCGAGGATCGACTGCGTGAACGAGAAGCCCTCCAGGAGGAAGGCGACGCCGAGCACGAGGTAGCTGAGGGCGTAATTCTCCATCGCCTCCGGAGCGGTGAGGCTCTGGATGCCGTGCTGGATCGAGACGACGGCGCCGACGGTGAAGATCCCGAAGGCCGCGAAGAGCGAGAAGATGTAAGCGTCGCGGCCGTAGCCGAGCGGGTGGGCGGCGTCCCGCTGTTTGTCGGCGCGTTTGTCGGCGATGAGCAGGAAGATCTCGTTCCCCGCGTCGGCCCACGAGTGTGCCGCCTCCGCGAGCATCGACGCCGAGCCGGTCAGTGCGGCGACGATGGACTTCGCGATGGCGACGATGACGTTGGCCAGGAAGGCGATCACGACGGTCATGGGGCAACGCTACGCCCAGCCGGGCCGCCGTGTGCGCGAGGGACGCCTAGGACTTCAGGACGCGCAGCGCCGATCCCTTGTGAGCGGCCTTCGCACCCGTCTTCTCCGACTCCACGATGAACGCGGGCTCGTCCTTCGACGCCGTGAAGTGCTGGCCGTCGAACTGGAAGTCGGCGGTCTTCCGCTCGACGACCTTCCCCTGCGTCCGACCCTGCGAGGTGCCCCACGACACCCGGTCACCCACTCGTACGTCCGCCATGCTGCCTCCTCGTCGCCAGGCGCCGCACGCGCGACGTGTCGACGACGATGCCAGGACGGCTGACGGGCCGACAAGGGCTTGCGCCCCGATCGGTCCGAGGTCGAGGCCGAGTCCTAGAAGACGTTGATGACGTCCTCGCAGCTGCTCTCCTCGTCGAGGGCCGTGATGACCTTCTGGTCCTCGATGTCGCCGAACGGGAACCCGTCGGGCTGGCCGTCGCCGTACTCGCCGATGTCCTTCAGGACCTCCTGCGACTCCGTGATGACCTGGTCGTAGTTGCGTTCCAGGACGGTGGGGAACTCCTCGAACTCGGCGATGCGCGCTTCGGCGATCTCGATGCGGGCGTCGTAGTGGTCGGTGAAGGCTTTGACGATCGCCTTCGCGTCCTCGCCCGCGGGCGGGTTGTCGGCGACGGCGTCCCGTGCGGCCTGGATGGTGGCCACGTGCGCGTTCGCGGCGTCGAGGATCGCCTGCTTCTGGACCGGGCCGTCCTCCGCCGTGCGGTCCGCACTGCGGACGTCCATAAGCGAGCTGAGGACGTCGTTGTCGGCGTCGTCCGCGGCGAGCATCTCGCTCCAGCCCGTGCAGGCCTCCTTCGCGAACGCGGCGTTGTCGCCCGAGTCGCCTGCGTCATCGGCGCCCCCTGCGCATCCCGTCAACGCCATCATCATGGCGGCCCCCGCGATCGCTGCCGTCCCGAACCTGCGCATTGCCGCCCCCACCGTCTCATCGCGGCCCGACCCCCGGACCACTCGATCAACGGTAGCGAGCGCGGTGGCGTCGCCGCGATGGGGACACCTCCCCATCTCGCGTAGCGTTGGCGGGATGAGTGACGCCACCACCACCGAGGAACACCGCAGGACCGCTGCGCACGCCTACAGTGCGCTCGGCTGCCTGCTCCTCGACGCGGGCACCTCCGTCACCGACGTCCGCGACTCCCTGGAACGCGCCACGGCCGCATCGGGCGACGAGGGCCTCGCTTTCTCGGTGCTGCCGCAGCTCATCATCGTCAACGACGTGCACACCGGCGCGGTGCTCGCCGTCGGCAACACGCACGGCGAGCTGTCGTTCCGCGGCGCGGCCCGGGCGAACCGGCTCATGCGCGAACTCGAGCTCGGGCACTGGCCGGTGGGCGACCTGCCGGCTCGGGTCCAGTCGATCCGGGAGACGCCCCGACCCCACGCCTCGATGCACTGGGTGATCGGGAATCTGCTGCTCGCGGGTGGGCTCGCCCTGCTGTTCCGCTGCCCGTGGTGGGCGATCGTCGCGTCCATGCTCGTCGGCGCGTTCGTCGGCCTCGTCATCACCCTGCTGGCGCGGTGGCGGGGAGCGGTCGCGATCGCCCCGTTCGTGACGGCGTTCGTGTCGACGACGCTCGTCGGCACACTCGCGTCGGCGATGGACCTCGGCCCCGTGCCGCTGTTCGCCGTCTGCGCGCCCATCGCGATCCTCGTGCCCGGGGCGCTCATCACGAACGCCCTGCTGGAACTGACCGCGACCGACATCGTGACGGGTTCAGCACGCCTCATGTACGGGTTGATCGTCCTCGCCTTCATGGCGGCCGGCATCTCGGCCGGGGCGCTGCTCACCGGCCTGTCGATCGACCCCGACTCCACGGCGCTCGTCGGCCAACTCGGCCGCGGCACCACGGACCTCGTCGGTTGGGAGGCGATCCCGCCGCTCTGGTTCACCTGGATCGGGGTGGTGATGCTCGCGGCCGGCATCGGGATCGCGTTCGGTTCCGGTCGCTCCCTGACGCTGCTGACGATCTGCGTGATGGCGCTGACCTATGCGGGCATCGTCCTGTTCGCCCCGCTCGTGGGGAACGCGGTCGCGACGGGGCTCACCGCCGGGCTCGTGTTCGTCGTCGCGCGCATCGTCGAGCGGTACTCGGCGGCCGTGCCGTCCAACGTCACGTTCCAGCCGGCGCTGCTCATGCTCGTGCCGGGCACCGTGGGGCTCGTCTCCCTCGCGACGCTCGAGGGCTCGGCGGTCACGGCGGCGCTCACGGTCTTCATCAGCCTCTGCGTCGGCGTCAAGACGGCTGCGGTCGTGACCGGGGTCGTCATCCCGCCGGTGCGTCCCCGGTCCGCCGCGCCCGCGCCTTGATCGCGAGGATGACCTCGGTCTTCGCGTCGGCGTAGTCGTTCATGTCGTCCCACGACCGGCTGAGCAGCTCCCGCTTGGTGCGCTCGTACAGCGCGCGGTCGTCGGCGTTGGAGCGCAGGTGGTCGCGGAGGAGCAGGTACTCGTCGATCTCCGGCGCGCCCTGTTCGTAGAGGTGCACGTGGACGTCGCGCTCCGGCGTCCGGACCATCCGATGGCGCGGTTCACGGACGCGCAGCACGTAGCCCGCGGCCAGCAGCGGGTCGAGGGAGTCCTCCTCCGCCGTGATGTCCTCCACGGCGACCACGATGTCGACGATCGGCTTCGCGGCGAGTCCGGGCACCGAGGTCGAGCCGATGTGCTCGATCGCCACGGCGTCGGCCCCGAGGGCGTCGAGGATGCGCTGCCGGTGCTCACGGTACCGATCGGGCCAGTGCGGGTCGGCGTCGTGCAGTTCGACCCGGACCGGCTCGGTGCCACCGACGAGTTCGAGCGCCGTGACGTCCGGGCGTCGAGGGCGTCGGTGCAGGCCGTCCTGGAGCGTACGGATGTTCGCGCCGAGGACGCCCGAGGCCAACAACCCGGAACCGAGCGGGCCCGACGGGTCCGTGCCGAGCAGGGGGAGGAGACGGAGGGCCGACCGGACCGGGCCGCTCGCGTGCTCGAGCTGCCAGACGATCTCGGTCGCACCGGCGCCGGGGTGGTCCAGCTCGGCGGCCTTCGCGGCGTAGGCGGCGGCGCCCAGCGCGTGCGCGCCCATGTGGGCGACGCCGGCCGCCTGTCCGGCCGACCAGGCGGCGGCCTTCGCCGCGGGTGCGGTGACCACCTGCGAGGCGCGGTTCGCGACGAACCGTCGGCGGATCTCCCCGGCCGCGTCGAGCTCGCCGGCCGAGAAGGCCCGTGCCCGCGCGATGGCGTCACGCGGACGGTCGTCGTCCGGCGCCTCCGTCTCGAAGAGCGGCAGGACCCGTTCGGCGCAATCGGCGGCCCAAGCGGCGACGAGACGGCGGTCGGCTTCGGGGAGTGATTGCGGCGAGAGCATGCTCCACCTTCGCACGCCGCCGCGGATTCCCGCCGGGTGCCGGGTTAGCGTAGACGGATGGCCGCCCTGAACCTGCCCGTGATCTCCTGCAGCCTCGATCCGGCGAGTCGCAGCCGGACCCTCGCGTCGATGAGCAGCGGGCTGCTCCGCGACCAGGGCCATGAGTCGTCCGTCATCGATCTGGCCGAGCTGGAGCTGCCCGCCTTCGACAACGACCAGGTCTTCGACAGCCCCGTCTTCCGTCGGCTGCACGACGTCATCTCCGCCGCGGACGGTGTCGTCCTCGCGTTCCCGATCTCCAACTGGGCTCCGGCGGCCACCGTGAAGTCGCTCATCGAGGCGACGGGCGCGACCGGCGAGGACGGCAGGGTCGCCGCCTGGTTCGACAAGGTCGTGACCTTCGTCTGCGCCGCGGGCCTGCCGCACAGCTTCATGGCGACCGGCACGCTCGGGCAGTCGCTCATGCTGGACTTCAAGTGCGTGATCAACCCGTACACCGCCTACCTGTCCGAGCGGGACTGGGAACGACCCGAGGTGCTGCGGGTGGACCGCGCCGAGCGGCTCGCCAAGACGATGACCGTGCACGCGGAGCTCTCGGGCCTCCTGGCCGCGCGGACGTACCGCTCCGTCTGGGAGGTGTGAGCTCGCGCCTCGGAGCCGGACGTCTCAGAGGCGGACGACGAGCTTCCGCGCCGAGACCCCGGCGCGGACGCGGTCGAGGGCGGGCTGGATCGCCTCGAGGCCCTCGCCGACCACCTCCGGCGCGGGTGCGCAGACGTGCCGGCCCGCGGCGAGTGCGCTGGGCAGGTAGTCCTCCCAGAGCATCGGGCCGACCTCGTTGGTCATGAGCGAGCTTCCCCAGACGTAGCGAGCGGTGACACCGGCCCGGCGTGCGCGGAGCTGGAGGGCGACGTTCGCCGCCACCAGCCGGCTCATGGTGCGCACGAACGCCAGGCTCGGGCCGCCACGACGCGGTAGGGAGCCGAAGGACACCGAGGGGCTGGCGAGCGCGACGCGTCGGGCGCCGGTCGCCGCGGCGACGGCGACCGACGGTTCCGCCGAGCCGGTGCCGACGGCCAGGACGCCGGCGACGTCCGAGCCGGCCAGGGCATCGATGAGGTCGGCCACGACGGTCGGGCTGCGGTAGTCGAGAACGATCTCGGCCCCGAGGGCGCGCATCCGGTCGTGGTTGTGGGGCGACGCGGTCGTGGCGACGCGGTGGCCGGACGCGACGGCGAGCTGGATGGCGTTGCTCCCGACGCTCGTGGCGCCTCCCCACACGACGACGGTCGTCCCCGTCGGGACGGGGTGCTCGGAGGGGTGGGGGAGCGCCAGGTGGTCGGCCTGGAAGAGGGCGGTCGCTGCGGTGGAGATCGCGAGTGGGAGGACGACGGCGTCCTCGTCGCGGAGGTCCGCCGGGATGGGGGCTGCGAGGTCGGCTCGGACGACCGTGTACTGCTGGAACCCGCCCTCGGCCTCGTGGCGTCGGCCGCGTTCCATGCCGACGGCGTAGGCGACGACCCGGTCGCCGACCGCGAAGCGATGGACACCCTGCCCGATGGCGACGACTTCGCCGGCGACGTCCTCGCCGAGCACGGCGGGGCTGGGGAGCCAGCGGTACATGAGGTTCCCGGTCCACTGCTTCACCTCGTCGAGCGGGTTCACGGCGACCGCGCGGTTCCGGAGGAGGACCTCTCCCGGGCCGGGCTCGTGCATCGCGGCGGGACCGACGACGAGGTCTGCGCGGTGTGCTGGCAGCCAGGCTGCGGTGTTCGTCGACATGCGGACTCCAAGGGGATCGGGACGACCGGCATCCAGTCGATGACATGTCGTGCCATCACTGTACACCTGACGACACGTCGTGTCATCCGCTAGCCTGATCGCATGGCACGCTGGGCACCCGATGCGGCTCTCCGACTCGAGAGCGCTGCGATGGAGCTCTTCGCCGAGCGCGGCTTCTCGGCGACGACGGTCCCGGAGATCGCCGAAGCCGCCGGCCTCACGACGCGCACCTTCTTCCGGCACTTCGCCGACAAGCGCGACGTCCTGTTTCTCCGCGAACGGGAGCTGCCGTCGGTCGTCGGTCGGCTGGTCGCGATGGCGCCGCCCGGGCTCGACCCGCTCGCGCTCGTGATGTCGGGCCTCGAGACGGTCGCGGCCGGTGAGCTGCAACGCTGGCGGGACGACATCGCCGCCCGTCGGACGATCATCCGCTCGGAACCGCAGCTGCGCGAGCGGGAACGGTTGAAGTCCGCCGTGCTCTCCGACGCCATGCGCGACGCACTGGTGGGCAGCGGGGTCACTCCGGCCGACGCGGCGCTCGCCGCATCCATCGGCTCCGCCCTCTTCGACGCCGCCCTCGAGCAGTGGTTGGCCGGCCCGGACGACGTACTCCTCATCGACGTCCTCCGCACGATGCGCCAGCGCCTCGGGGATCTGGCTGGGCGCTGACCGAGGAGATCGGGGCCAGTGGCGAGCGCAGCTTGGCCGTTCTGTTCACGACCCCGCCGTCGCCCGCTCGTACGGTGGATGCATGACACTGAAACTCGGCTTCATCGGCATCGTGACCAATGACATGGCGGCCTCGCTCGCCTTCTACCGCACCCTGGGTGTGCCCGTCGGGCCGGACCAGGACGACGCTCCCCATGTAGACGCCGTCCTCGACGGCGGCGTGACGCTCGCCTGGGACACGGTCGCGACGATCCGCGGCTTCGACCCCTCCTTCACCCCGGCAACTGGTGGCCACCGGATCGCGCTCGCCTTCGACCAAGGGAGTCCAGCGACCGTCGACGCCACCTTCGCCGCTCTCGTCGATGCCGGATACGCCGGGCACGTCGAGCCCTGGGACGCCGTGTGGGGACAGCGGTATGCGACGTTGCTCGATCCGGACGGGAACTCCGTCGACCTCTACGCCGCGCTCGACACGAACTGAGCGGGGCTCGAGCCGACGAGCCGGCGGAACTCGCGGGAGAGGTGGGGTTGATCCGCATATCCTGCCTCGGCGGCGACATCGGCGATGGGCATACCCGAGCGGAGCAGCGTCCGAGCTCGTCGAGACCGTTCCAGGCGCACGAGGGTGGCGTAGCCGTACCCGAACGTGACGAGCATCTGACGCCGGAAGGAGCGTTCAGATCCGCTCATCGTGCTGGCGATGTCTCGCGCCGGAGCCGCCTCGGACGCCGCTCGGCGGATGGCGTCCGACCAGCGACTCGACGCCGCAAGCTGGACGGCGAACGCCTCGAGTGTGCCGACCGGGGCGGGCCCGGCTTCGAGCGGGATCATCGCCTCGCGCAACCGTGCCGCGGTCCGACGATCGGTGACGTCGTCGAGCGGCACGAGCTGATCCGCGATCGCTGCGAGGTCGATGCCGAGCAGGAGCCTGGCCCGACCGGGCTGCATCCTGAATCCGAACGACCCGGTGGCCCCGTCGCGACCGGTGGCGAGCCACCGTGTGGACGGTCCGGCCACCTCGACCCGGCCGTCGCGGAGGATCACGTCGACACAGCCGTCAGCCGGAACCGTGGCGCCCCCGGCGCTCCCGATCGAGCGCCACAGAGCCTCGCCGTGGGTGAACAGATGCTCGGAGTACACCGGATCAGTCTCTCAATCGGCGTCCGATCGTGTCGACGAGGATTCGGACGAGGACAGGGACCGCGGAGCGTGCCGAGGTGCTGCTCATCGGTCTGCGGCTCACTCGTGGCGGCCGACGCCGGGGCAGGCGGGTGCCTGAGCCAGCCACCAGGCGGCGATCGCCTGGTCGGCCTCGCTGGGGTCGCGTGGTGGATCCAGCTCGTCGTCTGCGCTCCCGCACGGCTGGGCCGTGAAGCCGGCGATCCGCGGATTGTCGGCGCTCATCGAGAACGAGATCGCCGTCGCCGAGGTGTTCGCGAGCGTCGTCACCTGCTGGTACGCCGCCCACTGCGGACTCGCCTGCAGCTCCGCGAGGGGCACTCCTCCGAGTCGCGTGTCCCCGGGGAACGCCACCGCGAGGAGGAGCTCGTCGGGCCGGTCGAGGCCCCCACCATGCTGCTCCCCGTACCAGTCGATGCCGGCCACCGAGCCTCCGAGCGGCCCGAGGACGGCGGTCGTCCCCTCGATTGCCGCAATGGTCTCCAGTACGGCGGGCGGGACGGGGAGGCCGGTCGCACTGAACCGAGGGGCTCCGGAGGACGACTCGGGGTTGTTCAGGACGAGCGTGGTCTCCGCAGCTGCCAGCGGGTCCGGGAGCTCGGCCTGGAACTCCCCGACGAAGCCGGCGATGGTGGCTGGCGCGAGCGGTTCGGCGAAGACGAACATGACCTGGAGGTCGGAGGATGCGGGTCGATCCCCGTCGGCGGATGTCGCGACGAGCTCGACCCGGATCGAATCGACCGCGACCGGATCCGTGTCGGCCGCCCAGTCGCGCCAGGCCGTCACGGTCGCATCGATCGTCTTCGCCGGTGCACCGGTGCCGAACCGGACCGAACCCCCTGCGGCGTCCTCGATGATCACCTCGCCGGATTCCTTGCCGTCGGTCGCCTGAGCAGCAGCCGTCGCGACGTCGGCGTAGGACTCGGGCGGAGCGCCGTCGGTCATCTCGACGGTGATCCTGGCGTTGTAGTACGTCTCGAGCCCGCCGCCGTTCGACGCCTCGACCGTTCCACTGACGTCCTCGACATCGGGCAGGCCCTCGACGGCCTCCACGATCGACGCCCGCGCCGCGTCAGCGCCGGCGCTCGAACCGCACCCGGTGAGCAGGACGGCGGCTGTGACCGCGCCGAGTCCGGTGGCGATCGCCCGGCGTGCGTTCCGGCGCGCGCGGGCGCCTCGTGATTCCCCCATGCAGGGAGGCTATCGTGATGCCGCGCTCGTCGTCCGGCGGACGGCGGGGCTTCCATGGTCGAGGATGGATCCATGCCGAACCGGGAGCCGTCCAGCACCAACCCCTACCGCATGAGTCGTCGGCGCATCTCGACGCTGAGCGGTGCGCTCATCGGATCCCTGGTGCTGCTCGTCGGCGTCGCGCTCATCGGGGCCGCGATCGGCGGTGACGACGCCGAGTCCTGGGTCGCCATCGTGTTGTACGTGGCGTTCGGCCTGCCGCTGGCCGTGGGTGCGGTCTTCGGCGGCCTGGCGATCTCCCGGTGGGGGTGGATAGCCGGCACCGTGTTCGGCTTGGGTTGGCTGACGATCCTCGTCGTCGTCTTCGACAACGGGTTCGGACTGTTCACCGACGGTGAGGCCGTGGGGCCGGTGGTCTTCGACAACGCTATCTGGCAGATCATCGGCGTCGCCGGTCTGGTCGTCGGCGGAGCACTGTTCTTCGTCGCCGGTTGGCTGAGCAAGGTCCCGATGTGGATCGGCGGGCCGGCCGGCGGCGTCGACGTCTCGCGCCGGAAGCGTTCGGGCGAGGGGAACGCGGTCGTCCCACCGGCGAAGCGCAAGTCGCGCCCGAAGCCGAAGGGTCGCTCGAAGCAGCAGCGACGCCGCCGCTGACGGGCTGAGGTGGTCGTGGCGGACTGTTCAGTCGCCTCCGCCGCCGCCACCCCCGTCTCCGCCACCCCCGGAATCGCCGCCACCGCCTCCGTCCCAGCCGCCCGAGTCGTGCCCACTGCCGTGGTGACCGCCGCCGTGGTGGTTGTCACCATCCACGATGTACGGTCCTCCGGCATCCGAAGACGATCCTCCACGACGCTTCGATGCGGGAGGACGCCTCCGTCTGGCCTGGACGGTGATCGTGAAGATGATGACCGCGACGGCCGCGACGATGACGAGTGTGGCGACACCGGTGCTGTTCATGGCTCGACCGTAGCGATGTCCGACGCTTGTCGCATCACCCGCGGGTCGAACCTCAGCGCCTCGGGATCGTGGAGCCGCGGAGGACGAGTCGGCCCGGCAGGTACTCGACACCCTGTGCGACCTCCGTGCCCTCGATCGCCTCGAAGATGCGGGTGGCGGCGAGCCGGCCGAGCTGTTGCAGGTTGGCATCGATCGACGACAGTTCCGGGCGAGAGTTGGTGGCCAGGATCTCCCAGTTGTCGAAGCTGACGACCGCGACGTCGCTCGGGACGTCGCGCCCGAGGTCGCGGACGGTGTCGAGGACGCCGCGCGCGATCTGGTCGGAACCGGCCACGATGCCGTCGATCTCGGGGTGCTGGGCGAGGAGCATGGCCGCGGCATCGCGGCCCCAGTGCTCGGTCCACTCCGAGAACATCGGCGAGCCGACGAGCTCCAGGCCCGCCGCTGCGAGAGCGTTCTGCACGCCCGTCACGCGGTCTCTGGCTGCGGCGTACTGCGGCTCGCCCGTGATCATCGCGATGCGGGACCGCCCGCAGGCGATCAGGTGCTCGACCGCGAGCCGACCGCCGTCGCGGTTGTCGGGGGTGATCGAGACGTCGGTCGGGTCGTCGGAAGGTGCGTAGGCGTACACGACCGGCACGGGCAGCTTGTGGCCGAGCGATGGCCGCGGGTCGGTCGTCCGGCCCACGACGATGATGCCGTCGACGCGCCGGGTGAGGAGGGCGTTCAGGTGGTGCTGCTCGCGGATCGCGTCCCCACGCGCGTCGCAGAGGAACACGTTCACCTGTCCGGCGCCGAACGCGTCCTCGGCGCCCATGAGGATGGGGATCACGAAGCGACCCTCGAGGTCGCTCGTGAGGAGGCCGACGGTGCCGGTGCGGCCGTTGATGAGACTCCGGGCGAGTTCGTTGGGGGTGAAGGACACGGTCTTCGCGGCGTCGAGCACTCGCTGGCGGGTCTTGGGTGCGACCTCGCTGCGTCCGTTGATGGCCTTCGAGGCCGTCGCGATCGAGACACCGGCGATGCGGGCGACGTCTCCGAGCGTCGCCGCCCTGCCGCTCGTGGCCCCGCCTGCGGCCATGGCGTCGTCATCGGTCATGACGCCCCCCTTCTCGTTCCGGAAACGTTACCGGATCCCACTCTTGACGCTACCGTGATCCCAGGCTAGCTTTACCGAAAGGCGTTTCGAGAGTTTCGAAACTTCCCCCCGCACCGCCGGGCCCGACCGGTCCGCTCAACGACGAGTCAGAGGAGTCACCATGCGCAGCACGCACACCAGACGGATGCAGCGGGTAGGAGGAGTGGTCGCCGCGGGCGCCCTCCTCGTCGGCCTCGCCGCCTGTTCCTCCGGCGGCGGCGGGAGCTCGCCGCTCGCCAGCGCCGGCCCCGAGGGTGTTGACGACGGTTCCGAGCTCACGCTCTGGACCCGCGCCCCACTCGAGAAGCAGGCCAAGCTCCTCGTCGAGGCCTACAACGCCTCGCATGAGAACCAGGTCAAGCTCACCGTCGTCCCGAACGACGACTACGTCGCGAAGGTCGGCGCGGCAGCCGGTTCCGACAGCCTCCCCGACCTGTTCGCCGCCGACATCGTCTACGTGCCGAACTGGGTCGAGCAGGGTCTCTTCCAGGACCTCACCGCCAACATCGACGGACTCGACTTCAAAGACGAGATCAACAAGGGCCACCTGGCCGCCGGTACCTCCGACGACAAGGAGCACGTCCTCCCGTTCGTGCTCGACCTCTCGATGCTCTTCTGGAACAAGGAGCTGTACAAGGAGGCCGGCCTCGACCCCGAGCAGGGCCCGACGACCCTGGCCGAGTTCGCCGAGGACGCCAAAGCCGTGCAGGCCCTCAACAAGCCCGATACCTACGGCACCGCCACCGGGCTCAACTGCGGCGGCTGCCTCGTGTTCACCTGGTTCCCGAGCGTCTGGGCCGACGGCGAGCAGGTCATGAACGAGGACGGCACCGAGTCCCTCCTCGCCGAGGACGGCGCCAAGGAGGTCTACAGCACGTGGGCCGACCTGTGGAAGTCGGGCGCGGTGCTCCCCTCCTCGAAGGACGAGGCCGGGCCCACCTGGACCGCCGGCTTCACCGAGGGCAAGGTCGGCGTCATGCCGTACCCGGCGACCCTCCTGTCCTCCACCCCGTTCGACGTCGGCGTGTCCGGCATCCCCGGCCCGAAGGGCGGCGACTCGACCTTCGTCGGTGGCGACGGCATCGGCGTCTCGAAGGACTCCAAGAAGGCCGCGCAGTCGTGGAACTTCCTCAGCTGGCTGATGTCCGAGGACGCCCAGGTCGGTGTCCTCGCGAAGGACAACGACGTCGTCTCCCGCTCCGACCTCGCGAACAACGAGTACTCGAGCAAGGACCCGCGACTGGTCACGATCAACGAGGTCGCCTCCAAGGGTGACACCCCGTACTCGCTGAACTTCCAGGAGGCCTTCAACTCGCCGACCAGCCCCTGGCTGACGCTCGTGCGGAACGCGGTCCTCGAAGGCACCGACACGGTCGACGCCGACAGTGACGCGATCACGGACGTGCTCTCGCAGTAGTCCGACCCGCGGGTGCGCCGTCGCATCCCCCGCTGTGACGGCGCACCCGCACCCACCCGCTTCGAAAGGTCCACCCATGAGTACCACCCTCGCCAGACGAGGCCCGACGGACTCGGTCGGTGCCAGGAGACGTCGATCCGCGCACGCCCGCACCGGCTGGCTCTTCGCGCTCCCGACGGCCGTCTTCGTCATCCTGCTGTTCCTCGTCCCGCTCGGACTCGTGTTCCAGATGGCCGCGTCCGACTGGCCCCTCCTCGGCGGCAACCAGGGTGTGAACTTCCCCGAGAACTTCCCGAAGGCGATCGACAACCGGTTCTTCCTCGACTCGGTCGTCTTCACGCTGAAGTACACGGTCATCGCGACCGTCCTCCTCATCGGCCTCGGTCTCGGCCTCGCGCTCCTCGTGCAGGAGTCCAGCCGGTGGAAGGGCTTCCTCCGCACCGCCTTCCTCATCCCGAGTGCCCTCGGCCTCGCCTCGGCGTCGCTCCTCTTCTACGTGCTGTACTCGCCGATCGCCGGCCCCTTCGCGGACCTCACCAAGGCCATGGGCTTCACGTTCCTCGGCACACCCGACGCGGCGCTCTGGTCGACGGTGTTCCTCATCGTCTGGCGCTTCGCCGGCTTCTACATGCTGCTCATGCTCGTCGGCCTCCAGGGGATCCCCGAGGAGGTGTACGAGGCGGCCCGCATCGACGGTGCCTCACGCTGGCAGACCTTCCGCGACATCACCGTCCCGCTGCTGAAGCCCACCCTCGCACTCACCACGGTGATGTGCGTCACCGGTTCCCTGCTCGCGTTCGAGCAGTTCTACATCCTCACCAAGGGCGGCCCGGACAACAGCACGATCACCGTCGTCCAGCTCATCTACAACGTGGCGTTCCAAGGCCCCAACAACCTCGGCGTCGCCGGCGCCCTGTCGGTCCTCGTGCTCGCCGCGCTCATCGTCATCAACATCGTGCAGATCCGCGCGTTCAGCAAGAAGGTCGAGGACTGAGCATGACCATCACCCGGAAGGAACCGGCCACCGTCACCTCGACGATGCCCGACGTCCGCGGACACGGACGCTCTCGCTCTCGCGGGCGCGAGGCCAAGCCCACGAACTTCTTCGGCATCGCCATCAGGATGCCGTTCTGGATCTTCACCGCGGCGCTCGCCGTGATCTTCCTCTACCCGCTCGTCTGGACCGCCGTGCGTTCGGTCTCCCCGCTCGCCGGCACGAACCAGACCGAGGGCTGGGGGCTCGGCAACTACATCACGCTCGCCGGCTACCAGGACGGCATCCTGCAGTACATCGGCAACTCGGTGTTCGTCTCCTTGCTCACCGTCATCCTGACGCTCGTCATCTCGCTCTTCGGCGGGTATGCGTTCGCGAGGTTCCAGTTCCGCGGCAAGAACGCCCTGTTCCTCGCGACCATTGCGATCCTCATGGTCCCGTACGCCACGCTGCTCATCCCGCTGTACGTGCTGCTCAACCTGGTCGGGCTCTCCAACTCGCTCGTCGGGGTGGCGCTCGTGCTCACCATGTTCCAGCTGCCGTTCTCGACCTTCATGATGCGCATCGCGTTCGAGTCGATCCCGAAGGAGCTCGACGAGGCGGCGATGGTCGACGGCTGCACCTCGTGGACCGTGCTGTGGAAGGTGCTCGTGCCGGCGGTGAAGCCGGGTCTCATCACGGTCGGACTGTTCGCGTTCCTCGCGGCGTGGAACGACTTCATGGCGCCCCTCATCCTCATCAACGATTCGGCGAAGATGACGCTGCCGCTCGCGGTCTCGAACCTGCGCGGTCAGGTGCAGGGCGTCGTCGACTACGGCGCGACGGAGGCGGGCGTCGTCGTCCTCGCGCTGCCGTGCATCCTCCTCTTCCTCATCCTCCAACGTCACTACGTGCGCGGCTTCATGTCCGGCGCCTTCAAGGGGTAACCATGAGCACCACCATCAGCAACACGTCGACGCACACCGGCCTGGGCATGGCTCCGGTCGTCCCCACCACCGGTGCCCTCACGCCACTCGGGCTGGACGAGGTCCGGATCACGGACGGATTCTGGGCCGACCGCCAGCGCGTGAACGGCAGCGCGACCCTGCCGCACGTCGAGCACTGGCTCGAGCGCGAGGGATGGCTCCGCAACTTCGACCTCGCCGCCGCGGGCACCCTCCCCGAGGGCCGCCGCGGGCGGGAGTTCGCCGACTCGGAGGTCTACAAGTACCTCGAGGCCGTCGCGTGGGAGCTCGGACGGCTCGGCGGTGACGACGCCTTGGAGTCGCGGTTCCGCAGCGTCGTCGACCGCGTGGCCGCCGCCCAGGAGGCGGACGGCTACGTCAACACCCGCTTCGGGCGCCCCGGGCAGGGTGAGCGCTGGTCCGACCTCGAGTGGGGTCATGAGCTGTACTGCCTCGGTCACCTCTTCCAGGCGGCGGTCGCCCGGGAGCGGACGAGCCCGGGTGCCGACGACGGCCTGCTCGGGATCGCGACGCGCGCCGCGGACCTCATCTGCGAGGTCTTCGGCACCGACGGCATCCAGTCGGTGTGCGGGCACGCCGAGGTCGAGGTCGGTCTCGCGGAGCTCGCCCGGGTGACCGGGGAGTCGCGGTACCTCGACCTCGCCTCGCTCTTCGTCGAACGGCGCGGCACCGGGGTCCTCGCGGACATCGAATACGGCCGGGCGTACTTCCAGGACGACGTCCCGATCCGCGAGGCCGAGGCGCTGCGGGGTCACGCGGTCCGTGCCAACTACCTCGCCGCGGGCGCGACGGACATCGCCGTCGAGCACGGTGACACCGGCCTGCTCGAGGCTCTCCGCGGCCAGTGGGACCGCACGATCGCGCGCCGCACCTACCTGACCGGCGGGCAGGGCTCGCACCATCAGGACGAGGCGTTCGGCGAGGACTTCGAGCTGCCGTCCGACCGCGCGTACTCCGAGACCTGCGCCGGTATCGCGTCGATCATGTTCAGCTGGCGGCTCCTCCTCGAGGATCGGGACGTCCGCTACGCCGACCACATCGAACGCGTCCTCTACAACGTCGTCGCCACGTCGCCGTCGGCCGCGGGCACCGCGTTCTTCTACGCCAACACGCTGCACCAGCGCACGCCGGGGGAGTCGAGCCCCGCCGACGAGGTGTCGCCACGCGCGTCCTCGTCCGAACGTGCGCCCTGGTTCGACGTCTCCTGCTGCCCACCGAACGTCGCTCGCACCCTTGCGAGCCTCGCCGCCTTCGTCGCCACGAGCGACGACCACGGGGTGCAGATCCACCAGTTCGCCTCGGCGACGATCGACACGACCATCGGTGGGGCGCACGGCGGGCGGTTCCGTGCCGAGCTGGTGACCGACTACCCGCGCTCCGGAGTCGTCTCGCTACGGATCCTCGAGGCACCGCGGGAGGCGGTGACCGTCTCGATCCGGGTGCCGTCCTGGGCCGACGACGCGCGCCTGTCGGTCGCTCCGGCGGACGGCGCGGACGAGACGCTGGATGTGGCCCCCGGGTACGCCGACGTCGCCCGAGTGTTCGCCGCGGGCGACGTCGTCGAGCTGTCCTTCGACATGCGGCCGCGCGTCACGCACCCGGACCCGCGCGTCGACGCCATCCGCGGCGCCGTCGCGATCGAGCGTGGCCCGGAGGTCTACTGCGTCGAGTCGGTCGATCTGCCGGGAGGCGACGAGTCGCTCGCCCACATCGAGATCGACCCGGACGCCGGTGTCGAGGAAGCGGGCGACGGGCGCCTGACGGTCGCGCTCCGTGCCCGCCCGGACGCGGACGCGGCCTGGCCCTACGCCGAGCGGTTCGACGCGTCACACGACGCCGAGCCGTTCACCGCGACCATCGCGCCGTACCACTCGTGGGCCGAGCGTGGCCCGTCGACCATGCGCGTCTGGATCCCCACGACGCGGAGCTGACCGACGCTCGACAGGCCACTCGGATCGCCCGAGATCACCCCGGATCGCAAGGATTTCGGGGCGGTGTCGGGCGATTCCGCGTGCCTGATCGTCCGTTTTCCGCGGCGTGTTCCGAAACTTCCGAAAAGCCTTGCGGGAGCTGTGAGTGTGCCGATAACCTCCCCGGGAGTGTCCTACTCACCGACGAGAGGGAATCAGACAGCGTGGTCAGAACACAGCACACCACCCCCGAGCGGGGGACGCGCAGATGGCGCGGCGGGATCGCGGCGACAGCCGTCCTTGCCGTCATCGGCACGACCTTCCTCACGGCGCCGGCACAGGCCGCGAACGCCGACATCGGCTACCCGACGTTCTCGGGCAGCGACACCCCCATCCCGGCGACCGGCACGGGGTACACGGCCGGCAACCAACTGCAGGCCATCTTCGACGCGGACGTCGCGGCGGGCGCCGGAGCCCTCGGCGGCCCCGACTTCTGGATGGACCGGATGCTCCAGCGCACCGGCACCACCGGCAGCTTCGGCGACGACAACCAGTGGCTGTTCAGCCGTGGTCGCGCGGTGTTCATGAAGGAGCACGACCCCTCGAAGCTCGGCTTCGGCGGTCAGGTCGCCTACTGGGAGGCCATCGACGGCAAAGCGGCGTACACGATCGCCGCCAAGGTCGACGGCACCGACGTCACCCTCACCGAGGACACCGCGAGCCGCGTGCAGACGCCGAGCTACTGGCGGAGCGTGCACCGTCACGCCGCCACGGGCATCGAGGTCGTCCAGACGAAGTACATCACCGACGCGAACGTGGCCGTCACCGGCCTCGAGGTCCGCAGTACCAACGGCGCACACACCGTGCAGCTCACCGCCACCTCCGCCTACACGACGGCCGTCGAGGGCGACGAGCTGACGGGCGTCGTCACGGCGGCCAACAAGCTCACGACGATCTTCCCGCGGCTCTCCGGCGACGGCTTCACTCCGGACGGCGGCGGGATCACGACCAGCCTCGCCGTCCCGGCCGGCGGCACCGTCTCCACCAAGGTGCAGCTCGGCTTCGTCACCGACGAGATCGCCGAGTCGCGCACGCAGTACGACGCCGTCCGCGGCCTCGCTCCCGACGCCTCGTACACGGCGCAGGTCACGGCGTACAACCAGTGGTGGGCCGACAACGTGCCCTTCCTGGACACGCCAGAGGACAACATCGACAAGACGCTGTACTACCGCTGGTGGCTCATGCGCTTCAACTTCCTCGACGCGGACATCCCCGGCAACGATTACCAGTTCCCCACCTCGATGGAGGGCGTGCTCGGGTACAACAACGCGATCGTGCTCACCACGGGCATGTTCATCGACGACCTCAAGTACTTCCGCAACCCGATCTACTCCTACGGCCCCTGGGTGTCGGCGGGGGAGACCTCGAAGAGCTACAAGTTCGTCGACAACCCGGGCGACCCGGCGAACTGGTCCAACAGCTACACGCAGTACATCTCCGAGGCCGCGTGGCGCTCGTACCAGCTGCACGGGGGACCGACGGCGATCGCCGAGAACCTGGCGGAGTACGCCGAGGACGACGTGAAGGGCCTGCTCGACGCGTACGACACCGACGACAGCGGCCTGATCGACTACAACTGGGGTGCGATGACAGGCAACGACGCCGACGCGGTGTCGTTCCACGAGCGCCCGAACGCGTACATGGACCGCACCGAGAACGCGTACCTGTACTCCAACGCGCTCGCCTCGGCCGCCGCCTACCGGACGGCCGGCAACGAGGCGAAGGCCGTCGAGATGGACGAGTTCGCGCAGGGCATCAAGGAGAAGGTCGTCGAACTCCTCTGGGACGCCGACGCGAAGGTCCTGAAGCACCGGTTCACGTCCGACGGCAAGCTGGCGAAGTGGAAGGAGATCAACAACTTCTACCCCTTCACCGTCGGCCTCATGCCGAAGCCGGGCGACGCGGACTACGACGACGACTACGTCAAGGCGCTCGACCTCTTCGCGGACGACGCCCAGTATCCGATCTTCCCCTTCTACACGGCGAACCAGGCCGACCAAGCGGACTACGGCGGGCCGGGCAGCAACAACTTCTCGGTGATCAACTCCACCGTGACGTTCCGCATGCTGGCGAAGGTGCTGCGCGACTACCCGACGAAGGCGATCGACGCCGAGTGGTACAAGAAGCTCCTGTACTGGAACGCCTGGTCGCACTACCAGAACGGTGGCGACAACCGCCTGCCCGACCAGAACGAATTCTGGTCCGACGGCGACGCCGACCCGCAGAACATCGGCTACCGCTCCTGGATCCACCACACGATCCTCGGCGCGACGAACTTCACGATGATCGAGGACACCATGGGCCTCCGTCCGCGGAGCGATGCGAAGATCGAGCTCGACCCGATCGACATCGACTGGGACCACTTCACGGCGAACAACATCGCCTTCCGCGACCAGGACCTCACGATCACCTGGGACGCCCCGGGCGGTGAGCGCCACTACGGCGACAGCGTCCCGGAGGGCTACTCGGTGTTCCTCGACGGCAAGCTCGCCTTCACCATCGACTCCCTGAGCAAGGTCGTCTACGACCCCGCGACGGGCACGGTCGAGGTGGCGGACGACGTCACCGTCCTGTCCTCGACGACGGCCTCACTGCAGGCGCCGCAGGACGTCTCCTTCGCTGCCGGTGACCGGGTGGTCGACCTGTTCGCCAAGGCCGGCGCCGACGTGGACCCGGCCAGCGCCGGATCCGTGAACGCCGCCGAGGGTGCCGAGGTCAGCGCGAGCTTCTCCGCACCGAGCCGCCCCGCCACCGCGGCGGTGGACGGCACGACCGCCAACGAGCCCTTCTGGGGCACCGCTGGGTCGCCGAACGCGAAGGACTCGCTCGTGCTCGAGCTCGGAGGCACCAAGACCTTCGACGACGCCAGGGTGTACTTCTACAACTCCTCGTCCACCGCCACCGTGCAGGGGTACTCGGAGCCGGCGACCTACTCGCTCGAGGTCCGGAACGGCGACACCTGGACGGCGATCCCGGCCCAGGCCCGCGGCCCCGTCTACCCGCGAGCCAACTACAACCACGTCCAGTTCCCCGAGGTCACCGGCGACGCCGTGCGATTGACGGTCAACCACGCCGCCGGGTTCAAGACGGGGGTCAAGGAGCTCCAGCTCTTCGCGACCGGCGTCGAGGCGCCGGCGTCCACCAACCAGGCTCCATCGGTGAACGCGTGGGTCGACCAGGCGAACTCGGCCGGTGGCACGCTCGCGCTCGTCGGCGAGGTCAAGGACGACGGGCTGCCGCTCGGCGACGTGACCTCCTCGTGGAGTGTGGTCGACGCGCCGCAGGACGGTCTCGTCATCTTCGGCGACGCCACATCGGCGTCCACCACCGCGAGCTTCACCGCGGAGGGGGCGTACACCCTGCGCCTCACCGCGAGTGACGGCGAACTCACCAGCACGAAGGACCTCGTGGTCCAGGGCGCGGTGTCCGCGGGTGGCCAGAACGTCGCCCGCGAGGCCACGCCGACCGGTGAGTTCACGGCGGGATGGAACAACGTGAACGCCGTCAACGACGGCACCGTCCTCCACAGCGGTGGGTCGCAGGCCGACATCTGGGGCACCTGGTCGGGCAGCCGTCCGGCCACGAGGTGGCTGCAGTACGACTGGGCGAACCCGGTCCGGGTCGACTCCGCGACGGTGTCGTTCTGGGCCGACCAGACGAACCCCTCCTCGGGCTCCGGTGTGAACGTGCCGAAGGCCTGGAAGGCGCAGTACTGGACCGGCGACGCCTGGGCCGACGTCACTGGCGCGTCAGCGTACGGCGTCGAGCGCGATGCCCCGAACGCCGTCGAATTCGACGCCGTGACGACGACCAAGCTCCGCCTCGTGCTGAGCGCGGCCGGCCCCGGCACTGGAGCCGACCCGTACGCCGGTGTCGCGGTCAGCGAGTGGGAGGTGTTCGCGGTCGCCCCGACGGCGATCGAACCCATCGACGTGCGCACCACCACCGGTGTCGTGCCGACACTGCCCGCGACGGTCGACGCGACGTTCGCGGACGGCAGCCACGCCGACCTCCCGGTCTCGTGGGCGTCGATCCCACCCGAGCAGGTCGCGGGTGAGGGCAGCTTCTCCGTCGTCGGTCTCGTGACCGGTTCAGCGGTGCCCGCGAAGGCGACCGTCTGGGTGCGGGCGACCGCTCCTGGCCAGATCAACGCCGTCGATCCCGTCGCGGTCACCACCGCAGCCGGGGTCGCCCCGGCCCTGCCTGCCTCGCTCGGTGTCCTCTACAACGACGGGTCCCGCGAGGACCTGCCGGTGATGTGGGCGACCGTCGACCCGGCGGCATATGCGGCCGAAGGCGTCTTCGAGGTCGCGGGAACGGTCGAGTCGGCCCTCCCCGGCGCGAAGGCGGCTACCGCCACGGTGACCGTCGGCGCCGGCGGCGGCGAGGAGGACGACACCGCTCCGGTGGTCGCGCTCACCGTCGACCCCGCGGCCCCGGCTTCGGGTTGGCACACGGGAGCGGCGACCGTCTCGGTCACCGCGACCGACGACCGCGACTCGGCGCCCGTCGTCGAGGTGTCGATCGATGCCGCCGCCTGGGTGCCGTACACCGGCCCGATCGCCGTGAGTGGGGATGGTGTCCACACCGTCGCCGCCCGCGCGACCGACGCCACCGGCAACCGCTCCGCCGCCTCCGACGTCACCGTCCGGATCGACGCGACCGCACCGCAGGTGACCCCGGTCGCCGACGCTGCGGCCCGCACGGTCAAGGCGACCGCGACGGACGCCGGTTCGGGCCTCGCCTCCATCGAGGTCCGCATCGGTGATGCGCCGGAGTGGACGCCCTACACCAAGGCGGTCCTCGTGGGCCTGGAGGAGACCACGGTCCACCTCCGTGCCACCGACACCGCCGGCAACGTCTCCGCCGAGACGAGTGTCGTCGTGCCGAAGAGTGACGGCCAGTTGCGCCGGAACGTCGCGATCGGAGCCGTCCCGACGGCCTCGTTCACGGCCGCCTGGAACACGGTGGACGGCCTGAACGACGATGTCGCTCCGACCTCGTCGGGTGACGTCACGCCGAACGACAACGCGAGCGTCTGGGGTGCCTGGCCGCAGATTGGGCAGCAGTGGGTCCAGTACGACTGGGCCGAGGCGGTCACCGTCGGCGAGACCGGGGCGTACTTCGTCTCGAACCTCGACGACGCAGGCCTCGGCATCGAGGTCCCGAAGTCCTGGAAAGCGCAGTACTGGGACGCCGAGGCCGGAGACGGCGTCGGTGCCTGGGTCGACGTCGAGGCGCTCGGCGCCTACGGGACCGAGGTCGACGCGTTCAACGCGGTCGCCTTCACCCCGGTGACGACGACGAAGCTGCGACTGCTCCTCGAGGCCAGCGGCACCGAGAGCGGCAAGGGCAGCCTGGGGATCAAGGAGTGGCAGGTGTTCGAGGCGGCCGACCAGCCGGTCCCGGACGTCACCGCCCCGGTCGTGACGGCCACGGTCACGCCTGAGCGACCCGCCTCCGGTTGGTTCCGCGAGGACGTGAGTGTCTCGGCGACCGTCGTCGACGACCGCGACCTCATCGCGACCCTCGAGGTCCGGGTCGGAGCCGGCGAGTGGGCGGCCTACACCGGTCCGGTCGTCGTGAGCGCTGACGGGGCCACCACGGTCTCCTTCCGCGGGACGGACGCCGCCGGCAACGTGTCGGAGCCGTCGGTGGTCGAGGTGCGGCGCGATGCGACCGTCCCGACGGCCGCCGCGACGGTCGACCAGACCGCCCGCACCGTCACGGTGACCGCCGAGGACGCGCACTCCGGTGTCGCGTTCACGGAGGTCCGGGTCGGCGACGGGGCGTGGGCCACGTACGCTGCGCCCGTCGCGGTTGGTGACGCGGCGACCACGGTGGCCGTCCGTGCCACCGACGTCGCCGGCAACGTCTCCGAGTCCGTCTCCGTCGACGTTCCGGCGAAGCCCGTCACGCCTGAGCCGACGCCGACGCCGGTCGACCCGGAGCCGACACCCGGCCCCAGTGAGCCGAGCGGTTCGCTGACCGGTGACGAGGTGCTGCGACTCGGTGTCACGAGCGTGGCCCCCGGCGGAGCACTGCCGGTGTCGCTGACGGGAGCCCAGCCGGGCGCGGTGTTCCGCGTCGAGCTGCGGTCGACGCCCGTGACGCTCGGCACGCTCACGGTGGGTGCCGACGGCACGGCGAACGCGGTGTTCACCGTCCCGTACACGATCACGGCCGGCGTCCACACGCTCGCCCTGGTCCTGCCGGGTGGTGAGGTGACGGCGCAGGTGACCGTCATCACGCCGGGTGCCAGCACGCCGGACGCCATCGCGTCGACCGGTGTGCCCGAGGAGGCCGGCACGTTCGGCCGCCTCGCCGCCCTCGCGGTGCTCCTCGGAGCCGCCGCCGTGCTGATCGCCCGCCAGCGGGCTGGACGCACACCGCTCGAGCGCGGACCGGCCGGACCGCTCGGCTGATCCCCTCGGCAGGCCCGGGGAGCGCATCCCGCTCCCCGGGCCTGTCCCGTCCCGGAAGTCGCGCTCCGGTCCCTGAGCCCCATCACCCGGTCCCTGAGCCCCATCACCCCGGTCCCTGAGCGTGTCGAAGGGCCGCCCGCACCACCACACCGATCACTGGAGATCCTCGTGTCCCGTCCCCTCCGCCTCGCCGCTCTCGGAGCCGCGACCGCCGTCCTCGCGTCGCTGCTCACGGTCGTCGTCGGTTCACCACCGGCTGAGGCGGCCACGCAGAACCCCATCATCGGCGACGGCTCCGTGTACTCGGCGGACCCCGCCACCCTCGTCGTCGACGACGAGCTCTACATCTACGCCGGTCGGGACGAAGCCGGCCCCACCACGAACGACTTCATCATGAACGAGTGGCAGGCGTTCTCCACCGGCGACCCCGACTCCGGCACCTGGGAGCACCACCCGTCGCTCATGCGTCCTGAGACGGTCTTCGACTGGGCGACCTCCGGCCGCGCCTACGCGGGGCAGGTCGTGGAGGGTGCCGACGGCCGCTTCTACTGGTACGTCCCGGTCCACGAGGCGGCGAGCACGTCCGAGGACCAGTTCGGCATCGGCGTCGCGGTCGCCGACGACCCGCTCGGCCCGTGGACGGACGCGGTCGGCGGCCCGATCATCTCCCAGGCCATCCTCGGCAACACGATCCACAACATCGACCCCACGGTCTTCGTCGACGACGACGGTCGTGTCTACCTCTACTGGGGCAGCTTCAGTCAGCTCCGCGCGGTCGAGCTCGAATCGGACATGGTGACGCTCACGGGTGACGTGCGCACGATCTCCTCCGGTGTCGACGGCTTCTTCGAAGCGGCGTGGCTGTTCAAGCGCGGCGCCACCTACTACCTCGCCTACGCGGCGAACAACGCCGGACCCGACTCCACCTGCACCCCGGCGACCTACCACGCGTGCATCGCGTACTCCTCGGCCGATTCGCCGTTCGGGCCGTGGACCCAGCGCGGCCGCGTCCTCGCCCCCGTGTCGTCCACGACCTCGCACCCGGCCATCACCGAGTTCCAGGGCGAGTGGTACATCGCGTACCACACGGCCGACGCCGTCGGCGGGAACCACTTCCGTCGCTCGGTCGCCATCGACAGCGTGGAGTGGGACGACACGACCGTGCCGCCGACCATGCGCGAGGTCGTCACGACCCCGGAGCGCGGTCCCGACCTCAGCCCACGGCGCAACGTCGCACCCTGGGCGACCGCCTCGGCCTCGAACGAGCCCGTCCCGACGCAGTACTGGATCGACGCCCTCAACGACGAGACGATCCGACCGAATCCGCTGCCGCCGGACATGTGGGGCAGCTGGTCGGCGGAGCGCCCCGCCCAGCAGTGGATCCAGTACGACTGGGAACGCCCCGTGCGCATCGACAGCGCGTCGATCAAGTTCTTCCGCGACGTCGCACCGGGCACCGGCAACGGGGTGTCCGACCCGTCGAGCTGGAGGCTGCAGTCCTGGAAGTCCGGAGCCTGGGTGGACGTCGTGAACCCGAGCGGCTACCCGACCTCCACGACCGCGGAGCACACCGTGACCTTCGAACCGGTCACCACCACCCGGCTCCGGGCGGTGCTCAACGCTTCGTCCAACGGGGCGAACCCGCCGGCGTATTCGGCGCTCGCCGTCGAGGAGTGGCGCGTGCTGGCCGCCGAGACGACGGGGTACCAGCCGGTCGCCGTGTCGACGATCACCGGGACGCAGCCCCTCCTCCCGGAAACCGTGCTCCTCGATGACGCGACGGGCGGCTCCGTCCGGGCGACCGTGCACTGGGACGCCGTCCCCGCGGACCAGCTCGCCGCGCCCGGATCCTTCACCGTGCTCGGCACCGCCGAAGGCTATGCGGCCGGCCGCGTGGAGGCGACCGTGACGGTCATCGACGGCACGGTCACCGAGGACACGCAAGCGCCGACGCTCGACGTCGAGACGATCGGCGTCGACGGCGCTGGGGACTGGTTCCTCGGTGACGTCGCGCTGCGGGCGACGGCGCTCGACGCGGCGGATCCGACGCCGCTCATCGAGTTCCAGCAGGACGGCGGCGACTGGACCGCCGTCACCGGGCAGCGGACGGCCGTGCAGACGATCACCGGTGACGGACCGCACAGCGTGGCCATCCGGGCGACGGACGCCGCCGGGAACACCTCCGAGGTCTGGAACACGTCGTTCCGGATCGACTCCGGTGTCCCGACCGTCGACGCGGCGTTCGATGCGGAGAGCCGGACGGTCACGGCATCGGGCACCGACCCCGGCGCCCCGGAGACCGCATCCGGTCTCGCGGGCCTCGAGGTCGCCGTCGACGGACAGGACGCCTGGGAGCCGTACACCACGCCGGTCGAGCTCGACCTCGAGGCGCACGACGTCTACCTGCGTGCGAGCGACGCCGCCGGCAACGTGTCGGAGGTCACCGCCATCGCCGTGCCGCGCTCGCCGGACGCCCCGCTCGAAGGCGACATCGCATCGTTCGCCACGGCGACCGCCTCCTACTCCTCGCCGTGGACCACGGTCGACGCCGTCAACGACGGCAGTGCCTCGGGTGCGTCCTGGGGCACTTGGCCGATGGTCGGTGAGCAGTGGGTGCAGCTGAGCTGGGCCCGCGAGGTCACGCTCGACGCGGCGTCGGTGCACTTCTTCGCCGACGCCGCAGACGAGGCGAACGTGGGGGTGATCCCGCCGCGCAGCTGGGTGGTGGAGACGCTCGCCGCGGACGGCTCCTGGGTGCCGGTCGCCACCACGGACCCGTACACCCGGGACCGCGACGTCGCCAACGCCGTGGGCTTCACACCGGTCGCGACGACGGCACTCCGGGTGCGCATGCAAGCCTGGGGTGCGGCGGAGCAGGGCGGATCCGTCGGGATCCTGGAGATCACGGCGAACGCGGTCGCCCCGGCTGAGGAGCCGGACACGACGGCGCCCACCGTGACGCTCGCGCCGAGTCCGGCCGAGCCGACGGGTGAGGGCGGTTGGTATCGCGAGGGCGTGTCCGTCGCGGTCGACGCGGCAGATGACGTCGACGACGCCCCGATGGTCGAACTCCGGCTCGGCGACGGCGCGTGGACGCCGGCGGAAGAAGTCGAGGCGTTCGACCCGGACACGCGGGTGCTGGCGCTCGACGCCGACGGCGTGCACCAGGTCGCGGCCCGCGCGACCGACGCCGCTGGGAACGTCTCCGAACCGGTGGCCCTGACGGTGGACATCGACACGAGCGCGCCGGAGGTCGACGCGGTCACCACGCCGGAGGCTCCCGCGACCGGACCCGTGACCGTGCGGTTCGACGCGACGGACGAGGGTTCCGGGGTCGCCCTGGTCGAAGCGACAGTGAGCCAGGGCGGCGCCGGTTCGGGCGAGGCCGGTTGGTCACCCGTCTCCGATGCCGGGCTCGTGCTCGACGAACCGGGCGAGCACCTCGTGCGGTACCGCGCCACCGACGTCGCCGGCAACGTCGGCACCGAGCGTTCGGCGACGGTCACGGTCGTCGAGACGCCCGTCGACCCGGAGCCGGGGGACGGCGTCCGGGTGGTCCTCGGTGCCGCGTCGGTGACGGCGGGCGGTTCCCTCGCGGTCGCCGGTTCCGGCTTCGGCCCTGGTGAGCAGGTGACGGTCACGCTCTTCTCCGACCCGGTGCGGCTCGCCACCTTCACCGCCGACGGCTCGGGTGCCGTCTCGGGCGTCGTCGCCGTGCCGGTGTCGACTCCGAACGGGGTGCACACGGTCGAACTTCGAGGTGTCACCACCGATCGTGCGGCGACGGCCTCGCTGCAGGTGACGGGCGGTGGAGCCCTCCCGGGCACGTCGGTCGGGACTCCTGGTGCCCCGGTGCCCGGAGCCGGCGGGGGCGGCGGTGGCGACGACCTCGCCAGGACCGGCGTCGCGCCGTCCGCGATGCTGCTCATCTCCGTACTCACCCTCCTCTCCGGTGTGCTCCTCGTCGCGAGGCGTCGTCAGGAGGCGTTCCGGGGTTGAGTGCGCCCTTCCGCGGTGAAGCACGCCGTTCCCTGGCGGCGACGGGCGCTGCACGGGAGGCGAGGGCGCCGGGGACGAGGCGGTGGAGTCCACACCCTTCGACAGGCTCAGGGACCGGGACGGGCTCGGGGGACCGGATGAGCTCGGGGGACCGGACGGAGCCGGCTTGCGTTGCCTATCGAATAACGATAGCTTTCCATTGTTCTTCGATGGAGGTGCGCGATGCGCGGAGTGACGGTCTTGGTGTTGCGGGTGATCCTCGCGATCGCCCTGGTGGGTTCGCTGGTGGTGCAGGTGGTGATGGTGCCGTTGCTCTGGGCGGACCTCGACGGCGTGGACGAGGTGCCGCGGGCCCTGTTCGTGATCATCGTGATCGCCGAGATCATCACCTTCCAGCTCTGCGCGGTCTGCGTCTGGGCGCTGCTCGACCTGGTCCGCCGTGGCCGGGTGTTCTCGGCTCGCTCGTTCCGCTTCGTCGACGTGATCATCGGTGCGATCGCGGTGTCTGCGCTGCTCACCTTCGGCTTGGCGGTGCTCCTCGCGCCGGGCGGGATCGCGCCAGGGGTCATCGGTCTCCTCTGCGGTGCCGCGCTGGTGACGGCGGGCGTCGCGCTCGTCGTCGTGGTCATGCGGTCGCTCCTGCGACAGGCGGTCGACCGGGAGATCGAGGCGCAGGAGTTGCGCTCCGAGCTGGACGACGTGATCTGATGCCGATCATCGTGGACATCGACGTCATGTTGGCGCGCCGCAAGATGTCGGTCGGCACGCTGTCGGAGCTCGTCGGCGTGACGCCCGCGAACCTCGCGGTGTTGAAGAACGGCCGTGCGAAGGCCGTCCGGTTCACGACGCTCGAGGCGCTGTGCGTCGCGCTCGACTGCCAGCCTGGCGACCTCCTGCGCTGGGAGGCGGAGTCGGACTGAGTGCCCCAGATCGCCCGGTCGCCCCGCCGGGCATACTGCCGCCGGGCATACTGGTGTCTCCTCGACCCGCGATCCGGAAGCAGCCATGACGTATCCTCCGAACCCTCAGTCGCCTTCTGGTCAGGCCCCGTACGGCCAGCAGCCGTACGGCCAAGCCCCCTACGGCCAGCAGCCGTACGGCCAGCCCCAGTACGGCCAGGCCCCCTACGGCCAGCCCCAGTTCCAGGCGCCTGCTCCTCGAGGGGCCTCCTCACCGGACGACCTGTCCCTGCCGCTCTACGGCGCGACGTTCACCCAGGCGAGGAGACGGTTCTTCCAGCAGTACGCGGACTTCTCGGGCCGGGCGTCGCTCAGCGAGTACTGGTGGGCCAGCCTGTTCACCACGATCGTCATGCTCATCCCGACGCTGTTGGTGACCATCGGTGCGATCCTCGTCACGGTCACCGCCACGACGACGGCCGTGGAGCAGCAGTCCCGGTACGACAACGGGTACACCGGGGAGTTCGACGGGGTCGACCTGGGCGCCACGGGCATCGGTGTCAGCGCGATCGTCCTGATCGTCGGGGTGGTCCTGATGCTCATCGCGTGGGTGGCGCTCTTCGTGCCGAGCCTTGCGCTCACCTGGCGACGCCTGCACGACGCAGGCTTCCCGGGCACCTACTACTTCTTCACCCTCGTGCCGTCGGTCGGCAGCGTGATCGTGCTCGTGATGGTGCTGTTGCCGTCGAAGCCGGAGGGCCAGCGGTTCGACGTGCAGGCCCAGGTGCCTGCTCAGGTGCCGGCCAAGGGCTGAACCGAACCTCATGCGGGCAGGGCGGCGACCTTCCGGAGGAGGACGTCGCGCTCGCGCTCGTTCATGGCGAGGTGGGCTGCGGTCGTGAGTTCCGACCGAGCCTCCTCGGTGCGACCGAGCTGCGCGAGCAGTTCCCCACGCACGCTCGGGAGCAGGTGTGAGCCGCGGAGCATCGGTTCGTCGGCGAGGGCGTCGACGATGCGGAGTGCGGTCGCCGGGCCGGTCGCCATCGACACCGCGATCGCACGGTTGAGTTCGACCACGGGGTTCGGGGCGATCCTGCCGAGGGCCTCGTAAAGGATCACGATCCGCTCCCAGTCCGTCGCCGCGACGCTCGGGGCCACCGAGTGGCACTGCGCGATCGCGGCCTGGAGTCCGTAGGCGCCCCGGCCGCGACCGAGTGCGTCGGCCCGGTCGAGTGCCGCTGAGCCGCGGACGATCTGTGCGCGATCCCAGCGGTCGCGGTGCTGGTCCGCCAGGAGGATCGCCGAGCCGTCCGGCGCCACGCGTGCGGCGAAGCGCGAGGCCTGGAACTCCATCAGGGCAACGAGGGCGTGCGCCTCCGGCTCGCGGGGCACGAGCGCGACGAGTCGGCGGCCGAGCCGGAGTGCCTCGTTCGCGAGGTCGGAACGGATCCACGACGACCCGCTCGTCGCCGCGTACCCCTCGGTGAACAGGAGGTACACGACGCCGAGCACAGCCGACAACCGTTGCCGCCATTCGGCAGGGTCTGGCGCCTCGAACGGGACATCCGCTGCCGCGAGGGTCTGCTTCGCCCGGGTGATCCTCGCCTGCACGGTCGGGACCGGGACGAGCAGCATCCGGGCGATCTCCCGGGTGGTCAGGCCGCTGACCACCCGGAGGGTGAGCGCCACCTGCGACTCCCGCGACAGCACGGGGTGGCAGGCCGTGAAGACGAGCCGGAGCACGTCGTCGCCGATCGGTTCCCAGTCGTCGTCACCGGCCTGCTCGAGGTCGCGGGCGAGCGCCCGGTACCGCTCGTCGAGTGCCACGCGCCGCCGCCAGCCGTCGATCGCCCGGCGTTTGGCGACCATCGTCAGCCAGGCACCGGGGACGCGCGGCACGCCGTCGCGCGGCCACTGTTCGAGCGCCTCGAGCAACGCCTCCTGCGCCAGGTCCTCGGCGAGTCCGAGGTCGCCGGTCAGCTTGGTCAGCGTCGCGACGATCTGGGCGCTCTCGATCCGCCAGACCCCCTCGACACTGCGGCGGACGGCGTCGTCGGTCATGGTCGTGCCGGGCTCAGGCCGGGTCGGCGGCGGGCTTCGGAGCGCCTTCCTCGGCGCGCCACTCCTGCTCCTTCTGGAGGTACTCGTTGTCGGCGTGGTCGGCGAAGTCCGACATGTCGGTGATGCGGCGCACCTCGATCTTGTTGCCGGGGGCGAGCGGCGCGCGGCTGGCCCACTCGATCGCCTCTTCGCGGGTTGCGACCTCGATGGTCCAGAACCCGTTGAAGAGTTCGTGCAGTTCGCCGTAGGGGCCGTCGGTCACGATCGGGGCCTCCGTCGTGAACTCGACGACGGCACCCTGCGCGGCGTCGGTGAGGCCGTCGCCGCCGACCATGACGCCGGCGGTGATCATCGACTCGTTGTAGGCGCCCATCGCGTTGATGACCGCTTCGAAGTCCATGTCCTCGAACTTCTCGATGGACCCGCTGTTGCGCATGATGAGCATGTATTTCGACATCGTCTTCTCCTGGTTTCCGGGGCGCGATCGCCCGCCTCACTACGACGTCGAACGGCGGATGCGGAAATCGACATCGCGGTCAGGATATCTCCGGCGGGCAGGCCATGGGGAGGGTGAACGGGGTGCTGCCGGGAGGTGTCCGGTGCGCGAACAGCGGCGGACGGAAGCCCAGGTTCACAGCCCGGGCAACACCTGTGGGCCGATACTGGAGGCATGGCAACCGACATCGACCACGAAGAGATCATCCGTCAGCTCACCGAGAAGCTGAGCGACAAGTACTCGGGGGTCGATTCCGCTCGGATCGGCGCGCTCGTCCGCGAAGAGGTCAGCGCCCTCGCCGAGCGTCCGGTGCAGGATTATGTGACCGTGCTCGCCGAGCGTGCGGTCAAGAAGACGCTGAAGCGCTCCGAGAAGTAGCGGCGGGCGGCGTCGGCTCGCTCGCTATCGGTCGACTCGGCCGGCCAGGGCTTCGATGGACACCACGATCACGATGCAGACGACGAGCAGTGTGAAGACGTTCGGGTTGAGTGTCAGCCCGTACACGACGACGGCGCACAGGGCGAGCACGCCGATGATGACCAGTGCGCGGCGTGGCGATCGTCGTTTCGTTCCGCTGGTGTCCGACATGGGCTCCCCTTCGCTGGCGGCTGCCGAGTCACCAGCCTAGAAGCGCTCCGCAGACTGGCGCATCCAGCCTGGGTCGATAGACTCGGCGCGGGTACTTTTGTCGATCCGTCGACAGAAGCGGTTTGACCGGCGTCGGTGACGCGGTGGGCCGCCCGTCGGTGCCCGCCCGAAGCTACGAAGGAGTACCCATGAGCGCACCGTCCGTGCAGCTGTACACCGTCCGCGACGCCATCGCCGAGGACCTGCAGGGCGCCGTCGCCCGCATCGCCGAGATTGGCTTCACCAAGGTCGAGCCCTACGCGTTCGTCGAGCGGGCCGCCGAGTTCGAGACGGCGTTCGCGGCCGTCGGCGTATCGGCCCCGTCCGGCCACGCGCCCGTCATCGACGCCGCCGACCCGGCCGTCGCGTTCGACGCCGCCTCGCGGCTCGGCATCGGGACGGTCATCGACCCGTTCATCCCGACCGACCGCTGGCAGACCGCGGACGATGCCGCTCGCCTCGCCGAGCGGGTCAACGAACTCGCCGTCCAGGCTGCCGCCTCCGGCCTCAAGTTCGGCTACCACAACCACAACTGGGAGTTCTCGACCCACGTCGACGGCCGCCCCATCTTCGAGCTGTTCGTCGAGCAGCTGTCGCCCGAGGTCGTCCTCGAGATCGACACCTTCTGGTCGACCGTAGGTGGTGCGGACACTCCGGCGTTCCTGCGTTCGCTCGGTGACCGCGTGCAGTTCCTGCACATCAAGGACGGCATCATCTCCGGCGACATCGCCACCGCACTGCCGAGCAGCGAGAGCGCACTCGTCGTACCCGACGCCCTGGCGCAGGCGTTCGCGAACCAGCAGCCCGCCGGCCAGGGCCAGGTCGACATCCCGGCGATCCTCGCCGCCGCGCCGCACGCGACCCGCGTGGTCGAGTTCGACGGCTACAGCAAGGAGATCTTCGGCGGCGTCGCCGAGTCCTTCGCCTGGCTCGCCGAGCACGACAAGTAGCACGCACCTCGACACTTCGACAGGCTCAGCGACCGGGTCTCCGGTCCCTGAGCCTGTCGCAGGGCGGCACCCTCGGTCCCTGAGCCTGTCGAAGGGCGCGCCGAACGTGGGCACCCCCGGTCCCTGAGCCTGTCGAAGGGCGCGCGCCCGCTCAGAACGGCGGATCGGCGTCCGGTTCCGTCCGATGTCGCTTGCCGTCAGGTGTCGTCCAATCGAGGACGCCGTCGGCTCTGTGGTCGAGGGACCACCCGGGTAGGTGCTTCAGTCGGTGGTGATGTCGGCACACGCAGGCCAGATTGCCGACACTCGTCGTTCCGCCGTCGGCCCAGGCGATCGAGTGGTCGAGGTCGCAGGCCCGAGCCCGCCTCCCGCACCCTGGTGCGCGACAGGTGACGTCGCGGAGGCGGACCGCCCGCTGGAGATCTGCCGGCACGCGGTATTGTTGCCGCCCGACCGAGAGGACCGAACTCGTCTCCGGGTCGGTGAGCACCCTCGTCATCGAGGGCGCGTTGACCGCGAGCCTTGCTGCGGTCTCGGGGTCGATCGGGCCGTAGCCGTCGAGGGTCGCCGGGGTCTCGGTGACCCCTAACAGGCTGAGCACGGGCACGGTGAGGTTCACCGTCGGCTGGATGTCGTCGAGTACCTCCACCGGCCGGGCGATCGGCGACCGCCGGCCTTGGTGGTCGGTCTGGTCGGACGTGGTCACGCCGCTGATGCAGAGCGAGCCGAGTGCGTCGGCACGCAGCTGCTGGCAGGTGCGGTCGTCGTTCGTCAGGTGGGCTGCACCGACGAGCGCGTCGAGGCGCTCTCCGATCGCGATGGCGACGGGTGCCGTGGTGAACAGGTGCACCCACGCCATGCCGTCGGCCGCGGGCTCGACCTCGACCCGGCGGTCCGCCTCGGACCGCGCCGCACGGACCGTGATGGACTCGGGGTGCACGCGCTCGCGGAGGACTCGGGCGCGCTGCTGCAGTCGCGCGACGGTCGACTGCTCCGCGATGGGCAGGATCCTCTTCACGAACGCGGCTCGGCCGTGCGCGGGGATGTCTCGGAGCTGATCGGTGATGGTCCGCGCGTGACGGCCCGAGATGCGGCCGTCCTCCAACGCGCTGAGCACCGCCGGAGCATCGGCGACGAGCCGTTCGGCGTCGCCGGTGGCCCGTTGCACGGTCTGCTCCGAGGAGCGCGTCGCCATGGCGAGCGCCGCGCAGGCGGAACGACGGACGAGTGCCTTCCGCTGCGCGGGCGTCTCGTCGTGCGACACGAGACTGTCCGCCATCGCGTCGGCGAGGGCTGCTGACCGGGCCAGCAGGCGAGCCTCCCGGGCGTCGAGTGCCGAGCGCTCGCGCGCGATGGAGGTGAATTCGTCCGACAGCTCCGCGAGGCGATCTTCGAAGACATCCACCGCGCGCAGCGGGAGCGTGGTGGAGGGCTCGGTCATGACTCCAGTCCACCACGGACCACTGACATTCGAGATGGTCAGAGCACTGGTGCATGCACTTCGACAGGCTCAGGGACCGGGACAAGCCCGGTGGCCAATCACCGGTCCCTGGGCCTGTCGAAGGGCACCGGCACTACCCGCGCAGCGGCGTGCGCACCACCCGCACGGCACCCGCCGGGATCCGCACCGCGCCCGCGACCACCGGCTCACCGGTCAGGAGTTCGACCGTGCCGCCGGTCGCGAGCTCCGCGTCCGTGTCGCCATGGTTGATCGCGACGGTGAACGACGCCTCGTCGCCCCAGCGGGTGACGACCTCGAGCCCGAGGGCCGGCACCGGCGGTGCGTCGACGCCGGCCTGCTCCAGCGCCTCGGACAGCAGCTCCGACAGCCCTGCCTCGTCGAGCTTCGTCGAGACGTACCAGGCGGTCCCCGCGCCGAAGCGGTTGCGGGTCACCGCGGGGCTCCCGGCCGCCGGGCCCGAGCGGTACGAGGAGACGGCCTCCGCACCCTCCAGGACGATGTCGTCGGTCCAGCTCGATCCGGTGCGACCGTCGTCGAGCTCGACGGTCTCGTGCTCATGCAGCGGCAGGAACTCGGGGACGGACAGTCCCAGCACTCGGCGGAACGCACCCGGCGCGCCGCCCTCCCACACCGCGTCGTGCTCGTTGACAACGCCCGAGAAGTACGACACCACGAGGCTGCCGCCGTCCTCGACGTAGCGGGTGAGGTTCTCGGAGGTCTCGCGATCGGCGAGGTACAGCGACGGCGCGAGCACGAGGCGGTAGCCGCTCAGGTCGGCGTGCGGGTGGACGAAGTCGACCGTGACGCCGGCCCGCCAGAGGGCGGCGTAGTAGGCCTCGACGCGCTCGCGGTGGTCGAGCTCGACGGAGGGACGCCACTCCAGGTCCTGGGCCCAGAACGACTCCACGTCCCAGAGGATCGCGACCTCACTGCGAACGCGTGAACCGAGCATCTCGTCGAGACGGCCGAGGTCCTGCCCGAGTGCGACGACCTCGCGCCAGATCCGGCTCTGGGTCCCGGCGTGGGGGAGCATCGCCGAGTGGAACTTCTCCGCACCCGAGCGGGAGGCGCGGAACTGGAAGTACAGGATCGCGTCGGCGCCGCGGGCCAGGTGGCTCATGCTGTTGCGGGCGAGCTCTCCGGCGCGCTTCGCGATGTTCCGCGGCTGCCAGTTGACGGCCGACGTCGAGTGCTCCATGAGGATCCACGGGTCACCGCCGGCGAGGGAGCGGGTCAGGTCGGAGTCGAGGGCGAGCAGGATGTGGTTGTCCGCGCGTTCGGCGACGAGGTAGTAGTCGTTGGCGACGATGTCCACCTCGCGACTCCAGGCCCAGTAGTCGATCGACCGGCAGTTGGTGGCCATGAAGTTCGTCGTGACGGGCACGTCCGGTGCGTGGCGCTTGATGATGTCACGTTCGGCGACGTAGCACTCGAGCAGGGTGTCGGAGGTGTAGCGCGCGAAGTCGAGTCGCTGCGTCTGGTTGACGACGGAGGCGGACACGCGCGGGGCGTCGATCTCGTCCCACTCGCCGTAGTCCTGGCCCCAGAACCGGGTGCCCCACGCGGCGTTGAGGGCGGCGACGGAGCCGTACCGTCGCTGCAGCCAGGCGCGGAAGGCGAGCACGGAGCCGTCCGAGTAGTCCTCGCTGATCGGCGCGCCGTACTCGTTGTGCACGTGCCACAGCACCACGGCGGGGTGTGATCCGTAGCGCGCGGCGAGCTGCTCGGTGATCGCCGCGGCCGCCCGACGGTAGGCGGGGGAGCTCGGGCTCGCGATGCCGCGCGAGCCGTGGCCAAGCCGCAGGCCTTCGCGGGTCACGGGGTGCGCCTCGGGGTACTGCTTCCAGAACCAGGCGGGCGGGACGGTTGTCGGGGTCGCGAGGTCGACCGAGATCCCCGCATCGTGCAGGAGACCGATGATCTCGTCGAGGAACGTGAAGTCGTACTCACCCTCCCGCGGTTCGAGGACCGCCCAGGAGAAGATGCCGACGCTCACGAGGTCGACACCGGCGGCCTGCATGAGGGCGATGTCCTCGAGCCACGTCTCTCGCGGCCACTGCTCGGGGTTGTAGTCGCCGCCGTAGCGGAGGCCGGTGCTGCCGGGGATCCAAGTGGCCTGGGCGGTGAGCGGGTCGAGCTCGATGGTCATGCTGCGTCTCCTGTGACTCAGTGGGCCGAGAGGGATCCGGTCGATCACCTGGCTGTGTGCGCTCCCAGTTCTATCACAGCCGCACCTGCTCGTGGTGGCGGCAATCTGGTTGTTGACAAGCTGAACCCGGTGTGAATAACTGTAACCGCTCACAGGTACAACGACGTTCTCCATCGAAGCGTCGCTGCCCCGCACCAGAGCGCCCCAGCTTTCGACAAGGAGGACGAATGCGCAGCACGCTTCGCCACATCGGCATCGCCACGGTCGCCACGACGGCTCTACTGCTCTCCGGATGCTCGGCATCCTCGGGCGGCACCGAGTCAGGCCCCGTGAAACTCACCTACTGGGCCTGGGCGCCCAACCTCGAACAGGTCGTCGAGCTGTGGAACGAGGACCACCCCGACATCCAGGTGGTCGTGCAGAAGCAGGACGGCGGCGACCCGGCCATCACCAAGCTGCTCACCGCGATCAAGGCCGGCAGCGGCGCCCCCGACCTCATCCAGGCCGAGTACCAGAAGATCCCGACGCTCGTCGCCTCCGACGCCCTCGCCGACATCTCGGAGCAGGGCGCAGCAGACCTCAAGGACGACTTCTCCGACGGCGTCTGGAACTCCGTGACGCTCGGTGGCGACGCGGTCTACGCGGTGCCGCAGGACTCCGGCCCGATGATGGCGTACTACCGCACCGACATCCTCGACAGCCTCGGGCTCAGCGTCCCGACCACGTGGGACGAGTACGCCGAGGTCGCCCGTGCCGTGCACCAGGCCGACCCGACGAAGTACCTCGGCACCTTCTCCGCGAACGACGCGGGTTGGTTCGCCGGACTCGCGCAGCAGGCGGGCGCTTCCTGGTGGTCCATCGACGGCGACAGCTGGGGCGTCGACATCGACGCCGGCCCGACCGAGCAGGTCGCGTCCTACTGGGGCAAGCTCGTCGAAGAGGGCGCCATCGACAATAAGCCGATGTACACGCCCGAGTGGAACGCCGGACTGAACGACGGCTCGCAGGTCGGCTGGATCTCCTCCGTCTGGGCCCCCGGGGTGCTCGGCGGCAACGCTCCCGACACCGCAGGCAAGTGGACCGCAGCGGAACTCCCGCAGTGGGACGCCTCGAAGCCGTCCAACGGCAACTGGGGTGGTTCGTCCACCGCGGTGACCACGCAGTCGAAGCACGCGGCCGCCGCCGTCGAGTTCGCCACCTGGCTGAACACCGACCCGAAGGCCGTCGCGGCGCTCGCCGACGTCTCGGGCGTCTACCCGGCCGCCACGAAGGTCGCCGCCGACGCGCTCCAGACGTCCCCGGAGTTCTTCAGCCAGCAGAGCGACTTCTACGACATCGCGTCGAAGGCATCCGAGTCGGTCGCGCCGTTCACCTACGGCCCGAACGTCAACGTCGCCTTCAGCGCGTACAACGACGAGTTCGCGAAGGCGGCCGAGGCGAAGACCGCGCAGGCCTTCTCCGACGCCGTGGCCGCGATGCAGTCGATCACCATCGACGACCTGAAGAAGAGCGGTTTCTCGGTCAAGTAGTCCCCGCGGGGCCGGCTCACCGAGTCGGCCCCGCTCCCCGCTCCCGCACTCGACCCAAGGACCCGGCATGGCTGCACCATCGACGCTGGACACGATCCGGCCCACCCAGGACCCGCCGCGCGGCTCGCGCCGACCGGCCCGGTCACGCAAGAACCTGAAGAACCGGGTCCTCATCCCGTACGTGATGCTCGCCCCCGGCATCATCCTGTTCCTCGTGTTCATGGCCGCGCCCATCGTGTACACGCTGTTCCTCAGCTTCCAGAAGAAGCAGGTGACGGGCCTCGGCCTCGGCTCCGGTGGGCGCACGACCGCGTTCGCCGGTTTCGAGAACTACCTCGGCGCCTTCGGCGATGCGGAGTTCGCGGCGAGTGTCGGCCGGGTGCTGCTGTACGGCCTCATCCTCATCCCGTGCATGCTCGGGCTCGCGCTCCTGTTCGCCCTGCTGCTCGACTCCCGACGCACGCGGGCGGTCTCCTTCTCGCGGATCTCGATCTTCCTGCCTTACGCGGTGCCCGCCGTGATCAGCTCGCTGCTCTGGGGCTTCCTCTACCTGCCCGCGGTGAGCCCCTTCTACGCCATCTTCGACAGCCTCGGGTGGAACGCCCCCGAGATCCTGTCGTCCGGCACGATCATCTTCGGCATCGCGAACATCGCCCTCTGGGGTGGCGTCGGCTTCAACATGATCGTCATCTACACCTCGCTCAAGGCCGTTCCGAGCGAGATCTACGAAGCCGCCCGCATCGACGGTGCGAGCGAGGTCCAGATCGCCCTGCGGATCAAGATCCCGATCGTCGCCCCGGCCCTCGTGATGACCGCGCTGTTCTCCATGGTCGCGACGCTGCAGGTGTTCGCCGAACCCACCACGCTCCGACCGCTCACCAACAGCCTGTCCACGAGCTGGTCGCCACTCATGCTCGTCTACCGCGACGCGTTCACCCGCGACGACATCTACTCGGCCGCCGCGACCTCGATCATCATCGCCGTCGCCACCTTCATCGTCTCCTTCCTCTTCCTCAGGGTCGTGCAGAAGCGAGCCTTCGGTCAGGAGGACTGACACATGACGACCACCCTTCGACCCGACAAGACGGCCAGCCCGCGTCGCCGCGAGCGCGCAGGCAGCACGACCATGCGGTCCGACCGCCCCAGCGGGATCTCGACCGGCATCCTCATCCTCGGCGCGATCTACTGCCTGTTCCCGGTGTTCTGGGTGCTCATGGCGTCGACGAAGAGCAGCGGAGAGCTGTTCTCCACTTTCACCCTCATGCCGAGCAGTCACCTGTTCGACAACATCGTCGAACTCACCCAGTACCGGGACGGACTGTTCTGGCGCTGGATGGTGAACACGGCGCTGTACGCGGGCATCGGTGCGATCGCCTCCACCTGGGTCTCCGCGATCTCCGGCTACGTGCTCGCCAAGTTCGACTTCCCCGGGAAGCGGACCGTCTTCAGCATCCTGCTCATGGGCGTCCTCGTGCCCGGCGTGATCCTCGCGATCCCGCAGTACTTCCTGCTCGCGAACGTCGGCCTCACGAACACGTTCTGGGGTGTGCTGCTGCCACAGATCATCAGCCCGTACGGTATCTACCTCGCCCGCATCTACGCGGCCGCGGCCGTGCCGACCGACGTCATCGAAGCCGCCCGCACCGAGGGCGCCGGCGAGTTCCGGATCTTCGGGCGGATCGCGATGCCGATGATGCTGCCCGGCCTCGTCACGATCTTCCTGTTCCAGTTCGTCGCCATCTGGAACAACTTCATGCTGCCGTACATCATGCTCGGCGACGACTCGCTGTTCCCCATCACCGTGGGGCTCAACGGGCTCCTCAACCAGGGCGCCTCGGCACCGGCGCTCTACACGCTCGTGATCACCGGTGCGCTGCTCGCGATCGTCCCGCTCATCCTGATCTTCCTCATCCTGCAGCGGTTCTGGCGGGTCGACCTCGCAGCCGGCGCTGTGAAGGCATGAGGCACGGTGGCATGCGGTGCAACGCCCATCGGACCGCGGAACGCCCCCGCACTAGGCTGACGGGATGACCACCGTCCCGTCCCGTCGGCGCCCGACGATCGACGACGTCGCGGAGGCCGCCGGCGTCTCCCGGGGCACCGTCTCGCGGGTGCTGAACGGCGGCCGGTGGGTGAGCCAGGACGCGAAGGCGGCGGTCGACGCGGCCATCCGCAAGACCGGGTACCGGGTCAACCCCCACGCCCGCAGCCTCGCCACGAACCGCACGGGCTCCGTCGCGTTCCTCCTCACCGAGGACCACCAACTGCTCTTCGAGGACCCCAACTTCTCCATGCTGCTGACGGGGGCCGCCCAGGCGCTCGCCGAACGGCAGCTGTCGCTCGTGCTCATCATGGCGGGCAGTGCGGCCGAGCAGGAGCGGGCCCTCGCCTACATCGAGGCCGGGCACGTCGACGGCGTGCTGCTGGTGTCGGCGCACAGCGGGCAGCGACTCATCAGCGACATCGTCGACTCGAAGGTGCCGGCGATCGCCTGTGGCATCCCGCTGGGCTTCCAGAAGCGCCTCGGCTACGTGGCCGCCGACGACCTCGAGGGGGCGCGCGAGATGGTGGCGCACCTGCGGAGCCTCGGTCGCGAGCGCATCGCGACCGTCGCCGGCCCGGCCGACACCCCGGGCGGGGTGACCCGGCTGGAGGGCTACCGGCTGGAACTCGGCGAGGCGTTCGACGAACGGCTCGTGCGGCACGGCGACTACGGACGGGCGAGCGGCGAGGCCGCGATGCGCGAGCTGCTGGCGGCCGACCCCACGATCGACGCCGTGTTCGTCGCCAACGACCGCATGGCCGCCGGCGCGATCGACGCCCTGCACGCCGCCGGGAAGCGGGTCCCCGAGGACGTCGCCGTCGGCGGGTTCGACGACTCGAGCATCGCGCTCGGCACCGAGCCGGCGCTGACGACCATGCGGCAGCCGTTCGAGCGGATCAGCGCCGAGATGGTGCGGTTGCTGCTGCAGGTCATCGAGGGCGAGCGCCCTGCGGCGATCACCCTCCCGACGGAACTCGTGGTCCGCGACTCGGCGTGAGCCCTTCGACAAGCTCAGGGACCGGAGTGCAAGCTCAGGGACCGGAGTGCAAGCTCAGGGACCGGGGCGCAAGCTTCAGGGACCGGCGTGCCCTTCGACAGGCTCAGTGACCGGGGGCCCGGGCCACCGCAACCCCGAGCGTCTCGCAGCCGGTTCGGTGAGGATGGGAGCATGAGCGATCAGTCCGAGACCACCAATCAGCCCGATCCCGACGACCAGCCCGGCATCCCCGATGCGGAGTCCCTCGAACCCACGAAGCGCACCATCGCGATCCTCGGCGCCAACGGCGACCTGGCGAAGCGGCTCCTGATCCCCGGCCTCGGCGAGGTCGTCGACGCCGCGCGCGGCATCTCCCTGCAGATCATCGGAGCCGCCCGCACGCCGCAGTCGAACGAGGAGTGGCGGGCCACCGTGCGGACGAGCCTGGAAGACGCCGGCATCGGTGACCGGACCGTCGACGCGCTCGTGTCGACCACCGAGTTCATCCCGACCGACGCCTCCGACCCGGACGAACTCCGGGCCCTCCTCGACGCCTGCACCGGTTCGCCGATCCTCTACATCGCCCTGCCGCCCTCGGCCGGACGCAAGGTCGCCGAGGCCCTCGCACAGATCGACCTGCCCGACGACCTCCTCATCGCCATCGAGAAGCCGTTCGGTGACGACCTCGCGGACGCGCAGGCGCTCAACGCGGCGCTCGCCGACGTCGTGCCCGAGGAGCGCCTGTGGCGGATCGACCACTTCCTCGGCAACTCGACCGTCCTCGGGATGCTCGGCCTGCGCTTCGGCAACCGGCTGCTGGAGGCGGGCTGGAACGCGGAGCAGATCGAGAAGGTTGAGATCTTCTACGACGAGGAGCTCGGTCTCGAGGGGCGCGCCAAGTTCTACGACCAGACGGGAGCGCTGCGCGACATGCTGCAGAGCCACCTCCTCATGGTGCTCGCGCTCACGGCGATGGAGCGGCCCGACGCGGTGACGCCGACGGACGTCCACGACCGCATCGCCGAGGTCCTCGGGGCGGTGCGCCTCTGGAAGGACGACCCGTCGACCGCCCGTCGCGCCCGCTACACCGAGGGCCGGGTGGGCGAGCGCTTCTTCCCCTCCTACGTGGACGAGCCCGACGTAGACCCCTCGCGCGACACGGAGACGCTCGCGCAGATCCTCCTGCAGGTCGACACCCCGCGCTGGCAGGGCGTGCCGTTCGTCCTGCGCTCCGGCAAGGGCATCGGTGACCCGCGTCGTGAGGTCGCCGTGCACTTCCGTCGTTCCGCGGTGCCGACCGGCCTGGACGCTCCCGACGGGCCGTCCGACACCGTGCTCCGCATGTCGCTCAAAGGTGGCGCGGTGCACCTGGACCTCATCGTCACCGGCGCCGACGACGTGGACGGGCTGCGCCGGGTCGAGCTGGAGGCAGACCCGGGGGCGGCGACCCTCAGCGCCTACGCGCAGGTCCTCGCCGGCCTGCTGCAGGAGAACACCCTGCTCTCGGTCCGCGGCGACATCGCCGAGCAGTGCTGGCGCATCGTCACCCCCGTGGTGAACGCGTGGGCAGCCGGCGAGACGACGCTCGAGGAGTACGAGGCGGGGAGCCCCGGTCCGAGCGACTGGTGACGCTTGCTGCCGGAGGGCTGACCGCCTGACACGAAACGACCCGCGCCGAGTGATCGGCGCGGGTCGTTCTCGTGCAGCGAGTCGTTACGCCGAGGGCTTCAGGACGACCTTGATGCAGCCGTCCTCCTTCTTCTGGAACGTCTCGTACATGGCGGGGGCCTCGTCGAGCGGCACCCGGTGCGTCGCGAGGTCGAGGACGCCGAGCGGGTCGGCGCTGTCCTCGACGAGCGGCAGGAGCGTCGGGATCCAGCGGGCGACGTTGCACTGCCCCATCCGGAGCGACACCTGCTTGTCGAACATCGACTTCATCGGCATGATGTCCGCCTCACCGGCGTAGACACCGCTGAGCGACACGACACCGCCACGGCGGACGAGGTCGAGTGCCGTGTGCAGGGCCGCGAGGCGGTCGATGCCCGCGTGCTCCATGGCCGGGCGGGCGACGGCGTCGGGGAGCAGTCCGACCGCGGTCTGCGCGGCGGCGGCGACCGGCGAACCGTGTGCCTCCATACCGACGGCGTCGACGACGCCGTCGGGACCGCGTCCGCCGGTGGCGTCACGGAGTTCCGCGACGAGGTCGTCGGAGAGGTCGAGGGCCCGGATGCCGTGTTGTTCGGCGAGCGCACGACGCTCGGGGACCGGGTCGACGGCGAAGACCTCGAGGCCGCGGTGCTTGGCGATGCGGGCGGCCAGCTGGCCGACGGGACCGAGGCCGAGCACGGTGATCGAGCCGCCCTCCGGCACCTCGGCGTACTCGACGCCCTGCCAGGCCGTCGGGAGGATGTCGCTCAGGTACAGGTAGGACTCGTCGGGCAGCTCGCGTCCGACGACGATGCAGTTGGCGTCGGCGAGCCGGACCTGCAGGAACTCGGCCTGCCCACCGGGCACCTGGCCGTAGAGCTTCGTGTAGCCGTACAGCGATGCACCGCTGCCGTGCTCGGTCACCTGGGTGGTCTCGCACTGCGACTGCAGGCCGTTGCGACACATGAAGCATTCGCCGCAGGCGATGGTGAACGGGATGACCACGCGGTCGCCGACGGCCACCCGGGTGACCTCGGAGCCCACGGCCTCGACGACGCCCATGGTCTCGTGGCCGAGGACGTCACCGCGGTCGAGGAACGGGCCGAAGAGTTCGTAGAGGTGGAGGTCGGAGCCGCAGATGGCTGCCGAGGTGACGCGGATGATCGCATCGGTCGGGGCGGTGATCGCGGGGTCCGGGACGGTCTCGACCGACACCGAACGGCGACCCTGATAGGTGAGTGCGCGCATGGATGCTCCTTCGTCGTTGTCCTTCCACCCTGCGCCTCCCGAGGCGTGGGCACCGGGGGGTGGACGTCTCGGCGGAGGGCTGATACGAGGTCAGCTGGCCGCGTCGGCCGCCACCCGCAGGAGTGCGGCGAGCACGGTCCGGACGGTGGACCGCGCCATCGCCTCAGGTCGCGCGAGGACGTCGACGTGACGGACGAGGACGGCCCCGGCGACCGGGCGCAGGACCATGCCGTCGACCGCCAGGGGTGCGGCGGTCGTCCGGGGCATGACCGCGATCGCGGCGCCGGTGCGGACCACCTGGGCGGCGACGGAGAACTCGTTGATGCGGTGGTCGATCCGTGGCGCCTGCCCGCTCATGGCGCCGAGGTGGTGCAGCACCCCGGCGAGCGGGAAGCCCTCGTGCGTGGAGATCCAGCGTTCGTCGCGAAGATCCTCCGGACGGACCTCCGGCTGCGCGGCGAGCGGGTGCGCCTCGTGCATGGCGATGTCGAGCGGCTCGACGAGCAGCGGGGTCACGACCAGCCGGTCGAGCGGCCAGGCCGGTTCGTGGGGGAGGCGGTGGGCGATGACGAGGTCGTAGTCGGCGGTGAGACTGGCGAAGCGGTCCTGGGCGACGTCGGCGTCGGCGAGCAGGAGGCGCGGGACGGGGCCGACCGGTCCCGTGCTTCCCGTTGCCCCGACCGCGGTCAGCAGTGGGCCGAAGAGCGCGAGCCCGGCGCTGTGGAACGCGGACACACTGACCGGGCGCTGCTCGTGCTGGAGGAAGGAGTCGACGGCCTCCCTCGCCTCCGCGAGCGCCTCCTCCACCCGCGCGGCTGCGACGGCGAGGGCCTCACCGGCCTCGGTGAGCACGAGCCGCCGGCCACGTTTCTCCGTGAGCGGCACCGGCAGGGTCGCCTGCAGGGCGGCGAGCTGCTGCGACACGGCGGAGGGGCTCACGTGGAGCGCTTGGGCGACGGCGACCACACTGCCGCGGTCACCCAGTTCGCGGAGGAGTCGGAGTCGGGCCGGGTCCATACGCGTCTCCTTCATCGTCGATCCAGACACTGGTGGTTGTTCTACCGGGTCCGTCTCCTGGAGAGTAGCGGCATGGCCCGCCGCGCACCCGCTGAACTCCTCGTCGACATCCTGCTCGTCGGTGTCGCGGCCGTCTGGGGCGCGAGCTTCCTCGCGGCCAAGGACCTCGCGGCCGTCACGGGGGTGCCGTCCGCCGTGGCCCTGCGCTTCCTCGTCGCGGTGATCGCGGTCGGACTCATCTGTCTCGTGCGCCGGGAACGGTTGCCGCGCGGCCGCGGGTTGCTCATCGCGGCTGGACTCGGCTGCTCGCAGGCCGCGATCATCGGCCTCGAGACCTGGGGCGTGCACCTGACGTCCGCGACCAACGCCGGTCTGCTCATCAGTCTCGCGCTCGTCATGACCCCCGTCCTCGACGGCGTCGCCTCACGATCCTGGCTGCCGCGCTCCTACTTCGTGGCGGCGGTCGCCGCCGTGGTCGGGGTGGCCCTGCTCGTCTCCGACGGCGGTCTCCGGGCACCCACCGCGGGCGACGCGCTCGTGATCGCCGCCGCGGTCGTCCGCGCCGTCCACGTGACGTCGAGCGCCCACCTGACGCGCGGTCGTCGGGACAGCACCCTCGGCGTGGTCCTCGTCCAGATGATCGTCTGCGCCGGAGTCTTCACGCTCCTCGCCGGTGGCGGGCTCGCGACGGCGGTCTCCCGCCTCGACACCCGCGGCTGGGTCGACGTGCTGTTCCTCGGCCTGCTGTGCTCCGTGTTCGCGTTCGTCGTCCAGCTCTGGGCCGTCCGCCGGACCTCGGCGTCCCGGGCGAGCATCCTCATGGGGACGGAACCCGTCTGGGCGCTCCTCGTCGGGGTGCTCGTCGCGGGCGAGGCGATCGGTCCGCTCGGGGCGTTGGGAGCAGCCCTCATCATCGTCGCCAGCTATGCGGGCCAGGCCATCGAGCGGCGTCACCGGCAGCGCACGGTCGGTACCGCACCGCCGTCGCAGCAGGAGCCGGCGCCGGTCTGAGCGCGCTCACGGTGCGGTGTCGACGCCCTCTTCGATCCGGCACACCCGCACGTCGATCCCGGTGATCGTGGCCGCGTCGTCGCGCTCGAGCAGGACCGCGCGGACCGCGTCGCCGACGAGCCGCATGGTCGCCGGGACGGGTGCCCCATCGGTCACGCCGATCGTCACACCAACCACCACGCCGTCGTCTCCGCGCGTGACGGCCACCTTCGCGGGTTCGTCCTCTCGGCCGAACGCCTCGGCGGCGACGCGCAGCACGGCACGGATCGGCGACCCTGACGCGTACACGGCGGTCACGCCCGGCGTCGCCGCGACGGCGGTGGTCAGCAGGCGTGAGAGCTCCACCTCGGTGTCCATCAGGAGTCCTCCGGCCGCATGAGGCGCTGCGTGTGGATGTCGATGATGGTGACGTCGACGGCGGTGACGTTGAGCTCGGTGTGGATCGCGAGTTCCGCGGTGACGCGATCGCGGATCCGCTGCGACAGCTGCTCCAGGTTGTTGCCGAACGCCGCCGAGGCGGTGATCGCGACCGTGACCGGGGCGTCGAGGACGGTCACGTCGCCGTCGAGGCGGACGCGTCCGATGATCGCGCCCCCGACGTCGTCGCCGACCCCGCGGATCAGGGTGCGGACCGAGCCCTCGGTCAGGTGCAGCCGCACCTCGGGATCCGGGTGTCTCAGCGGGATGTCGCGACCGGCGTGCGCCTCGAGCGAGATGTTCTGCAGCACGGCATGCATCCAGGACCGGTCGTGCTCGGAGTGGGTCGCGGCTTCCGACTTGAGGAGCGCCCAGGTCTGGGTGCGGAGCCGGAGCAGGGCGTCCAAGGCGAGCTGGCAGCCGGGGGAGTCCTCGATGCTCGGATCGCGCGGTTCGCGGCCGCGGTCGAGGTACTCGGAGAGCTCGTCGATCGTGTGTCCGTCGAGGTCCGCGCCGTCGAGACCGTCGAGGGTCGCCTCGGGGTCGACGTCGTCGTTCATCGCCACACCTCCATCTCGCGCAGGACGGTCTGTCTGGCCCGGGCGAGCTGCCCACGGACCGTCGACGCCGGCACGCCCAGCGACTCGGCGATCTCCACGTAGGAGAGGCCGCCCGTCTCCTTGAGCATCCAGCATTCGCGCTGCATCGCGGGGAGGGCGTCGAGGACCGCGGCGAGGGCGCTCATCTGCATGCGCACCTCGACGACGCGTTCCGGCGACTGATGGGACGGTGCCGGGGCATTCCAATCCTCGATGTCGCTGTGTTCGCGTCGGCGTCGGAGGCGGTCGATCGCGCGGTTGGAGACCATGCGCATGAGCCAGGACTTCACGGCGTTCGGGTCGTTCAGTCGGTCCAACTGCCCCCAGGCCTGGATGAGGACGTCCTGGACGACGTCCTCCGCCTCGGACCGGTCCCCGAGCACGCGCACGGCGTACGCACGCAGGAGGGAGCCGTGTCGGAACACGATGACCTCGAAGGCGGCGACGTCTCCGTCGGCCGCGCGCTCGGCGAGGATGCCGTCCGGGAGGAGCTCGAGTGAGCGCTTCACGGAAGGGTCAGAGGACGGCGAACGCGGTGAAGGCGACGGCGGTGGCGGACACGAGCGCGGACGCGGCGACCGTGGCCACGTACGGAAAGGGGAGCGACTTCGACGGACCGTTCTCCACCGCTTCCTTCGCGCGGAGCAGGGAGACGAAGATCCCGAGGTCCTTCCCGGTGCTCGAGGCGGCCACGAAGCGGCCGTCCCGGAACTCGACCATCCCGGCGTACTCGCCGTCGATCGAGGCGACCCAGAGGGTCGCGTCCGGCTCGGCCCAAGCGACCGTGGTCGTCGCGCCGCGCTCCAGCACCGTGCTCATGACTGCTCCTTGCTCAAGGTAAGTATTGTTAGAGAATCTAGCGATCCATGCGTCTGCATGTACCCCGCTTGACATCACGATCAGGACTCCGCTAGACGTTCTCGTTACGAGAACGACTACTGTTGGATTCCATGAACGCCCAAGCCGTTGCAGCGCAGCACTACTGGTACGAACAGGACGAGCACGAGCGCGGTCGCCGCATGCTCGAAGCCATGCGTCTGTACCGCGCTGCAGAGGCCGCCATGCGTCGCCGCACCCGCGACGAGATGCACATGGGTGAGAACGACCTGCTGGCCCTGCGCTTCATGCTGCGCGCCAAGCAGGAGCAGCGCCTCGTCAGCCCCACGGATCTCGGTGCCTACCTCGGCATCAAGACCTCATCGGTCACCGTCATGCTCGACCGCTTGGAGGCGGCGGGCCACGTGGTCCGCCGGCCGAGCGAGACCGATCGTCGCCGCGTGACCGTCTCGACCACCGATTTCGCCGACGCAGAGGTCCGCAAGACGCTCAGCCACATGCATCACCGCATGATGGAGGCGACCACCGGGATCGAGCCCGAGATCGCGGCCGGCATCGTCGACTTCCTCGACCGCATGCGCGAGGCCGTCGACTCGATCGACCGGTCGCCGGAGGACGTCGCCGAAGCGCAGCACTGATCGGCGCCCCGACCGGCCGCCGCATCGGCGGTGGGATGTACGAGGCGGGCCGCACGGTCTGATCCGTGCGACCCGCCTCCGAATGTCTTCGACGATTTCGACTACGCGCTGCGGGCCCTCCAGGCACCGCTCGAGCCGACTCTCAGAAGTCCCCGACCTTCGATGGTCTCGATGGTAATCGAGCGCCTGTCGGGCAGCTGATGCTTGAACCGCCCGAGCCGCTGTGCTACCCGCAGTCGTGTCCGCCCGGCCGACTTAGTGGTCGCCGGAGGTCTCCGGGTAGTCGCCCTCGGGCATCAGCTCGAGGCCTGCCGGCGTGTAGGTGCGGTCGAGCATGGCCTGCAGCCACGCGCGGTTGAGGGCCACCGGTCGGGAACCTGTGAACCGGAACACGATGGGCACGCCGGTCTCGATCCAGATCGCGTACCGGCCGGAGCCGTGAGCCGGGTCGATGGTCCAGGACAGCAGGAACGCCTCGCCCTTGCGGAGTTTGGAGACGACGACCATCTGCACGTGGGCGAGCGTCCGATCCTCGAGCTCCAAGGCTTCGTTCCCGTAGCGCAGCGTTCCCATGTTCCCCCTCGGAGTCGTCGTGTGAGCGGGCCTCCCCGCCCGCCAATTCTGACAGTTTCCCCGAAGTGAGGTGGGCACCTTCTTCGGGAGGGTCCGATCAGTCCGCGTCGAGGACGGCGTCGAGGAGGCCTGGGAACCGCGTGTCGAGATCGTCACGCCGCAGGGTGAGGGTCCGACGGCGGCCGTTGGGTTCGTTCCGGATGATGCCGGCCTCGCGCAGCACCTTCATGAGGTGGGACTTGGTCGACTTCGGGATCGTCGGGTCGAGGGCCGTGCAGTTCGCCGCGTCCATGGGGCCGTCCCGGAGCTGGCGCACCATCTCGAGTCGATCCGGGTCGCTCAGGGCGAAGAGGACGGCCGGCAACTCGATCGCTTCGCGGTCGGGGTGTGCGAGGTCGGCGGCGGCTGGCATGGTTCGATAATAGTTGAACAATCGTCGAGAAGCGCGTATCGTCCAACCGTTCGACTTTTTTGGAACCGAAGGACAGCGCCCCGTGTACACGACGACCCCGTCACCCCCGACCCGACCAGTGCCCACCTCTGCCGTCGGCGCGCCCGCGCTACCCCGCCGCCGCTTCGGCTTCATACTCGCGGGGCTCGGCAGCACGCTCATGCTCGCCGGTGCCAGTGCGCCGTCGCCGTTCTACCCGGAGCTCCAGGAGCGACTGGGTATCGGTCCGATCGGCGTCACCATCGCGTTCTCGGTCTACGCCCTCGCGCTCCTCATCGCCCTGCTGACGATCGGTTCCCTCTCCGACCACGTCGGCCGCCGCCCGGTCATCACCGTCGGGTTCATCGTCCTCGCCGGGAGCATGCTGCTCCTCTGGCACGTCGACTCCGGCTCGCTGCTCTACCTCGCCCGTATCCTGCAGGGGCTGGCGAGCGGTGCGCTCCTGTCCACCCTGTCGGCGACCATCATCGACCTCGCGCCGCCCGGCCGCCCGCGAGCAGCGACCCTGTTGAACGCCATCGCTCCCATGATCGGCCTCGCCGCCGGCACCATCCTCGCGGGCGTCCTCCTGCAGACGGTCGCCGATGCGTCGAGCTGGACCTTCCTGCCGCTGGCGGTCGCCTACGTGCTCATCGCCGGGCTCATCCGGCTCGTCCCGGAGACCTCGGCCCTCGCTCCCGGGTGGGCGCGGGCCGTCCGACCTCGCGCCGCGGTGCCCGCCGAGGCCAGGCGGCTCTTCGTCGTCAGCATCCCGATCGTCCTCGGCGGCTGGGCGACCGGCGGGCTCTTCCTGTCCCTCGGGCCGAGCATCATGCACACCGAACTCGGGGTGGACGGCCAGCTCGGAGGGGCGCTCCTCATCGGCCTCCTGCCGGCCGCCGGTGCCGTCGCCGCCGCGGTCCTGCACCGACGCCGACCGGTCGTCGCAGCCGTCTACGGTGCCACCGCGCTCTCCGTGGGCACGATCGTCCTGCTCGTCGCCCTCCTGCTCGGCTCGCTCCCGATCGCGGTGGTCGCCGTCGTGATCGCCGGGACCGGCTTCGGGACCGCGTTCATGGGCACGATCGCGTCACTCGTCCCGCTCGCGCCGGCCGACGAACGAGCCGAGCTGTTCGCCGCGCTCTACATCGTCGCCTACCTGTCCTTCGGGGTCCCGGCCGTCATCGCGGGGCTCCTCGCATCGGCGATCGGGCTCCACGCCACGGTCCTCGGCTACGGGACGGTCGTCGCGATCGCCGCGGGCACGGCCGCCGTGGTGCGCGCCCGATCGGGGCGCTGACGGATTCAGCGCGCGGACGGATTCAGCGCGCTGACGGCTTCAGCGCGCTGACGGTTCCTCGACCAGTCGGGCGAGGAGGCTCGACGGGCGGTAGGGGATCACCTCGATGAGGGAAACCTTCGTGTTCGTCCGGACCACCCCCGGTGCGGCGAGCAGCACGCCGGCGATGCGGTGCAGGTCCTCCGTGTCGCGCGCGACGACCTTCGCGAAGAGATCGGCGTCACCGGTGGTCGCGTGCACCTCCACGATCTCCGGAATCGACTCGAGCGCCGCATAGGCCTCGGTCGCGAGGTCCTGCCGGATGGAGATCTCGATGAAGGCGGTGAGCGGGTAGCCGAGTGCCGACAGCCGTACGCGTCGGCTGGGCGCGGCGAGTGCACCGCTCGTCTCCAGTCGCCGCAGGCGGGCGTGGACGGTGTTCCTCGCCACACCGAGTTCGCGCGACAGAGCGAGGGCGGTCATCGTCGGGTCGGTGTCCAGCTGGTTCAGGATGCGGGCATCGAGCTGGTCGACGGTCACGGCATGAAGCATGATGATCACCCTTCTGGTGTTCGACTGAGCAGGAAGCCCACTGCACTCTAGTCGTGTTGCGCAGGAGCCCGGGCTGTCGCATCGTTGGCGGAATGACCACTCCGCAGCCGAGCGCGCCGCCCGCCGCTCAGCAGACGCCAGCACCGTCTCCCGTCCGACACGGTGTGGTCGAGGACATCCTCGGGTTGCTCGTCGGCGTGACGGTCGTGTCGTTCGGGCTGTTCATCCTCAAGGCCGGCTCAGCGGTCACGGGTGGGACGGCGGGGCTCTCGTTGCTCGTCAGCTACCTCGCGCCCGTGCCGTTCCCGGTGCTGTTCATCGCGATCAACCTGCCGTTCTTCCTGCTCGCCATCCGCGGCAAGGGGTGGGTCTTCACGTTGCGGAGCGGTGGCGCGATCGTGCTCGTCTCCGTGCTGTCCGGCGTGCACCCGCTGTTCCTGCCGGTCGCGCACCTCGACCCGTTCTACGCGGCCGTCGTCGGCAACGTGCTCTGTGGCGTCGGCATCCTCATCCTGTTCCGGCATCGCGCGAGCCTCGGCGGGTTCAACATCGTCGCGCTCATCCTGCAGGACCGCTTCGGCCTCCGTGCCGGCTACGTGCTCATGGCCGTCGACACCGTCGTCGTGCTCGTGTCACTCGTCGCCGTGCCGCCCCTCAACGTCCTCGTCTCCGCGCTCGGTGCGGTGCTCCTGAACCTGATCCTCGCGCTCAACCACCGTCCGGGCCGGTATCTCGGCGTCTAGCCCGCGGCCGGCTGGTGGCGGACGCTGCCGCCGAGGCGTCGTTGCGCCTCCGCCTGCTGCGCCCGCACCGTCGTGACCGTCGCCGGGTCGACCGGTTCGAACGTGGGGACGGTTCCGCCGACTCCTGCCGCCGTCAGCCGGTAGGCGACGAGGCCGCCGCCCTGGTCGCGGGCCATGCCGCTCGGCCACACGCCCGGTTGGGCGCCGGCCACGCCGATGCGCCACCCCTGCGGCTCCAGCGTCTCGCGGATGAGGCAGAGCGCCTCGAACGCGTCCTCCGCGTGCACCTCGATCGGTTCGAAGGCCGCGGACGACAGGTTCACGACGTAATCGAGATGCCCGACGCACCGCCAACTCAGTGAAGCGTCGTGCAGCGCGCCGTCGAGACTCACCTCGATCGCCTGCGGACTCGTGAGCTGCGCAGCCATCGTCCGGTCTCTACTGCTTGTAGGAGGACAGGAAGTTGCCGAGTCGCTCGATCGCGTCGGTGAGGACGCGTTCCTCCGGCAGGGTGACGACGCGCAGGTGGTCGGGGTCCGGCCAGTTGAAGCCCGTGCCCTGAACCAGCAGGATGTGCTCCGCCACCAGCAGGTCGTGGACGAGTTGGGCATCGTCGTGGATCTCGTGGACCTCGGGATCGAGGCGCGGGAACGCGTACAGCGCGCCCATCGGCTTGGTGCAGGAGACGCCGGGGATCGAGTTGAGACCGGTCCAGGTGGCGTCGCGCTGCTCGAGAAGGCGGCCGCTCGGCGCGATCAGGGCGTCGATCGACTGCACCCCGGAGAGCGCCGCCTGCACCGCGTGTTGCGCGGGTACGTTCGGGCAGAGGCGCGTGGACGCCAAGAGGGTGATGCCCTCGAGGAAGCCGCTCGCGTGGTCGCGCGGCCCGGTGATGACGAGCCAGCCCGAACGGTAGCCGGCGACCCGGTACGTCTTCGACAGGCCGTTGAAGGTGAGGCAGAGCAGATCCGGAGCGACCGTCGCCATCGGGATGTGGACGGCGTCCTCGTACAGGATGCGGTCGTAGATCTCGTCGGCGAGCAGCAGCAGCCCGTGCTCGCGCGCGATCCCGGCGATCTGCTCCAGCACCTCGCGGGAGTACACCGCGCCCGTGGGGTTGTTCGGGTTGATGATGACGATCGCCTTGGTGTTCGGCGTGATCTTGGAGCGGATGTCCTCGATGTCCGGCGCCCAGTCGGCTTCCTCGTCGCAGCGGTAGTGCACCGGGGTGCCACCGGCGAGGCTCGTCATCGCCGTCCAGAGCGGGTAGTCGGGTGCCGGGATGAGGACCTCGTCGCCGTCGTCGAGGAGCGCCTGCATCGTCATCGTGATGAGCTCGGAGACGCCGTTGCCGAGGAACACCCACTCGGGGTCGACCCGCGGGAAGCCTTCCATCTCCTCGTAGCGGTAGGTGACGGCCTGCCGGGCGGAGAGGATGCCGCGGCTGTCGCTGTACCCGTGGGAGTGGGGGAGCGCCGCGATCATGTCGCGGACGATCTGGTGCGGCGCCTCGAAGTCGAAGATGGCGGGGTTGCCGGTGTTGAGCTTGAGGATGCGGTGTCCGTCGGCCTCGAGACGCACGGCCTCGACGAGGGCCTTCCCCCGGATCTCGTAGAGGACGCTTTTCAGCTTGGAGGACTGGTCGAGGGTGCGGCGGGTGGTCATCCCCACAGGCTACTGCGGCGGGTCGAGCCCGCGGCAGTGCCGATTGCGGGATCGCGGCTCCTCCGGTCGCCGGCTTCCGGTGTCAGACGGCCAGGGCCTCAAGGCGGGCGAGGAGTACCGGACGAGGAGGACGTGCCGCGCGGACGACGTCGAGCGCGGTGCGGCCGTCGTCGAGGACGACGGCCGGGTCGAGGCCGGGCGCAGCGAGGAGCACGTTGTACAACGGTTCGAGTCGGCTCTCGGGGAAGTTGCCCTGGCCGGCGAGCGCGGTGAACGGAACGCCGTTCGCGGGTGACGCCGCGTTGACGTCCGCACCCGCGGTGATGAGTGCGTCGAGCACCCGGGCGTCCTGTTCGGCCTCCCGCGCACCGGAGGGGTCGAGTGCGAGGTGGAGGACGCTGTCACCCCCGGCGGTGCGCAGGGTGACGTCGGCGCCGTCGGCCAGCAGCTGCGGAACGAGCACGGAGCGGACGGTGAGATCCGGGTTGCGCAGCACAGCGTGGAGCAGACTGTCACCGTTCTCATCGACGGCGGTGGCGAGTCCGGGCGTGTAGACGGCGCGGATCTCGTCGAGGTTCTGCCAGGTCGCCGTACGGGTCAGGGCCTCGCCGCTGGGAGCGAGTCCGGCTGCGTCCAGATACGCCGTCACCAGGTCGAACAGCTGCGGCCGCCGGAAGCGACTCGAGCGAGCGCGGTCGAGCACCGACCGCCCGTGCGGGTCTGGCGCGAGGAGCTCAAGGCCCGCCTGGTCGAAGAACGCCCGATAGTAGGGTTCGAGCTCCTCAGCGGACAGCTTCGGGTGGTCGACCTCCTCCACCGGGCGGCGCTGGTGTCGTCCGGCGGGACGATTCGGGTCGGCACCGGCAGCGATGAGGCGACGCACGAGGGGAGGGTCGAGCTCGGGATCCCTGGCGCGCTGCGCCAGCAGAACGTGGAGCAGGGTGTACCCCTCGGCGAGGATGACCGTCGCGTCCGCGCCATCGTCGAGGAGTCGCCCGGCGATGAACGCGCGCGTCGCCGGATCCCGGTTGGACATCGCCTCGGCCAACAGCGGCAGACCGGTCGGATCGGTGTACGTGGGCCAGGTCTCGGGGTCGTAGGCCGCCTCGAAGTCCTCGATGCTCGCGCGCTTCAACCAGTAAGGGCGGACCACCATCGGGACATCCTCCGATCAGGCGGCACCTGCGGAATGCGCCGCGGCCACCAGCCTAGGCGGACGCCCCGCGCGCTGTCCGGCTGGACCTCCGCTGTCAACGTCGGGGACACGATTCGTCCACGTTCAGGGTAGAGGAGTACCGTCAGACGCTGGCGGTCAAGACTGCCTGGTCAGAGGCACGGAGGAATCGTGACCGGAAACGCAACTACCCGATTCGACAATGTGGCCATGTTGTCGGTGGCGAGCACGCTGCCGTCCGCAGTGGTGACCTCGGTGGAGATCGAAGAGGGCCTCGCCGCCGCGATGAAACGCGCGCGGCTCCCGAAGGGCATCCTGCGACGCGTCGCCGGCGTTGTCGAGCGACGACACTGGGGACCCGGTGAGAACTCGGACGACGCCACGGTGTCCGCCGGTCGCCGCGCGCTCGCCGAGGCCGGTGTCTCGCCGTCGCAGATCGGTCTCATGATCAACACCTCGGTCACGCGGCAGCACCTCGAACCGTCCGTCGCCGTGCGCATCCACGACGGCCTCGGGCTCCCGAGCTCCGCCATCAACTTCGACATCGCCAACGCGTGCCTCGGGTTCGTCACCGGCATGACGATGGCCGCCGCGATGATCCAGTCCGGACAGATCGAGTACGCGCTCATCGTCAACGGTGAAGACGCGAGCGAGGTCCACGCCAACACGATCGAACGGCTGAGCGGCAGCACGATCGACCGCGACGACTTCATGAGCGAGTTCGCCTCACTCACGCTCGGCTCGGGGGCGGCAGCCGCCGTCATCGGCCCGGCCGACCGCCACCCCGAGGGTCACCGCATCCTCGGTGGCGTCACCCGCGCCGCGACCGAGTTCAACCACCTGTGCGTCGGCAGCGTCGACGGCATGTTCACCGACGCACGCGCTCTCCTCAAGGGCGGCCTCGACCTCGTCGTGTCGGCGTGGAAGGAAGCCGCCGGCGACGAGTGGCGCTGGTCGAAGATGGACCGCTACATCACCCACCAGGTTTCGTCCATCCACACCGACTCCATGGTGAAGGCTGCGTCGCTCGACCGCAGCCGCGTGCCCGTCACCTACCCCTACCTCGGCAACGTCGGCCCCGCGTCGATCCCGATCACGCTCGCCGACCAGCAATCGACCCTCACCAAGGGCGACCGCGTCCTGCTCATGGGCGTCGGCTCGGGGTTGAACACCGGCCTCATGGAACTCGCGTGGTAGCGGGCACCGTCGCCGCCAACATCGGGCTCCGCACCATGGGCGTCCGCGCCGCAGGGCTCCCCGGACTCCCCGCCCGGTACTCGCACCGCATCGACGTGCCCGGCCGGCTCGCGGACGAGGGCACCACGCGCAACTGGCACTACCTCGACACCGCCGAGGCGCTCGCCGAAGCCGGAGTCGAACCCGTCGGCACCATCCTCGCCGTCCACGGCAACCCGACCTGGTCGTACCTGTGGCGCTCGCTCGTCACGCAGTCCGTGGAGCAGGCCCGCGAGGGCGGCACAGCCTGGCGCGTCGTCGCCGTCGACCAGATCGAGATGGGTTGGTCGGAGCGCACCGAGCTCACGCGGACCCTGGAACAGCGGATCGCCGACCTCGCCGCCTTCACCGAGGCGCTCGGGCTCACCGGCCCCGTCGTCACCCTCGGCCACGACTGGGGCGGCGTCATCTCGCTCGGGTGGGCCACCGAGCACCCCGACCTCCTCATCGGATCGATGCTCCTCAACACGGCCGTGCACCACCCGGACGGCACGCCCATCCCTGCACCGCTGCGGCTCGCCGGAGCTCGCGGCATGCTCGGTGCCGGATCCGTCCAGACCACCGCGTTCCTGGACACCACCCTGGCGCTCGCCGCTCCGCCGCTCGCCGGCGACGTCCGTGACGCCTATCGCAGCCCGTACTCGGCTCCGGCTCGGCGCCGCGGGATCGGCGCGTTCGTCGCCGACATCCCGGCGACGCCCGAGCACGTCAGCTTCCCCCGCCTGGAGCGGCTCGCCGCCGACGTCGCCGAGCTCCGCGTCCCGGCCCTCATGCTGTGGGGCCCACGCGACCCGATCTTCAGCGACCGGTACCTCGACGACCTCGCCGACCGCCTGCCTCACGCCCAGGTGCACCGCTTCGCCGGTGCCGGCCACCTCGTCATCGAGGACGCCCCGGTCGCCGAGTCGCTGCTGTCCTGGCTCGACGAGCACCTCCCGCAGGGTCAGGCGACCACGGCCGAGGCGGCCGTCCTCGCCGACGCTCCGGCGGCCGACGCCGCCTTCGAACCGCTCTGGCGACGACTCGACGAGCGCAGTGCAGACGACGCCGACGCCATCGTGGAACAGCGTGGCGCCGGCTCCGCACGTCGCGTCAGCTGGCGCCAGCTCGACGACCGCGTGACCCGCCTCGCCGCAGGCCTCCACCGCATCGGCGTCCGCCGCGGCGACCGCGTGTCATTGCTCGTGACGCCGGGTGCCACACTCACCGCCGTCATCTACGCCTGCCTGCGCATCGGCGCGGTCGTGGTCGTCGCGGACGCCGGGCTCGGTGTCCGTGGGCTGTCGCAGGCCGTCCGTGGCGCATGGCCCGCCTACGTCATCGGAGAGACGAAGGGGCTCGCCGCCGCTCGTGCACTCGGTTGGCCCGGGGTGAAGATCTCGGCAGCGCGACTCCCCGGCGCGACCGCGGCCGCCCTCGGCGTCTCGCACAGTCTCAAGGACCTCCTCGACGAGAGCGCGGCTCCTGCGCTCCCGTCGGAGCCCGGCCCGGACGACCTCGCCGCGATCCTGTACACCTCGGGTTCGACCGGCCCGGCGAAGGGGGTCCGGTACTCGCACGCGCAGCTGTCGTCCCTCAGGGACGTCCTCTCCGCCCACTTCGGAATCACCGCCGAGTCCGGCCTCGTCACCGGGTTCGCTCCGTTCGCGCTCCTCGGCCCGGCGCTCGGTGCCCGTTCCTCGACGCCCGAGATGGACATCTCGGCCCCGCGCACGCTCACGGCCCGTGCGGTCGCCGCCGCCGTGGCCGAGGCGGACGCCGACATCGTGTTCCTCTCACCGGCGGCCATCCTCAACGTCGTGGCGACGGCCGGCGAACTCGACGACGCCGATCGTCGGGCCCTGCAGGGCGTCCGCACGGTGCTCTCGACGGGCGCACCGGTCAGCCGCCAGTTGCTCACCGCGCTCGTCGGAGTGCTCCCGAACGCGTCGGCGCACGCCGTCTACGGCATGACCGAGTGCCTCCTCGTCTCCGACATCACGCTCGACACGCTGCCCGGCGACGACTCCGAGCACACGGGTGTGTGCGTCGGGACGCCGATCGGCGGTGTCGACGTGCGTATCAGCCCGCTCGACGCGGCAGGCCGGGCGACGGGCGAGCTGACGCAGGACGCGGACCGCCTCGGTGAGGTCATCATCTCGGCGGCGCACCTCAAGTCGCAGTACGACCGCCTCTGGCTGACCGACCGCGCCGCCGTGCGCGACGTCGCCGAGGACGGCCGGTGGCACCGCACGGGCGATGTCGGGCACCTCGACGCCGACGGGCGTCTGTGGATCGAAGGCCGCCTGCCGCACGTCATCACCACGCAGGACGGGCCGGTCGCACCGGTCGGACCGGAGCAAGCGATCGAGACGGTGCCGCTCGTGCGTCGTGCCGCGGTCGTCGGTGTCGGCCCGGACGGCCTCCGGCAGTGCGTCGCGATCGTGGAGACGACCCCCGGTTCGAAGCGGGTTCGGCTCGCAGACGCCGCGCTCGCGGCCGAGGTGCGGGCGGCTTCACCGCAGCCGCTCGTCGCCGTCTTCGTGGTGCCGGAGCTGCCGACGGACATCCGACACAACTCGAAGATCGACCGCACGAGGCTCTCCGAGTGGGCCGACCGCGTCCTGGCCGGCGAACGACTGAGCGCGCCGTGACCGTCCTCGTCACCGGTGCGAGCGGCATGCTCGGTCGCGAGGTCGCCGTGGAACTGCTGCGCGGTGGCCACCATGTCCGGGTGTTGCAGCGCGGTCCGGCCAGGCTCGACGGCGTCGAGGAGGTCCGCGGATCGATCACCGATGCTGCCGCGGTCGGTCGGGCGATGCAGGGTGTCGACGCGGTCGTCCACCTGGCAGCCAAGGTGTCGTTGGCCGGTGACCCGGCGGAGTTCGAACAGGTGAACGTCGGCGGGACCGAAGTCGTCCTCGATGCCGCGGAGACGGCTGGGGTGTCGCGGTTCGTCCACATCTCCTCGCCGTCCGTCGCCCACGGCGGTTCGGCACTCGTGGGCGTCGGCGCGGAACCGGCCGACCCCGGGGCTGCGCGTGGCGAGTACGCGCGGACGAAGGCGCAGGGTGAGTTGCTCGCCCTCGAGCGCGATCGTCGCGGCTTCGCGGTCGTCGTCGTGCGGCCGCACCTCGTCTGGGGTCCCGGCGACCCGCAGCTCGTCGAGCGCATCGTCGACCGCGCGCGTCGCGGACGGCTGCCGTTGCTCGACGACGGGACGGCCCTCATCGACAGCACCTACGTCGCGAACGCGGCGTCGGCCGTCGCAGCGGCACACGAGCACGCCGAGACGGCGCACGGGCGGGCGTTCGTCGTGACGAACGGGGAGCCCCGGCCGGTCGGCGAGTTGCTCGCGGGCATCTGCCGTGCCGCCGGCGTGAAGCCGCCGTCCTTCAGCGTCCCGGCTGGCATCGCTCGCGCGGCCGGCGGCCTGGTCGAGCGTCTCTGGAGCATCCGTCCGGGTGCGGACGAGCCGCCGATGACGCGGTTCCTCGCGGAGCAGCTCTCGACCGCGCACTGGTTCGACCAGCGCGACACCCGCGAGGCCCTCCACTGGACGCCGGCGGTCTCGATCGACGAGGGTCTCGAACACCTGGCCGCCCACTACCGCGCCTGACGACGGACGCCGGAGACGGCACGCTCACCTGACGGCATGCTGCTGCCAGACTGTGCGCATGGTCGACTCGCTCTTGCGCCCCTGGAAGTCGACGGACGCGCCCTTCCTGCGCGCCGCGTTCGTCGAGAACCCAGACCTGGGCCCGCAGTTCGGCGGAGCGGACCTGTCGGACGTCGACGCTGCCGCCCGGTTTATCTCGCAGGTGCTGCAACCGTCCGACACCCGCCGCAACTGGGCGATCGTCAGCGACGGCGTAGTGGTGGGCAACGTCGGTCTGTCCGCGATCGAGCGTCGGCATGCCACTGGATGGCTGTCCTACTGGTTGAGCGGCGACGCCCGGGGTCGAGGTCTCGCAACGCGAGCGGTCGACGCCGTCGCCGAGTGGGCCTTCACAGACGGGCTGTTCCGCTTGGAGCTGGGGCACCGGGTCAACAACCCGGCGTCCTGTGCGGTCGCGACCAGGTGTGGATTCCTCGTCGAGGGTGTCGAGCGCCAGAAGCTCGTGTACGGCGAAGAGCGGTTCGACGTCGAGCTGCACGCTCGCCTGGCGACGGACCCGGGACCGAGCGGCGATCGCCTCGCGATGCCGGTGTAGAGGCCGTCTGTCGGTCGCAACGCCGCGAGACGTATGACGGCGACGTCGCTCACCCTGTCGGAGGTGTGCTCTACGTTCGAGCGCATGCGTTCGTTCCGGATCCAGGTGCCCGATGCCGACCTCGACGAGCTGCGGCGGCGACTCGAGGGGGCCCGCCTGCCGGGTGCGATCGGCGACGCAGCGGAGGAGAGCGCGCTGCCGCTCGATCGACTGCGGGCGCTCGTCGACCACTGGCGCGACGGCTTCGACTGGCGGCGGGTGGAGCGTGAGCTGGAGGCCGTCCCGCAGTTCGAGGCGGAGGTCGATGGCCAGCGACTCCACGTCGCGCGGCTGCCCGCGGCGGAGGGGGCCACGGAGACGGTCCCATTCATCGTGTTCCACGGGTGGCCCTACTCGTTCGTCGAGATGCTGCCGCTCGCGACGGCGCTCGCCGGCCGGGTCGTCGACCTCGGCGGTGGCCGGGTGCTCGGCTTCGAGGTGGTCGTCCCGTCGCTCCCCGGATACGGGTTCTCCGCGCCCCTCACCGCCGACCGCCCGTTCACGGGCCCGGTGGTCGCCGAGCTCATGCAGGGGCTCATGACCGAGGTGCTCGGCCACGCGCGGTATCTCACGTACGGCGAGGATGTCGGATCGACGACGAGCGACTGGCTCGCCGCACTGCACCCGGAGGCGGTCATCGGGCAGTTCGCGACGCACGCCGCGTTCCCTGCGGCGTCCCGGGCGCACGACCTTTCGGTGGCCGAGCAGGAGTGGCTCGACCGCCACGATCAGGAGTGGGCACGTGGGCTCGCCTACGCGCGCGTCCAGGCGACCCGACCCGAGATCCTCGCCGCAGCGCTCAACGACTCACCCGTCGGGCTTGCCGCCTGGATGATCGAGAAGCTCCTCGCCTGGGCTGGCGACGGCGCGTGGTGGACGGACGACGAGCTGCTGACGACCGTGTCCTTGTACTGGTTCACGCAGAGCATCGGGTCCTCGTTCCGCCCCTACCGCGACCACCCGAAACAGCCGGAACTGCCGCTGATCGAGGTGCCCGTCGCCGTCGCCGTGCAGACCGGAGAGCGTGGGCTTCCGCGCTCCTACGCGGCGCGGACGTACACCGACATCCGCAGTTGGACCGAGCTGGACGAGGGAGCCCACTTCACCGCCTGGCAGGTGCCGGTCGAGGTGGCCGACCGGATCGAAGCGTTCGTGGTGACTCTGCTCGACGACTGACCGGCCGGGGCGGGTCCTCAGGCGTCCGCGTCGCGAAGTGAACGGATCATGCTGCGCAGGATGGTGAGCGCCGCCTGCTGCTCGTCCGGGGTCAGCCCCTGCAGCATCCGCACCTCCACCGAGCGGACCGCTGCCGTCGCCCGCCCCAGGTGCTCACGGCCGAGCGGGGTGAGCTGCGTGGGCAGGGCTTTCCCGACAGGCGCCTGCTCCGGGCGGCTGACGAAGCCGTCCCGTTCGAGCGCCTGCAGGAGGACGTTCATCGACTGCCGGGTCACGAAGGCGCCGCGGGCGAGCTCCGAGTTGGACAGGCCGGGCCGCTGGGCGAGGAGTTCCAGGCACGAGTAGTGCGTGATCGTCATGCCGAGTGGGCGCAGGACCGCCTCCATCGCGGAGCGGAGCGCGCTCGACGCCTCCTTCAGGAGATACCCGAGCGAGGTGTCCAGTTCGATCCCGTCTTGACTCATGTCAGTATTCTGACATAGGCTGATGGTGTCAGGTAACTGACATGCCGCTTCGGCCGCCACCACGAGAACAGGAACACACCATGCCCGTCACCGGACCCGACTTCATCTCCCTCCAGGTCACCGACCTCGACGCCTCGCAGGCCTTCTACGAGCAGTACCTCGGCCTTGTCCGCTCGCAGGCCGGCCCGCCGCACGCGGTCGTCTTCGAGACCACGCCTACCGCCTTCGCCCTGCGCGACATCGTCCCCGGAACCGACCTCGCGGCCGTCGACCAGCCCGGCGTCGGAGCCGCGATCTGGTTCCACGCCACCGGCGTCCAGGAGATCCACGACGCCCTCGCCGCAGACGGTCACACGATCGTCTCGGCTCCCATCGACGGGCCGTTCGGGCGCACCTTCACCTTCGCCGACCCCGACGGCTACCAGCTCACCCTCCACGACCGCGCCTGATCGCGACCGGCCCCGCCCGGCGCCCGCGCTCGACCCGCGCGGAGCCCGACGCGTCAGAATAGACGGATGCGACGTTCGAGAGTGCACGTGATGGGGGCCAGCGGCAGCGGCGTGACGACGCTCGGGCGGGCGCTCGCCGACCACTGGTCGGCGGCGCACGCTGACGCCGACGACTACTTCTGGGTGCCCACCGACCCGCCCTACGTCACGAAGCGGGCTGATGCCGAACGGGTGCGGCTCATGCGGGAGATGTTCGTTCCGCGTGAGGCCTGGGTCCTGTCTGGTTCGATGCCGGGTTGGGGGGACGAGATCGTCGCGGAGTGCGACGCCGTCGTCTTCGTCGTCCTCGACCCGGCCGAGCGCCTGCGTCGACTGGAGGCCCGCGAGGTCGAGCGGAGGGCCGGCGAGCGGTTCGACGAGGCGGCCTGGGAGGCGTTCCGGGAGTGGGCGGCCGGCTACGACGACCCTGCGTTCGACGGACGCAGCCGCGCCTCGCATGAGGCGTGGCTGGCCACCCTGCCGCAGCCCGTCCTCCAGGTCGACAGTGCGATGTCGAGATCCCAGCTCGTCGAAGCGGTACTGGCCTGGGATCCGCGCTGAGTCACGGAGCGCGAGCGCAGGGCGTCGGCGTTGTCAACCGCGCGCCCCGCTGCCGATGGGAGGCGCATACTGGAACCGTCAGACTTATCTGACACACGTCGCTTAGTGAGCGACTGCGGCGTGCGGTTCCGACGCTCGAGGAGGATGTCCCACCATGAAGGCACTGCGGTACACGAAGATCGGCTCGGCCCCTGAGGTCGTCGAGATCGAGAAGCCGACGCCGGGGCCGGGTGAGATCCTCCTGAAGGTCACCGCTGCCGGCGTCTGCCACTCCGACGACTACGTCATGAGCCTGCCCGAGCAGGACTACCTCGAGCAGCAGTACCCGCTGCCGCTCACGCTCGGTCACGAGGGTGCGGGCGTCATCGAGGAGTTCGGGCCCGGCGTGGAGACGAGCCTGCAGCTGGGCGAGGCCGTCGCCGTCTACGGCCCGTGGGGCTGCGGGCACTGCCTGAACTGCTCGCAGGGCAAGGAGAACTACTGCACGAACGCGGCCGCAGAGGGCATCCGTCCTCCCGGGCTCGGCGCCCAGGGCTCGATGGCCGAGTACATGATCGTCGACGACGTCCGCCACCTCGTGCCGATCGGCGACCTCGACCCCGTGAAGAACGTGTCGCTCACCGACGCAGGTCTCACGCCGTACCACGCGATCAAGCGCAGCCTGCCGAAGCTCGGCGCCGGCACCTTCGCGGTCGTCATCGGCTCCGGCGGCCTCGGTCACGTCGGCATCCAGATGCTGAAGGCGCTCTCCGGTGCCACGGTCATCGTGCTCGACGTCAACGACGAGAAGCTCGAGCTGGCGAAGCACGTCGGTGCCGACGTCACCCTCATCAGCGACGAGTCGGCGGCGGGGAAGATCCGCGAGCTGACCGGCGGTGTCGGGGTCGACGCCGTGTTCGACTTCGTCGGCGCGAACCCGACCATCGCGACGGCCACCGCGGTCGCAGCGACGGAGGCCGACGTGACGATCGTGGGTATCGGCGGCGGTTCGGCCACCATCGGCTTCGGTTCGATTGCGTACGACGCCGCCGTCCGGATCCCGTATTGGGGTTCGCGCAGTGAGCTGATCGAGGTCTTCGAGCTCGCGAAGGCGGGCAAGGTCGACGTCGAGGTGCAGCCGTACTCGCTCGACGACGCTCCGAAGGCCTACGAGGATCTGCACGCGGGCACGATCCGCGGCCGGGCGGTCATCGTTCCGTAACGCTGTCCCCGAGGACCGGCGTGTGCTGCAGCTGCGGCACACGCCGGTCCTTTATTGCAGGGTTCACACCCCGGAAACATTTTCGACACCCTATTGAAACTGCGCACGCGCATACTTTCAATACAGTATCGAAATGAGTCGCAGCGACTGCAGCGACGCAACCGGAGGAGCATCCCATGACCGTCGTCGAGACCGTTACCACCGTGGAGTCCGTCCGCGCCCGCCTGCAGGAAGCCGGCGTCAAATACGCCATGGCGAGCTTCGTCGACATGCACGGCAGCATCAAGACCAAGTTCGTCCCGCTGTCACACCTCGAGCGGATGGCCGGGGGATCGGAACTCTTCACCGGCGCCGCGCTCGACGGCCTCCCGCAGGCGATCAGCGACGAGGAGCTGTCGGCCCGCCCCGACCTCGACAGCGCCGTCCAGCTGCCGTGGCGGAAGGACGTCGCCTTCTTCGCGAGCGACCTCTACACGAAGGGCGAACCGTTCGAAGCGGCCTCTCGCAACATCCTCAAGCGTCAGCTCGACGCGGCCGCCGAGATGGGCTTCACCTTCAACCTCGGCATCGAGACCGAGTTCTTCGTCCTGAAGGACACCCCCGAGGGCGTGACCGAGGTCAGCGACCGTGACGACCTCGCGAAGCCCTGCTACACGGCCACCGCGGCACTCGACAACCTGGACTGGCTCACCGAGCTCGTCGAGGCGATGACTGAGATGGGCTGGGGCGTCTACTCCTTCGACCACGAGGACGCCCCCGGGCAGTTCGAGATCGACTTCAACTACTCCGACGCGCTCACCATGGCCGACCGCGCCGTGTTCTTCCGCCTCATGGCGAACGAGATCGTCCGCAAGCACGGCTACTTCGCCACCTTCATGCCGAAGCCCTTCGCCGACCGCAGCGGTTCCGGCGCGCACTTCAACATGTCGCTCGCCGACATCGAGACCGGCGAGAACCTCTTCGAGACCGACGACGACCCGCGCGGCTGCGGCATCTCGGAGCTCGGCTACAAGTTCATCGCCGGTGTGCTCAAGCACGCACCCGCTTTGTCGGCGGTCATCGCACCGACCGTGAACAGCTACAAGCGTCTCGTGCGGCAGGGCAGCATGTCCGGCTCGACCTGGGCGCCCGTGTTCGTGAGCTACGGCAACAACAACCGCACCAACATGCTCCGCGTGCCGCTGCAGGGTGGACGCGTGGAGTGCCGCGCGGCCGACATCAGCTGCAACCCGTACCTCGGTGCCGCCCTCATCCTCGCCGCAGGCCTCGAAGGCATCCGTGAGGACCTCGACCCGGGTGCGCCGCACACCGAGAACATGTACGACTACACCGAGGCGGAGGTCGCCCAGCTCGGCATCGGCATGCTGCCGCGCAGCCTGGGTGAAGCGGTCGACGAGTTCGCCACGGACTCCCTGTCGCGGTCGGTGTTCGGCGAGGCGATGTACGACGCGTTCATCGACTACAAGCGCCAGGAGTGGAACGAGTACCAGGCGCACGTCTCCGACTGGGAGACCGCCCGCTACCTGAAGTTCTTCTGATCCCGATGCACCAGGTCCTCGACCTCGGGAGGTTCGGGCTGGAGTCCGGCGCAGACCTCCCCGAGGCCTGGCTCGCGTACACGACGCACGGTGTGCTGAACGCCGCCGGTGACAACGCGGTGCTGGTCCCGAGCTACTACACCGGCACGCATGCGAGCGCCGAGCCGTGGATCGGGACAGGCAGGGCGCTCGATCCGGCGGAGTGGTTCATCGTGTCGGTGGACCTGTTCGGCAACGGGGTCTCGACCTCGCCGTCGAACGCCGCCGCGGAGGTCCGCGGGGCCGCGTTCCCCACGGTGTCGATCGGCGACAACGTGCGCGCCCAGCACCGGCTGGCCGAGCGACTCGGCGTGCGACGGTGGCGGCTGATCGTCGGCTGGTCGATGGGGGCGCTGCAGGCCTACGAGTGGGCGATCCGGTACCCAGAGCTCGTCGACGCGTTCCTCCCCATCGCCGGTGCCGCCCGCTGTTCCCCGCACAACGCGGTCTTCCTGGCCGGTGTCGAGGCCGCGCTGCGGGCCGACCCCGTGTTCGACGGCGGCCGGTACACGATGCCGCCGCTCGCCGGACTTCGCGCCTTCGGGACGGTCTACGCGGGCTGGGCGTACTCGCAGGCCTTCTTCCGCGACGGCGTGTACCGCGAGCTCGGCTATCCCGACGTCGCCGCCCTGCTCAAGGACTGGGCCGCCGACCACGAGCGGTGGGACGCGAACGACCTGCTCGCCATGCTGCGCGCCTGGCAGCAGGCGGATCCAGGACGGGGCGCCGACGGCGGTCTCGCTGCAGCGCTCGGCGGGGTGCGTGCGCGGAGCATCGTGATGCCGTCGTCGACCGACCTCTACTTCACCGTCGACGACAACGTGCTCGAGTCGGCGATGATGGCTCGGAGCGAGGTGCGGGTCATCGTGTCCGACCTCGGCCACGTCGCCGGGCGACCCGGGGTGCGGGCCGCTGAGACGGCCGTGATCGAGGCCGCGATGCGTGAGCTGCTCGCGGATCGCTGAGGCCGCCCGCCCGTAGGATTGGCGGAGGTGTCCGCGAGCAGGGAGTGGTGATCGATGGCCGGCCGCACAGGAGCATCGCCGGGCCGTCCGCGCGCGAGTGGGATCGCCGCCGAGGATCCGCGCGAGGAGATCATCCAGGTCGCGACCCGGTTGTTCGCCGAGCGCGGCTACGAGCGCACGAGCATGACGATGCTCGCCGAGGCGTGCGGGATGAAGCAGTCGTCGCTGTACTACTGGTTCGCGAACAAGCGTGAGGTACTGCGGGCGACCGCCGCCTCGAACCGCCAGTCGGTCGGTGCTGCGGAGGCCCTCGGTTCGATCGAGGCCGCGGTCACCGCGAAGCTGTACCGGGTGTTGTACGAGGACGGTGTCGCCATCTGCGAGGCGCCCTTCGACTACAACGAGATCGAGCGGCTCGCGGCGGAGCACCCGGACGACCTCGCCTCGTTCTGGGACGACTACCGCGCGCTCTTCACCTTCATCGCCGGGCTCATCCGTGACGGCGTCGAGCAGGGCGTGCTCATCCTGGGCGGCAGCGAGACGCCGGAATGGGCGGCGGCCGCGGCGCTCCACGCGAACGAGGGCATGCAGAAGGCCTACCGGTACGGCTCCGGCGACATCGCCGCCCAGTACCCGCCGGTCGAAGCCGCGGAAGGAGCAGGCGACGCGGACCGCATCCGGGCCTTCGCCCGCCGGACGGCCGCCGCGACCGTGCACAGCCTCCTCGTCGACCGTGCGGCGCTCGCCGACGTCGAGCGCGACGCCCTCGCGCTGGACCTCGCCGTGCGATCCGCCGGAGCTGTGGGCGGTGCTCATGGGCTTCGAGACTGAGGCCGACTTCTGGGGCGACCAGGGTCGGCTGGGCGTGATTCGAACCGGTGAGCTGACCGATCATCACCTCTTCGCCTATCCAGAGAGCGTCGAGCCGTGGTGGACGGTGGTCGTTGAAACCCTGCCGGAGGCGGACGTGCCGGATGAGCGATTCATCCGGGGTTCCGGCTCATTCGCGCTGCTCATGAGGGAGTGGGACGTGGAATGGTTCCCCCGCGGGCGGGTGGAACAAGACGTCGAGTCTGCCTTATTCGGTTGGAGACCACTGGTCGGTTCGAGTTGGACGCAGGCGAGTACCGAACGGGCCCGGTTCGGCAACGCGTGATTCGTTGACATCTGGCGTTCGTCAGTCGTGCAGTCCAGTCCTGCCACCCGCTGCTGGCCTCTGCGGTGGCGAACCGAATTTCGTACTCGACCTTTCTCGGTGGGCGCGGGACCAGCTCGCCCATCTTGGATGCAGCCACAGTCAGGGACGCGCCACGGGCTCGTCGTCGTCGGTCTCGAGCCAGACGAGATCGACCGCGCCGAGACCCGCAGCCAAGGCCGTGGCCGTCTCCTTCCAGGACGTCAGTCGCGTGATCGCCAGGTGCGGCTGATCGGTCGCGATCGAAGCACGGGCGGCGTCGACGAGGTCCTGCGCGCACGTCGTCCGGTCGGCGCTGGAGAGCGCGAGCATCCACGGGAACGCTCGCGACATCCGCTCTGCGAGGGTGCCCCTGTCGTCGAGCGTCACGGTGATGAGTTGCGCGGCGAAGTCCAGGAGGTGGGCGCGCGCCTCGGCTTCGCGCTGTGACATGAGGACGAGGGGCTCGCCGTCGCGGCGAGTCACCGTGACGGGGTGGTCGTCAGCCTCGGCGAACACCTCGGCCGAGTGCTTGCTCAGGTCGGAGGATCGGCGACTGAGCGTCGGGAGGAATGTCGAGGTGGCCATGCATCGACGCTATTCGGAACGTATTCGGAAATCCAGTCGCGTTCATCCCGTAACGAACACGAAACGGATTCGATACTGCATTGAAACCGGTCGTCGCGACAATTGGATGACCTATTGAAAATGCGGTCGTCCGTTTCGGATCCCGCGCGAACCCTGGAGGTCCGAATGGACACGGCTGCAATCGCGGGCAACACGGCATGGCTCCTGACGGCGGTGGTCGCCGTCGCACTCATGCTGCCCGGCCTCGCCATGTTCTACGGCGGGATGGTCAGCCGCCGCGTCACCATGAACATGATGATGATGATCTTCGCGTCGTTCTGCCTCGTCGGGATCCTGTGGGTGGCGTTCGGCTATTCCATGGTGTTCGGCGACAGCATCGGCGGCCTCGGACTCGTCGGCGACCCGACCGAATACCCCGGCCTCGGCCAGCTCCTCGTCGCACCCGAGGGGAGCGCACTGCCGCCCCTCGCGCTCGCCGCCCTCCACCTCATGTTCGCCGGTCTCACCATCGGGATCGTCGCCGGTGCCGCCGCCGGCCGGATGAAGTTCAGCGCGTGGATGGTCTTCGCGGGCGTCTGGTCGACGCTCGTCTACTTCCCCGTCGCGCACTGGGTCTTCGCGTTCGACTCCGCCGACGGCAGCGTGCAGGGCGGCTGGCTCGCGAACACGATCGGCTCGATCGACTACGCCGGCAGCACGGCCATCCACGTCAACTCCGGGGTCGCGGCCCTCGCGCTCGCGCTCGTCCTCGGCAAGCGCAACGGCTTCCCCTCGCAGCCGAAGGCGCACAGCCTCCCGCTCACCCTGCTCGGCGCCGGCCTGCTCTTCGTTGGCTGGATCGGCTTCGACGGCAGCGCGCTCGGTGCCGCAGACAACAACGCCGCCGTCGCGGTCTTCAACACCGTCGCCGCGACCTGCGCCGGCGTCATCGTCTGGCTCGTCGTCGAGAAGCTGCGCGACGGACACCCGTCCACCCTCGGCGCCTGCTCCGGCGCGATCGCCGCACTCGTCGCCATCACGCCCTCCTGCGGTGCGGTGACCCCGCTGGGCTCGCTCGCCATCGGTGCCGCCGCAGCGGTCGTCTGCTACTTCGCCGTCAGCCTCAAGGTCCGCTTCGGCTTCGACGACGCGCTCGACGTCACCGCCCTCCACTTCGTCGGCGGGGTCGTCGGTGGTCTCCTCATCGGCATCCTCGCGGTGCCGCTCGCACCCAGCGGTGGTGAGGGGCTCCTCGCCGGTGGCGGCTTCCTCCTCCTCGGCAAGCAGGCCCTTGCGATCGTCGCCGTCTTCGTCTACACGTTCTCCATCACGTGGGTGCTCGCGAAGGTCCTCGACAAGACGATGGGCATCCGGGTGTCGGCCCAGACGGAGGCCCAGGGGCTCGACGTCGTGCTCCACGCCGAGAACGCCTACGAGATCAGCACGCACGAGGCGCTCTCACCCCGCGGGCACGCGGAACCGAAGGTCCCGGCCGTCGTCGACTGAGTCCGGTCCGCCGAGGGCTGGTCCGGGCGGCGCCGCAGAACACCACCGGGGTAGGGGGTACCGGATACCTCGGGGTGATGCTGCGGCGCCGCCCGCTTCGTAGCGTCGAAGCATGGACGTCATCAACGAACTCATCCTCTCCGCCGTGACCTCGCCGTGGCTGTACGTGGTGATGTTCCTGGCTGCCGTGATCGACGGCTTCTTCCCGCCGATCCCGAGTGAGACGGTGCTCGTCGCTGCGGTGGCCGTCGCGGTCTCGACCGGCGGATCGAACCTGCCGCTCCTCGTAGTGGTCGCGGCGCTGGGTGCCGCGATCGGCGACAACCTCGCGTACCTCATCGGTCGGGGCGTCGGCACGACCCGGTTCGCCTGGATGCGACGACCTCGGATCGCCGCGGGTTTCGACCGGGCCGGCCGCGCGCTCGGCCACCGCGGTGCGCCGCTCATCCTCGGCGCACGCTACATCCCCGTCGGTCGCGTCGTCGTCAACATGACAGCGGGCGCGCTCCACTACCCGTGGCGACGATTCGTCCCACTGAGTCTCATCGGCGGGGCGACCTGGGCTGCCTACAGCGCGCTCATCGGCATCGTCGCCGGGAAGCTCTTCGAGGACCAGCCGCTCCTCAGCTCCGTCATCGGGGTGGCGGTCGCCCTGGTGCTCGGCCTCGTGGTCGACCGGGTCGCCTCGGCCCGCCGTCGACGCCGGGAGCGCTCGGCGGCCACCGCGGCGCCCGACCGTGTGGAGGCGGACGCCGACGCCGACGCCCGACCGGTGCTGGTGCCGGTGGGAGAATGACGATCATGGATCGCACGTCGCCCGGCATCACTCGCCGGACCGTCATCCTCATCGTCCTCGCGGGCGTCGGGGTGGTCCTGCTCAGCGTCCTCGTGCCGATCCAGAGCCTCCTCTACGGCACAGTGCTCCCGGCGTCGTTCCTCCTCGGCGCCGCGATCTGCGGCGCACCGGTCCTCTCCGTCGCGCTTCCCCGGGTCGCGATCGCGCTGTTCTCCGCCGCCGCGTTCGTGCTCCCACTCGTCGCCTCAGCCGATCACGACCCGGTCTGGCCGTGGCCGTGGTCGGTGCCGGCGCTCATCGCGTTCGCCGTCCTCGTCGGGGCCGTCACCTTCCTGCACGGCTGGTTGCCCGGGCTCATCACCCTGCTCGTGAACGTCGCCGGCTCGCTCGTCGCGGCGCTGCTCGTCCCGTCCGCGGCCGACGCGACCGCCATGGCCGCGGACCTCATCGTCGCGTCCTCCATCGCCGCGGTGGCGTTCCTCGTGGCGCTCCTCGTCTCCGGGCGCGTGCGCATCGGGGAGGAGCTCACCCGGGAGCGCGAGGTCTCGGCGTCCGAGCAGTCCCGGCGGATGCTCGTCGAGGAGCGCACGCGGATCGCTCGAGAACTGCACGACGTCGTCGCGCACAGCATGTCGGTCATCCAGGTGCAGGCCTCGACCGCCAGGTACCGGGTGCCGGGCCTCGCGGACGAGGCCACGGCCGAGTTCGACGACATCGCGGCGACCGCCCGTGCGTCGCTCGTGGAGATGCGGCGCCTGCTCGGCGTCCTGCGTACGGAGGATCAGGCGGCCGAGCTCGCGCCGCAGCAGGGCATCGACGACCTTCCTGCCCTCGCGGAGGGGCTGCGTCGAGTGGGAGCCGACATCACCCTCGAGGTGGGCGACCCCGGCCACACCGTCGTCCCGCCATCCGTCCAGATCGCGGCGTTCCGCATCGTCCAGGAGGCCATGAGCAATGCGGTGCGGCACGCGCCCGGCGCGCGCGTCACCGTGGCCGTCGGCATCGACCCCGATGCGGTCCGCCTGCGTATCCACAACGGGGCTGCCCGGTCCGCCGGGGAGCACGGGGCCGGACACGGGCTCCGTGGCATGCTCGAACGCGCCGCACTCCTGGACGGCACCCTGAGCGCCGGCCCGGACGGCGAGGGCGGCTGGCTCGTCGTCGCGACCCTGCCCGTCGCCCCTCCGCCTCCGCCGCAGGTCTCGACCTCCTCGGCCCGACCCGTCTCCACGAAGGACCACCAGTGACCATCGACGTCCTCATCGCCGACGACCAGGCCATGGTCCGCGCCGGGTTCGGTGCCCTCCTCGACGCGCACGAGGGCATCAGGGTGACCGGCCAGGCGGCGAACGGTGCGGAGGCCGTGAAGCTCTCCGCACGCCTCGACCCCGACGTGATCCTCATGGACGTGCGCATGCCGGAGCTCGACGGGATCGAGGCGACCAAACGCATCCTCGGGCCGTCGTATCCGGCGGCGAAGATCCCCAGGATCATCATGCTCACCACCTTCGACATCGACGACTACGTCTACGACGCGCTCCAAGCCGGCGCGAGCGGATTCCTCCTGAAGGACGCGCTCCCCGAGGACCTCGTCCACGCCGTGCGGGTCGTGGCGGCCGGTGACGCCCTGTTGGCGCCGAGCGTGACCCGCCGGATGATCGCTCAGTTCGCCGCGCAGAAACCGCGGGTGGGCCAGGGGGTCGCCCGGCTCGCGGAGCTCACGGACCGCGAACGCGAAGTGCTCGTCCTCATCGGCAACGGCCACTCCAACAGCGAGATCGCCGCGAGCCTCTTCATCGCCGAGCAGACGGTCAAGACCCACGTCGGCAAGGTGCTCGCCAAGGTCGGCGCCCGCGACCGCGTCCAGGCCGTCATCTTCGCCTACGACACCGGGCTCGTCGCACCCTCCTGACCGGATCCGCCCTCGGCGCTCCACCTCACCCCTCGGTACGGGGCGGGTCGACACCGTCGGGTGATGTGTCTCCCCGCGCCCCGTTCGTAGCCTCCTCGGACCACCACCGAGGAGGACCGCCATGGCCATCACCCACACCCCGCCGCAGCACGCCGGACCCGCGCTCAGACCAGGGCTCGCGCCCGCAGTCGTCGCGTCCAACACCCGTGACACGGGCATCGACCTCGTCCGCGCCTGCTGCATCGTCGGAGTCGTCGTCCTCCACGCGATGATGGTCGGCGTGACGGTGACGTCCGCCGGCCCCGTGTTCGAGAACGCGAGCGACGGTACGGCGTGGATCGCACCGCTCAGCTGGATCCTACAGGTCATGCCGCTCTTCTTCGTGATCGGCGGGTTCGCTGGGCTCCTCGCCTTCCGACGGCAACGAGCCCGAGGTGTGTCGGCCTCGGCATTCGTCGCGGCACGCCTGCACCGGCTCCTCCTCCCGGCAGTCGTCACCATCGGCTGCACCGCAGTTGCGCTCGCGATGCTGACCCTGGCCGGAGTACCAGCCGACCTCGTCGCCACCGCGGGTTTCCGGTTCGGGCAGCCGCTCTGGTTCCTCGCCGTCTTCCTGCTCTGCCAGGCACTCCTCCCCGCGCTCGCGACAGCCCATGAGCGAGCTCCGCTGCGCTCGATCATGGCGCTCGCCGCCGCGGCCGTCCTCGTCGACATCCTGCGGGCGTCCACCGGTGTCGACGCCCTCGGGTTCCTCAACCTCGTCTTCGTGTGGACCGCGCTCCAGCAGCTCGGGTTCTTCCTGGCGGACGGTTCGATCGACGCGCTGGCCAAGCGGGTCCGGGTCGCAGCCGGTGCCGGAGCGGTCGTCGTGCTCGTCGTCCTGTGGTGCGCCCGGGTGTACTCGGCCGACCTCATCGCCAACATCAATCCGCCGACCGCCGCCCTCCTCCTCGTCGGGGTCGCACACACGGCCCTGCTCTCGCTGCTGCGCGAGCGGCTGACCCGACTCAGCCGGCGACCCCGGGTCGCGAGCGTGACGGCTTTTCTCACCACGCGGGCCATGACGGTCTACCTCTGGCACATGCCGGTCCTGCTGGCGATGGCGGGAACGTCCGCGGTGTTCGCGCTCACCACGGGTGTCGCGCTCCCGGAACCGAGCAGCCTCGGATGGTGGCTCGGCCGGCCGTTCTGGCTCGCCGCGGCGCTCGGGCTGACCGCCGCCGTGGCCACCGTGTTCGCGCGCGTCGAGGCGGTCACGATGCCGGTCGCGACGCGCTCGTGGAGCCGGATCACGGTCGCCGTTCTCCTCGGGCTGACCGCGGTGACCCTCCTCCTCGTCGTCGGCACCTCGGTGATGACGGGGACGCTCGCCGTGTTGATGATCCTCACCTCGCTGCACGTGTCGCGGTCGTCCTCGCGAGCCGCTCGACCGGCGGTCCTGCTGCCGCGCCCAGCGGACGGCGGGGTGCTGACGAGGGCCGCCTAAGGTGAGTCCATGGACTCCTCGACCGTGCTGATCGTCATCGGCATCGTGTTCGTGGTGCGGCTCGTACCCGTGTTCATCCTCGTGCTCGTGTGGAACCGGATCCGCGGGCAGCGCGACGCCCGGCGCCGCCAGGAGCGGTACGGCGACCCGGCAGCTCGGCACGCCGGCGGGTATCAGTCGCAGCGTGGTCGTGTCTACAAGGACGGTCTGACCAACCGCCAGCGGACGCCGAACACCTGATGAGCTCGGGCCACTGCCGCGTCAGCGCGTGCAGAGGCCGTCGCGGACGGTGGCAGCCAGCGCGGTCCGGCGACGCTCGTGGACCTCGGGCGCATCCGCCGAGGTGGCGACGACCGTCATCGACGACTGCGCCCAGGTCGCCGCGGTCGAGATGAGCATCGCCCAGATGTCGGCCGGGTCGAGATCGGGGCGGATCGACCCCGCGCGCTGTTCGGCCTCGATGTCGCGGATGTGCTGGACGTCGTGGTCTTCGAGGCTGGGGTAGAGGTAGCCGGTACTCTCCCGCTCGAGGCGCTTCCACATGACCAGGCGGGCGAGCGCCGGGTCGGCGAGGTAGTCGTCGTAGAGTCGGGCCGCGTACTCGGGGAGCTCGGCCGCGGTGAACGGGACCCGGTCGCCGTTGGCGATGACGTGGGCGTGGAACACCGCGTCGAAGAGCTGGTCCTTCGCTCCGTAGTACGCGTAGATCATGGGCTTGCTCATGCCGGACCGACGGGCGATCCGGTCCACCCGGGCACCTGCGATGCCATGGGTGGCGAACTCCTCGGTCGCGGCGTCGAGGATGCGCTGGCGAGTCTGCTCCGCGGTGGTCATCGATCGAGTGTATCGAACCTACCAACTAGTAGGTAGTATCGAGCCATGCGCACAACCGCCCTCATGTCCACCGCCACGCCACGGTCGCTCCGGCGGACCCTCATCGAACGCCGCGACCTCCGGCCCGACGACGTCGACGTCAAGGTCACCTACTGCGGGGTCTGCCACAGCGACCTGCACGCTCTCGACTCCGCCGGGCCCGCAGCCGGACTGGTGCCCGGCCACGAGTTCGTCGGTGAGGTCGTCGCCGTCGGCTCCGCGGTGACGTCGTTCGCTCCCGGAGACCCGGTCGCCGTCGGCAACATCGTCGATTCCTGCGGCACCTGCGCCATGTGTCTGCGCGGCCAGGAGAACTACTGCGCGGAGTTCCCGACCCTCACTTACGGCGGACGGGACCGCGTCGACGGGAGCACCACGCTCGGTGGCTACGCCGGACGCTACATCGTGCGCGACAGCTTCGTGTACCACCGCCCGCTCGCCCTGAATCCGGCCGGTGTCGCGCCCCTGATGTGCGCGGGCATCACCGTCTGGGAACCGCTTCGCAGCAACGGGGTGGGAGAGGGTACGCGACTCGGGGTCGTCGGTCTCGGCGGTCTCGGGCACCTCGCCGTCCGGCTCGGTCGTGCGCTCGGCGCCGACGTCACCGTCTTCACCACCTCCGAGGGCAAGGCGAGCGACGCCCTGCGGCTCGGGGCGTCACGGGTGGTGGTGTCCACCGACGCGGACGCCATGGCCGCTGCGGCCGGCAGCCTCGACCTGGTGATCGACACGGTCTCCGCCCAGCACGATCTCGCGCCGTACCTCCGCGTCCTCGACCTCGATGGGACGCTCTGCTCGCTCGGCACCCTCGGGCCGATCTCCATCCAGACCATGGACCTCCTCCTCGGCCGGAAGCGCCTGACCTCGTCCGGGAGCGGCGGTCGCCCGTGGACGCAGGACCTCCTCGACTTCTGCGGTGCACACGGCGTGACGGCCGACGTCGAGGTCGTCCGATCCGCCGACGTGGACGTGGCCCTCGACCGGCTCGCCCGCAACGACGTCCGGTACCGCTTCGTGCTGGACCTCGCCGACCTCGACGCCGAGCTGGACGCGGAACGGGACGCTCTGCCCGCCTGACGATCAGGCGGGTGTCGTCGCCTCGCGTCCCATCACGCCGTCGAAGAACGCGGCGAGTTCCGCCGTGGCGGTCAGCGGCAGCACGTGGGCGACGTACTGGTCGGGTCGCACCACGACGATCGCGCCATCGCGATCGATCCCGCGCTCCTCGAAGATGTCGACCTCGGGGTGCACCGCGTAGACCTTCTCGTAGTCGACGAGGTCGAACGGGCCGACGCGCGGGAGGAAGACCTGCGGCACGGTCCCGAGCTCGATGTCCGTGTGGTGCTCCTGGTAGACCACCTTCACGTCGAACCAGTCGTCCGCCCGCACGCCGTCAGGCACCTGGTTCAGCGGCGATTCCGGTGCGTCCTGGAGCCAGGCCGCCAACTCGGCCGAGCGGCCCGTGGCGGGGGAGGCGGCGTCGGCGAACACGTAGACCCGCCACCGCCCGTCGGCCGTGGCGTGATGGCCGAGGTGGACGTGGTTGGCGTCGGCGACCCGCGAGGTGAGGGCCGACTTGAAGCGCTTGCCGATTGGGAAGCCGGTCGCGAGATGCTGGTGGGTCGCCTCGCCGACGATGGCCGACGGGGCGTATTCGGTCATGAACCCCGCCGGGAACTCGGCCGTCCGCACGTAGAAGTCGGCGAGCTCCGAGGGGTCGGCGAACTCCTCCGGGCGCTTCGCCATGAGCGTCGACCACTCGCGGTCGAAGTCGATGAGGTCCTGTGCGACGACCTGCCGCTCTGCCGAGTATGTAGCGAGCAGGCTCTCCGGGCTGCGGCCCTCCAGCACGTGTCCGAGTTTCCAGGCGAGGTTGAAGCTGTCCTGCATCGACACGTTCATGCCCTGCCCGGCCTTCGCGCTGTGCGTGTGGCAGGCGTCGCCGGTGATGAACACTCGTGGTGTGCGCGTGCCGAGTTCGTCGAGCGGGACGTCGTCGAAACGGTCGGTCAGTCGGTGCCCGACCTCGTAGACGCTGTGCCAGGCGACGTGCTTCACGTCGAGGCGGTACGGGCTGAGGATCGCGTTCGCGTGCTCGATGATCTGCTCGATCGAGGTGGATCGGACCGCTGCGCCGCCGCCCGCCGGCACCTCGCCGAGGTCGACGTACATGCGGAACAGGTGTCCGCCCTCACGCGGGATCAGCAGGATGCTGCCGCCCGAGCCCGACTGGATCGCGCACTTCGTCCGGATGTCCGGGAAGTCCGTGACGGCCAGGGCGTCCATCACACCCCAGGCGTGGTTCGCCTGGTCGCCGGCGAGGGTGCAGCCGATCGCCTGACGCACGCCGCTCCTGGCGCCGTCCGCCCCGATCACGTATTTCGCGCGCACCGTCCTCGTGCCGCCGGTCGAGTCCTCGCTGCTGTCGAGCAGGGTCACCGTCACCGGGTACTCGGCGGTGTCGTCGATCTCGAGGCCCTGGAACGCCCAGCCGTAGTCGGGTCGCATGCGCGTGGGCGCATTGGCCATGTACTCGGCGAAGTAGTCGAGCACACGCGCCTGGTTCACGATGAGGTGCGGGTACTCGCTGACGCCCGTCGTGTCGTCGAGGGGGCGGGCGCCGCGGACGATGCGGCTCGGGTCGTCGAGGTCGGGCTTCCAGAACGCCATCTCGGTGATCCGGTACGCCTCGGCGGTGATGCGCTCCGCGAAGCCGAACGCGTTGAACGTTTCGACGCTGCGCGCCTGGATGCCGTCCGCCTGGCCGATCGCGAGGCGTCCCGGTCGTCGCTCGACGATGCGCGTGGTGATCGTCGGGAATCGGGAGAGCTGGGCGGCGGCGATCATGCCGGCGGGCCCACTGCCGACGATGAGGACGTCGACCTCGTCGGGCAGCTCGTCGGGCCGGTCGACCCCGACCCCCGCGGCGGGGAGCACGCGCGGATCGCCGGAGACGTAGCCATGGTGGTGGAACTGCATCGATTCCTCACTTCGTCGTCAAGAATTCGATAATGGAACACAGTGTTCGCTTATCGCACGGCAGACATTACCCTGCGTCGACGCGCGGCGGAAGGCCGGGCGCCGATGCAGGTGATGTCGTCGCGCTCAGTCCTTGGTCGCCCAGGTGCCGAGGTCCTTCACCTCGATCGCCGTGGGGAGCGCGTCGGCGTCACCGAGGAACGCCTGGCAGGCGACGAGCGGCGCATCGGGTGCGACCCCGGCGGTCGCGTTGCCGTCCGGCGTGCAGTCGAACTGGCCGATCACCTGGATGGGCCGGTAGGTGCCCTTGCCGGTGAGCTTCCACTCGTCGGTCTTCGGCACCGGCAGGGCCGAGCGGTCGGCGTCCGCGATCTCGCCGTCGGTGAGCGTGACCGAGTACGTGACGAAGTACGGGACCTTCCCGTCGTCCGAGGGGGTCGACTGCAAGCCCATCTCGGCGAGGTCGCTGAGCTTCCCCTCCCGGACGTCGTCGATCGAGAACGACATCTCGACCCCGGTCCCGACCTCGACGGCCACGCCCGTGCCGATCGCCAGGGCGTCATCGGGAGCCTGCTGGGCGCCGGCGGAGCATCCGGTCAGGGCGACCCCGAGGGTCGCGGCGATGAGGGCGGTCAACGTGAGGGCGCGGCGGGAGTGGGTCATGTCCTCGACGCTATCGGGGACGGGGCGCCCCCGCCTACGGGGACAACTCCCCATCCGTCGTCGAGGTGGGTGGGGACTTCGTCCAGTGCCCCGGCCGGTCGATGGTGGCCGGGAGCAGGGTCGCCGCATCACCCCGAGCGGCGTTCACCTGCGCCTGCGTGAGGAACAGGGCGTCCGCGAGGTCGGCTGCGTCGAGTCGCGCGCCGCGGAGGTCGGCACCCAGGAGGTCGACGCCCGCCAAGTCCGTTCTGCGGAGGTCGGCGCCGATGAGGAGTGCCCCGCGCAGTTCGGCTCCGCACAACCGCCGATCGCGGAGGTCCCGGCCGACCAAGTCCGCCGAGGGCTCGAGCGTGTCGTCCGGCTCGGTGTCCGCGCTCGCCAGGTACCCGCCGCGCGCCTCCTCGCTGATGTCGACCAACACCGCCCGGACGGTCGAGCGGAGCCCGTCGACGTCGCTGCCGAGGATCTCGGCCGTCCCGCCGTCGAGGACCCTCACGATCTCCGCCTGGAGGCGGGCCACCGATTCAGCGAGGTCGGTGTCGCTCGCGCGTTCGGCGGCCTCGACGAGGTACCAGCGCATCTCCTGCAGCTGCCGGACGACGCCGAAGGTGCGGAACATCTCGGCGCTCGTCTCAGGGCATTCCCGCCAGCTGGTCCCGCCGTACAACTCCTGCGACACGAGCTGCCCGGCGCCGAAGCAGTCGAACACGGTGCAGCCGCGGAAGCCTCGCGGCCGGAGGGATTCGTGGATGGTGCAGGAGAAGTCGTCGGCGAGGTTCTGGCAGGGTGTACCCGCCGGTTTGTCGATCGGGAAGTCCGCGGATCGTTGGAACCCGAAGGCGGTGCAGCAGAGGGCGAAGCAGTCAGCGCAGTTGGCGCGAAGTGCTGAGCGGGCGTCGGGAGAGTTGACGGAAGCGTCGTTGGAAGGCATGCGTGTGTGGTCTTTCCGGAGTGGTTTCGAGTGATGGCCGGGATGCGGGGGAACTCCGCAGGGAGCTCCCCTTCCGGGCGCACGAAATCACCGCCCCTCGTCGGAGGAGCGAACGGGTGTCGCTTGAGGGACTCTGGGTCACAGAGGGAAAGAACGGTTCACTGCCGAACAGAATATCGCCGGTCCGCCACTTCCCGGTCTCCTTCACGATCCGGACGCCGACGTCGGAACGGCGCGTTCGATTCGACGGCTGACTCCGCAGCGGTTCAGTCCCGGATCAGGCCGTTCATCGCGGCCCACCCGAGTGCGGGCGGCTGCGCCGGTGCCGCATCGGGGGACTCGAGCATCGCCGAGGCCCACTGGTGCGCGAGGCTGTAGGCGGCCTCGGCGATCGATGAGCCGGCGCTGATCCGGCTCGCCCCGGCCTTCGCGAGCTCGCTGATCGACAGGGTTCCGGGACCGAAGGCGACGTTGACCGGGAGCGTGGTCGCGTCCGCGAGTCGTTCGATCGTGTCGGCGCGGAGGGCGCCGAGCACGAAGATCCCGCTCGCGCCTGCCCTCGCATACGCGGCGGCACGGGTCACGGTCTCGTCGAACCAGCGGTCGCCACCGATGTCACCGAGTCGATGCGTGTCGATCCGCGCATTGATGAAGAGGGGGATCCCGGCATCGTCGGCTGCGCTTCGTGCGGCGGTGATCCGGTGCTCCTGTTCCCCGACCGGGCGGAGCGAGTCCTCGAGGTTCACCCCTGAGACGCCCGCCTCGATGCAGGCGGCGACGGTGCGGACGACCTCGGCCGGGGTGTCGCCGTAACCGCCCTCGATGTCGGCGGTGACCGGGACCGGCACAGCGGCGGCGATCCGGCGCACGGCGTCGAGAGCCGTCTCCCGGCTGAGCTCGTTCCCGTCTCGGCGCCCGAGCGACCAGGCCACACCGGCGCTCGTGGTCGCGACCGCCTGCGCGCCCGCCGCGAGCACGGCTCGGGCTGAGGCGACGTCCCACGCGTTGGGGAGGATCAGCGGGTCGCCCTGGACGTGCATCGAGTGGAGGGCGAGGGCGCGTTGGAGGTGATCGGTCATCCTCCCAGTCCAGCACATGACCGAGGTGTCGCCGACCGCGCCGCTGCTTGCTAGCGTGGGCGTCGATCGAAGGCGGGTTCATGCGTCCAGTGGTGTTGTCAGGCGGCCCCGCGGTCGGGAAGTCGACGTGCGGGCGACTGCTGGCCGAGGAGCTCGACCGCGCCGCCTTCATCGATGTCGACGACATCCGGCAACTGGTGGTGTCGGGTGAGGCCACGCTGTGGAGCGGAGACGAAGGGGTGTCCCAACACCTCCTCGCGGCCCGGAACGCGTCGGCCATGGCCAGGAACCTCATCGCCGACGGCTTCGCGGTCGTCATCGCCGACGTCGTCACGCCGGAGGCCCTCGCGGTCTACCGGGCGGAACTCCCGGACTGCCTCGTCGTACACCTGGAGCTCCCGCTCGACGAGGCGCACCAGCGCGCCACGACCCGTGCCGTCTACCTGTCCGAGGACGAGTTCGACCTGCTGCACGCGCTGCTGACGCCGCCGCCGGAGGTGGACCACGTGATCGACGTCAGTGGCATGACGGTCGGTCAGCAGCTCGAGGCGATCCGCGGTGTCTGGGCTTCGCTGCAGACGGACGGGCGTGTTCCGTCTCCAGATCCCCACAGCGACCGGGAACGGGCGGACGGCGAGATCGAGACGGGGTGGAGCACTCGGTCGACGAGGACGGTGTTCGAGGGCCGGGTCACCGTGGTCGAGCACGAGGTACAGCTGCCGGATGGTTCCCGTCTCGACTACCTCGTCGACGAGAGTGTGCCGTTTTCGGTCGCGTCACTCATCGTCGACGGGGACGACGTGATGCTGGCGCGGCAGTACCGATATCCCCTCGACCGATGGATCTACGATCTGCCGGGTGGCGGAGGCCGGAGCGAGGAGCAACCGATCGACGCTGCTCGGCGTGAGCTCGAGGAAGAGCTGGGGCTGATCGTGGACGATCTCCGACCGCTTCACACCTTCTTCATGAACCCGGGGCGCGCAGCATGGCCGACGCACCTGTTCATCTCCACGTCCGGCCTGCGAGCGGGACGTCCCGACACGTCCGACCCCGGCGAACAGGTCCGCCTTGTGCGCATGCCGCTGATCGAGCTCGACCAGCTGATCACCGACGGGACGATCGTCGATCCGCCGCTCATCGTGGCGCGAGCGGCTGCGGCCGCCCGCGGTCTGCTCCCGCCGCTCGGCCCGATCGCCGGGTGACGGAGGCGCTCAGCTCCTGACGGTGCTTCCGCGCTCTCAGGCTGCCGGCGGCCGCTCCTGGATCACCCAGCTGTTGCCGTCCGGATCGGCGAAGAACACGAACGAGTTCCAGTCACCGCCTCGGCCCTCCAGGCGGACGCCGTCTTCGAAGTGCATGACCGGTGTCACGTCGACGCCGCGCTCGGCGAGTTCGGCTCGGGCCGCGTCGACGTCGTCGACGACGAGCTGCAGGCCCTCAAGGCGGGTGTCGCCGACCTTGAGCTGGATGCTGCTCGCCGAACCGGGTGGGGTGAGCTGCACGATGCGGAGATCGTCGCTGATCCGATGGTCGAGGTCGAGATGGAACCCGACCTGCTCGTCATAGAAGGCTTTCGCCCGGTCGACGTCGGCGACGCTGACGGGGACGACTTCGAGATTCCAGTGCATGACGCGCTCCTTCGTGGGGTTCAGTCGGCCGACGGCATCGGCCGGTACCGCATGGCGACCGCACCCGAGCCGAACGGTTCGCGGTGCACCAATTCGAGCTGGATCTGTTCGCGCAACCCGGCGAGCAGCGTCGGGCCGTGGCCGGCGATGACCGGCTGCACGACGAACTCGTACTCGTTGATGAGCCCCAGGTCGGCCAGCGCACGGGGGAGCGTCACACCGCCCACCCACAGGCCGGTGCCGGGCTCCGCCTTGAGCCGCTGCACAGCGGCGCCGACATTGCCGCGGAGTAGCTCGGCGTTCCAATCGACCGACGCCAACGTGCTCGACACCACGATCTTCTGCGCTCGGTCGATGGCCTCCGCGAACGCGATCTCCGAGGCGCCCATCCAGTCGGGCCAGACGCCGTCGGGTGGCCGCCGCCAGGTGGATTCCATCATCTCGTAGGTGACCCGTCCGAAGAGCAAAGCGTCCGCTCGCTCCATTTCGGCCGTCCAGAAGCGCATCGACTCTTCGTCCGGTGGGAGCCCGGCCTCGTGATGGCAGCAACCGTCGAGCGTGACGTTGATCGAATACCGGAGTGGTCGCATCGCATCGCTCCCTCGTGATGGCTCGGGCGAATGGGGTGCCCTGACGCCCCCACTGTAGGACGATCTGCCGGCCGTGGGGAGGGGGATCGGGCGCGGTCGCCGCGCCGCGGTTCAGTGCCCGACCGGCACGCCCGCCGCGGAGAGTTCAGCGAGGAGTGCGCGGACACCGTGGAAGTGGTGCGTTCGCATGCCGAGCGTGTCGGCGCCGACGAGCTTGGACGCAGTGTCGTCGGTGAAGAACACCTCGTCCCCGGTGACGTCGAGCGCGTCGAGCACGTGCTGGAACGCCCGGACGTCGGGTTTCGCGAAGCCGATGACCGCCGAGTTAAAGATCGCATCGAACCGCCCAGTGAAGCCATGTGCGTCGACCTCGGCCGCAATGGTGTCGGTGCCGTTCGTCAGGATCGCGGTCTTGAGGCCCAGTCCTCGGATCTCGTCTGAGAGGTCCAGAACCTCGTCGTCCACCGTCGACGGGTGCCGACCCCACTCCTCAGCGGCAGCGTGATTGCCGAGTGTCTCGCCCACGCGCCTCACCCACTCGTCGCGCGTGATCCGTCCGGTGGTGACCTCCTCGATCAGCGGCTTGGAGAAGGCGACCCGCTCGATCGATCCTGGGTTCACGCCGCGACGGTGTTCGAGATCCGTCATGAATGCAGGGTCGAAGTGCCGGACGACGCCGTCGAGATCGAAGAGGACGACGTGGATCATCCGGCCATCCTCCCCGATCCCACGACGAACCGCAGCCTTCGGGCCGGACCGCTCAGTCGACGGAACGGTTCGCGGCGACTGCGGCGTTGAGGACCGCCTGCACGCTCGCCTCGAGGACGGAGCGGTCGCGGCCCGCTGCCCAGCCCGTCCGGTGGCCGAGGCGGTACTCGACGAGGGTGAGCGCCTCCGCGTCGCTCCCCGACGTCAGCGAGGTCTGGTGCAGGGAGACGATTTCGACCGGCAGACCGTGCTCGGCGAGCAACAGGGTCGTCGCCTCCACCGGGCCGACGTCGGGGAACGTCGCGGCGTGGGTGGAGCCGTCGACGGAGATCCGCAGGGAGGTCGTGGTCGTCCCGTTCGCGCTGGCCGTGTCGAGCTCGACCAGGCGTACCGACTCGGACTGCGTGAGATAGTCGCGCTCGAAGATCCCGAACAGCGCCTCCGCATCAAGTTCGCGCCCGGAGTCGTCCGTGTGCTGCTGCACCCGGCGGGAGAAGTCGACCTGCAGGCGCCGCGGCATCTCGATGCCGTAGTCGCGCTCGAGCAGGTAGGCGATGCCGCCCTTGCCCGACTGCGAGTTCACGCGGATGACCGCCTCGTAGCTGCGGCCCAGATCGGCCGGATCGACCGGCAGGTACGGCACCCGCCACGGGAGGTCCTCGGCCCGGCTGCCGGTCGCTTCGGCCCGGGCACGGTGCTCGGCGAAGCCCTTCTTGATCGCGTCCTGGTGCGTGCCGGAGAACGCGGTATGCACCAACTCCCCGACGTAGGGGTGGCGCGGATGGACGTCGATGCGGTTGCTGTGCTCGACGACCCGACGGATGTGGTCGATGTCGGAGAAGTCGATCATGGGATCGACGCCCTGCGTGTGGAGGTTCAAGGCCAGCGTCGCGATGTCGACGTTGCCGGTGCGCTCGCCGTTCCCGAAGATGCAGCCCTCGACGCGTTGGGCGCCGGCCAGTACCGCGAGTTCCGCGCACGCGATGCCGGTGCCGCGGTCGTTGTGCGGGTGCACGGAAAGGATGACCGACGACCGCCGGGCGAGGTTCCGGTGCATGTACTCGATCTGATCCGCGTACACGTTCGGCGTCGCCGCCTCGACGGTCGCCGGCAGGTTCAGGATCACCGGTCGGTCCTCCGAGGCGTCCCAGAGAGTGGTCACGGCGTCGCAGAGTTCCAGCGCGTAGTCGGGCTCCGTCAGGTTGAACACCTCGGGCGAGAACTCGAACCGGACGCCGTCGAGGTCGCCGGCGAACTCGAGCACATCCGACCCGCCCTGGAGGATCAGGGACCGCAGCGAGTCCCGGTCGTGACCGAGCACGACCTCGCGCCAGAGCGGAGCGGTCGCCGTGTACATGTGGATGACGACCGGGTTGCGGATGCCGCGGATCGACTCGACGGTCCGCTCGATGAGGTCCCGGCGTGCCGGGGTGAACACCACGATGGTGACGTCCTCGGGGGCGATGTCGGTGTCCGCGATGAGGCGCACGAAGTCGTAATCCGTCTGCGAGGCGGAGGGGTACCCGACCTCGATCTCCTTGTAGCCCATGGTGACCATGAGCTCGAAGAAGTTCCGCTTGCGCGCGGGGTCCATCGGCTCGGCCAGCGCCTGATTGCCGTCGCGCAGGTCGACCGGCACCCAGAGCGGGGCTTCGGTGAGGCGTCGTGCCGGCCACTCGCGGTCGACGAGCGGCACGTCGACGCGGGAGAACAGGTCCTGGTAGCGGTCGGACGGCATCTGTGAAGGCCGTTGGCGGTTCCAGGCGGGAGCGTGCGGAGGAACGGGGCCGGCGGGGGTGGAGAGGCGGGAGTCGGAGAGGATCACGCGGCCACGGTAACACAACTTGTCAGACAAGCTGAGGACTAAGATCGACCCATGACCACCGTGCGACGCGAATCCCTCTCGGACCAGGCAGCCCGTCTCCTCCTGGAACGGATCCAGCGCGGCGAGTGGGCGATCGGCCAGAAGCTCCCCGGGGAGACGACACTCGGGCCGCAACTCGGGGTCGGCCGATCCACCATGCGTGAGGCGATCCGGCAGCTGGCCGGGCAGGGCATCCTGACAAGCCGCCAGGGGTCGGGGATCTTCCTGCAGGCACTCGCGCCGCAGCAGGACTGGGAGGCGCTCGTGCTCCGGACGAACATCGCTTCGATCCTGGAAGCACGCCTCGCCATCGAGAGCGAGGCAGCGGCGCTCGCCGCAGAGCGCCACACCGCGGCCGACCTGGGCGCCATCCGGGAGGCGCTCGACCGCCGTAACGTCGAGCGGGCGACGATCCCGTCGAGGGTGGACGCAGACACCGCGCTCCACCGGAGCATCGTGGCCGCCTCTGGCAACCCGATCCTGACCGAACTGTTCGACACCTTCGCCGAGCGCAGCCGCGACGCCATGATCCAGATGTTGCGGCTCAGCGGCGAGCCGGGGACCGATCACGATCAGCAGGTGCACGAGCGCATCGTCGACGCCGTCGCAGACCGTGATGGCGAGGTCGCGTCCGCCCTGAGTCGTGCTCACCTCTCGGCGCTGCGCGACGCCGTCGTCGGCGACGGCGACGGAGGCGCGCCCGCCGAGTCTTGAACGACCTCGTCGTCACCCCTTGTCATGCAGCGCCACGACCGGCAGGATCTCCAGTGTTCCTTGGGGAGGTCCTATGCGTGTCTTCGGTGTGATCGCCATCGTCCTGGCGGCGCTCGGCCTGGCGGTCGGTGTGCTGTTGCTCCTCGGCAACCCCGACCTCGCGTCGCCCGGGCCGCAGCTGCTGCCATACGCGGCCTACGACTCCTGGCGGATCCTGCTCGGCGTCGTGCTGTGGTTCGCGGGACTGTTCCTCGTGGTCGGTGTTCTCGCGGTGTCGCGTCAGCCCGGCCTCGCCTGGCTGATGCTTCTGGCGTTCATCCCGCTGCTCGTCGTCTACCTGCTGGGTGGCGGGCTGATGCCGAGCCTCGGCCTGGCGATCGTCGCGGTCGTCGTCCTCGGTCTCGTCGTCCCCGCGATCATCGCCGGTGTCGGCCTCGCGATCGGCGGCGCGGTCCGTCGGCGGAAGCTCCGCACGGCGCCGACGTTCTGAGCCGCCCGCGGGAGCTCGCTCCCGCTACCGCGCCCCCTCGAAGGTCTGCGTGCCGAGGACGGCGAGCAACTTCAGCTTGCCCTCGGCCGGCGTATGGGGTGCGGCGGTGAGCACGAGCAGGGACTGCGACTGATCCTCGGTGAAGAGCGCCTGGCAGTCGAGCTCGATGGGACCGATCTCGGGATGGATGAGCACCTTGTGGTCCTCGAACCGGCGCCCGACCTCGTGCGTCGCCCACAGGCGTCGGAACTCTTCACTCCGCTCGGTGAGGTCGTCGACGATCTCGCCCGCCGGCGACTGGGCGCCGAGCGACCCGTAGGCCGCCCTGAGGGACGCGACCTGGGACCGACTCTGCCGCTCACGGTCCTCCTCCGGGTAGCGCAGCCGCTCCTCGGGCCGGAGGAACCAGCGGTGGATCGCGCTGCGTTCGAGGCCCTGGTACCGGCTCGCGTCGCCGAACAGCGCGCGGGCGGGGTCGTTCTGGACGAGTGTCTCGCCGAGGGCCGACAGGATGAGCGCCGGCGTGTCCGTGAGCCGGTCGAGGACGCGGAGGAGCGCGGGGGCGACGTAGTCCGAGGTCGCGAGGCGGGTGGGTGCGTTGTGGCCGGCGATCCGGTACAGGTAGTCGCGTTCCTCGGCGCTCAGTCGCAGGGCGCGGGCAAGCGAACCGAGCATCTGCGTGCTCGGCTGGGGACCGCGCTGCTGCTCGAGTCGCGCGTAGTAGTCGGTCGACATCGCGGCGAGCTGCGCGACCTCCTCGCGTCGGAGCCCCACCGTCCGTCGCCGAGGACCGGCGCTCAGGCCGACATCCGCGGGCTGCAAGGCCGATCGGTGACGGAGGAGGAAGTCTGCGAGCGCTGGGCGATCCATCCCGCCAGTATCCGCCCCCGAGGTTCGCCGATCCAGGGACCGCGGATCCCTGGATCGGCGAACCCTGGTGTGGCGAGTCGGACGGCCGCAGACTCGACCCATGCAGATCACCGGAAACACCGTCTTCATCCCCGGCGCGACGAGCGGCATCGGCCTCGCTCTCGCACGGCGCCTCCACTCGGCCGGCAACACCGTGATCGTCGGCGGGCGCCGCACGGAACTCCTCGAATCGATCGACGCCGACGAGCCCGGACTCCACACCGTGCGCATCGACACCGCCGACCCGGCGAGCATCGAGGCGGCGGCGGCCCAGGTCATCGCCGAACACCCCGAGCTCAACGTCCTCATCACCATGGCGGGCGTCATGCGCGGTGAGGACTGGACGGCTCCGGACTTCGTCGCGACCGCGGAGGAGATCATCACGACGAACGTCCTCGGCCCCATCCGGCTGATCGGTGCGTTCATCGAGCACCTCCGCAGCCGGCCGGACGCCACCATCATGACCGTCTCCTCGGGCCTCGCGTTCACGCCATTGCGCGTCACCCCGACGTACAACGCGAGCAAGGCCGCGATCCACATGCTGAGCGAGTCCATCCGACTGCAGCTCGCCTCCACGACCGTGCACGTCGTCGAACTCGTCCCGCCAGCCGTCCGCACCTCGCTCATGCCGGGGCAGGAGACGAGCGACTTCGCGATGCCGCTCGACGCCTACGTCGACGAGGTCATGGAACTCATCGAGGCCCAGCCCGACGCGACCGAGATCCTGGTGGAGAACGTCAAGTTCCTCCGGTTCGCCGAGGCGCGAGGCGACTACGCGCAGACCGTCGCGACGGTCAACCAGCTCGACCCGCACGGGAACTGACTCGGACCGAGCCCTACCGCGCCTCGATCTCGACGACGACCTCCGTCATGTCCGCTGAGGAGACGGTCACCGTCACGACACCGAGGCCGGTGGGGCGGATGATCGCGAGCGCCCGCCCGTCGAAGGTGGTGCGGGTGGTGGCGTCGAACCGCTCGGTCGTGCTCGGCGTGCCGGTGCCGAACCCGGCGAGGACTCCGGCGCCGGAGACGACGACCGAGACCTCCCGGTCGGCTCCCGTGACGAGCACCCCGGCTGCGTCGCGCAGCTCGATCGCGACGAAGGAGAGGTCGGTGTCGTCGGCGCGGATGACCGTGCGGTCGGCGGTGGCCGTCAGCATGGTCGGGCCGGTGGCGGAGACGAGTGAGGTGCGGCCGACCTCCGCTCCCGCCCGGTAGGCGACGGCCGCGAGCGTGCCCGGGTGGTAGACGGTCTCGAACGAGGCGAGCATCGGTCGCCGTCCGCCCACCGGCCCGCGCGCGACCTCCGTCCCGTCGAGGAGCAGTGCGACCTCGTCGGCGTCGGCCGCGACCTCGACGGTGACCGGCGCTCCCTCGAAGCCTGGCCACGTCCATGAGTCGACCGAGTCGCTCCACGCCCACGGCGACTGCATCGTCACCGTCTGGCCGTGGCGCTCGGGGCGCAGCACTGCGATCGCCGGTTCCGTGCGCAGGCCGAAGACGATCTCCCGGTAGTACGACGCGGGTCGCCGCCAGCCCGTGAGGTCGAGGTCGCCGCACCAGGCGGTGAGGTACGGGAACTCGCGTTCAAGTGCCCCGTTCGCCTCGGGGTCCTCGGCGTAGGACGTCGCTCCGATGCCGACCTCGCCGAGGTAGTCCCAGCCCGTCCAGGTGAAGTCGCCGATGACGTTCGGGTTGGCCTCGACGAGTGGCCAGAGCTCACCGATCTGCGTCGGGAAGGTCTCAGAACCCACGATCACCCGGTGGGGGAAGCGTTCGGCGTCGCTCGCGTAGCGGCCGTCCGCGTAGTTGAGGCCGAGCACGTCGAGCGCCGCGCTGGACTCCTCGGTGCGGGTCGTGACGGCGTCGGAGGAGCCGATGAGACTCATCATGTTCGCGCCCGCCTCGCCCATCAACTCGTTGAGCCCCTGGTCCGACGCCATGATCTCGTCGAGTTCGTCGAGCACCGACAGCGTCGCGTTCACGCCGTTCGTGACGGGTCGCGTCGGGTCGAGTGCGCGTACGTGCTCGGCGAGTTCGCGGGCCAGGATCGCGCCGTGCGGGGTGCCGACCTCGACGATCTCGTTGCCGATCGAGTACATGATGACGCTCGGGTGGTTGGCGTCCTTGGCCACCATCGACTCGAGGTCGGACCGCCACCACTGCTCGAAGTCGAGGGACGGGTCGAAGGTGGTCTTGCCGCGGTGCCACTGGTCGAACGCCTCGTCCATCACGAGCATCCCGATTCGGTCGCAGGCGTCGAGCATGGCCGGCGAGGCGGGGTTGTGGGCGGCCCGGATGGCGTTGAACCCGGCGTCCTTGAGAAGCTGGATGCGACGCTCCTCGGCCCGGGCGATCGAAGCGGCTCCGAGCGGGCCGTTGTCGCTGTGGATGCAGGCGCCCCGCAGCAGCACGGGTTCGCCGTTGATCCGGAGTCCCTTCCGCGGGTCGACGGTGACCGTGCGGATGCCGTGGACGGTGTGCACGGTCTGGCCGGCGTCCGACTCGCCGTCGGTGGGTACCAGCGTGGTCTGCGCGGTGTACAGCGACGGGGACTCGACGCTCCAGAGCGCCGGATCCTGGACGTAGAGGTGCTGCCGGATGGTTGCCGTGCCTGCCGGCGCGACCGTGACGGGTGTGCGGTCCTGTTCGACGACGACACCCTCGGGCGAGGTGAGTTCGGTGGTGAGGACCCGGGAGCTCGTCGTGAGGCCGCGGTTGGTGACGGTCGTAACGACCTCCAATACGGCCTGGTCGTCCTCGATGCGGACCGTCGTGATGCGGACGCCGTCGGGAACGATGTGCGTCGGCTCGTCCACGTGCAGCAGGACCGGCCGATGGAGGCCGGCGCCGGCGTACCACCGCGAGTCTTGGCCTGCGCGCACCTCGATGCGCAGGGTGTTCGTCGCACCGGCTCGGAGGTGCGGCGTGAGGTCCACGAAGAACCGGGCGAAGCCGTCGGATCGGTTGCCCGCGAATTCGTCGTTGAGGTACACCATCGCGTGGCGGAAGGCGCCCTGGACCTCGAGGCGGACGATCCGCCCCGCCCACGCGGCTGGGGCCTCGAAGGCCTTCACGTAGCTGAAGGCCCCCGCCGGGAAGTACGCGGCCCCACCCTTCGCCGGAGCGTCGGCGGAGCGGTCGGCGTCGCGGAGTGCGTCGTGCGGGAGCGTCACGGGAACCGAGTCGTCGGCTCCGCCCTGGACGGCCGCGAAGGGCCCTCGTGGGGCTCGGACGATCCAGCCGTCGGTGAACGAGGTGATGGTCATGGCGCGCTCCAGTGCGATTCGATGCGAAAGTCTTTCGTCGGTGGTCGACGGTTCGCTCAAGCTATGCGAGCGGCCTGGCTCAGGTCAACGCACCGAGCGCGAAACAGTTTCGCTACGCTGGGTCGATCCGTGACCCTGATCCTGGAGGAGCCGCATGGCACGCACGCCGATGACCGGCCCGACCCTGGCGTCGATCGCGGAACACGCCGGCGTCTCCGTTGCGACCGTCTCCAAGGTCGTCAACGGCCGCCAGGGCATGTCGGAGGCGACGCGGGCGCGCGTGGAGGCGGCCGTCCGTGAGCTGGGGTACCGCCCGGCCGCGCGCTCGGGTGGCGGAGGCCCACGTCAGATCCACGTCGTGTTCGACACCCTGCACAGCGTGTACTCCCTGCGGGTGCTCGACGGCATGGTCGCCGCCGCGCAGCGCCTCGACGTCGACCTCGTCACCCGGGTGCTGTCGCCCGCTTCCGGATTCGGGGCCGACGACGCAACCGGTGACGAGGTGACGCTCGACCGTGCCTTCGTCGAGCGGGTCGCCGCGAGGGGCGCGCTCGGCATGATCGTCGTGACGACACCGATCGACGCCGACGTGGTGGACGCCTGCCTCGATGCCGGCGTCGCGCTCGTCGCGGTCGATTCGCCGGATCCGCTCGCCCGATCGGTGGCGAGCATCGGCTCCAGTCACGCGGTCGGCGGGCAGCAGGCCGTCGAACACCTCATCGGCCTCGGCCATCGGCGGATCGCCTTCGTGGGTGGCCACCCGGCGAATCCCGGGCTGCGTGCGCGGGCGGTCGGCTACCGCGAGGCGCTCCGCTCAGCCGGCATCCCGCTCGACCCCGAGCTCGTGTCGGAGGAGGGGATGGGCACCTCGGCACCCGCCGTCGAGCGCATGCTCGCACTCGAGGACCCGCCCACGGCCGTCTTCGCGACCAACGACGCCGACGCCTTCGCCGTCATCCGCACCCTGCTCCAGGCGGGACTCCGCGTGCCGGAGGACGTCAGCGTCGTCGGCTACGACGACACGTACTCGGCCATGCTCACGGTTCCGCGCCTGACCACGGTGCACACCTCGATGCACGACATCGGCCGCGCGGCCGTCGACACCCTGCTCCGGCTGCAGGCGGGGGAGCGGCCGTTCTCCCACCACCTGGAGCTCGCGACGACGCTCATCGAGCGTGAGTCGACCGGTCCCCGTCGGCACCCCGACGGCTGATCAGGCGAACCGTCGCAGGTCGGCGAGCGTGAACCGTCCTTCGGGGAGCGCCGCGCGGATGCGTGCCTCGTCGAACCGGCGCTGGGGTCGCAGTGCCTCGGGCAGTTCTGGTGTCGGCGGCGCTGCGGCGTCGACGCCCTCGGCGAGCATCTGCGCCTGAGCCTTCGCGACGAGCGGCGTCACCATGAGCCGCTCGGTCAGGCGCGCGAGCAACCGGATCGTCCAGACCGGCACCGGGACGTACAGCGGTCGTCGGCCGGCGACGCGAGCGATCCGCCGGACGGCCGTCCCCAGCGGCAGTGTCTCGGCGCCCATCACCGCGACCGTCGGCTCGGTGACCCGGCCCTCCAGGGCAGCGACGAGGACGTCGACCGCATCGGCGACCGGCACCGGACGCACGAGGCGTTCGCGGTAGCCGACGGTCGCGAACACGGGGAAGGTGCGGACGGCCTTCGTCACGTGGTCGATCATGTGGTCGCCGGCCCCGTAGATCATCCCGAACTTCAGGACCGTGTGCGGGATGCCCGAGTCGCGGACGAGCTCTTCGGCCGCCCATTTCGTCTCGTGGTAGCCCGAGCCGCAATCGGGCCGGGCGCGGAGGAAGCTCACGAGGACGAGGTGACCGACGCCGGCTCGGCGGGCCGCATCCACGACGGCCCGGGTGCCGCGCACGTGCACACGCTCGAAGGTCTGCTCGCCGATCTCCCGGTTGATCCCGGCGCAGTGCGCGACGGCGTCGCAGCCCGCGAACGCCGTCGCGAGTGCCTCGGCGTCGTCGATGTCGACCCCGGTGCGCCGCGACACGATCACCGTCTCGTGGCCGTCTCCCTGCAGGCGTTCGGCGAGGTGCCGGCCGACGAACCCGGTGCCGCCGGTGATGGCGATGCGCATGATGACTCCTTCGCTTGTTAGCAACAGAGCTAAACCGTATATCGCAATTGTGCTAGATTGCAACCATGGCAGATACAGCGTCGGACATCTTCGCCGCACTCGCGCACCCGACGCGACGACAGATCCTCCAGGACCTCAAGGACGGCGAGCTTGCCGCCGGCGAGATCGCGTCGCGGTTCGACGCCACGGGGCCGACCATCTCGCGCCATCTCAGTGTGCTGCGGCAGGCCGGGCTCGTTTCCGAGCGTCGCGACGCCAACCGGATCCTCTACTCGCTCGTCGGCGAACGCCTCGCGCTGTCCGTCGGTGACTTCCTGTCGACGGTGTGCCCGGAGCAGATGGTGCTCCGCGAGGTCCGCAAGCGCCGCACCGCCTAGCAGCGCGACCGCTCGACTCCCGGCCGGGTCAGCGGCTGGGTCAGCGCAGCCCGCGGGCGATGCTCCGCACGATCGTCTGCGTCGCCGCCTTCCCCGAGCGGGTCGGGAGCAGCGCCCACACGTGGAACTGGCCGACGCCCTCATGGAAGTCGAGGGGCACCCCGGCCGCCCGTGCACGCTCGACGAGCAGCTCGGCGTCGGGGTTGAGGACGTCGCGTGTGCCGCTCAGCAGGGTGATCGGTCCGAGCCCGGCGAGCTCGCCGACGAGCGGACTGACCGCCGGGTCGCGGAGATCGAGATCGCCGCGCCAGTGTTCCGCGAACACCCGCCCGCCTGGCGTCGCGAGCCACGGGTCGCTCGGCTGCACGAGTGGGATCCGCGGGTTGCTCCAGGTGAGGTCGAGCGCGGGGGAGAGGAGGGTGGTCATGGGGAGGACGATGCCGTCGTCGCGCAGGCGGAGCGCCGCGGAGAGGGCGATCTGGCCACCGGCGGAGTCTCCTGCCAGGACGGTCGGTCCGTGTCGGTCCAGGCTGCGTCGGACCAGCTCGACCATGCCCATCCGGGCCTCCGCCGCGGTGCCATAGGGAACGAGGGGGTAGATCGGCAGGGTGACGGTCGCGCCGGTCTCTGCCGCGATGGTGGCCGCGAGCACCCAGTGCTGGGGTGCGATCTCGCCGACCCACCCGCCGCCGTGCGCGTACACGACCCCGCCGGTTGCGGCACGCTTCGTCGGGCTGACCGTGTACACCGGCCAGTCGCCGAACCGCTCGACGTCGACCCGGACGTCCGGCCGCAGCGTGGCCGGCGGTCCGTAGGGCACTGGGCGAAGCGCCCGTTCCCGGATCCGGCGCCGGGCACCCGCTTCGCTCACGAAGGCGCGGTTCGCGCGGATGAGGCGGAGCGCCGGGCCGACGAGGGCGTTGGGGACGATCAGCACGGTGCCTCTTCTCTGGACGGTGCCGCCACGGTAGCAGCGCCCGCTGGGGAGGACTCCCCATCGCCCACGTGCCGGAGAGCGGACAGACTGGCGGCATGACCCGTCACCGCCTCCTCCCGTCCGTCGCCGTCGCCCTGCTGCCGGTGGGGCTCCTGCTCACCGGTTGCAGCTTCAGCGCCAGCGCCGGTCTCACCGTCCCCGCCTCGGACATCGCGGACGCCGCGGCCGGCGCCCTCGAGGAGCAGGTCGGCACGAGGCCCGACCTCGACTGCGGGGACGAGCGCGTCAAGCTCATCGACGAGACCACCGTCGACTGCACGCTCACCGACCCGTCCTCGGGCTCCGAGTACGACGCCGTCGTCACGATCAGCGACGTCGAGGGCACGAAGTACCACGTGGCCGTGCAGGTGGCCGACACCGCGAACTGATCACGCGGTCGGTCGCCGGGCTTGCGCGGGTCGCATCGGTGCCCTCCTGACGCGCTCGGGCCCCGTGCTGCGTGGGAGACTGGCAGACGGCGTCGGTCGCTCGATCACGCCGTCGCAGCCCGCCCCGGAAGAAGCGCATGACCGTCGTGACCCCAGCCAGCATCGAGTCCGTCTCCTGGGACGACGAACGGGCGGTACGCCTGCGAGCCGCGATGGACGAGGAGATGGGTGCGCGGTACGCCTCCGCCTGGGAGGACTGGGATTCCGAGGCGGCCCAGCGGGCGCAGGCGGCGTTCACCGTGGATCCTGCGGACATCCGGGTGACCTTCCTCGCGCTCGTCGACGGCGAGCCGGTCGGCCATGCCGCACTGCGACGGCTCGGCGAGGAGTGGGAGCTGAAGCGTGTCGTCACCCTGCCCGGCCACCGTGGCCGGGGTGTCTCGCGCCTGCTCATCGCGGCCGTCGAGGATGCCGCGCGGGCAGAGGGCGCCGAGCGACTCATCCTGCAGACCGGCGACCGGCAGCCGGAGGCCGTCCGCCTGTACGAGTGGCTCGGCTACGAGTCGATCCCCATCTACTCGCCGTACGAGGTCATCCCGATGTCGCTCTGCTACGCGCGGCAGCTGCACTAGCGTCCGGTCGCCCGGCCGCCGTCGTCAGTGCGAGGTGGTCGCCGGCTGCTTGCCGGAGCGCAGGCGCGAGATGCCGAGGACGATCCCGACCACGATCAGGCCGAGCACGAGTCCGAACACGGCCGACATCGCGGTGTCGGCGATCCAGACGACGACGGGTCCGGCCGCTTCGATGGCGTGCGTGACGACGTGGAAGAGGTCCAACGGGCCGTGCCAGATCGTCTCGGCGAGGTTCGCGACGACGAGGTGGCCTCCGACCCACAGCATCGCGACCGTGCCGACGATGCTGATCACGCGGAAGACGGCGGGCATCGAAGCGACGATGCGCGCGCCGGTGCGCCGGACGCCACGCGAGGGGTTCTTCATGAGCCGGAGTCCGATGTCGTCGATCTTCACGAGGAGCGCGACCGCGCCGTAGACGACGGCCGTCATGACGAGGCCGATGACGAGGAGTGCGCCCAGGGTCATCCAGATGCCGAGGTCGGCGTCGAGGCTGGCCAGCGAGATGAGCATGATCTCGGTGCTGAGGATGAGGTCCGTGCGGACGGCGCCGGAGACGAGCTTCTTCTCGTCGCGGACGTCCTCCTCCGCTGCTTCGTGGTGCACGCCGAACCACTCCATGACCTTCTCGGCGCCCTCGAAGCAGAGGTAGGTGCCGCCGATGATGAGGAGGAACGGCAGGACCCAGGGTGCGAAGGCGGTGAGCAGCAGGGCGATCGGGATGATGATGACGAACTTATTGATCAGGCTGCCGCGGGCGATGCGCCAGACGACCGGCAGTTCCCGCGCCGGCGTGAGCCCCTGCACGTACTGCGGGGTGACGGCGGCATCATCGATGACGACACCCGCGGTCTTCGCGCTCGCCTTCAGAGCGGCGCTGAGGATGTCATCGACAACGGCGAGCAGGCCGACCGACATGTGCTTCTCCTTGACTCGGGTGTCGCGCCACCGCGGGCTCGGCGGGGACGGAGTCCAGAGTAGTGCGGATCCGCGGCGTCGCAGGCGGTCGAGTGCGCATCACAGGCACGCTGGCGCGGGCGTCGTCCATCGGGTAGGGGCTGCTCCCTTCCGCTCGGATACCACCCCGGTACTGTTGGCACTCACGACAGATAGGGGATTTCGAATGGTCGAGACCACACCGCGCCGCTCACGGTCGGCCGTGCTCGCGCTGACCTTGACGATCGGAACGCTCGTCGCGGCGGCGATCATCGGCGGGTACTTCATCATCGTCGGCGATCAGGCCGACATCGCCGGACGCGTCTGGCTCACGCTGCTGTTGCTCGCGGCCTTCGTGGGTGCCGTCTCCCTCGACGCGGCAGCCGGACACGGGCCCAACAAGTGGTATCTCGCGGCGTCCACCCTGGTGAACATCTTCCTCGTCACCATCGGCCTCCTGAAGCTGTGGAACGGGTGGCTCCAGCCACCGAACACCGACGACGGCTTCGTCTGGTCCGGCCAGATGATGCTGTTCTTCGGCATCGTCATCATCACCCGGCTGGCGCTCATCATCATCCAGGTGTACTTCCTCCACTTCATCACCCGCGCCAGGTCCACCGTGGTCAGGGCCACGGCCATCGTGACGATCGTGCTCATCATCGCGACGGTCCTGGTGCTCGTACTGCCGATGGCGTTCCCCGAGGGCACCTGGGCGGACTGGTGGTGGCGCATCGCTGCGGCCACGACGCTCGCTGCGGCGATCTCCGCCGTGATCCCGGTGATCGTCCGCGCGTTCTCCCCGAAGCCCGAGGGCGTACCGGTGAACTACGGGCAACAGCCCTACCGTCCCGAGGTATACCAGAGCGCGCCCGCGTACCCGATCCAGGGTCACCCCGGGCAGCACCAGCCGCCCTACCAGGGTCAGCCGCAGGGCTACCAGAACCAGCCGCAGCAGGGCTACCAGGGTCAGGGCTACCAGGGTCAGCCGCAGCAGGGGTACCAGGGTCAGCCGTATCCCGGTCAGCCCTACCAGGGGCAGCCGAGCCACGGTCAGGGTCAGGGTCAGCAGGGCCAGGGCTACCAGGCTGCGCCGTCCCAGGGGCAGTACGGCCAGCCGCAGGGGCAGCCCGCACCGCAGCCCGGCCAGCAATGGTCGGCACCCGCGTGGCAGGGATCAGCGCCTGGTCAGCAGGGACCGACGCCGAACGCCGCACCGCAGCAGTGGGGTCCGCCGCCGTCCGGGCCGCAGGCGCCAGGGCAGCCGTCGAGCCCGCAGCAGCCGCCCGCTCCCGCGCAGCAGCCGACCGTTCCGCCGCAGCAGGCGCCGCAGCAGGTGCAGCCGCCCGCTCCGCCGGAAGAGGTGGCGCCGCCCGAGCGGCCGACGCCACCCGCCGAGTAGGCGAACGCATGATGAACCGGCTGGAAGCCTTCGCTTCCAGCCGGTTCTCTGCAGGTGCGCCGAGCTGCGCACATCTGCGTACGGCCCGTCGGCGCACCCTCGCCTCACGACGGATGTGCGGCGGGCGGCCTCCCGTGAGGATGGAATCGGCGCGGTGCGACCGCCCGCCGCCGGCTCCAACACGATGGGTGACGATGCGCAAGCTCCTGAAGGTTCCACTGATCACGATCGCCACGATCGCCGGGCTGATCGGAGCGACCCTCGCCACCACGAGCATCGTCAACGCCGTCGCCAGCGCCACGGAGGCGGCGGAACTGCAACCGTACGGTCAGCTGGTCGACGTCGACGGCAAGCGGATGAACGTCGTCATCAGCGGCGACGCGCCGGAGACCATCGTCCTCCTGCCCGGTCAGGGCACCGCCGCGCCCGGTCTCGACTTCCAGCCGCTCGTCGCCGAGCTCCGCGACCAGTACCGCGTAGTCGTCGTCGAACCCTTCGGATACGGCCTCAGCGACCAGACCGACGTCCCCCGCACCTCGGCCAACATCGCGGGCGAGGTCCACGCCGCCCTGCGCGGCCTCGGCATCGACCGCTACGTGCTCGCCGGACACTCGATCGCCGGCATCACCGCCCTTGAATACCTCCAGCGGTACCGCGACGAGGTCACCGCGTTCATCGGCATCGACACGAGCGTCCCCACACAACCGGGTGCGGACGAGGCCACGCCGACCGACGGCCTCGAGGCCCTGAAGTCGCTCGGGATCCTTCGGGTGCTCACCGCGATCGCGCCCGACCCGACCGCAGGGCTGCCCTATGACACGGCGACGAAGCGACAACTCGCGATCCTCGCGAACCGCAACGCCATGAACCCGACGCTGCTCGACGAGATCGCGCACACCCCCGCCAACTTCCGCGCCGCCCGGTCGCAGTCGTTCCCGGCCGACCTCCCGATCCTCATGTTCGTCGTCGGCGACGACCCGGAACTCGCCGACTGGGTGTCCCTCCACGAGGCCCAGCTCGCGGGGATCGACCGGTCCGAGCTCGTCCTGCTCGACGGCGGCCACTACCTGCACCACACCGAGTCGCCGCAGATGGGTGTCGACATCAAGCGGTTCCTCGGCGACACGCCGACCGGCTGAGGGACCGGGCGGATCCGGGCTGGCGTGTCGTCGGATGTCGGGTTAGGCTCGCTGTCTATCGAACGTATGTTCGAATGACGGGAGGCCACTCATGTTGATCACGAGCACCGAGATCGCGGTCTGGACGACGCCTGCGGGTGTGCCGGAGCGGTTGTTCTGGGAGGGGGCACGGTACCTCGTGACCGACACCCCGACCCCGCTCGAGCCGAACGTCGCCTTCCTCACCCACCCGCCGGCAGCCACGCCGGCATGGCGGTTCCAGGCGACCGCCACCGACGGCCGGACCTTCGTCTTCGACATCCGTCTCGACGCGGTCCGCGGCCGCTGGCAGCTCCTGCGCGCCTACGAGTGACCCGCGCCGCCGGTCACGACAGCCGAGCGCCGGCCGGCTGCAGCCGCACCACGATAGCTTTCGAGACCGGGGTGTTGCTGCGGTCGGCCGTCGCGTCGAGCGGGACGAGGACGTTCGCCTCGGGGAAGTAGGCCGCGGCGCACCCTCTGGCCGTCGGATAGGAGACGGCGCGGAAGCCCAGGAGTTCCCGGTCCGGCTGCCCGGGCCACTCGCTGAAGACGTCGATCGTCTGGCCGTCCTCCAGCCCGAGCTCAGCGAGGTCGTCCGGGTTCACGAACACGACGTTGCGTCCCTGCTTGATCCCCCGGTAGCGGTCGTTCAGGCTGTAGATCGTCGTGTTGAACTGGTCGTGCGAGCGCAGCGTCTGCAGGAGCAGACGCCCCGGCGGGCAGCGGAGCGGTTCCAGCTCGTTCACCGTCAGGAGCGCACGACCCTCGGGGTTCGTGAAGGTCCGCGAGTCGCGGGGACCGTTCGGCAGCACGAACCCGTCCTCACGACGGATCTGCTCGTTGTAGTCCTCACACCCGGGGATGACCCGTCCGATGTGCTCCCGGATGGTGTCGTAGTCGTCCTCGAAGGCCTGCCACGCGATCCCGGAGTCCTCGCCGAGGGTCGCCCGCGCGAGTCGCGTGATGATCGCGACCTCGGAGAGCAGCCCGGGCGCTGCGGGTGGGATCCGTCCGTGCGAGGCGTGGACGGCGCAGACGGAGTCCTCGACGCTGACCATTTGCGGGCCGCTCGCCTGCAGGTCGATCTCGGTCCGCCCGAGGGTCGGCAGGATGATCGCCGCGTCGCCCGTGACCACGTGCGAGCGGTTGAGCTTCGTCGAGATCTGCACGGACATCCCGGTTCCGCGGATCGCCGCCTCGGCGGCGGCGGTGTCGGAGATCGCGGCGACGAAGTTGCCGCCGAGCGACACCCAGGTGCGGATCTCGCCGCGTTGCATGGCGCGGATCGCGTTCACGGCGTCGACCCCGTGCGCTCGCGGCATCGGCACGCCGAACTCCTCCTCCATGGCGGCGAGGAAGGACTCCGGCATCTGCTCCCAGATGCCCATGGTCCGGTCGCCCTGCACGTTGCTGTGCCCGCGGATCGGCGAGGCGCCGGCACCGGGCTTGCCGATATTGCCGCGGAGGAGGAGCAGGTTGATGATCTCCTTGATCCCGTTCACGGCGGCCTTGTGCTGCGTCAGCCCCATGGCCCAGGTGACGATCGTCGCGTTCGAGTCGATGTAGCGCTGCGCGAACTCGTCGATCTGCTCACTCGTGAGCCCGGTCGCCTCGAGCACCTCCGCCTCGTCGAGCTCGGCCAGGTGCGCCGTGAGCTCCTCGAGTCCGAGGCAGTGCTCGGTGAGGAAGTCGTGGTCGAGCACGGTTCCGGGCGCGGCGGCCTCGGCTGCCAGCACACGCTTCGACACGGCCTGCAGGAGCGCCATGTCACCACCGAGCCGGATCTGCAGGAACTGGTCCGAGATGACCGTGCCCCGCCCCACCATGCCCCGCACCGTCTGCGGGTTCTTGTACCGTTCGAGCGCGGCCTCGGGGAGCGGATTGACGGAGACGATGGTCGCGCCGGCCCGCTTCGCGTCCTCGAGGGCGGTCAGCATGCGCGGGTGGTTCGTGCCCGGGTTCTGACCCATGACGACGATGAGGTCCGCCTGCTCGAAGTCGGCGTAGGCGATCGTGGACTTCCCGATGCCGATCACCTCGCCGAGCGCCGTGCCTGTGGACTCGTGGCACATGTTCGAGCAGTCCGGCAGGTTGTTGGTGCCGAACGCCCGCACGAACAGTTGGTAGGCGAACGCCGCCTCGTTGGACGCCCGGCCGCTCGTGTAGAACGCGGCCTGGTCCGGGGAGTCCTGCCCGCGCAGCTGTTCACCGACGAGCGCGAAGGCCTCGTCCCAGCTGACCGGCCGGTAGTGGTCGGAGCCCGCCGGCTTGTACACGGGTTCCGAGAGCCGGCCCTGCATGCCGAGCCAGTACTCCGATTTGTCGGCGAGGTCGGTGAGTGAGTGCTCCGCCCAGAACGCGCTCGGGATGACGATCGGGGTCGCCTCCCAGATCACGGCCTTCGCCCCGTTCTCGCAGAACTCCAGCTTCTTGCGGTCGTCGGGGTCGGGCCAGGCGCAGCTCATGCAGTCGAAGCCGCCGCGCTGGTTGATCGACGTCAGCAGCTCGGCGGTCCGCAGCGGCCCGAGCTGGCGGAGCGCCGGCTCCATCGAGTGCAGGATGCCGGGGAGTCCGACGGCCACGTGCTTCGGGTGGGAGACCTTGATCGCAGCGTCGGTGACGTCCTCGACGGGCGGCTCGGCGCTCACGCGCTGACCCCGTGCTCGACCACGCCGTGTTCGACGACCTCGTGGACGACCGCCGGGTCCGGCGACGCCAGTCGGTGTGCTCCGCTGTAGACGACCATGGAGTCGCCGCGGAGGAACCCGACGAGCGTCATCCCGAGTTCGGTCGCCAACTCGGCCGCGAGCGACGACGGCGCGGAGACGGCGGCGAGCATCGGGATGCCGGCCATCGAGGCCTTCTGCGTGAGCTCGAAGCTCGCCCGACCGGACACCATGAGCACCATGGACCGCAGCGGGAGCAGGCCCTCCTTCGCCGCCCAGCCGACCACCTTGTCGACCGCGTTGTGCCGACCGACGTCCTCCCGGAGCACGAGCATCTCTCCGGTCGTCGCGTCGAACAGACCCGCAGCGTGGAGGCCGCCGGTCCGCTCGAACACGGCCTGCTGGGCGCGGAGGCGGTCGGGGAAGGTGATGAGGAGGGCGGGGTCGAGCACGAACGCGTCGTCGGCCACGTCGTATCGCGAGCTCGTCCGGACGGCGTCGATGCTCGCCTTCCCGCAGAGCCCGCACGAACTCGTGGTGAAGAAGTTCCGCTCGAGGCTCGGATCGGGAGCGGGGACGCCGGGAGCCAGGGCGATGTCGAGCACGTTGTAGGTGTTGACGCCCTCGTCGGTCGCGCCAGCGCAGTACCGCGCGGTCCTGACCTCGTCACCCCGAGCGACGACACCCTCCGAGACGAGGAACCCGATGGCGAGGTCGACGTCGTGACCGGGCGTCCGCATGGTGATGGCGAGCGAACGGCCACCGACGCGGATCTCCAACGGCTCCTCGACGGCGAGGACGTCCTCGCGAGTGCGTGCGGGCTGTCCCACGGTGATCCGGGTGACGCGTCTGCGCGCCGTGATGCGAGTCATGGCTCATGGCTATCACCACCTCCCGACGAGGGCAAGGTGCCTCACCGGATCCGCAGCCGCCGGTGAGGCTGACGAGCGGCCTAGGCTGGTGCCATGCCCGTCGACGCGATCATCCTCGCGGGAGGGCGGTCGTCCCGTCTCGGCGGGGTCGCGAAGGCCTCGCTGCTGCACCACGGACGGACGCTGCTCCAGCTCGCGATCGAGGCCGCGCGCCTCGCCGACGGCGCGATCGTGGTCGTCGGACCCGATGCCGAGGCGACCGGATCCGACGCTGAGCCGACCGAGCCCGTCCGATTCGTCCGCGAGCACCCCGCCTTCGGTGGTCCCGCCGCCGCCATCGCCGCGGGCTTGCACGCGCTCCGCGAGGAGGAACCGTCGAGCGCACCCCTCCGGTCCCCGAGCGCACCCCTCCGGTCCCCGATCTTGTCGAGGGGCGTCGCCATCCTCGCCTGCGACATGCCGGGCGCGGCCCCGGCGCTCGCCGTGCTCCTCGAGACCGCGGCGCTCGCCGCCGACCCGGAGCCCGGCGTCGACGGCTGGATCGCGGTCGATGCGGGAGGCCGCGACCAGCCGCTGCTCGGCGTCTACCGGAGCGACGCCCTCGACCGTCGGGTCGCCGAGCTGGAGGCCGCACAGCCGAGCGGCGACCTCACCGGGGTCGCCGTGCGTCACCTCCTGTCGGGCCTCGAGCTCCGGCGCGTCGCCGTCCCCGAGGGCGGCTCCGCCGACGTCGACACCTGGGCCGACGCGGCCGCGTTGGGTGTCGTCGCGAGCGATACGCCGACGACGCCGGCTCCGACGGATCCCGCGTCCACCACCACGTCCAGCACCACGAGGAGTCCCCATGACCGATGACCTGCACGCCGTCCTCGCCGAGTGGAGCGACCGGGTGGCCGCGGCGCTCGACCTCGATGACGTCCCGGTCGACATCGACGCCGTCCTGGGACTCGCCGGCACCGCGGCCCACGCGGTCCGTCGTCCTGCCGCACCGCTCACCACCTACCTCGTCGGCATCGCCGTCGGGAAGGCCGTCGCGGCCGGGGCAGACCCGACCACCGTCGCGCAGGCGGCGACGGCGGCGGTCGAACGGCTGGCCGCCGCGGCGTCCGACGACGCCGACACCGATACTCCCGCCACTGGCGGCACGGCATGACGAGGTCGTCGTGGTCGGACGCCCGCCGCATCGCCCACGCGGCAGGCGCCGAGCTGCGATCGGAGGTGGTCGACAGCGTCGAGCTCGCCACCGCGCTCGGTCACGTCCTCGCCGCGCCACTCGTGTCGCCCATCGCGATCCCGCACTACGCCTCCTCGGCGATGGACGGGTGGGCCGTCGCCGGCGCAGGGCCTTGGGAGCTGGTCCGTGGGGCCGCCGCCGACCGGGCGCGCTCGGTCGGCCTGGAGGTCGGCACCGCGGTCGAGGTCCTGACCGGCGGGCTGATCCCGACCGGTGCCGTCGCCGTCCTGCAGCGGGAACACGGCGTCGCGGAGGAGACCGCCGACGCCCTCCGACTCGGTCTCTCCCCGCAGGCTCCGCACGGGGAACCGGCAGCGGGGCGCCACATCCGCGACGCCGGGACCGAGTCACCGGCGGGGGCGACGCTGCTCGACCAGGGCACCCGGCTCGGCCCCGTGCACCTCGCGGTCGCTGCCGGCGGCGGCTTCGACCGGGTGCCGGTGGTGCCGCGGCCCAAGGTCCGACTCGTCCTCACCGGCGACGAGGTCGTGACGAGCGGGGTGCCCGGCGCGGGTTTCGTGCGCGACAGTTTCGGCCCATCGCTGCCGGGGGTGATCGCGTCGCTCGGCGGCGTCGTCAGCTCGAGTGTCCGGGTGAGCGACGACGCCTCCGCGACGGCCGAGGCGCTCGGCACCACCGCGCTCACCGAGCCACTCACGCGTCGGGCGGGCGAGGTCATCGTCACCACCGGTGGGACGGGCGGCTCTCGAGCCGACCACGTCCGCGCCCTCCTGCGTGATGCGGGAGCGGAGTTCCTCGTCGACGGTGTCGAGGTGCGCCCCGGCGGTCCGGCCCTGCTCGCCCGGCTGCCGGACGGTCGGCTCGTCGTCGGCTTGCCGGGCAACCCGCTCGCCGCGCTGCTCAGCGTCCTCACCCTGGTGCAGCCGCTGCTCGCCGGCATGCAGGGGCTCGGGCTTCCTACCCTCCGGCCGGCGGTCCTCGCGTCGACCGTCGACCCGACCCGTTCGGAGACGGTGCTGCGTCCGTACCGGGCGGTGCTCGATCCCGAGACGGCGGTCGTCACCGCGGAGCCGTCCCCGTGGCACGGAGCCGCCATGCTCCGTGGCCTGGCCGACGCCGACGGCGTGCTCGTCTGCCCGGGCACCGGCGCGGCGGCCGGCACGGTGGTGCCGTCCCTCGAGCTGCCCTGGTAGCGGCGGGCCAGGCCGGGGATCAGAAGATCAGCGGTTCGCCCGCCCACCCTGCGCCGCGGCCGTCATGAGCCGCAGCAGCTCCTCGCCGGCGAGGATGCCACGCCGACCGGTGACGGTGAGGGTGTCCATCGTGAACCCCTCGTCGTCGAGTTCGCCGTGGGCGGGCCGGAACGCGAGGTCGGCGGTCTCGAGCATCGACTGGTCGAGGAGGGAGTCACCGGCGGCGAGGACGAGTGGGCCGTCGAGTCGGCGGGCGACCTCGCTGACGGCATCGTGCTTCGTGAGCGTCCGCGGCACGCAGTAGAGCTTGCGCCCCTGCAGGGACACCGTCCACCCGAGCCGCTCGCACTCCTGTTCGACCTGCTCCAACCAGCCCGCGGGGATCGCGTCGCGTTCGACGATCGAGTAGAAGAACAGGGCGTCCGCCACGTTCGTCTTGTGGATCCACGTCGGCGACGCCAGCTCCTCGAAGCGGGCGAGCGCTTCGTCGAGCGGTGCGGTGTGGTCGGTGAGGTGCGTCCGGACGCGATCGCGCCAATCGGCGTCCGGGACGCCATCGACGAGGATCTCGCCGCCGTTGCTCGTGATCGCGTAGTCGGGCGCACCGCCCGGCAGCTGCACCCGCTGGTACTGCGCCACGGTCCGGGTCGTCACCGGCATGAACACGGCCTGCGTCCGCAGCTCGATCAGCAGACGCTCCGATTCGCGCGTCATGAACGAGATCGGGACGCCGTTCCAGAGCTCGGAGACGACGATCGACGGTGCCTCCGGGTCCGGGGTCTCGAGCCAGAACGCCTTCGGCGAGTAGATCAGGGTGCGGTCGAGGTCGCAGGCGACGAGGGCGCTCACTGGGCGTCTCCGGCGGCGGCGTCGCTCAGCGGGTTGATGAGTCCGACGCAGCTGTAGGGCAGGCCGGGCACGACCTCGACCGGCACGCCGCGTTGTTCGGCGAGGAGGAGCACGTGCGCGACGTCGTCGAGGGCGTCGGGCGACACGAGCACCTTCCACGGCACCCGGCGGAGGAGGACGCGCGTGGTCTCGCCGACGCCGGGCTTCACCAGGTTGACGCTCGGGATGTCGTACTGCTCGCGGATGCGCTCGACGGCGGCCCACCCGATCCAGCTCGGCTCGCGGTCGGCGGTGGAGGCCTCCTGCACGCCGGCGGCGACGTCGTCGAGCACCTCGGAGAAGCGGCCCGACACGGCGTCGAGGAAGGCTCCGGAGACGTCGTGGCTGCTCAGCTCCCGGTAGAACTTCGCGCCGTGGAACTGGTCGTCGGAGAGCAGCTCGCGGTTGTAGACGGTGCGGGAGACGAGCCCGGAGACGGTGGAGTTCAGGCAGGCCGAGGGGATGAGGTAGTCGTCGCGGGTGCCGTACACGGGGACGCAGTGGCCCGGGTCGGCGAGGACGGCCAGCTCGTCGGAGAAGCGGACGCCGTCGGTCTGGGCGAACAACTCCAGCGCCTCCGTGAGTTCACGCGCGATGGCGCCCTTGCCGGTCCAGCCGTCGACGAAGGCGATCTGCTCGGGGTCGTGGTGCGCGGCGAGGTAGCGCAGCGCGGTGCCGTCGACACCGACGCCGCGGACGATGCTCATCGTGTAGTGCGGGACGTCGATCCCACGGACCTCCTTCGCCCAGCGGCGCATGAGGATCCCGATAGGCGTGCCGGCGCGAGCGAGCGACACCAGCACGGGCCGGTTCGCGCGGGACGCCAGGACGAGGTCGGTGACGACGCCGACGGCCACGGCGAGACGACGGCTCGACCGCACGAGGGCGTCCCGGTACAGCTCCTCGTACTCGGGCGAGGGCAGGTACTCGATGGGCAGCGACTCGGCGTAGTGCGCGCGGCCGCTCTGGATCGCGGCCTCGCGTTCGGACGCGTCGGCTTCGAGGCGGGTGTCGCCGAGGTCGGTGAGGAGCCACTGCACTTCGCTCGCGTCGTACGACCCGAAATCGGGGCCGGTGAGCGGCTCGGGCAGGGCGGCGGCGTCGATGGTCACGGTGCGGGGTTCCATTCGGCTGGGGTGGGGACGGATTCGGCGAGCAGGACGACGAGGACGAGGTCGGTGACGGTCCGCAGTGCCTCGACGACGCCGCCGGGTTCGAGCAGCAGCTCGCGGTCGGCGCCCGGCTCGGGGAATAGGACCACCGCCGCGAAGCGGGATCCGCCGCGCGAGAGGTTGTAGGCGAATCGGGGTCCGCGGCCGTCGATGGTGCGGTCGTGGCTCGTGAACGACACGGCGCTCGCGACGGCGTAGTCGTCGCGGTCGATCACGGCGATGGGCGACCTCGTGGTGGTCGAGAAGCGGGTGGTCCCGCGGGCCTCGTCGAGTCGGTCGGCGACGGCGAGCGGCACCGCGATGAACTCCTCGGAGCCGAGGACGAGGACCTCGCCGGCGGGGAGCGACGGCAGAACCCGATCGGCGACCGCTTGGATCGCCGCTTCGTCGAACCGGCCGGCGGTGCCGAACCGGGCGCTCCGGACCGGCGGGAGGTCCGAGGCGTCGACGACGTCGACCACCCCGGCGGCCTGGTCGGTGACGGCGGCCGACGGTGCGGCGTCGATGACCCGCCGGGCGAGCGAGAGCACGTCGTCGGGGAGGTCGACGGCGCCCGCGCCGAGTGCCACCACGGTGATGCTCGTTCCGAGTCGAGCGGCGAGCTCGTCGAACGCCCGCCGGTCCTCGTCGGATCGGAGGTCGATCAGGGCGGCGACGACCCAGCGCGCCTGCGGGGTGGTCGCGTGGAGGGCGGTGATGGTGTTCCGGATCGTGCGCCCGGTGCTCAACTCGTCGTCGACGAGCACCGTCGTCCCGCCGGCGGTGGCCCAGTCGGGATCGCTCGGGTACAGCCGGTGGTCGCTCGCGTGGGAGTGCTCCTCCTCGAAGGGCGTGAAGGGGGCGTCCTCCTCGTGGCGCGTCGAGTGGAGGTAGGGCGAGCGGAGCGCGTCGGCGACGACGTGGCCGAGCCCGGTGGCCGTCTCGGCGTATCCGATGGTGACGAGCTCGGAGCCGGGTTCCGGTGCCGCGTCGCGGAGCCCCGCGAGCTGCTGCCGGACGGCGCGGAGTTCGGCGAGCCCGGCTGCGTCCGGCCGACCGCGACGGGCGAGGAGCCGCGCGACCGTCTCGAACGGGGCAGGGTCGGGTGTGGTGCCGTCGAGCGCGCACCGCACGAGGAGGCCGAGCAGCTCACCCGCCGCGAGGGCGAGCGCCGGCACCGTCGGGACGTGCTTGGCGAGCACCGTCGAGACGAGCAGCTGCGCGCGCTTCGGGTTATCGCGGAGGGCCAGCCCGACGAGGTCCTCCACGGGGATCAGGCTCCGGGCCTCGTCCGAGCGCAGGCGGATGCCCACGGCCTCGCTCACGAAGCCGCCCGTCCAGACCGTCACCGCATGCTCGTCTCGAGGAGGTCGACGAAGGTCGTCTCCTCCGCCGCCACCCCGAAGGCCTCGGCGCGCAGCAGGGTCTTCCGTGCCCACGCCTGGTGCGGTTTCATCTCGTTCATCTTGTTCCGGTATGGCGAGGCGTTCGCGCCGCCGCCGACGTCGCCCACCACGGACAGTGCGTCGACGTACTCCTCGTGGCTCACGACGGACATCGCGTGGACGACCGGCACGTGGCTCGGGTGGATGACCGTCTTGCCGAGCAGGCCGTTCGCCTGGTCGAGGGCGATCTCGCGGATGAGACCGTCGAGGCCCTTCAACAGCAGCTTCTGCCGCAGCTGCGCCTCGTTGGCGTCCTGGAACGGGGTCATGCGCAACTGCGGGCGCATGAGGCGCTCCGCGGTCTGGAAGTGCTCCCACACGGTCCCGGTGATGACGAAGTCGTCGCCGGGGCGACCGAAGACGTTGACGACGTCGGCGATGACCGAGGAGACGAGCTTCACGTCGTACACGGTGAGGTCGCGGGAACGCCGGAGTGAGAAGGCGCTCGAGAGGTCGGTGGCGCCGATCCGGACGGCGAGCACGTCCTCGCGGTGGGCCTTGGTGACGTCGACGATGCCCGAGAGGGTGTCGTCGCGGGTCTCGCGGTGGATCATCCGCGGCGATTCGAGGATCGGCATGACGCGGAGTCGGCGGGCGCCGTTCGAGCCGTCCTGCCCGTAGTCGCGCTGCACCCGGCCGAGCGCCTCGAAGAAGCGGTCGGCCACCCCGTCGCTGTTCTCGTACTTGGGGATGACGAAGCCGCTCAGCAGGTCGAGGCCGGGACCGAGCATGCCGGCGACCCGCTCGAGCTGCTCCGGCGTGCGGACGCGGATGAAGAGCAGCGGCAGCACGAGGCGCTTGGACCCGGCACGCTTGGCGGCGAGCTGTTGCATCGCCTCCGCGACGTTGCGCTCGGCGACCTCGACCGCGTCGTCGGGGACCGAGTCCTCGAGGCACAGGACCATGCTCAGGCAGCCGTGCTTCGCCTGCTTCACGACGTCCTTCGCGAGGGTGGTGCGCGTGCCAGGGCTGTACAGCGTGGCGCCCAGCGCGGCGGCGAGATGCTCGGGAGGTGAGTCGATGCTGATGGGCTCGGGGAGCTTGTGGAACAGTTTCGCGGCGCGCTTGTCGTCCACGTAGCTGAAGTGGCGCATGGTCATCGTCTCCGGGGTTCGCGGCCGACGACGTACGGCGTCGGCTCGAAGCCGAACTGCCGGACAAGCGTCTTGAGGGGGATGTCTGCTGGAAGTGGTTCGAGGCGCAGCTCGAGCCGGGAGCCGATGCGGAGCAGGGAGACGACCGGCACGCCGCCCGCCTCGTCGGCGGCGGCGAAGTTCTCGTCGTCGAAGAGCTGCACGGTAAGTGGCTGTCCCGCCGTTCCGACGAACAGCGCGCGTCGGATGAGGTGCACGTGGCGGAGCGCGAGGATCGCGTCGCCGCCGTCGAAGCCCAACAGCGGCCGGTTGCCGGGCGTCGTCACCGGCGTCCCGTCGGCTCCGCCGTCGGCCGAAGCGACACCCGTGACGCGGTCGACGGTCTCCCAGACGATGGCCGTCGCGCCGCCGACGATCAGGCTGCCGATCGCGGACTGCCGTGGGTCCAGCCGCACGAGTGGGGTCTCGTCGTCGAGGACGCGGACCTCCTCCGCCGTCGGGGCCGGGAACGGCTGCGGGGTGCTGGGCGCTGCGGGGGCGGCCGGACGTGCCGATGGAGTGGACGGAGTTGCCGTGGGCTCGGACGATCCGCCCAGCGTGAGTCCGGTCGACGCAGGACGCGTGGTCGTGGGAGCCGGTACCGTCGGCGCAGGGCTCGACGGCCCGCCGAGCGTGAGCCCCGTCGACGGTGCCGCGGCCGCGGGCGGAGCGGTCGGAGCGCTCGCCGGCGCCACCGGCTGCGCCACCTGTGTCACCGGCGCAGCCACGACGGGCTCAGGCCGCGGCTTCACCCGACGGCGGAGGTAGTCGATGTCCCGTCGCACCGGGGAGGTGTTGAGCGGCACGGCTCAGAGGTCGATTCGGAAGTCGCGCGCGACACCGGCGAGCCCGCCGGCGTAGCCCTGGCCGAGGGCGCGGAACTTCCAGTCGTCGCGGTGCCGGTACAGCTCGGCGAGCAGCAGCGCCTGGCTGGAGCGCACTTCCGACATCGGGATGTCGAAGCGCACGAGCTCGCGGTCGTCGGCGGTGGCGACGCGGACGAAGGCGGAGCGGACGGGGGAGAAGTCTCCGGGCCCCCGGACGTCGGGGTCGATGTACAGCAGGAAGGCGATCTTCGTGACCGCGTCCGGAACACGCGACAGGTCGACGTCGATCTCCTCGTCGTCGGCCTCGGACGCGAAGGTGACCGCACCGTCCTGGCTCTCGACCTGGTTGAAGAACACGAGGTGGTCGTCGGAGAGGGCCTTGCCGTCGTCGCCGCACATGATCGCCAGCGGCACGGGTTCACTCTGCGGGCCGCGGCTCGCGATGACGTCCCAACCGAACCCGACGAGGAGCTTGTCGAGGCCGGGGTTCTCGGCGGTCAGCGCGGCGTTCGCGCCCGCGACGAGCGACGCCATCAGTGCTCGCCCAGCACGAGCCCGGCGTCGGGCTCCTGGAACTTGTCGGAGAGGAACCGGCCGTGGGTGGAGAGTTCGGCGATCGCGCCGATGCGGATCTGGTTGAGGAGGTCGCGGATGGTCTCCTCGATGAGCTCCAACTGCCGCGCGAAGACGATCGTGCTCCGGGAGTCGTCGCCGCGGTCCTCAGCGGGGAGGGCGAGGAACGATCGCAACGGCGTGGGCAGGTAGTCGGTGATCATCGCGTCGAGGAGCACGCGCTGCTCGGTCGAGGCACCCTGTTCGGCAATCGTCGCGACGACGAGCCGCAGCTGGTCGTCGATCTGCCGCAGCTGCGAGGTGAGCAGCGTCGGGAGGTCGCGCCCCACCGAGCGCACCGAGTCACGGAGCTCGTCGAGGTGCCTGGCGGTCGCTTCGTCCTCCGTCTCGCCCACCGGTGCCGGTGCGGCGTCGACGACGCCCAGCGGGTCCGTCCCACCGGTCCGCAGTGCGTTCAGCAGTCGTCCGAATGCCATCTCTCGTCCCCCTCGTCCTCAGCGCCCTGACCTCGCAGCGAGCCGAGACTAGCGGAGTTCGCGCTGCTCAGCCTCACGGCTGCGCTCGAGGTACGGCTTCGCCTTCTCGAGACCGGACTCCAGAGCGGTGACCGTGCCCTCCATGTTCTTCGCGGCCTCGGCACGGAAGGTGTCGATCGCGTCCATGGTCTGGAACACGTTGTCGAACGCGCGCTGCAGCGTGTCGACGCTGACGCCGGCGGTGGAGGCCTGCTGGTGGATCCGCGTCGTCTGGTCCTTCAGCATCTCGCTGGTCTGCAGGATCATGTTGTTCGTCGTGGTGTTGATCGCGTCGATCTGGTCGAGGACCATCTTCTGGTTCGCGAGCGCCTGCGCGACGATGACGGCGGTCCGCAGGGCGGCGATCGTCGTGGTGCGGGCCCGGTCGACACCCTTGATGAGTTCGAGGTTGTTCTTCCGGATGAGGTCCATCGCGAGGTAGCCCTGCACCGACACGGCCAGCTGGGTGAGGATGTCCTGGTGGCGCTGGCGCACGGGGAAGAGGACGTCGGCCTCGAGCTTCTGCGCTTCCTCGACGCGGCCGGCGGAGCGCGCCTGGTCGATCTTCTCGACGCACGCGGCGTCGAGCGCCTTCGCGAAGACGGCGTACTCACTGAGCGCCTGCATCGTCTCCCACAGCTGGACCTTCTCGCCGGCGAGTGCGGCGTTGTCCTTGAGGAGTTCGTCCTGGCCGGCCATGAGCGACTTGATGATCTTGTCGAGCTGGGTCTGCGCGGACTCGTACTTCTGGAAGTACTTCGCGAGCTTGTTGCCACCGGGGATGAAGCCGAGGATCTTCCGGCCGACGCCGAGATCGGCCTGGTTCGGCGTCAGGTCCTCGACGGTGCTGCGGAGGTCGCCGAGCGTCGTCGCGACCTTGATCTGTGCGCTGTCGCCGGAACGCTTCGCACCGGCCACCGAGGTCGAGGAGCGTTCGAGCATGCGGGAGGAGTAGCCGCTGGACTGCACCATCTCCTTGCCGCCGATCTGGTTGATCCCCTCGATCTTCTGCGTGAACTCGGGGGACCGCGGGTCGAGCGTCGCCACCTCGGTCACGAAGGACCGCGCCTGCTGCTGGATCTCGGTCTGGCGTTCAGCGGGGACCGGGACCATGCCAGGTGCCTCTTCGGCTTGCACGACGTCTGGTGCGTCCGGTGCGTGCAGGACGAGGGAGGCTGCGGCCTGATCGTTGGCGTCCGGAGGAGTGAGTGGCGTGCTCATGGCTTCGACCTTGCTCTCGTGTGTGGCTGCTCGTGATGGGGTGCGTCGGGCGCTCAGCCGAGCTGGACGCCGAAGTCACCGGCGATGCCGGCGAGACCGGTGGTGTAGCCCTGGCCGAGGGCCTTGAACTTCCACTCGGATCCGTTGCGGTACAGCTCCGAGAACAGCATGGCGGTCTCGGGGGCCGCGTCCTCGCTGAGGTCGAAGCGCACGATCTCCGTGCCGTCCTGGTCGACGACGCGGCAGTACGCGCCGCGCACCTGTCCGAAGTTCTGGCGACGCTCGTCGGCCTTGTCGATCGACACGGCGATGACCACGCGCTCGACGTCGGCCGCGACCGCGTTCAGGTCGACGGAGATCTGCTCGTCGTCGCCGGCACCGTCGCCCGTGCGGTTGTCGCCGAGGTGCTTCACGGAGCCGTCCGCGGCCGCGGGCTGGTTGTAGAAGATGAAGTCCGCCGAGGAGCGCACCTTGCCGTCTGCTCCGATGAGCAGGGCCGAGGCGTCGAGGTCGAAGGCCTCACCGCTCGTGGTGCGCGGGTCCCAGCCGAGGCCGACCGTCGCGACCGTGAGGCCCGGGCTGGTCTTGGTGAGCGAGAGGTTGTTGCCTTTTTCGAGGCTGAGTCCTGCCATGGTGATCGCTTCTCCTTCGATGGAACACGCGCTGAGGCGCCGGGGACTGCTGGGGGTGGTGCTAGAGGACCTGGGCGGCGGGGCCGAGGAGGTCCATGACGGAGCGGCCGTTCGCGCGCTCGCCGATCGCCTTGAACGCCCAGCCGTTCGGCTCGCGCGACACCTTCGACATGATCATCGCGGTGTGCGGGCCGGAGTCGGTCAGCTGGTAGCGGGCGACCTCGGGGGAGCCGGGGGTCGAGTCGTCGATGATGCGGCTGAACGCGTTCTGCACGGTGTCGAAGGTCTGGCGGCTGTAGCTGCTGATCACGAAGACGATCTGCTGGACCGACGGCGCCACGCGCGAGAGGTCGACCAGGATGGTCTCGTCGTCGCCGTCGCCGGCACCCGTGAGGTTGTCGCCGGTGTGGGTGGCCGAGCCGTCCTTGCTGGCGAGCTGCTGGAACCAGATGGTGTCGAGCACCTTGCCGGTCGCGTCGAAGAAGATCGCCGAGGCGTCGAGGTCGATGTCGGGAGCGGAGGAGCGACCGAACAGGCCGCGCTTCACCGGTGCGACGCCGTCCCAGCCGAGGCCCAGACGGATCCGCGTGAGTGCGCCACCGTCCTGCTTCGTCAGTGAGAGCGACTGGCCCTTTTCCAGACTCAGACCCATGGTTCCGTCTCCTAGATGCATCATCGTGTTGCGGGTGGTGAGGTGTCCGACGTGCGCCCCCGGCCGAAGCTGGGAGCGCACGTCAACGTTATCGGTTCAGCGAGGTGAACGCCCGGATTCCCGGTCCGTTCAGAGCAGACCGCGCGAATCGGAGTTCTTGGCGTGGAGCTCGTGCGCCCGCGTGAGCAGTCGCTGCAGCTCCTCGTCGTCCGCCGCCTTGGCCTGGTGCTTCGGCTTGAGGTTCGCGAAGGACTTCTGACGCTCGACCATGCGGGTGTAGCTCGTCTCCAGCTCGACCTCGTCCACGTGGTGTCCGTCCGGGATGTCCTCCGGGGAGTCGGCGTGGAGCACGATCTTCTTTGCCTGGCTGCGGGCGTCGCTGATGATCGTGTGGGCGCGGCCGGCCGGGCTGAGCAGCGAGAGGAGCACCGTGACGATGAGGATGCCGACGATGACCGCGAGCGACAGGCCGGTCTCGATCTCGAAGACCGGGACGTGCTCGCCACCGTTGATGAACGGCAGGGTGTTCTCGTGGAGCGCGTGCAGGACGAGCTTCACACCGATGAAGCCGAGGATCGCCGCCAGGCCGTAGCTGAGGAAGATGAGGCGGTCGAGCAGGCCGTCGATGAGGAAGTAGAGCTGACGGAGGCCGAGGAGCGAGAACGCCGTCGCGGTGAACACGATGTAGGGGTTCTGCGTGAGGCCGAAGATCGCGGGGATCGAGTCGAGCGCGAAGAGCAGGTCGGTGCCACCGATGGCGACCATGACGAGCAGCATCGGCGTGAGGACCTTCTTGCCGTTCTCGATGGTGACGAGCTTGTCGCCGTCGTAGCGGTCCGTGGTCTTGAACAGACGCTTGGCGAGACGGATGACGAAGTTGTTCGCCTCGTCGTCGTTCTCCTCCTCCGGACGGAGCAGCTTGACGGCCGTGAAGATGAGGAAGCCACCGAAGATGTAGAAGAGCCAGGACCACGCGTTGACCGCGGCGGCACCGAGGAAGATGAAGCCGGTGCGGGCGATGAGCGCGAAGACGATGCCGAAGAGGAGCACCTTCTGCTGGTCGGCACGCGGGACGCGGAAGCTCGACATGATGATGAGGAAGACGAAGAGGTTGTCGACCGACAGGGCCTTCTCCGTGATGTACCCGGCGAAGTACTCGGAGCCGAGCGTCCCGCCGCCGAAGATGAGCACGCCGACGCCGAAGATGAGGGCGAACCCGACGTAGAGGGCCGACCACTTCGCGGCTTCCGGCAGCGTCGGCTCGTGGGCCTTCCGCACGTGGAAGATGAAGTCGAAGGCGAGGAGGGCCAGAATGCCGACGATCGTCAGCAGCCAGACGTATCCGGGGATTTCCATGGGCTGTGTTCTCCGCAGCGCTCGAGGTGGGGGACAGTTGAGGGTTAGTTGGTGCTGTCCCACTATATAGTTGGTATGGTCCAACGAACACCCGAACGCCCGTATTCAGAAAGAATTCAGCTATGAGCGAGGATCTCGGCCCAGACGACGCCGGCGCGGTCATCGAAGCCTCGCTCGCGACGGTGTTGCGCTGGTCGAGCCGGGCCGACAACCGACGGACGCTGCACGACGCCGACGGCGCGGCACTCACGAGCACAGACGCCTGGCTCCTCGACTACGTGCTCTCGGCCGGGCCGATCCGCATGTCCGCCGTCGCCGGCTGGATGTCCGTCGACAAGTCGACCGCCACCGCCGAGGTGCGCCGCCTCGAGCAGGGCGGGCTCGTCGAGCGCGTGACCGACCCGAGCGACCGCCGCGCCGTCCTCGTGAGCGCCACCGAGGAGGGGCGGATCGCCCTCGACCGGCACCGGCAGGCGGCCCAGCAGGTCTACAACACGCTCGTCGGTAAGTGGAGCGAGCGCGACCGCACCGAACTGGCCCGGCTCCTGTCGCGCTTCGTGGACGAGTTCTCCTGGGTCAGCGACGCCGTGTCGCAGCACAACGCGAGTCGCTGACCGGATCGTCGACGCGAGTCGCTGACGCGTCAGTCGCGTACCAACTCGTACACCGTGCTGCGGTGCACCGGGAAGACGCGCTCGACCCGGTACCCGAGCACCTCGAGATCGGCGACGTCCGGAGCCGCCTCTGAGCCCTCCACCGCCCAGACCCGCGGGTGGCCGGCGAGCTCGTCGTGGAGGTCCGACAACGGTGCGGCGAGGTCGGCCAACTCGGGACGCTCGCGGTAGCTCTCCACGAGGGCCACGTCGTCGAGGCCGGTGAACGCCTGCGGGTACAGGTCGATGGCGAGTCGGGACTGCCGCGAGGGCTTCACTGACTGGTCGAACACCACGGCGTCGCCCGGTGACGCGTGCGCCTGGACGACCTCGGCGGTCTGTCGGAGGTCACTGCCGTCGTCCTTCGCGAACGGCCCGCGTTGCGTCACGAGGACCGGGACGGCGACGGCCATGACCAGGACGACGCCGACGGCGCTCGCCACGGCCCGGTCCGCGCGCGCCGGCAGGAGTCCGACGAGCGTGCGGAGACCGAGCGCCATCATGATCGCGACGGCCGGGACGCAGAAGGTGACGTAGCGCAGGTTGTACATCGGAGTCACGAGGGCGTTGCCGATGATGAGCAGGACGGTGGGGGCGAGCGCCCAGACAGCGACCATCGCGAGCCCTCGCCGCTCACCCACGGCGCGGCGCATCGTGAGGACGCCGATCGGGGCGAGGACGATGAGCGCCCAGGCGACGGCGGCGAAGACGGGCTCCTGGAACCACTGGCCGATGAACACTGACTCCGGTGTCGCGTAGTCGCGTCGGCCGAGGAACGCGATCTGCCCCCGCTGCGCGATCCCGGCGATCACGATGGGGGCGCCCAGGAGCAGTGCGCCGGCGAGGGACCAGGCCCACGCCCGGACCACGGCGCGTCCGGGGCGCTGCAGGAGCATCCAGGCGGCGTGGACGATCAGGAGCATGGCGAGGTAGAGGAACAGGTACATCGAGGCGGCGCTCGCGACGGCGAAGAGCGCCCAGCTGCGGCGCGAGGCCGACCGGCGGCGGACGAGGGACACGAACCACACCGTCAGCCAGACGACCGCCGCCATCCCCAGCGCGTACGAGCGCGTCTCCGCACCCATCCGCGTCACCTGCGGGATGACAGCGAAGAGCAGCCCTGCGGTGACGCCGACCGCCGGGGTGAAGAGCGCCCTGGCGAGCACCACGACGCCGGCCGCCGCGAGGCCGACGCCGATCGCACTAGGGATCCTCGTCGCGGCTTCGGCGGTTCCGAAGGCGCCGGTCCAGACGTGCAGGAAGAAGTAGTAGAGCCCGTGGACCGCGTCGATGTGGCCGATCATCCCGAACATCACCGGGAGCGGACGCTCCGCTGCGAGGACGCTCGCCGCCTCGTCGCCCCAGTACGACGGGGTGCCGATCCCGATGAGCGAGACGACCGTGGCGAACACGCCGACGAGCGGGGCGGTCGCCCGGCCGGCGAGACGCGCGCGGAGCATGCCCCAGCGTTCCTGCGGGCGTCCTGTCGGCACGGTGATCGTCGCGGTCATGGCTTCTCCTCGGACGCGACCACCTGACGCGTCGGCTCATCGTCCGCCGTGCGGATGAACGGCAGCAGAGAGATCCCTGTGAGGGTGCTCGGGTCATCCCACCCGCGCAAGCGGATCAGCGGTTCGTCTGCGCCTCGAGCTCGTCCGGGTACCGCCCGCCGACGATGTGGACCGAGTCGGATCGTTCGGTGAGCGCACGCATGTCGGCCTCGCTCAACCTGAGGTCGGCCGCGCGGAGGTTCTCCTCGAGGCGGTGCGGTTTCGTCGTCCCGGGGATCGGCACGATCCACGGTTCGCGACCGAGGAGCCAGGCGAGCGCGACCTGCGCGGGGGTGGCGTCGAGTCCGCGGGCGAGTTCCGTGATGCCCTCCATGAGCGCCAGGTTCTGCTGGAGCGCCTCAGGGGCGAAGCGGGGGATGCTGGCTCGCAGGTCGTTGCCCTCCTCGAACCCGGTCGTCGTGTCGATCGTGCCGGTGAGGAACCCCTTGCCGAGCGGGCTGAACGGGACGAAGCCGATGCCGAGTTCCACACAGGCCGCGAGCACGCCCTCCTCGGGGCGTCGCCACCACAGCGAGTACTCGGACTGGACCGCGGTGACCGGCTGCACGGCGTGCGCGCGCCGGATCGTCCCCTCGGCTGCCTCGGAGAGGCCGTAGTGCTTGACCTTCCCGGCCGAGATCAGCTCGCGGACGGCCTCGGCGAACTCCTCGATGGGGTGCTCGGGGTTCACGCGGTGCTGGTAGTACAGGTCGATCGTGTCGATGCCGAGGCGGCGGAGCGAGCCGTCGACCGCCGTCGCGACCTCGTCCGGGCGGAGCATGCGGCCCGTCGCCGCGTGGGTCTCGGGATCGACGTGGTTCGCGAACTTGGTGGCGATGACGACCTGGTCCCGGACCGGGCGCAGTGCCTCGCCGACGAGTTCCTCGTTGCGGTGGGGTCCGTAGATCTCCGCGGTGTCGAAGAAGGTGACGCCGCGGTCGACGGCCGAGCGGAGCAGCTCGATCATCGGGCCGCGGTCGGGACGGCCGCTGTAGCCGCCGGTCATGCTCATGCAGCCGAGGCCGATGGCCGAGACCGTGAGGCCGCTGGTGCCGAGGGTGCGTGTGTGCATGGGGACTCCTGGGTTCGGGGTGGTGTGTCGGGACGGAGGTGTGTCGGGACGAAGGTGTGGTCAGTGGGGGTCGGCCGGCGCGGTGGTCCTTGCGAGTGCCTGGGTGGCCGCCCAGCTGGCGAGGAGGGTGAGGGCCTCCTCCGTGGGGGTGCCGGGTTCCGCGGCGTAGATCATCAGGCTGAGCCCGGGGTCCTCGCGGAGTTCGGCCGCCTCGAAGACGAGGTCGACCTCGCCGACGACGGGGTGGATGAAGTGCTTGCGGCCCGTGGTGTGTCGGCGCACGTCGTGCATGCCCCACTTGCGGCGGAACGCCTCGCTGCGGGTCGAGAGCTCGCCGACGAGGTCGTGGAGGCCCTTGTCGTGCGGGTCGCGTCCCGCCTCGCCGCGGAGGATCGCGACGGTCGCGTCCGCCGCCGCGTCCCAGTCCGGGTAGAAGCGGTCGGCGTGCGGGCGGTCGAGGAAGCAGAAGCGGGCGAGGTTCGGCGGACGGTCGGACCCGTCGAACAGGTCCACGTACATCGCCCGCCCGAGCGCGTTCGCCGCGAGGATGTCCATCCGGCCGTTCCGGATGATCGCGCAGCCGGCGGTGATGGAGTCGATGATCACCTGCAGCCCCGGGCGCACCGTCGGCGTGCGGGACGGCTTGGCGGGGCGTCGGGTGGAGACCGGCCCGGCGGCCCGGGCGAGGGCGAACAGGTGCTCGCGTTCGGCGTCGTCCAGGACGAGTGCCGTCGCGATGGCGTGCAGGACACTCTCGGAGGCGCCGCGCAGGTCACCGCGTTCGAGTCGTGAATAGTACTCGACGCTCATCCCGGCGAGCAGGGCGACCTCAGCCCGCCGCAGCCCCGGGACCCGCCGGTTGGGGCCTGCCGGCAGCTCGACCTGCTCGGGGCGGATGCGTGCTCGACGAGTGACGAGGAACTCGCGAACGTCCTCTCGGTTGTCCATGCCGACGAGCCTAGACACGTCCCGACCGACGAGGGAGGCCCTGCCGAAACACCCTTCAGCGGGGTGCCCGGGTGGGGAGTTGTCCCCATCGCGCGGGTGGGCAGGGCCGGACAGACTGCAGGAGTCCGCTGTCGAAAGGAATCCCGATGCAGCTCTCCCGCGTCACCGCCCTGATCACCGTCCCGATCGCCGCCGCCCTCGTGCTCGCCGGATGCGGCATGCTGCCGGGCCCCGAGGCGAAGCCGAAGGAGACGGCGTCCGCATCGGCGTCCGCGACCCCGTCCGAGAAGCCGAAGGCATCGGGATCCGTCGACGGTGAGGTCACCGAGCCCGGCGCCAAGGTCGGTATCGACGAGGAGATCGTCTACGAGTCGCAGGGCACCGACGACGTGACCGCACTCATCAGCGCGAAGCTGACCGAGGTCACGCCCGCTACGCCCGAGCAGGTCTCCTTCCTGAAGTCGCAGTTCGACGGCGGAGAGCTGGACGGCCTCGACCTCACGCTCATCCGACTCGAGATGACGAAGGTCTCGGGCGACCCGGTGGCGTTCAACAGTGACGCGACCTCCTTCGCTCCGGTCGACGCCGACGGCGAGAAGGTCCAGGAGGTCACGCTCATCGGGTGGGACGAGTGCGGCTCCGAGTCCTTCACGGAGGAGTTCGACGGTGGAGCACCGATCACCCAGTGCTACGTCGCGGCGGCACCCTCGGGCGGCAACGCCCCGGCCGGCCTCATGTACGACGGCGGGTTCACCGAGCCGAACCCGTACGACTCCTTCGACGGCGACCCGATCCTGCTCATCAAGGACTAGTCGTTGCAGACAGACGAACGCCGGTGACCCGTGGGGTCACCGGCGTTCGTGTGATCGAAGGTCAGTTCTTGAACGCGTCCTTCACGTTCTCACCGGCCTGCTTCACGTCGGACTTGGTCTGATCGGCCTTGCCCTCCGCGACGAGCTTGTCGTTGTCGGTCGCCTTACCGACGGCCTCCTTGGCCTTGCCAGCGAGGTCTTCTGCGGCGTTCTTGATCTTGTCTCCGGCGCTCATATATTGCTCCTCACGTGTTCTTCGGGCTGTCGATCCGCACTGATCGAATCCGACAGGGCGACCTGGTGGACGCACTTCAGGTCTACACCCGACGCCCAGCCATGTCACAACGAGGTCAGCGGACTCCCAGACAACGGGCCATCGACGACGCTGAGCGGATAAACTCGTGGGCGGTGTGCCGGGAAGTCTGGTCGGCGGGTGGTCCCAGCAGGGCCGCTCCGACGCTCGACCGATCCCGCCCCGAAGGACTCCCATGACCGATGCACCGAACCCCCACGAGCTACCGGCCGACCAGGCGCCGCACTCCATCTGGCGTGGCATCCACCAGACGCTCCAGCAGGACACCGTCGGCGGAGCGCTCCTCGTCGTCGCCACCGCCCTCGCGCTTGTCCTCGCGAACACCGGCGCCTCCGAGTTCTACCTGAGCGTCCGAGACTTCACCTTCGGCCCCGAGGCGCTCCACCTGAACCTCTCCGTGGGCGCCTGGGCCGCCGACGGGCTCCTCGCGATCTTCTTCTTCGTCGTGGGCCTCGAGCTCAAGGAGGAGTTCGTCGCCGGCAAACTCCGGAACCCGAAGACCGCCGCGCTGCCCATCGCCGCCGCGGTCGGTGGTGTCGCCGTCCCCGCGCTCATCTACGTGCTCGTCAACCTGCAGTCCGGCCCGGACGCGCTCCAGGGATGGGCGATCCCTGCTGCGACCGACATCGCGTTCGCCGTCGCCGTCATCGCCGTGGTCGGGAAGTTCCTCCCGCCGGCGTTGCGGACCTTCCTGCTCACCCTCGCCGTCGTCGACGACCTCATCGCCATCAGCATCATCGCGATCTTCTACACCGACCACATCGAGTTCGTGCCCCTGGCGCTCGCCGCGGTGCCGCTCGCGATCTTCGCCGTGCTCGTGCAGCGTGGCGTGCGGGCCTGGTGGATCCTCATCCCGCTCGGGCTCGCCACCTGGGCCCTCATCCACGCCTCGGGCATCCACGCGACCGTTGCCGGCGTCCTGCTCGGCTTCATGGTGCCCGTCGTCGCGACGAAGCGCGCACGCGTTCGCGTCGGGGAGGACGCGAACGGCAAGCCGATCTACGACGGCCTCGCCGCGCACTTCGCCGACCGCTGGAGCGTCGTGTCCACCGCCGTCGCCGTCCCGGTCTTCGCCTTCTTCTCCGCCGGCGTCGTCATCGGCGGGCTGTCCGGCCTCGTCGAGTCGTTCCAGGACACGATCGCGCTCGGCATCGTGGCGGGCCTCGTGATCGGGAAGCCGCTCGGCATCACCCTGACGACGTTCCTCGTCACCCGGCTGCCCGGCCTGCGGCTCGACCCCTCGATCCGGTGGGTCGACCTCGTCGGCATGGCCTTCGTGGCGGGGATCGGGTTCACGGTGTCGCTCCTCGTCGGTGAGTTGTCCTTCGGTGTCGGCAGTGCATCCGACGACCACGTGAAGGTGGGCGTGCTCGCCGGTTCGCTCATCGCGGCGGCCATCGGTGCGGCGATCCTCAGCGGCCGGAACCGGGTCTACCGTCGGGAGGTCACGCCTGGAAGTAATACGCCGAGTGGAGCCGGCAGCCGGGGTTGAACGCTGCGGAGCAGTTCGGGCACGCGTCGACCGTGAGGTAGCGCTCGATCGTCAGCTCGCTCGAGCACACACCGCAGAGGATCGCCTCGCGGTCGCGCTGCTCACGCGGCCACTGCTCGGCCGGATGGTCGGCGCACTCCGCGTGACACAGATGGCATGGGTAGTACTCGCCGCAGCAGGCGAAGCGGATCGCGATGACGTCGAGCGGCGTCGCGTAGTGCACGCACCGCGTCTCGTCGTCCACGGTGCGGCCGAGCACCCGCACCCCGGTCACCGGACGCCCCGTGCGGTGAGGGCGTCGCCGAGTTCGTCGGCATGCTTCAACGACACCACGAGGAACGGGACGACGAAGGTGACGGGGTTGGATCGCACCCCGCGCGCCCGCTGGGCGTCCCGCACGCCGGCCGCGAGGCGGGCGAGCACCGGGATGGTGTTGATCGCGACGGCGAGCATGAGGGCGATCCTCGCGGGATCGACCCCGAACCTGCCGAGCGGTCGGAGCGCGCGTTCGAAGGCGTCGAGCAGGTCCGCGACGCGGGTGCTGAGCACCAACAGGGCGGCGAGGAGGATGGCCGCCACGATGCGCGCGGTGTTGGAGAGGGCCGACTCGAGGTCGACGAAGAGCAGTTGGCCGACGACGGTGATCGTGATGATCCAGCGGATGAGCACGAGCTGACGACCGAGTTCCGGGAGGCCCAGCCCGGACACGAGGTACGCGAGCACCGTGACCGCCGCGGCGATCCCCGCCGTCCACCAGCTGGTGGGCAGGAGCGAGATGGCGAGGACCACGAGGAGGATGCCGAGGGCTTTCGGCCCGGCCGGCGCCCGATGCAACCAGCCGGTCCCCGGGCGATAGAGGGTGATCACGACGTCACGTCGCCAGACTCGCGCGATAGCTCGCGATGACGTCGGCCGGGTCGCCCTGCGCCGTGACCCGGCCGCCGTCGAAGAGGAGCGCGACGTCACAGCGGGCGGCGAGCTCCAGGTCGTGCGTCACGAGGACGAGCTGGTGCCCGGCCTCCGGTCGCAGGAGGTGGCCCGCCACGGCGGCACTGTTGCGGGCGTCGAGGTAGGCGGTCGGTTCGTCGGCGATGAGGAGCGCCGGTCGGCGGATGACCGCGCCGCACAACGCCAGGAGCTGCTTCTGGCCACCGGACAGCTCGTGCGCTGAGCGATCGGCGAGGGCCGTCAGCCCGAACTCCTCGAGTGCCCGGGCGACCCGCTCGGCGATCTCGCCTTTCGAGCCCGACGTGCCGCGCAGCGAGAACCCGACGTCCTCGGCGACGGTCGGCATCACGATCTGCGCGTCCGGGTTGCTGAACACGATGCTCACGAGGCGTCGCAGTCTCGCGGTCTCCCGCGCGGTGTCGACGCCGTGGACGTGGACGGTGCCCGACGTCGGTCGGCTGAGGCCACCGAGGAGGCGGGCGAAGGTCGACTTGCCCGAACCGTTCGCCCCGATGACCGCGATGCGGGGGCTGTCGAGCTGGAGCGTCACGTCGTCGAGGGCGGTGGTGTCGCCGAGGCGCGCGGTGACGCGGTCGAGTCGGAGGGTTGGGGGTTCGATGTCCTCGATCATCGCACGACCTCGAACACGGCGGCGACGCCGAGGCCGCCGCCGACCGAGGCTGCGGCCAGGCCGAGCGTGCCGGCCGGGGCGCCGCCACGGACGAGCCGCGAGAACAGGCGGACGACGGACACCGCGCCGCTGGCGCCCCAGGGGTGCCCGAGGGCGAGGGCGCCGCCGTCGGTGCAGAGCCGCTCGTCGTCCTCGGCGACGCCGAGCCGGTCGAGGACCGCGAGGGTCTGCGCGGCGAACGCCTCAACGAGCTCGACCGCCTGGACGGAGGCGAGGTCGACGCCTGCCCGCTCGAGGGCCTCGAGGATCGCGGGGGCGGCACCGATCCCCGGGAGAGCCGGGTCGCATCCGACGACGGCGTGCCCGCGGAGCGCGAGGCCGGGAGCAGCGCCGCGTGAGGCGGCTCCGCCCGGAACGAGGAGGACGGCTGCGGCTCCGTCGCTCACGCGGCAGGTGTTGCCCGCGGTGAGTGATCCGTCCGCGAAGAGCGGGGTGAAACGGGGGAGCAGGCGGTCGAGTCGCTGCGTGGTCGGCTCGTCGTGGTCCGCCATGCCGGGCAGTGGGACCAGCTCGTCGGTGAACCGGCCCGCCTCCTCCGCGATCACGGCTCGCTGGGTGCTGCGTGCGGCGTAGGCGTCCTGGCGCTCACGGGAGATCCCGTCGTGGCGCGCGAGGTCCTCCGCCGCCTGTGTCATGTCGGGGTCGTGCCAGCCAGCGGGCGCGAACGGAGCGCGGGCGTAGGCGACGCCGTCGACGGAGCGCAGCGGCGCGGTCGAAGCGCTCTCGACACCGCCCGCGATCCGGGGTCGCGCATCGCCGGCCGCGATCGCCGTGGCTGCCTCGATGATCGCCGCGAGCCCGCTGCCGCATTGACGGTCGACCGTGAGGCCGGGGACCGCGAATCCGAGGCCCGCACCGAGCGCGGCGACCCGGGCGGGGTTGCCACCGGGGCCCATGCAGTTGCCGAGCACGACGTCCGCGATGTCGGGTGTCCGGCCGAGAACCGCACCTGCATCCTCGTGCACGGCGCGAACGACCGGGACGGCGAGCTGCTCGACGGTCAGCGCCGCGAGGGCCCGGCCACGCGTCGCGATGGGCGTGCGGCGCGCGGCGACGACCACCGGGCTGGTGCTGTCCTCAGGGCGCAAGGGTGGCCACCTCCCCGGCGCGGACCCGCTCGATGAGGGCGGCTCGCGCGGCCTTCCCCGTGGTCGTCCGGGGCAGCTCGTCGACGATGAACCACCGGCGCGGGTGGTGCGACGGCGGGAGGAGACGGGTGACGGCGGCCCGCAGCTCGGCGCGCGTTGGACGGGCGCCGGGCCGCGCCTCGACGACCGCGGTGACGAGTTCGCCGACGCCCTCGTTCGGGAGACCGAACACGACGGCGTCCGCGATGTCGTCCACCAGCCGCAGTGCCTCCTCGACATCGGACGGGATCACGGTCGCTGCGGCCGTCAGGATCGCGTCGTCGCGGCGGCCGAGGAGGGAGAGCCGAGCGCCGTCGAGTCGGGCACGATCGCCGACGGTGGCCCAGTCGCCGTCTCGGTGCAGCGCCCCCGGCTCACCGAGGGTGCCGCTCGCGAGGTAGGGCGACCGGATCCAGAGCACCTCGTCGCGCACCTCGAGCTCGACCCCGGGGAAGGCACGGAGGCCCGGCTGCTCCGGGTCGGTGCCGTCGTCGACCGCGACGAAGGAGAGTTCGGCAGCGCCGTAGTAGGAGACCACCCGGACCCCGAGAGCCGTCGCCCGCTCACGCAGCGCGGGGTCGAGTGAGGCACCGCCGACCAGGGCCGCACGCAACCGCGGGGGCCGCCCGTCGTCGAGGAGTCGCCGCAGGCCGCTCGGGGTGCCGTGGAAGAGCGTCGCGTCCTGCGCCTCGCCGGCGGTGAGGATGTGACGGCTCGGCAGGATCAGCCCGAACCCGGCAGCCGCAGCGTGCGCGATCGAGAAGAGCGACAGGGAGGAGGCGGATGGTGACGCAAGGGCGAGCACGTCGTCGCGGCCGGCGCCGAGCAGCTGCGCTACGGGCGCGAACGAACTCGCCCAGGAGTCGGCGGTCCGCAGCACGATGCGCGGGGCGCCCGTCGTGCCCGAGGTCGTCGTCGCCCACGCCTGGCCGGGCTGTGGTCCAGCGACGGCGGCCCGATCGCAGACGGCGCGCCAGTACGGCTCGCTCCACCGGTCGTCGCCGAGCAGCGGGACGTCGCCCGCCGCGCGGACCTCCAGCGCGCGTCGGACGAGTTCCGCCGGAGCCCCTCCCCGCAGCGGGACGATGCGTCCGGCGTCCGTCGTCATGCGACCCTGGCGGGCTCACCCGGTCGGGTCGACCCCACGCCGGCGGCGTGACGGAACGCCCGGGGGTAGGCGCGGGCCAGCGTCATCGTGATGACCGTCGCGAGCACCGCCTTGACGAGGTCGCCGGGCAGGAAGACGAGGCTCTGCAGCACGGTCTCACCGAGCGACAGCCGGGTGACGAGGGACTGGACGGGGACGCCGACGGCGTAGATCACGACGATGCCGCCGAGGAGGACACCGAGGGCCGTCCGCCACCAGCGCAGCCGTCGGCCGCCGGCGTGCACGATGAGGCCGATGACGAAGGCGCCGACGATCCATCCGAACAGGTAACCGGCGCTCGGACCGACGAAGACACCGACCCCACCTCGGCCACCCGACAGCAGTGGCAGGCCGATCGCGACGAGGGCGAGGAGGACGAGCATCGAGAGCATCCCGCGCCACGGACCGAGGATGGCGCCGGCGAGCATGACGCCGAGGGTCTGCGCGGTGATCGGGACGGCACCGAGGACGGAGAACGCCCCTGGCAGCCCGAGGGCGGCGACGATCGCGGCGAACACGGCGATGCGGGCGATGTCGGTCGCGTCGATCCGGAGCCTGCTCATGTGGTGCCTCTGTCTCGGGGAGGGTGGTCGATCCGTCCAAGCGGTCCGGGTGGTCGAATCCCACCTGAACACTGTTCACCTGAACAGCGTTCACTATAGTTGGAACCATGTCCGGTTCCGCAACCACCCGTCGCCATCGGCGCGACGACGTGGCCGACGTCGCCCTCCGGATCCTCGACGACCACGGCCTGGCAGACCTCACCATGCGTCGCTTGGCCGCCTCCCTCGACGTCCAGCCGAGCGCGCTCTATTGGCACTTCGAGAACAAGCAGACCCTCATCGCCGAACTCGCCGACCGCATCGTCGACGCCCACCCGGCCCCGGTCGACGCGGTCGCAGACGCCGGCGCCGACTGGCGGGAACGGACCCGGATCGAGGCAGCAGCCCTCCGGGACGCCCTGCTCGCCTACCGCGACGGCGCCGAGGTCGTCTCGAGCACCTACGCGCTCGGGCTCGGCTCCGGACGCGTCCTCCGCCGGCTGACGGACGCCGTGGCGCTCGCCGGTCTCGACGAGGCGACCACCCGACGAGCGGGCACCGCGCTCCTGCACTTCGTCCTCGGTCATGTGTCCCACGAGCAGCAGCGCCTGCAGTACGACAGCGTCGGCGTGCTCGGCGCCGGCGCGACGTCCGACCCGCGAGGCCCCGACGAGCAGGCGGAGGGGTTCGCCTTCGGCGTCGGACTCCTCGTCGACGGACTCGGGGCACTCGTCGTCCGCTGAGACGGATCACCGCGGTGGGTCACCGCGACGGATCGCTTACCACAGCGGCGTGAGCGGACGCCTATCCTCCAGCTGTGGCGGAGCCCAGGGTAGCGTTGGCGAGGACACGAGGAGGACCGACGATGGCGATGGGTGATGACGACGATGTGGACATCGTCATCGACGCCTGGGCCGCGGCATTGCCCGACGTGGACTTCGCGCCGCTCGACGTCGTGTCGCGCCTGCGCCGGCTCGTCCCGCACCTCCAGGAGGTCCGTCGGGTGTCCTTCGCGGCCAGCAAGCTGCGGCCGTGGGAGTTCGAGTTCCTCTCCATGCTGCGGCAGCACGGCGCCGAGGGGATGACCCCGTCGATGCTCGCCGGCCGACTCCACGTCACCAGCGGCAACCTCGCGAGCCAGCTCGACCGCCTGGCAGCGCGTTCCCTGGTCGTCCGCCAGAAGAACGCGGCCGACGGCCGGAGCAAGATCGTCGTCCTCACGACGCTCGGCCGGCAGCGGGTGGACGAGGCGATGCGCCGCCTGGTGGCTGACGAGAACGCGATGCTGTCCGGCCTCAGCCGTGATCAGATCTCGGTGCTCATCGAGAGCCTCCGGGTGATCGGCGCGACCCTCGAACGTGGCGAGGGGCGCGGCTAGCCCTTCGACAAGCTCAGGGACCGGGGTGGGGCTCAGGGACCGGGGCTCCGCCCTACTCCACGAGCTTGCCGACGACGGAGACGTCCTGCATGAGCTCCTGGATCTCCGCCGGGATGGCGGGGATCGCTTCGCGCCCGATCCGGCCGGGGCCCGACCACACGAGGTTCACCTGCAGCTCCTCGTCGAGCTCCGGGAAGTCGGACCGGTTGTGGCACCCGCGGGTCTCGCGGCGTTCGAGCGCCGCTTCGAGCGTGGCCCGCGCTGCGAGGGCGGCCGACTTCAAGTCGAAGGCGTGGGCGAGGTCCTGGAACCCCGCGATGTCGGGGTGGACACCGACGTCTGCGATCCGCGCCTCGATCGCATCCAGCTCGGTGAGCCCGGCGAGGAGTCCGGCCTCGTCGCGGACGACACCCGCGTGCTCGGTCATCGTGTTCCGGATCGCGCGTTGGAGGGCGCGGACGTTCTCGGGACCGTCGCTGGCGAGGAGCCCGTCGATCTCCGCCCGAGCCTCGTCGACCGCCTCCGCGGAACGGACGTGGGCCTCGAGGCCCGCGGAGTACTGGGCTGCGGCCTCGCCGACGATGCGCCCGAACACGAGCAGTTCGATGAGGGAGTTGCCGCCGAGCCGGTTCGCGCCGTGCAATCCGGACGACGCCTCGCCGATCGCGTACAGTCCGTCGACGTCCGTCCCGTGGTCCTCGGGCCGCACCCACACGCCGCCCATCGAGTAATGCGCCGTCGGGGCGATCTCGATCGGGGTGGTGGTGATGTCGAGCATCTGCAGCTCCAGCAGCGTCTGGTAGACGCGTGGCAGACGCCGCATGATCGTCTCGCGCGGCAGGTGCGAGACGTCGAGGAGCACGCCGCCGTTCGGGGTGCCTCGCCCCTCCTTGATCTCGGTGTACGCGGCCAGGGCGACGCGGTCGCGGGTCGACAGTTCCATGCGCTCCGGGTCGTACCGCGCCATGAAACGCTCGCCGAGCCCGTTGCGGAGGATGCCGCCCTCGCCGCGCGCCGCCTCGGAGACGAGGGTCCCCGCCGCGTTCTCGGGCTCGATGAGACCTGAGGGGTGGAACTGGACGAGCTCGGGGTCGCGGATCCGACCGCCGGCCTCGACCGCGAGGCGGAACGAGTCACCCGTGTTCTCGTCACGGCGTGAGGAGGTGCGTCGCCAGATGCGGTTGTGGCCACCCGCCGCCAGGATCACGGCGTCGGCGTGGATGAGGTAGCGGGTCCCGTTCTCGAGATCGAAGCCGTACGCACCGAAGATGACGTTGTCCCGAACCAGGAGTCTCGTGATGTACACGGTGTCGAGGATCGGGATGTCCAGCTGCGCCGCCCGGTTCACGAGCGTGCGCTGGATCTCGAGCCCGGTGTAGTCGCCGGCGAAGGCCGTGCGCCGGAAGGTGTGGGCACCGAAGAACCGCTGCGAGATCCGGCCGTCCTCCTCGCGGGCGAAGGGCATGCCGTAGCGCTCGAGGTCCTCGATCCCGCGGGCGGCCCCCTCGGTCACGATCTGCACGGTGTGCGGGTTGGCGAGCAGGTAGCTCTCCTTGAGGGTGTCGGCGGCGTGCTGCTGCCAGGAGTCCTCGGGATCGATCGTCGCGAGCGCCGCGTTGATGCCGCCGGCCGCGAGCGAGGTGTGTGCGTCGGCCTTCTGGCGCTTGCCGACGGCGATGACGTCGACACCCCGTTCGGCGAGTTCGATCGCTGCGCGGAGGCCGGAGCCGCCCGTTCCGATGACGAGGACGGAGGTGGACAGGCGTTGCTCGTGCACGGGGACTCCTTCGGCGATGCGGCGCGCGATGCGCTCACCCGTGCAGCATAGGCAGGCCGATGCAGGGAACCAAGGGAACCCTAACTGAGGCTCGCCTTACTGGTAGTCGGGGAATGCCAGGGCTGGTCGCGTCGGCTCAGAACCGCAGATCGCCGGGCCGTTCCAGCTCGATCCAGGTGTCGATGTCGGGCCGGACCGTCGCCGGGGCGGCTTCCAGGACGTCCGCCCGGCTCAGCGTCCCGAAGTCGAGGCCCGTGATGCTCTCGAGGTCGAGGATCGGCAGCTGGAAGGTGCGGAACGGGCCGAGCGGGGGAACGGCGTCGTCGTCGCGATCGCCCGTAGCCGTCGGCTCGTCGAGGTCGATGTCGTCGAGCTGCGCGGACTGGTCGAGGAGGTAGCCGGAGGCCGCCAGTGCACCGGCCGACGACCATGCCGCCACCTTCCAGAACCGCTTCGGGATGCGGATGCCGCGGTAGAGCGGGTCGTCGGCCTCGACCACGGGGCCGGTGAAGACGGACAGCCGCAGCCGCCCGGCCGAGGCGTACTCGAGGACGAGGTCCTCGAGGCCGTTCCAGAGTTCGAGGGACTGGTTGAAGTCCGCGGCCTGTGGAGCGGCGTTCGTGTAGCAGAAGGTGTCGACGTTGGCCCGGCGGGCGACGTCCGCGGGACCCCACACGGGGTCTCGGCGGCGCACGAGGTGGCCGCGGTCGAGGTCGTTCCGTGCGTACAGCTCCGGCCCGGCCTGCTCGTCGGCCGGGATGCGCTCGTCGAGGTGCCAGTCGTCGCCGCGACCCAGGTCGAGCAGGGCGGCGCCGTCGATGTTCACCGCCGTGGCCGCCGCGAGCCGGCGGTCGGGATCGAGGAGGACGGAGAAGTGCGTGTAGTCGAGGTGCCGGAGTCGAGCGCGTTCCTGCGGGTCGGCCGGCGCGGGGAGCGCGAGCGGTTCGTCGAGGTCGAGGAAGCCTGAATCAAAGCCGGTCATGGGTATGAGTCGATCATGATTCTGACCGGATCGGAACGCGGAGCGACCGCTCGTATCTCCCCGTCGCTGACCGTTCACCGTCGGGCAACCGGTTCTGCAACAAATGAGAGCGCTCTCTTGACCTCGTCCGAACGAGCGCTTAGTGTGTCCTGCATGCCCGTGGGAACGTTCCCACGGGATCGCGCCGCGGACCCTGCAGACGGGTTCAGCGGCCACCGAAGCGCACACACAAAGGAGTGACTGTGAACAGCACGCGCCGCGGCATCGCCGCCGCATCCATCGCGGGGGCCTCGATCCTCGCCGTCCTGGCCAGCGGGTGCAGCTCGCCCGCCGCCGGCGGTGGTGACGAGAAGATCACCCTCTCGATCACCACGTTCGGCACCATGGGCGTCGACGCCAACTACGAGAAGTACATGGAGGAGCACCCGAACATCACCATCGAGGCGACCAACCTCGAGGGTGGTGGCGCGGCCCGTGACGACGCGTACGCGAAGATCGCCGCCGGCACCGGCCTCAGCGACGTCGTCGCCATCGAGGAGGGCTGGCTCGGCACCATCTCCGAGGTGAGCGACTCCTTCGTCGACCTGCGTGACTACGGCATCGAGGACGTCAAGGACACCTGGCTCGACTGGAAGTACGAGCAGGGAACCGACGCCGAGGGCCGCGTGATCGGCGCCGGTCTCGACATCGGCCCGCAGGGCATCTGCTACCGCGGCGACCTCTTCGCCGCCGCCGGCCTGCCGAGCGACCGGGCCGCCGTCGCCGAGTACCTCGGCGGCGAGGACGCGACCTGGGACCGCTTCTTCGAGGTCGGTGAGGAGTACGTCGCCGCGACCGGCAAGGCGTTCTATCACAGCCCCCGATTCTTCTGGAACTCGTTCGTGAACCAGCAGGAGGAGGGCTACTACAAGGCCGACGGCGAGACCCTGAACATCGAGGGCAACGACGTGCTCAAGGAGCAGTTCGAGAAGATCGTCGAGGCGGAGAACGCCGGCCTCGGTGCCGGGCTCCCCGGCTGGGACGTCGGTCCGGAGGCCAAGGAGGGCAAGTTCGCCACCTACATGTGCCCGAGCTGGATGCTCGGCATCGTCCAGGGCTACTACGACGAGGGCACGACCGACAGCGGCTGGGACTTCGCCGATGTGATGCCCGGCGGCGCGGCCAACTGGGGTGGCGCGTTCCTCGGTGTCGCCGAGAACTCCGAGCACAAGGAGGAGGCGGCCGAGCTCGCCCTCTGGCTCGCGTCCCCCGAGGCGCAGGCGGCGTCGTTCGAACTCGCCGGTCCGTTCCCGAGCACGCTCGACGGGCAGGAGCTCGTGAAGGGCTCCACCAACCCGTTCTTCAACGACGCACCGGTCGGTGAGATCTTCGCCGCACGATCCGAAGGCGTCGTCGCCCAGGTGAAGGGTCCTGAGGACTCCAACATCCAGGACAACGTGTTCGGTCCGATCCTCGACCGCGTGAGCCAGGGCGAGATCACCGACGGTGAGACCGCCTGGAACGAGGCGGTCAAGCTGCTCGACCAGCTCGTCGGCTGACCTCCTCTCCGACGCAGCTCGCCGGGGCGTCCGTTCGCACGCGGACGCCCCGGCACCCCTCCCGCTCCCTCCTCCGGATTGGCAGAGCCATGACCAGCACCGCAACCGTCCGCCGGCCACCGGCCGCCCTGACCTTGAGACAGAAGCTGAACCGCTTCGACTACCGCGCGTCGCCGTACCTGTACATCGCGCCGTTCTTCATCCTCTTCGCCCTCATCGGCATCTTCCCGATCGTCTACACCTTCAACGTGTCGCTCTACGAGTGGCACCTCCTGAAGGGTCAGGGCGACTTCGTCGGACTCGACAACTACGTCTCGGTCCTCTCCGACCCGTTCTTCTGGAACGCGTTCGGCAACACGATCAGCATCTTCCTGCTGTCGGCCGTCCCGCAGCTCGTCATCGCGACGGTGATCGCGGCGCTCCTCGACCAGACGCTTCGCGGACGAACCTTCTGGCGGATGAGCATCCTGCTGCCGTACATCGTCGCGCCGGTCGCCGTCGCCGTCATCTTCCTGCAGATCTTCAACCAGTACCACGGACCGATCGCCGGGCTCCTCGAGGCGTTCGGGCTCGACCCGATCCGGTGGGCGTTCGATGTCTTCCCCTCCCATGTCGCCATCGCGAGCATGGTGAACTGGCGCTGGACCGGGTACAACGCCCTCATCCTCCTCGCGGCGATGCAGGCCATCCCGCGCGACGTCTACGAGTCGGCCGCCCTCGACGGGGCAAACAAGATCCGACGGTTCTGGTCGATCACGATCCCGATGATCAGGCCGACGCTCATCTTCGTCGTCATCACCTCGACGATCGGCGGGCTCCAGATCTTCACGGAACCGAAGCTCTTCGACCCTCGCAGCAACGGGGGATCGGACCGGCAGTTCCAGACGATCGTGCTCTACCTGTACGAACTCGCCTTCCCGAGGCGCGACTTCGGGCGGGCCTCCGCGACGGCGTGGATCCTGTTCCTCGTGATCATCCTCGCCGGGCTCATCAACTTCGCGATCACCCGGGCGATCCGCACGAACGACGCACGCCCGGTGCGCATCCCGAAGGTGCGCGACCCCCTCATCACGACGCGGGCGATCACCATGGCGTCGACCAAGCGACGTGCGACGTCCACGAGCCGCGCGGACACCACGAGCACCACCGAGCAGCGAGGCGGACGAGCATGAGCACCCTGATGGAACGCACCCGGACCGCGCCACCCGTGACGCCCGCGGCACCGCAGTACCGGAAGGGGAAGGACCACGAACGCCCCGGTGTCCTCACCTACGCCATCCTCATCGCCTTCTTCGCGATCTCGGCGTTCCCGCTGTGGTGGTCGTTCGTCATCTCCAGTCGGCAGTCGTCCGACACCAACCTCGTGCCGCCGGCGATCCTCCCGGGCCCGAACTTCCTCAGCAACGCGACGAAGGTGTTCGAGTCGGCGCCCTTCCTCCAGGCCCTCGCGAACAGCGTCATCATCTCGGGCGCGATCACCGTCTCCGTCGTGTTCTTCTCCACGCTCGCCGGATACTCCTTCGCGAAACTGAAGTTCCGGGCCAGCAACGGCCTGCTACTCGCCGTGATCGCCACCATGGCCATCCCCACCCAGCTCGGCATCATCCCGCTCTTCATGCTCATGGCCGAATGGCAGTGGGTCGGGACGCTGCAGGCCGTCATCATCCCGGGACTGGTCACGGCGTTCGGCGTCTTCTTCATGCGGCAATACCTCGTCGACGTCATCCCCGACGAGCTCATCGAAGCGGCCAGGGTCGACGGCGCCTCCATGTGGGGCACGTTCTGGCACGTCGCCCTCCCGGCCGCACGTCCGGCGATGGCGGTCCTCGCGCTCTTCACCTTCATGGCCGCATGGACGGATTTCCTCTGGCCACTCCTCGTGCTCGGCCCACGGAACCCGAGCGTGCAGACGGCGCTCGCCGCACTGAGCGCCAGCGGGGGACAGACACCCGACCACTCGCTCGTCCTCGCCGGTGCCGTGCTGTCGGTCATCCCCCTGCTGATCCTCTTCATCCTCGCGGGCAAGCAGTTGGTCGCCGGGATCATGCAGGGCGCGGTCAAGGGGTGACGCCCGCGCCGCATAAGGTGTCTTCACACCGGCACGACTGAGGAGACACACCATCGACACCGATGCGGACATCACCGTCCCCACACTCATCGCGGTCGCGGCGCTCGCCGGCGTCTCGAAGTCCACCGCCTCCCGGGTCATCAACGGGTCCTCCCAGGTGACCCCGGAGGCGGTGGCCTCCGTGAACGCCGCCGTCGAGCAACTGCACTACGTGCCCAATCGCGCGGCCCGCAGCCTCGTCCGGCGTCGGGCGCAGACGATCGCGATGGTCATCCCGCAGCGCACGGCGGAGTTCTTCGCCGACCCGTACTTCGCCGAGGTCATCCAGGGCGCGGCCATGTACGCGTCGTCGACGGACTACACGCTGACGCTCCTGATCGAGTCCGACGTCGACCCCGACAAGACGCGCCGGTTCCTCACGGGCGGCAACGTCGACGGGGCGCTGGTGCTGTCCCACCACACGAGCATGCAGGCGTACGCCAAGCTCTCGGCCTCGCTCCCGGTGGTCTTCGGGGTCCGCGGGCTCGAACCGGCGGATCCGCCAGGGCACGTCGTCGACGTCGACAACGTGGAGGCGGGGGCGCTCGCGACGCAGCGGCTCGTCGACGCGGGTCGGCGTCACATCGCGACGATCGCCGGTCCGCTCGACACCGCGGCCGGCGTCGACCGTCTGGCCGGGTGGCGACGCACGCTGGGTGCCGCAGGCATCGAGCCGGGGCTTCAGGAAGAGGGCGACTTCACGCCCACGAGCGGTGCCCGGGCGATGGAGCGGTTGCTGGCCGGCGGGCGACCGGTCGACGCGGTGTTCGCGGCCTCCGCACAGATGGCGACCGGGGCACTCGGGGTGCTGCGCGACCGGGGGATCCCGGTGCCCGTGCGGATCGCGATGACCTCGGTCGACGACAACGTGTTCGCCGCGGACGCCTACCCGGCGTTGACGACCGTCGACCTCCGCACCGCTGAGAAGGGGGCGCTGCTCGTGCAGACCCTCCACCGGCTGATCGCCGGTGAGGACGTCCCCGAGATGACGACGATCCCGTGCGGGTTGGTGGAGCGCGACTCCGTGTGAGGGCGCTGGGCTCCAGCCCCTTCAGAACCGGATCTGCGTCTTCGGTCCGGCTCCGGTCGCTCGGGGGAGTCCGTCGGCGAGGACCTGTGGGACCTCGTCGAGGGTGATCACGGTGCCGATCAGGCGTCGGACGGTGTCGGGCATGGTGGCGAACCGGCTGGCGGCTTCGTCGATGGACGCCGAACCGCCGAGGACGGCGTGGACGGTCGCATCGCGGGCGATGAGCGTGCCCGAGGGGAGGCCGGCGTCGCCGGAGGGCACCCCGAGGAGGGCGATGCGGACGCCCGCGGTGGCGTTGTCGAGCAGGCGACGGGTCACGTCGCTCGATCCGGTGGCTTCGATGATGACGTCGAACCGCTCGTCGCCGAGCTCCTCCGGGTCGCGGGTGTCGAGGCCGAACCCGGCTGCGAACCCCCGATCGGACTCGCGTCGGGCGGCCACGGTGACGGTGGCTCCGGTCTGGGCGGCGAAGAGTGCGGCGAACATGCCGAGGGTCCCCGCGCCCCACACGAGCACGCGGTCGTCGGGGCCGGGGTCTGTGAGACGGACGCCGCGGAGGGAGCACGAGGCCGGCTCGACCATCGCACCGAGGTCGGCGTCGACGCCTGGCGGGAGGCGGTGCACGGCGCGTTCGGGGAGGACGAGGAGTTCCGCGAGGGCGCCGTCGAGTTGACCGAGGACGCCGAGTTCGAGGTGCTCCGGGCAGAGGTGGTGGCGTCCGGACGTGCAGCGGTCGCAGTGTCCGCAGCCGATGAAGGTGTCGCCCGTGACGAGGTCTCCCGGGGTCGCCGTGGTGACGCCGTCGCCCACCGCGACCACCCGACCCGCCCACTCGTGGCCCGGTTGGAGGGGCAGGGTGGTGCGGCCGTCGGCGAGGTAGGGCATCGTGCCGCGGAAGAGGGCGACGTCCGTGCCACAGAGTCCGGCGCGTTCGATGCGGATGAGGACGTCGCCGGGGCCGGGCTGCGGGTCCGGTCGGTCGAGGACGGTCGCCGTGTTCGGGGCGGTGATGCGTAGGGCTCTCATGCGGTCTCTCCATCGTGACGGCGTGTGTGCTCAGCAGCGTAGCGTCGGTGGGTCGTCGGGCGTGCGTCAGAGCCCTCGTCGGTGTCGTGCGTGAGGCGTGGAACCTGCCCGCCCGCACCTGCCCGGTCGCCGTGCCTGTCGAGGTGTGCCCGTCGACAAGCTCAGGGACCAGAGCATCTCCGCCCAACCCAACCCGGTCACTGAGCTTGTCGAGGTGTGCCCTTCGACAGGCTCAGGGATCAGAGCATCTCCGACCGACCAGCTCCGGTCACTGAGCTTGTCGAAGTGCTCACGGAGTCGCCTCCACACCGGGCCAAGCTCGGTCGCCGGGCTTGTCGAGGTGTGCCGAGTGGCAGGCCCGCGACCCGACCGAATCCGACCGACCAGCCCCGGTCACTGAGCCTGTCGAAGTGCTCACGAGTTTCGTCCACATCAGCCCGAACTCGGCATCTGGAATGTCAGTGGTCCATGGTGGACTGGAGTCATGACCGAGAGCACCGCCACCGCGATCCGCGCGAGCGACGAGTACGCCGCGCAGCTCGCGGAGTTCTCGGACGAGTACGCCGAGATCGGTCGACTGCGCGCCGTGCTCGATGCGCGTGAAGCGCGCCTGCTCGCCAAATCTGCTGCGTACGCGGACGCCCTCGCAGACACGGTGGTCCCCGCCATCTATCCACCCGCGGAGCGGCGCGCGCTGTCGCGCCGCTCGACGTGCGCGATGCTCGCGATGGCGACCCGCTCGTCCGAGCGGACCGTCCTGCACGCCACGGACGACGCCGAGCGCCTCGTGAACGAGGCAGCGTCCGTGTTGGCGGCGCTCGAGGCCGGCAGGATCTCCGGCCGGCATGCGCGCACGATCACCGACCAACTGCGCGAGGTCCCCAACGCCGGTCGCGCTTCGTTTCTCGCCGAGGTGCTCCCGATGGCCAAGCGATTGACCGCCGCGCGGCTCAAGAAACGCGCGAAGGACCTCCGCGAGCGACTCCACCCAGAATCCATCACCGCCCGAGCCGTGCGCTCCGAGGCAGACCGCCGCATCGAATTCGAATCCGCCTCGGATGGCATGGCGTGGGTCCACCTGTTCACGACCGCGCCCATCGCGCAGGGCATCGTCGAGCGCCTCGAGAGCGCAGCATCCGAGGCACGTCGCGCGGGCGACCAGCGCACCTGCGCTCAGCTGCAGGCCGACGCCCTCGCGGCACTGGCCCTCACCGGCGTCACCCCGGACGACGTCGCCTCGAACCCCGTGCTCCCGCACCCGATCGAGGTCCAGGAGCACATCAAGCCCACCGTACAGATCACCGTCCCAGCACTCAGCATGGCCGGGGTCTCCGACGCACCCGCCACGCTCGACGGATACGGGCCGATCGATCCCGAGACCGCGGCCCGTATCGCGGTCAACGCACCCTCTTTCACCCGCATCCTCGTCCAGCCCGAAACCGGAGCAGTCCTCTCCGTCGGCCGAGGCCAGTACCGAGTGCCCGCCGATCTCCAGCGGGCGGTGCGCCTCCGAGACGGCACCTGTCGCGCACCCGGCTGCGGGCGTCGAGCCAGGGCCTGCGACCTCGACCACTCGGTCGCCTGGCAGGACGGCGGGACAACGGATGTCGGGAATCTCGCCTGCCTCTGCCGACATCACCACCGGATGAAACACCTGCCGGGCTGGAACCTCGACCATCAACCGGACGGCGTCCTCGACTGGACCACACCCGACGGCAAACACCACCGGACAGCCCCGGACCCCGCACCGTTCTGACCATCCCGGTCCCTGAGCTTGTCGAAGGGTTCCTCGTGCGCACTTCGACAGGCTCAGTGACCGGCGGGGGCGTGCCCGGAATGCCTCGGTGCCTGGGCCTGTCGACAGGCTCCACGTGCGCACTTCGACAGGCTCAGTGACCGGAGTCGAGTGCGCGCACAGGCAGGACGCTGCCTGTGTCCCTCAACACTTCGACAGGCTCAGTTACCGGTGGAGGTGTGACCGGAACGTCCCGGTCCGAGCCCGCCGGAGGGCGCCCCGAACGCACTTCGGCGTGCTCGTGACCGGCGGACCTGTGCGCCGAACGTCTCGGTCCCTGAGCTTGTCGAAGGGTTCCTCGTGCGCACTTCGACAGGCTCAGTGACCGGCGGGGAGGTGTGCTCAGTGACCGGCGGAGGTGTGGCCGGATCAGCTCGGTCCCTGAGCTTGTCGAAGGGCGCTTGACCTACCCTTCGACTCCCCGGCCCGCCATCGGCGTCAGATCACCAAGCGGACGAACCACTACCGTCGACGACCTCACTCGGACGCCGCACCTCGGCGAGCCGCGACGTCCGCAGCGGCGTCGTCTCCCACCAAGCGTCGAACGTGCCTGCGGCCGGATCGACGACGAGATGCATCCGATGCGGGGTCTCGACGAAGATCACCTCGACCCGCAGCACGCCGACACCACCCGCGCCACTCTCGTCATCGGCACCCCACGCAGCACTCGCCACGACCGGACCGTGCGTCCGCCACTCACCGAAACCAGGCACGATCTCCACTCGGTCGTCACCCTCGTGCACGACCAGCAGCACCTGATCTCCGTCGCCTGACACGACCTCCAGCGCCGTCAGCTGCGGGAGCGCTGAACCGGGATCGGCAGCGAACGTCCACCCGACGAGCTCCCGGAACGATGCCTCCGATGCCCCGGGCTCCGCGTCGGGAACACCCTGATCTCCCGAGACCCCGACCGGCGGCAGCGCCAGGCCGGCGAGCCGCTCGAGCAGTGCCTGGTCCGCGTCCGCGCTCGCGCCGTCCTCCGACGACGTCTCATCACCACGCCCGAACGCCGGCAACAGGTGCTCCCACGCGGCGTTCAACACGGCCTGCATGTCGAGGCTCTGACCGGTCACCGCCAAGACGACGTCGTGCTCCGGCAGGACGACGCAGTACTGGCCGTACGCACCATCGCCTCGGAACCCGTGGCGCGCGATCCAGAACTGGAACCCGTACCCCTGCGCCCAATCGGACTCCGGGTCGTCACCGTTCGCGATGTGCGACCTCGTCGCCTCGGCCACCCAGGCCTCTGGCAACAGCTGCTGACCCTCCCAGACGCCGCGCTGCAGGTAGAGCTGCCCGAGCGACGCGATCGCCTCCGTCCGCGCGTGCAGCCCGCTGTATCCGAGCTCGAAGCCCTGGTCGTCCCGCTGCCAGTCGAAATCGCCGATGCCGAGCGGGTCGAGCAGGCGCGGACGCAGGTAGTCGGTGAGCGTCCCGCCGGTGATGCGCTGGATGATCGCCGCGGCCGTATACGTGCACGGCTGGTTGTACGCGAAGACGGTGCCGGGGTCCTCGTCCGGCGGCAGGAGCAGGAACCCGCGGACGAGGTTCGTCGGGTCGATCGCCGCCGCCCGCATGATCGTCTCCTCACGGTGACCACTGGCCATCGCGAGCACATGCCGCACGAGCATGGCGCGGCTCCGGGGATCGGTCACCTCGGCGTCGAGTTCCGGGAAGTGGCTGATGACGGTGTCGTCGAGGCTGAGGAGTCCTTCCTCGACGGCGAAGCCGACGGCCGTGGAGGTGAAGCTCTTGCTCAGCGAATACAGCAGGTGCACCCGCTCCGCGGAGTACGGCGCCCACCATCCCTCCGCGACGACCTGGCCGGAACGCAGCAGCATGAAGCTGTGCGGTTCGACGTTCGGCAGGTGCTCGAGGGCGTCGATGAAGGCTTCGATCCCGGAGGCGTCGACGTGCTGGGCTGACGGAGTGCTTCGCTGCAGGCTCATCCCTCCATGCTGCCACCTGCCGCCACCTGTTGCGCAGCTTCCGCGCTCAGTCCTCGGCGGCGTCGAGTCGGTCCTGGAGTCCCCGATTGGCGTCCTCGAGGTCGAGCACCCGGGCGATCCCCGCGATGTTGACCCCGTCGTCACGCAGGTCCGTCACGCGTTTGAGTCGCTCGAGGTCATCCTCGCTGTACCGCCGGGTGCCGCCCTCCGTCCGCGACGGAGTAAGTAGTCCTTTGCTCTCGAACAGCCGCAGGGTCGCCTCGGGAACACCTGCGAGTTGGGCCGCGACGGCGATGCCGTACACGGGTGTCGTCGAGTCACGCTCAGCCATGCTTGAAATCTCCTGAAAACGAGTTGCAACGGATTATGCGTTCGATGTATAAAAAATCTACACCACGAAGTGCAGATCCAAAGCCCCGGATCTTCACCTCCTGGACAGCGACAACCGATGAGCCCGACCGTCATCGGGCGACAGGGAAGGAGAACACTCATGGCAATGACCCTCGATCCGATCAGTCAGCTGGACCGCTTCGCAGCCTCCGTGCTGGACTCCGTTCGCGCACCCCGGCCCATGCCGGTGGACCTCTACCGTGACGGCGACCGCTACGTGATGGTGGCCGACCTGCCCGGCATCGACCCCGGTTCCATCGACGTCGACGTCGACGGCGGCCAGCTCACCATCCGCGCACAGCGCACGGCCGACAGTCGCGAGGGCGTGCGCTGGCTCGCCCGTGAGCGAGGCGGCGGACACTTCCTCCGGCAGTTCACGCTGGGCGACGGGCTCGACCTCGATGGCATCACGGCGTCGTACGACAGCGGCGTGCTCTCCGTGATCATCCCGGTGAGTGAGCGGGCGAAGCCCCGGAAGATCACCGTCGACTCGGTCGACCACCCGGAGGCGATCAACGCCTGAGCAGTGACTGGCACTCGTCCGAACGAACGGCCAGAACGCCCCACCCACAGCTCCTTGGGTGGGGCGTTCGTCTGTCCAGGACCCGACGCTCGCCATACTGGGGGCATGTCCCGTGCCCAGCGCATCGTCGCAGCCTCCGTCCTGCTCGTGATCGCCGCGCTCGGTCTGCTCGCCGCGGCGATGCAGACGACCACGACGTACTACCTGCCCCCGGTGGACGACGACAGCTTCGCGACTGAGCACGTCGTGGCGTTCGAGCCAGGCGTGGTGGGCGCCGTGATCGGCGCGGTCGCAGTGCTGGCGCTGCTGGCACACCTCGTCGTCGTGATCCGGCGGGCGGCACCCCGGATCCAGTGGGTCATCGCCGTCGCGCTCACCGTCGCCACGGTGGTCGGCGCCGTCGTCGTGTCCTTCGCGGACCGGCCGACCGGCTAGCGCGCGTCGGTTCTCTCGCGCGTCGCCCTCAGCCGAGCAGCTCGGCCAGCAGGGCCCGTGCGGTCTCCTCGCCAGCTCCGGGTGCCCGCAGGCTGACCCAGTCCTCGCCGCGCTGCGCCGTCTCGGACGCGTCCTCGTCGCCCGCCGACCCAGCGTCGTCGATCGGAGCGTCGTCGCGGAACAGCCATGCACCCCCGGGCAACACGGTGAAGCGGAGCAGTTCGCGCGAGTCCGCGGAGAGCAGGCGGCAGTCGAGGCCGCCGACGCGGGTGAGGGCGTCCTGAGCGAGGTGGTAGCTCGGGGTGGCGGTGCTGACGTAGCTCGCGCCCGCCGCACCCGTGCCGAGGATCGTCTGCACCGCTGCCTCGGGCAGCGCGACGGCGCAGGAACGCGAGCCGGAGCCGGTGCCCGAGCCGGAACCGGTCCCGGACGCCACCGGACGCGGGGTGGGTGCCGGAGCGGCGGCGAGCGCGGCCCGGGCGATCTCCTCCGTGCGCTGCCCGTCCGGGTCGTCGAGGCCGACGGCGTCCACCTCGATGAACCGCTCCCCGTCGAGGGCATGGACCGAGCAGCCGTCGTCCGAGCACCTCGTCCCGTTGATCTCGCCGACGGTGTCGGTCCAGTCGGTGTGTTCGTACCAGTGGTTGAACGCCGCCCAGTGGTCGACACCCTCGCCGACGAGGCGGATCGTCAGGGCCGCGCCGGTCGCCTCGTCCGCCCACCCACACACGGTGCCGCCGTCCTGGAGGACGGGTGCCTCCGCGATGGACGCCGCCACCGTGGCGGCACCGTCGCCGAGGAGTGCGGCGATGGCGTCGGGCCCGGCGAGTTGCTCGCAGGCGAGCCCGGGGAAGTCGGCGACCGGCAGGTCCGGGAGGTCGCGCGACGAGGACGCCGGGGGAGTCGACCCTCCCGTCGGGCCCCCGGATGCCGGATGTGACGACGGCCCGACGCACGCGGTGAGGGCCGCGAGGGTGATGATGACGACCAGTGCCGCCCGTCCCACGCGTCCGACCGTCCTGGGCCTCCCGGTCTGCTCGTTGCTCATCCTCGCCGGAACAGTCCGCGCTTGCGGCGGTGGAACGGCGGGATGCCCTGCAGCAGATGCTTGGCACCCGGTGCCGCGTACATCACGTCGATCGGCACGCCAACGGAGTACGTCGCGAGCGCCCGGGCGAGGGAGCCGCTGACGACCTCGCGTGCGTTCGGAGCGCCGACGATGACGAGGAGGTAGCTCTCGTCGAAGGTGCCGCCCTCCTGCGGGGTGACCTTCCAGCCCAGGATCGCTTCGTCGACCTCGCGGTGTTCGGCGAGGGCTGCCGTCAGCGCCTCGGTCATCCCCGGTGGGACGCGGGCCGGCTGTCCCACCATGACCTGGGTCTCGCGCTCGACCACGCCTGGGGTGAGCACCGCTTCGCCGTCGAGCAGCTGGGCGATCTCGCCCGGGAGGAACTCCTTGCCGTGCGCGGAGTGCGGGTTGAGGACGAGCCTGCGGCCTCGGGTCATCTGCCAGAGGACGCGGCAGGGAAGGGCGAGCAGGTGCTGTTCGAACGTCGGAACGACCTGGAGGGTCTCCTGGAAGCGCTCCTTGGAGGTGTAGAACGGCTGCACCGAGCTGCCGTCCGCGTCGAGGAGGTCTGCCAGGGTCGCCATGCCGTCGTCGGTCACGGTCCCCGCGACGATCACCGTGCGCTCGAGCAGCGCCGTCACGAAGGCCGGCGCCTGGGAGCGGTCGGTCGCGGCTGCGGCGAGGAGGGCTTCGATGTCGGGAGCGTCTGCGGCGTCGGCTGCTGGCATGCTTGCAGGCTATCCCGCCCCGGTGACGTCCTGCACGCGTTCAGCAGCAGTCGCAGGCGTCCGAGCCCTCCGAGGTGAGCGAGGAGACCGGTCGCTTGCACGCGTCGCCTCGCCACGCCTCGAGCCCCTCCTTGACGGCGAAGCCAGCGATGACGAGGGCGGCCACGGCGTCCGCCCAGGCCCAGCCGAGCGTGCTATTGAGGACGAGACCGATGAGGACCGCGGCCGACAGGTAGGAGCAGATGAGCGTCTGCTTCGAGTCGGCGACGGCGGACGCGGAGCCGAGCTCGTTCCCGGTCCGGCGCTCGAACAGTGAGAACGCGGGCATGACGACGACGCTGATCGCCGCGAGGACGATCCCGACGGTCGAGTGCTCGGCGGTGGAGAAGCCGGCGAGTGATCGCACCGCGTCGACGGTGACGAAGGCGGCGAGGCCGAAGAACGACACGGCGATGACCCGGAGGGCGACCCGTTCGCGACGGTGGGGCTCGGGGCTCGAGAACTGCCAGGCGACCGCTGCGGCGGACAGCACCTCGACGATCGAGTCGAGACCGAATCCGATGAGTGCCGCCGACGACGCGACGGCTCCGGCGGACAGGGCGACGATCGCTTCGACGACGTTGTAGGCGATCGTCGAGGCCACGATCCACCGGATGCGCCGCTGCAGGGTCGCGCGTCTGGCGGGGGTCAGCTGGGCGCGGAGGCGTGGGCTCGGTAGGCCGACGGCGCTCATGCGCAGGTGCACTGCTCGCCGGAGCAGCAGTCGGGGTCGACGACCAGGACGAGGCGCAGGAGGTCGTCGAGCGCGGGTGCGAGATGCGGGTCCGCCAGGCGGTACCAGGTGTTCCGTCCCTCGCGGACGCCCTCGACGAGCCCGCAGCCCCGGAGGCAGGCGAGCTGGTTCGACATGACCTGTCGCGAGACGCCCAGTGCGTCGGCGAGATCGGACGGGAACGCCGGGGCTTCGCGGAGGGTGAGGAGGATGCGCGTGCGGGTCTCGTCCGACAGGGCGTGGCCGAGTCGGGCGAGGGCGGCGGTGTGCGTCAGGGTCGCGGTCGGTGTCATGGTGTCGGTCACGGAGAAAACAGTACACGTTTTGCTGTATTGACAACAGCTCGCGGTCGCCCGAACTGCGGCGTTAGGCGACCCGAAACGCTGACAATCACGCACCTCGGCTTGCCGCGCACCCGTCGCCCTGGCAACGTTGACGGGTCCTCGAGGCGATCGCCCGAACACGGTTCCGCGTGCACGACGCTCCGCAGAGAAAGACCCCCGCGACATGACGTTCTGGCCGCTGCTCCTCATCGCGCTCGGCGTCTCAGCCGACGCCTTCGCCGTCGCCCTCACCAAGGGCCTGCACATGCGGCGGTTCAACGTGCGTCACGCGCTCGTGATCGCGGGCACCTTCGGCGTCTTTCAAGCCATCATGCCGCTCATCGGCTGGGTGCTCGGCACACAGTTCGCGCGGTACATCAGGGAGGTCGACCACTGGGTCGCCTTCGGCCTGCTCGCCCTCGTCGGCGGGAAGATGCTCTGGGAGGCGTTCTCGAGCCACGAGGACACCGAGGTCGACTCCGACCGCATCGACGTCCGCCGGCTGCTCGTCCTGGCGCTGGCGACGAGCATCGACGCGCTCGCCATCGGCATCACGCTCGCGTTCCTGCCGGGGTCGATCATCGAGGCCGTCGTCCTCATCGGACTCACGACGTTCGTGCTCGCCTTCCTCGGCGTGTTCATCGGTCGCCGGGTAGGGGAGCGCTTCGGGAAGCCGGCCGAGATCGCCGGCGGCGTCATCCTGATCCTCATCGGCACCAAGATCCTGATCGACCACCTCACCGCCGGGTGAAGATCGCCCCCGTCGTCACGTCCGCGCCGAGCGCCTCGAGGCTGCGACCGCGGGTCTCGGGTACCTGGGTGGCGACGAACAGGAGCGCGAGCACCCCGACGCCCGCGAACAGGAAGAAGGTGCCTGTGATGCCGAGCCCGTCGACCAGCGACGGGAAGTACAGCGACAGGAACCCGTTGCCGACCCAGAGCATGAAGATCGAGACGCCCATGCCCAGGCCGCGCATCCCGAGCGGGAACACCTCGGCCAGGTAGACCCACACCGCCACGTTGAGGAACGTCTGCATGGAGCCGACGAACACGACGACGAGGAACAGGATGACCCATGGGCGGGCCGGGTCGCCGGGTGCGAGCAGCATCGACGCGCAGCCGATGAGCAGATGGCAGGCGGTGGTGAGGGAGAACCCGATGATGAAGGTCTTCCGTCGGTCGAGTCGGTCCATGTAGGTGAGGGCGATGAACCCGCCGATCACAGCGATGATGCCGGGGGCGATGTTGGCGATGAGCGCGCTGCTCTCGTCGAAGCCGGACTCCACGAGCACGGTCTGGCCGTAGTACATGATCGAGTTGATGCCGGTGAGCTGTTGGGCGATGCCCACCCCGACGCCGACGAGCAGGATGCGGACGAGCCACGGGTTGCGGAGGACGGCCCGCAGCCCGATCCGCTGTTCGTTCCGGTGCTCGATCGAGGCCGCCTCCACGTCCTCGAGCTCCGCCGCCGCCCGGTCGTCCGAACGGACGGTCCGCAGGACCTCCAGTGCCTCCTCGCGGCGTCCGTGGTCGACGAGCCATCGCGGCGATTCGGGCATCCGCAGCATCCCGACGAACAGCGCGACCGCGGGGAGGGCGCAGACGGCGAACATGATCCGCCACACGCTCGGGTGCTCGCTGAACACGTTCCCGATCACCGCGTTGATCACGAAGGCCGACAACTGGCCGATGACGATCGCGACCTCGTTCCGGCCGGTGATGGACCCGCGGATCTCGTACGGGGCGAGCTCGGCGAGGTAGACCGGGACCACGGCCGACGCTCCGCCTACGGCGAGGCCGAGCAGGATGCGGCCCGCGACGAGCAGTTCGACGCTCGGCGAGCAGACGACCGCGAGCGTGCCGACGAAGAAGAGGACGGCCAGCGCGACGATGCTCGGGCGGCGGCCCCACGCGTCGGACACCCGACCGCCGAGCAACGCGCCGACGGCGGCGGCGAAGACGAGGGAACTGGTGACGACGCCCTCGGTGAGTGGGGTGAGCCCGAGCTCCGCCGTCATCGGGCGCAGCGCTCCGTTGATCACGCCGGTGTCGTAGCCGAAGAGCAGACCGCCGAAGCAGGCGACGATCGAGATGAGGCCGAGGTGTCGCCGGTGCGGGCCGGGGGTGAGGGGCGGCAGCGTGCTCGCCGTCCGTCGAGCTGTGGGGGATCCGGCCATCGCACTTCCTCGTCTGCTGGGCCCGCACGCCGAACGGCGTCGTGGACAGGACGACAGTACCGGTTCAGCCGTCGGTGCCTCGCCGGAGCAGGGTGCTCAGTCGTCGGCGCCCGGCCGGAGCAGACCGCTCTCGTACGCGAGGATGACGAGCTGGGCGCGATCGTGGGCGGCGACCTTCGTCATGATGCGGTTCACGTGGGTCTTCGAGGTGTGCGGTGAGATGACGAGCTCGTCGGCGATCTGCTGGTTGGAGCGTCCGCGGGCGACGAGGAGCAGCACCTCGAGTTCCCGCTCGGTGAGGAGCGCCAGCTCGGCGGGTACCGAGCGCGGACTCGACGGCCCGTCTGCGACGACGACGTACCTGGTGATGAGACTCCGGGTCGCCGCGGGGGACAGGAGTGCGTCACCGGCGTGCACCGCGCGCACCGCTCGGACGATCTCCTCGGGCTCCGAGCCCTTGCCGATGAACCCGCTCGCGCCGGCCCGCAGCGTCGCGATGAGGTTCTCGTCCTCCTCGAACGTCGTGAGGATGAGGACGCGCGTGTCCGCGAGCCCGGGGTCCGCGCAGATCGCCGCGGTCGCGCCGATGCCGTCCAGCACGGGCATGCGGATGTCCATGAGCACGACGTCCGGTCGCAACCGCTGGGCGAGCGACACCGCCTGAGCGCCGTCCACGGCTTCGCCGACGACGTCGAGGTCGGACTCCGACGCGAGGATGTCGGAGACGGCCTGTCGGATGAGCGACTGGTCGTCGACGACGAGCACGGTGGTCATGCGGAGGACTCCTCGGGGTGCGTCGGTTCGGGGTCGATCGGCTCGGTGGTCGGGAGCGTCGCGGACAGTCGCCAGCCGCCAGGGGTCGGGCCGACGTCGACGGTCCCGCGGACGGCGGCGACACGCTCGCGGATGCCGAGGAGCCCGTGCCCGGTGGTCGGCGTTCCGTCGAGCTGCCCACTCGCGACGTCGGGAGCGGTCGGGTTGCTCACGCTGACGACGATCCTGCCGTCGCCGCTCTCGACGAGCACGTGCGCACGACGCTCGGGACCGTGCTTCAGGGCGTTCGTCAGCCCCTCCTGGACGACGCGGTACGCGACCGTGTCCGTGGCGGTCGACAGCTTCGGTGCGTCGGGGGCGATCCGTGTCGTGATGTCGAGGCCTGCGGTGGTGAACTCGGCGATCAACGCTTCGAGTCGGTCGAGTCCCGGCTGCGGCAGCGTTCCACGGAAGCCTGCGCCAGTGTCCCCGCCGTCGCTCCGCAGGACCTCGAGCAGATCGCCGATCTCGCCGAGCACCGTCCGCGAGGCCCGTCGGATCGAGACGAGCGCCTCCTTCGCCTTCTCCGGCCGCGACTCCAGAGAACTCGACGCCACCCCGGCGTTCAGGCTGATCACCGAGATCTGGTGGGCGACGGTGTCGTGGAGGTCGCGGGCGATGCGGAGCCGCTCCTCGGTCACCCGACGCCGCGCCTCGGCCTCGCGGGTCTGCTCGGCCCGCTCCGCGCGCTCGGTGATCGCCACGATGTACGCGCGGCGCGAGCGCGTCCCGTCCCCGGCCGCAGCGGCGAACGCGATCATCACCGCGAACTGCACCGTCCGCGGATCGAAGCTGCCGATCGACGCGAGCAGGCTGAGGAGGGCGACGGCGACCATCGTCGCGACGGCCGTGATCAGGGTCGTCCGCCGCGCGGACCGCACGGCCACCCCGAACATCGCGATCGCGGCCGCGATCACCACACCGGGAGCGAGGGTCCCCGTGATCGCCGCCGCCCCGTAACAGGCGATGACGGCCGCGAGCACCGGGATGGGCCAGTGTCGCCGGAGGGGGAGCAGGAGCGCCGGCGCGACGACCAGGGCGATGACGAGTGGGCTGCCCGGCCGGAACTCCGCGTTCGGGAACGGGATGAAGGCCGAGGCGATGATGAGGACCGCGGCGACCACGTCGCCCACCCACACCGGAGGTCGAGGACGCGGATCGCGCACCCGGCGATCCTGCGTCGCGGAGGTCATGGCCCCAGTCTGCCGGGAACCCGCGCCCGGCGACTCCTCCGCACGCGGCATTCCGCGGTACCACGGACGCGGTACACGGGTGTCCGCCGGTGGGGGACGCGCCAGCCCCGCGTCCCGGCGAGTCTGGACTGGTGCCGGAGCACCCGGCCCCAGACGAGGAGACACCATGCAGAGCACCACAGCGCCGCCGATCATCTCGGTCCGGGACGTCCGGCGTTCCTACGGCCGCGGACAGAACCGGTTCGACGCGCTGAAAGGGGTGAGCTTCGATATCCACGCGGGCGAGAGCGTCGCGATCGTCGGGAAGAGCGGCTCCGGCAAGTCCACGCTCATGCACGTGCTCGCGCTCCTCGACGCACCGAGTTCCGGCACCGTCGAACTCGAAGGGGTCGACACGAGCACCCTCCGCGGACGCCGCCTCAACACGACCAGGAACAAGACCTTCGGGTTCGTGTTCCAGCAGTTCTTCCTCACCGCCAACGCGACGGTGCTCGAGAACGTCCTCCTCCCGATGAAGATCGCCGGCGTCCGCCGCGGTGACCGACGTCGCCGGGCGCTCGCCGCACTCGCGCAGCTCCAGCTCGAGGACAAGGCACGGAACCGCGCGGTGAACCTCTCCGGCGGGCAGAAACAGCGGACGGTGATCGCCCGAGCACTCGTGAACAACCCGCGGATCATCTTCGCCGACGAGCCGACCGGCAACCTCGACACGGCGACCGGCACCGTCGTCGAGGACATCCTCTTCTCCCTCAACCGGGAGAACGGCATCACGCTCATCGTCGTGACGCACGACGAGGAGCTGGCGGCACGGTGCGATCGGCGCATCCTCATCCGAGATGGACTGCTCGTCGAGGACGAGGCGGTGGCCGCATGAGAACCGTCGACCTCATCGGGACCGCCGTCGCGAACACGTTCCGGTCCAAGACCCGGACCATCCTGACCATCCTGGCGATCTTCGTCGGAGCGTTCACGCTCACGCTGACGAACGGGCTCGGCACCGGCATCAACGCCTACATCGACGACACGGTGTCGAGCGTCGGCGCGTCCGACACGATGACCGTCACGAAGACGGCCGACACCGGGTCGGGCATCGGCGCGGCGACGAGCGGGCCGAAGGAGTACGACCCGGACGCGGTCGCCGCCACCGGTGCCGGAGCGCCAGGATCGACCGTCGTCGCCCTGACACCGACCGATCTCGACGAGCTCGGCGGGATCGACGGCGTCCTCGACGTGCAGGCCGTGAAGTCGATCTCGACCGACTACATCGAGGCGGGCGGCGGCACGAAGTACGTCGTCGGTGTCGGCGGACTCATCTCCGGACAGAGCGTCACCCTGCTGGACGGTGCACAGCCCGACGACGACACCGACACGCTCCAGCTCGTGCTCCCCACGTCGTACGTGGAACCGCTCGGCTTCGGAAGCGACGCCGACGCGGTCGGGCAGACGGTCACCGTCGCGATCACCGATGCGCAGCGCACGCAGCACACCGTGGACGCGACCGTCGTCGGGGTCGCCGAGGAGAGCCTCGCCTCGCCCACCGGTGCCTCGATCGTGCCGAACGCCGCGCTCACCGACCTCCTCTACGAGACGCAGAACATCGGTGTCCCGTCCGACCAGGTCGAGCGGTACGCGCAGGCATCCATCCGGTTCGGCGCGGACGCCACCGACGAGCAGGTCACGGCGTTGAAGGACCGACTGGCCGACGCGGGCTACACCGGCACGACCGTCGCGGACCAGCTCGGCACCATCAAGACGGTGATCGACGGCATCGTCCTCGTCCTCAACGCCTTCGCGGTCATCGCCCTCCTCGCCGCCAGCTTCGGGATCGTGAACACCCTGCTCATGTCCGTGCAGGAACGCACCCGCGAGATCGGGCTGATGAAGGCCATGGGGATGGGCAGCGGCAAGGTCTTCGGGTTGTTCAGCCTCGAAGCCGCGTTCATCGGCTTCCTCGGCAGCGCGATCGGCGTCGGCATCGCGGTGCTCGCCGGTACCGGCATCAGCGCCGCGCTCTCCGGATCGCTCCTCGCCGACCTGCCGGGCCTCGACCTCATCGCGTTCGATCCGGCGTCGCTCGCGATCATCGTCCTGGTCGTCATGGTGATCGCGTTCCTCGCCGGAACGCTGCCGGCCGCCCGTGCCGCCAAGGCCGATCCGGTGGAGTCGCTCCGCTACGAGTGATGCGCGGATGACCGGCGTGCCGGGTGACGGCTGTGGGGCGTGGCGGAAGCGACGCCCCACAGCCGCGCCGACGCCAGGTTGAGGAGCAGCGCCGGCACAGACGTTCGGGTCTCGTCTGAGACGTCCACGCTACGACTGCCGGTCGACGATCGTTCGGCCTTGAGGGCCGTCGTCCGCTGCCCTATCCTTTGCGCGCCGCCGCGGTGACGTGTTCAGGACGGAGTCCGATCCCGATGAACCTCGCCGCAAGCGGTCGGACGAGGGGTGTCGCGAGCCGTAGGAGTCGGATCGCCCACCGCGGTGCGATGCGGTCGCCGGTGGTGGTGCGGGAGATGACCCGATGCCCGGCCCGCTGGATACGCTGCATGATCCTGACCGGTCGCTCACGGCGGCGTTGGACCGCCGCGAGTACCGCGGACGGTGCGTCTCCTGCGGCGAGGTGGCCGGCGATCGCGTTGGACAGGGCGACCGCGTCCTGGATCGCGTAGTTGACCCCGACGCCGAACATCGGTGACATCGCGTGCGCGGCGTCGCCGATGGCGATGAAGCCCGGGCGGTGCCAGCGGTCGAGTCGGTCGAGCTGCACCGAGAGGAGCTTGACCTGGTCCCAGTCGGTGAGGGTGTCGACGACCGGACGCAGGACGGGTGCGGCATCGACGATCCGCTGGCGGAGCGCCGGTAGGCCCTCGGCTCGGAGCCGGTCGGCACCACCCTTCCGGATGACCATGCCGGACTGGTACCGGTCACCCCGGTCGATCGTCAGCACCATGCCGCGCGGCGAGAGGTAGGCGAGGGTCGGAGGCGGTGGGTCCGGTGGCTTCGGCAGACTGAACCAGAGGACGTCGATCGGGACGCCGCTCTCGTCGGGGATGAGTCCGGCGGCGTCGCGGAGTGTGGAGGTGCGTCCGTCCGCCGCGACCGTGAGGGTGGCGCGGATCTCGATGTCGGTGGAAGCGTCGGTTGCCGGGTCGGTGTCGGCGGGTGGGGTGGTGTCGGAGGGTGGGGTGGTGTCGGTCGTGGTGGTCGCACGCAGGCCACGCACTCGGCCCTGCTCCACGATCAGGCCGGTCGCCTCCGTTCGCCGGAGGAGCTCGAAGTTCGGGAGTGCGGCGGCCTCGTCGGCGAGGAAGTTGAGGAAGTCCCACTGCGGGGCGAGGACGAGGAAGCGGTCGGGTGCCGGCAGGGTGCGGAAGTCGACCATCGTCATGCGCTGGCCGTCGATCACTGCGTCCATCGTCTGCAGTCGGTTGAGTGTTAGCCGCAGGAACCGCTCGCGCAGGCCGAGCTCGCCGAGCAGGGTGATGGTCGACGGGTGGATCGTGTCGCCGCGGAAGTCCCGGAAGAAGTCGGCGTGCTTCTCGAGCACGGTCACGGTGAGGCCTGCCCGGGCGAGGAGGTAGCCGAGCACCATGCCGGCCGGGCCGCCGCCCGCGATGACGCAGTCGCGGTCCGCGGTGGGGTCGCCGTGGTCGCTGTCGGTGTGGCTCGTCGGTTCCATCGCGCTGCTCCCGTCGGTCTCTTCCGGACACTAGCTCAGTCACCGGGAGCGGTGCATCCGGTTTCTCTGGGGTCCGGGAGTAACCCTCCCCGGTCCCTGAGCTTGTCGAAGGGCCCAGTCCCGGTCCCTGAAGCACTCCGGCCCCTGAGCAACCACCTCCGGTCCCTGAGTGACCCCCTCCGGTCCATGAGCGACCCCATCGGTCCCTGAGCGAACCCCCCCGGTCCCTGAGCGAACCCCTTCGGTCCCTGAGCGACCAACTCCGATCCCTGGGCGACCCCCTCCGGTCCCTGAGCTTGTCGAAGGGCACACGAGGAACGTCCACCAGCGGGGCTTCTCAGCATCTGGAATGTCAGTGGTCCATGATGGACTTGATCCATGACCGAGAGCACCACTTCCGCAGTTCGAGCTGGCGATGACTACGCCGCGCAGCTCGCGGAGTTCTCGGATGAATGGGCTGAGATTCACCGGCAACAGGCCGTTCTGGACGCACGCAAAGCGCGACTCCTCGCCCGCTCGGCGGCCTACGCCGACGCCCTCGCCGACTCGGTCGTCCCGGCCATCTATCCGCCGGCCGAACGCCAGGCGCTCTCCCGCCGCTCCACCTGTGCAGCGCTCGCGATGGCGACACGGACGCCTGAGCAGACCGTGCAGCGGGCGACGA